>MKTN01000059.1 GCA_001898235.1 Gammaproteobacteria bacterium 39-13
ATTTTTACCAAAAAAATGACTAGCAGCAAGTGATTTTCAACAAATTCTCATTGTTTCAGTAGCAGCAATAACTGATATGGGTGTCCTTTAACTCTTGGTAACCAAGAGGACATCCATCTTAAGTAAAATGGCTGTCCTTTTTACATGTTACGGAGTTGTTTGTTTAGGGGGAGAGCAATATTTTTCGATATCTTCTTTTGTTTTTTTTATTTCTTCATCTCTTTGTTCTGGCGTTAATAATTCTGTTCCTTGAGAATATTGCATTCTTATTCTTGGTCTTGATTCAATTGCTGCAAGGTGAGTTTGGGCTCGATCACAATTGATAGCGCGTAATCTTTGTTCCTCAGCTTCTTTTTTTGTCTTGTCTTTTGCTGCAGCTTCTTGTTCTTGTGTTTTTTGCAAATCAGATTGAATTTTTTTCATTCGCGCACGCTCTTGTTCTGCCGAGCTAGAAGGTTTCGTCTGTGGTTGAATGGTTGTTACATTAGAATTATCGGGCGGGGTAGAAGAGTAGTGAGTTTCGCCATTTGCATCTTGCCACTTATAAATTGTGGCTTGAGCTGATAAATGGAACCCAAGGCAGAGCGATAAGATGAGCATTTTATAAGTCATCTTGACGTACCTCTTTCTTTTCGGGAAGCAATTCTTCTTCACCACAGATTTTGAGTTTATTGGATTTAGCAAAATTTAGAATATGTTGGTAGAGCTCAGGGTTGGTTTCTTTCAATTGTGGATCAAGTACAACACAGCGATTCCCTCCTTCATATGAAGGCCTCAGCATGGGGGAATAATAAATACGATGGTTTTTGAATGTGGATAAATTTCCACTGACTCGTTCTGCCCAATCTGAAGGGCGAAAGGTTTTACCTTCCTCTGTAACCCCATGGATAACAATTTTCGGCTTTTTTTCTTTGCCCATACATGGATTCTTTTGGATGTCCCTGATATAGCGTTGGATGTCCTAAGTACATTTAAGTACATACCTCAGTACATACACCAATATTCAGGGTATACTGCAGTTATCTAATAAATAGTAGTATAACGACTAATTTGCTGCTTCGCACATAAATTGGATATTTAACCAAATAAGTGTATTTTCAGCGTTACTAAAATTGACTATGATAGGATCCAGTCCTTAGAGAGAGAATTGAATTAAATGATGTCTAAACAAAAGTCTTCAGAGCATGTCGAAGTTCATCGAAGCAAAGGGATTTATCTCTTACCAAACCTATTTACAACGTCCGGTTTATTTGCTGGATTTTACGCTATTGTTGCAGCAATGCGAGATGATTTCGAAAAAGCCGCTATTGCAGTGTTTATTGCAATGGTTATGGATGGGCTAGATGGAAGAGTTGCCCGACTGACAAATACTCAAAGCGCATTTGGCGCTGAATATGATAGTTTGGCAGACATTGTTTCCTTTGGAATTGCTCCCTCATTAGTGGTTTATAGCTGGGGGCTTGCAAGCCTTGGTAAACCAGGTTGGCTTGTTGCCTTTTTCTTTGCAGCAGCGACAGCATTACGATTAGCTCGCTTTAACTCTCGTATTGGAGTAGAGGATAAACGTTATTTTCAAGGTTTACCTTGTCCTTCTGCCGCGGGCTTGGTAGCTGGTATGGTTTGGGTGGCCCATGATTATGGTGTGCCAGGGCAAAAGCTTTGGGTTCTAGCTGCTATTGTCACACTTATTACTGGTGCGTTGATGGTAAGCAGTTTCCGTTATTACAGTTTCAAAGATATTGATTTAAAAGGGCACGTCCCTTTTGTGGCAGTATTGGCCTTTTTAATTATTTTTGTCTGCGTCTCGATTTATCCGCCATTGGTATTGTTGGTTGGCTTTTCACTTTATGTTTTGTCTGGTCCATTCATGTCTGCTCGACGACGCTATCTAGCATGGCGAAAATCTAAACGGCACGTAGCATGAATCTAACGCAGCGAAAGCAGTATTGTTTGCAGATCATGGGGATAACGACTTGGCAAATGCGCCAAGCCGTTGAAAGGGCTGGAGCTAAATACCCCTATTTGCTCATTATTGGCGAGACACTTAATAGCGAAGGCCAACAGCTTGTTAGCAGAATGTTGCAAGCGCTTAGTTGGCCATCTGAAGAAACTCGAATTGAAAAACTAGAGGACATCCACCAAGTAACGGCATTTTTTTATCAGAGAATAAGGGAAATTCAACCAGAAAAAATATTGTTATATGGTCATACTCTTAGTCAAAAATTAGTGCGTTTGCCGGCAAATCCCCATGTTTTATCTATCGATGATAGACGGATTTCAATGGGTGTTCTTCCTACAATACAAGAATTATTGAGAGATGTTTCTGCTAAAAAGCGTGCTTGGCAGGTAATGCAAGAGTTAGAGAAGATGTGAGAGAACCCCCGTCTCATTCATGCTGAAACGGGGGAAAAGTTTACTTACATTTTTACTTCGTTATCGGTTTCGGCTTCTTCGTCATCTACATCTTCATCATCTAAATCGTCCTCGTCTTCATCATCTTCATCCTCGTCTTCGCCTTTTTCTGCTTCATTTAAAGCGATGTGATAGATGATCATGTTTTGACCGAGTTGGTAAATAATGTCGCCAAAATCAAATCCAGAGAGTACGACTTGATTTTCTTCCTCTTCTTTAAGAACAAGATCAAGTGTATTTTCAATCTCATCTTCTTCTTCAGAAGAAATGCGCGTGATGAGTTGTTCTAGAATTTCGATTTGATCTTCTTCTTCTACCGATTCTAATTCATCCATAGCATCTGGATGGAATTTAATCTCAATACCTAGCTCATCTTGCAATTCTGGGAAATCAACCAATGTTTCGCCATCTTCTATGCGGGCAATCCCTTCAATGGCATTTTCAACAGTGCTGGTTTGTAAGAGATGGTTTAAAGCTAAAAGAACAGCTTGTTCAGGCGTTTGTTTTAGTTGTGTAGCTATGATGGAAAGCTCAGCAAAAATATCATCTGGAATTGTAAGATTTAAAGTAGCCATCGTATCCTCTTAAAACTCAAACACCTTGAGACTGTGGGGAAAAAAATTAAACAAGCATATTAGGGGCTTGTGATAAGGCGGTCAACATTTTGCATAAGAAAGGGGTATAAAACCCCTTTCTCTTTTACCAAAAACCGAGAAATTTCCACCAAACCACACCTATCGTCGACCAAATGACGATGTTAATAACACTCGTCAAGAAGCCTATTTTCCACCAGTCTTTGATATCAACGTAACCAACTCCATAAAGAAGAGGTGCTGGTGCTAGGCTGTAATGAGTCAATCCACCAAATAAATTACTGAAAAATATCAGAATAAACACGGCAAGCATGGGGGGAGTACCTAAAGCCAATGCTAATCCTAAAAACGCAGGGTACATAGAGGTAACATGTGCCGTAGAGCTTGCAAAGAAATAATGGGAGTAAAAGTAAATTAAAGCAAGCAGAGGAAACGCATATTTCCAGTGAAGCCCTGTGAAATGGCCTTGGACATTTTCAGTGAACCAAGTCAAAACACCATAATCTTTGAGAAACCCAGCCAACATAATAAGCACGCAGAACCAAACAAAAGTTTCCCATGCATCATGGATCCTGACGAGTGATTTCCATTCCAACACGCCCGTGACGAGTAAAATCGTTAAGCCAATTAAAGCTGCAATAACGACTTCTACGCCTAATTCTTTTCCAAATATCCAGAGTGTAAGCAAGGTGACCACGGTCAATGCCATGATCCATTCTCCAAAACGCATTTTGCCAAGGGCTTTTAACTCAGCAGAAGCGATGCTTTGCGCATTTGGGGTTTCCTTTATTTCTGGTGGATAAATTTTATAAATAAACCAAGGAATAATAATTAAGCTGAGGATCCCGGGTACGATGGCAGCCATGGCCCAATTTGCCCAGGATAACGGGAGGTTTTCCTTATGGGTCAAACTTTGCAAAATAGGATTTGCGGCCATTGCCGTCATAAACATGGTTGAGGTGATAACGGTGACTTGAAATGCAGTCACAGTTAAAAAAGCCCCTATTTTGCGGGCAGATTCCGAATGCGGGAAGCTTTTATAAGAAGCCGCTATCCCTTGAAGGATGGGATAAACAATACCTGCTGAACGACCTGTCACGCTAGGTAAAGCGGGTGCGAGTATCAAATCTGTTACCATTAAACCATAACTTAAGCCTAATGTTTTTCTGCCTAGTAATGCGGTAAAAAAGTAAGCAATACGTTTATCCAAACCCGTGACGTTAAACCCTTTAGCAATAAACAAAGCGAAGACGACAAGCCAGACTACGTCATTGCTAAAACCAGCAAACGCTTGCTTCATTGTGATGGTTTTTGTCATCACGGCAACCACAACAGCTATCATCGCAACCGCGCCCATGGGCAATGGCTTTATAATGAGGCCTAAAATAGTGACGACGAAAATAATTAAAAGATGCCAGCCTTGTGACGTAATTGCTTCAGGATGGGGGCAAAACCAACCAATCAAGCCCAGTGCGACACAGACAAATAGAGGAATAAGATGTAAGCTATGATGATCTTCCTTTGAATGGTGTCCCTTCGGATCCCCTTTAGAATCCTTAGCCGGATTGGTCATTTACTGCTCCTCTTTAAGTGCTTATCAACTATTTAGAACTAGCCTATTATAACGGGTGTACACTTTATCATGATTTCGCCACGATCCAAGTAGTTTGCTAGATTTTAGGCAATATGATAGTAATGCCATTCTAAATCATTAGGTTGTATTTGAGAGGGTAGATGTCTAGCTTAGAAAGTGAAATAGCTCGACGTCGCACGTTTGCTATTATTTCTCACCCAGATGCCGGGAAAACCACGTTAACTGAAAAGCTATTGCTTTTCGGAGGAGCGATTAAGCTTGCTGGTACGGTGAAAGGACGTAAAGCACAACGTCATGCGACTTCAGACTGGATGGCACTAGAACAACAGCGGGGAATTTCTGTCACGACTTCTGTGATGCAGTTTCCTTATCGTGATGCTATTATCAATTTGCTAGATACGCCTGGCCATGAGGACTTCTCAGAAGATACCTATCGCACCTTGACTGCTGTTGATTCTGCCTTAATGGTGATTGATGCGGTAAAAGGGGTTGAGTCGCGTACCATCAAATTAATGGAAGTGTGCCGCCTGCGCGATACGCCGATCATTACCTTCATTAATAAGCTTGATCGAGATAGCCGAGATCCCATCGAACTTTTAGATGAAGTTGAAAAAATATTAAACATTCAATGTGCACCGATGACTTGGCCCATTGGTATGGGGAAGTTGTTTAAGGGTGTGTACCATCTTTTATTGGATTGCGTGTTTTTATTTGAGCCTGGAAAAGGGCATGTTGTACAGACACCTGAAACCATCCAAGGTCTTGATAATCCTATATTAGATGAGAAGTGTGGCGACATTATTAAAGATTTTCGTGAGCAATTAGAACTCGTGAAAGGAGCAAGCCACGCTTATGATCATCAAGCTTTCTTAGAAGGTAAATTAACACCAGTTTATTTTGGCTCTGCCTTGAATAACTTTGGTGTCAGCGAAATCTTAGATGCATTAGCAGATTATGCGCCTAAGCCACAATCTCGTCTGACTGAAGAACGAGAGATTTTACCGCAGGAAAAGAATTTTAGTGGCTTTGTATTTAAGATCCAGGCCAATATGGATCCTGCTCATCGCGATAGAATTGCCTTCATGCGAGTTTGTTCTGGTAACTATCGTAAAGGCATGAAAATGCATCATGTTCGTATTGGACGAGATATACAGATCTCTAATGCATTGACGTTCATGGCCGGTGAGCGCGATCACGTCGAAGAAGCATGGCCGGGTGATATTATTGGCTTACACAATTATGGCACGATTCAAATCGGAGATACTTTTACTCAAGGGGAAAAACTCAAATTTATTGGGATCCCTAATTTTGCGCCAGAACTTTTTAGAGCGGTTCGCCCTAAAGATCCTTTAAAGATGAAAGCCTTGCAGAAAGGACTTATTCAGCTTTCTGAGGAAGGAGCTACACAGATTTTCAGGCCTTTGGATTCTAATCTTATTATCATGGGCGCTGTGGGTGTATTGCAGTTTGATGTTGTAGCTTACCGGTTACAGTATGAATATAACGTTGAATGCATCTATGATGAAGTTAGAGTTAATTCAGCAAGATGGGTTTATGGTAAGGACTCAAAGAAACTTTCTGAATTCAAAACCAAACTAAGCATGAATCTGGCATTAGATGGTGCTGAGCATCTTGCTTATCTAGCACCAACAAATGTAAATTTAACTATGACCATGGAGCGATGGCCTGAGCTAGAATTTAAAGAAACGCGAGAACACTAGTTCTCGTTTCGTTCTTGTAGCAGGCAGCTCATTTTTTAAGGGTGAGTTAACTTTCATTTAAGCCAAGGAAGGCGAAAAATTGATGGATTCAAATGCAATCGTGCCAAGACGATTGCGCTTTCAGATACCTAAAGATCTTCCAAGATATTGGAATGATAACTGTCCTATTAAGACTCACATCCTTAATGCTATTGCTATTTTAGCGCCAGCATTTGAACGTTTAGCCATCTCCAGCGTACTTCCTTTCAAAGATAATGCAGGTAACCCTTTGCTTTGTGAGCAATTAAAAGGGTTTATTGGTCAAGAATCCGCACACGGTGGTGAATTCATTCGCTATAACCAGATCCTTAAGCTCCAAGGCTATGACACTAAAAGATTAGAGAAAGGGAATTTAAAAAGATTTAAATGGTTATCAGAAAAATTATCGAGCAAGATGCACTTGTCATTAACGCTTGCAGCTGAACATTTAACCGCGATTATTTCTGATCTTATCTTGCGTGATAAAACATGGCTACATAATGCAGAACCCTCAACGAGAGCATTATGGCGTTGGCATGCAATTGAAGAAATTGAACATAAAGCAGTTGTATTTGATCTATATAAGCAAGTGCGTGGAGGATATTTCACTCGCATAGCTGGTATGTGGTTAGTCACTGGTATGTTAGGTGGGCTATTACTCAATAACTTTGGGCATTTGGTGATACGTGACAAGCTCATATTCAAACTATCATTTTGGATAAGAACTTTTCAGGTATGTTGGGGGAGAGCAGGTTTTTTGCGTAAATTAATACTTCCATATTTACGCTATTACCTTCCTTTTTTTCATCCTTGGCATCAAGATAATCATGAATTGATTGTTAAATGGAAGACATTTTTTTATCAGACACAATCTTTTGATGATATGGTAAGAATGTTACAACAAGACGCTAGTATTTAACCTTTTTGAAAAGGGATAATTTATGCGAAAAATATTGTTATTGACAGGGTTATCCCTTATCTCCAGTGGGATATATGCAGAAGATGTTTCGCTGGCAACATTACAGATGCGAATGAAAGAAATTGAGGTTCGACTCAGTTTGCTTGAGCGTGAAATTAGCGAATTGAAGGAAAGCAAAACTCCCTCTGTGCCGTTGAATCAATCTAATTTACCTTCGCAAGAAGTTCTCAATTGGGCAACAAAAGGAATTGTGGAAATTTACAGTTATAATTATAAGAATTTCCCTCAAGTCTTAACTGGGATCCGACGTCATTTTACAAATGAAGGTTATGATTCCTATATGAAGGCATTAGACGAGTCTAAAAATTTAATTGCCGTTCAAGATAAAAAATTAAACGTTTCTGCTGCTGCAGTTGGTAAGGGCAAAGTGATAAAAGAAGGTGACACGAATGGAATTTATTCGTGGATAGTACAAATTCCTATTTTGGTCACTTACCAAAGCCCTACAGAAACCATTAATCAGAATTTAAATGTGAATGCCGAAATTGTGCGGGTAACTGGTACGGAAAGTCCGGTAGGAATTGCATTTCATAGTATTACTGCTTCCTTAGCTTCTGCTACTCCTCAACCTGAAGCAACAACTCCTTCAACAAACACACAAACACCTGCAGCGTCGACCACCACCACATCTCAACCTAGTGGCACAGCTACTCCAACAACACCTCTTGGAACACCAGGAACCGCTTCACCTGGAGCAACTGGCGGTGCATCAAAGTAATAATAGCTCCTTTCCCACAAGGGAGAGGAGCTATGACTTAAAATGGGCATCTTAGGACAGCCATTTTGCGCCATGTTATAGGCCTTTCTAAGGACAGCCAATTTAAACCCCAGGACAGCCAAGCAAACCTGAGGACATCCATTTCAATTCTGAGGACTCATGTCAAATTTTGATTTAAAAAGAATGGTTTATTCCAAAGAAGGCACCAGTTCAGTATCTGAGTATCCAAAAGTTTGTTTTAAGGCATCGCAAGCGTAGTCAAGTGCAGCTTTCGCGGCCTCGACTTTATGATAAAAGCGCATAAAACCATGGATCATACCGTCGAATCGTTTTGCATTTACCAATACGTTTGCTTGCTGTAATTTTTGCGCATAGACTTCTCCTTCATCACGCAGTGGATCAAATTCAGCGGTAATAATCGTAGCTGGCGGTAGATTAGAAAAATGTGCACTAAGCAAAGGAGAAGCCAAGGGATCCGCCCGATTTTGTTCAGGATGAAATCCTCTGGCATCAAGCCATTCTATAAAAGGTTTATCTAACATATAGCCATATGCATAAAGCGATTTTGAGGGAAAAGGTGTGACCAAATCGACCATGGGATAAAAAAGAGTTTGGTGTTTTAAAATGGAGCTCCCTTCATCTCTTAATACATGCGTGCAACTAGCTGCAATGCTCCCTCCTGAACTTTCGCCCCATATCCCGATTTTATTTTGATCAATTTTAAGTTTATGTGCGTATTCAAAAACCCATTTAACGCTATCGACACAATCATTTAAAAAACGAGGAAATTTATGTTCAGGTGCTAACCGATGTGCAACATTAATGACTTTCATCTGTAAGCTATTAGCAAGTAAACTACAATAATCGTTGCTAGCATCTAAGCGATCAATCACAAAAGCCGTCGCAGAAATGTAAATAATCACTGGGAGGAATTCTGTTTCCGACTTGCCAGAAGGGGTGTAGCATCGTAAAGTTAAAACATCTTGCAATGTGTAATCTTTATAGCTTGCCTGCGGCACTTTCAGCTTCGGATGGCTTAGGTAACGTCGCATTTGCTCGGGAGAAAATTGATGAATGCTACCAAACCCATTCAAATAAGCTTTTGCTATTAAACGTTTAAGCGAGGGATCGAGTGGCATAGCGTACCTTCATGGGTTTTTTTGATAAGAGAATGTTACAATTTATTTTATGCAGAATCGACGTCAACAGCATCTAAGTTATATTTACGCCTGGTTTTTGGTTTTTGTAACACCTTTTGCCGTTCCTTTAGCTGTTATAACAGCTTGGCAAGGTAAAGTGACAAAAATAGACATACTCTGTGCGTTTACTATGTATTGTATCTCGGGTTTGGGAATTACATTAGGGTATCACCGTTTAGTCACTCACCGCGCCTTTCAGGCGAAACCATGGTTGAGAAAAATATTACTTATTGCAGGTAGCTTTGCAATGCAGGGAAGTCCTGCCAGCTGGGCTTCCTTACATATTCAGCATCACCGTTTTGCAGATAAACAACATGATCCGCATTCACCTCATCAGAAAGGGTTCTGGCATGCGCATTGCGGATGGATTTTTCATGGTTATAAACCTGATTTTCGTCGTTTTGGAAAATGGTTGCCCAAAGATCCCGAAGTAAAGCATGTTTCCAAATATTATCTTTACTATAGTAATTTGGGACTTTTAATACCTTGGTTATTATGTGGATGGATGGGGTTGCTCTGGGCAGGTCTTTTGCGATTGTTTTTAACCTGCCATATGACATGGAGCATTAATTCTATTTGCCATCGTTTTGGAAAAAGAGCTTATACTGGCACAGCAGATCAGAGTACCAATCATTTTCTGATAGCTTTGCTGACGTTTGGTGAAGGTTGGCATAATAATCATCATCGTCATTTGCAAATGCCTTTTTTAGGGCATCGTTGGTTTGAAATTGATATGGGTAAATGGGCACTACTCATACTGCAAAAATGCGGTTGGGTATGGGATTTAAAAATACCAAAGCATTTTACCAGTTACGAAAAAAGTAATAGTACTTTGTAATCAAAATAAAAATCTATCTAAGTTTCCTCTCTCTTTGAATACATTTTAATGGTTCAATATTCATTAAGTGCAAATCATATGTTTCATATATGCTAATGTTGTAAATGCGACGTAAGGTTAATGAAGAAAGTTAGATCCAATAGACACTTATCAAAAGCTGTAATTATCTGCAGAAATCACCACAAATTCATTTGATTTTTTCAGTAGAATCCATGGTACATTCATTAATGGTTGTTATTCTCTGAAAATTACAGCAAGTATTTATTTTCTTTTGTAAGTTGTCTAATAATATATAGAATAGCCTTTCTGTTGAATAGAAGAGATATTCATCTTCAGCCGATAAAAGTAACTTTTGCGATATAAATGGCTGTGCTTTATAACAGTAAGCGCTATGTATTCAAGGAGATAAGATGGTTGGATTAATACAAAAAATATTGCTAGACATGGTGCGAGATGTCGCTGGTGAAGAAGTACTTATTCATATCAAACAAGAAGCAGGAGTGGCACCTGACAAAGAGTTTCAAATCAATAATGTTTATGATGATGAAGAATGGCAAAAATTATTTGCCGCAGCGTTGAAAATATTGAATTTGACACCTGAACAAGCAGATGAAATCTATGCGAGCTATTTCATAAAAGATGCACTTAAACGTTTTCCAACTTGGTTTAATATGTCCAAAAATTCTTATGAATTCTTGTTGATTCAGCCAACGATTCATAATTGTTTTGCTACGAGTGTACTAGAGAAAAAAGAACGAGATGCAATTAACGATAAATTTGTTGTTGATAAGCTTCCACATAATCCTAAAAAACTAATTACACATTATCGTTCACACAACCATCATTGTGGATTATATAAAGCACTAGCAAAAGGTGTTATTAATCATTATCAAGATAAAGCAGAAATTGCGGAAACACATTGTTTAAAGCAAGGGGATGACGAATGTCAAATACATATTGAATGGTCAAAGCTGGGAGCTTAAGATGCAAAATAATGATACGCTAAATGATCAATTGGATTCTTATCGCAACCAAATTGAGAATATTGCGGATCAATTATGCTTAGCTGTGAAAGGAGAGTTTGGTTTTACAATTAAAATTGAAGACACCGATGAAAGCATACAAAAATTATGTATGTTGATTAATTTTGTCCTTGACTCAGCACGACGTTCATTAGCCTCGGTTGAGGAAAAAAATGCTAAATTAACTGAATTAGACAAATTGAAATCTGATTTTATTGCCAATATTAGTCATGAATTGCGTACTCCGTTGACGCTCATTATGGGGCCATTAGAGAAGATCTTATATGAAGCTTCTGCTTTAGAGCCTGATCAAAAAGAAGATCTACGTCGCATGCAAAGAAATGCGCTTCGATTATATATGTTGGTGAATGATGTGCTAGATTTTTCTAAGTTGGAATCGGGAAAATTTGCTGTGTACGAAGAAATGCTCGATTTAAAAAAGCTTATTATGGAGCTGATGGATGATGCACAAGGTCTCGCAAATGAGAGAAAAATTACACTGACTTTTTCAGGTCCTGATGAAGCAAAAATGCTTCTTGATAGAAGAATGATTGGAAAAATATTAATTAATTTAGTCAGCAATGCATTAAAATTTACCCCAGAAGGGGGACGTGTAGAAGCGCAACTCCTTATCGTAGGAACTAACGTTCAGATCATTGTAGAAGATTCAGGTATTGGTATTGCTGCAGCTCATCTTGAAAGGTTATTTGAAAGATTTCACCAAGTGAATACATCAAGTAATAGAACTTATGAAGGAACAGGGCTCGGCTTAGCGATTGTTAATGAATTTTCAAAACTGTTGGGTGGGAGCGTTAGAGTAGAAAGTGAGGTAGGAAAAGGCAGTAAATTTACTGTTACATTACCCATACGACTTCGTTTGCAGGAAAATACTGGACTGTCGGCTACACAACTGAATATTTCTGAATCCTCCAAAAAATTAAGTCCGAAATCCTTTGTGTCTACTAATAAAATAGAAGAGAAGAATTGGGATCCTTCTGATGGGAAAAGTGGGAAATTACCTTTGGTACTTGTAGTTGATGATAATGATGATATGCGGGCTTTTATCGGGACGTTGCTTCAAGATAGTTATGAAATAGTTTTTGCTAAAAATGGTAGAGAAGCCTTAGAATATGCCCGTAAACATCGTCCGCAAGTAATATTATCTGATGTCATGATGCCTATCATGGATGGCTATGAACTCACCAAGCAAATTAAATCTGATCCTTATTTGCAGCATACTTCAATTATTCTTATTACCGCTAAATCTGGAAATGAATCTATTATTAGTGCCTTAGAAGTTGGTGCAGATGACTATGTATGCAAACCATTTTCAACAGAAGAATTAAAGGCACGTACTGCAGCTGCAGTACGCTCTTACAGGGCTTATATGAAATTGGTTGCAGCAAATTCTCAATTGGGTTATACCAAAAATAACCTTGCAAAATCTTATGAAGAATTAGAGGCTGTCCATAAAAAATTAAAAGAAACGCAGTCACAATTACTTCAACATTCAAAGCTAGCCTCAATCGGTCAATTGGCCGCTGGGGTTGCACATGAGATTAATAATCCTATTGCCTTTGTCATAAGTAATACTGAACTATTAAGAAAATATTTTTCCGTACTGAAAAACGTATTTGAACAGGCAAAAATTGGATTTGATTTAATATCGCCAAACATGGGTGATAAAATTTTTGAGTCCAAAAAACAATGGGAAAATTTATGTGAAAAAAACAATATTTTAAGCATGTTAGAATCCATTCCTGAGGTGATATCTGAGTCTTCCGTAGGGTTGGAGCGTATTGCTGATATCGTATCTGACTTGAAATCATTTTCTCACGCAGACCAAAGTGGAATAGAGTATACAGATATCAATAAATCTTTGGATTTAATCCTAAAGATTATCGGAAGCGAATTAAGATACAAATGCAATATACAAAAGCAATACGGTGAATTACCGCAGCTTCAGTGTAATCCAAGGCAACTAAACCAAGTATTTCTAAATATTTTGATCAATGCAGGCCAAGCAATTAAAGATAAAGGCGAGATCATCATTTATACAGAAGCAAGAAACGATGAAATTATCGTCAGTATTAGTGATACGGGAGAAGGGATTTCCCCAGAGCACTTAGATAAATTATTTGATCCTTTCTTTACGACGAAACCTGTTGGAAAAGGAACAGGCTTAGGACTATCAATCTCTTATAATATTATTCAAGAGCATGGTGGGCGGGTAGACGTGCAAAGTAAAAAAGGTGAGGGAACCACTTTCACGGTTTATTTGCCAATGCAAGGAATTGAGCAACGAAAGGAATCAGGATTACTTTCTTCTTAAGAAACCCCTCTCCTGTTAAGGGAGAGGGTTATGCATAGCTCAAGCTGTGCAGGGTTATTTTCCACTTAAACTTTCCAACATTTTACTCAGCTTACCCATCGCTTCTTCAGCTGTTTTAAAGCGCTGGCGCTCTTTTTCAACAGCGTCTGGATTCGCCTTATCAACAAAATTAGGATTGTTTAGCTTCTTTTGCGCAAAATCAAAATCAGATTGATGTTTTTCCAACTCTTTTTTAAGACGCTTAATTTCGGCATCGACATCAATGGCACCTTCAAGTGGAATAAACACTTCTATATTATCCGCTAAAATATGCGCAGAAAGAGGAGGGGATTGTTCATCTTCAATAGCGTTTATTTGCTCTAATTTAGCTAGAGACTTGATAATTTGCTGATTGATGGAAACAATACTTGAAACCTCAGTTGTTTTCGCACGATAAAGCGCTGTTAGTAATTTACTTGGGCTTAAGTTCATTTCTCCACGAATATTACGCACTCCAATGATAATATCCTGAATGAGCTTAATTGCTGTTTCAGCTGCAATATTTATCTTTGCTTGTTCTACCTCAGGGTAAGGTTGCAGCATGATAGAAGTGGATTCGTTGGTAAAATAGCTGTCGCCTAAAATCCCTTTAGTTTTTTGCCATATTTCTTCAGTGATAAAGGGCATTAACGGGTGCATTGCCCTTAACAGTTCTTCCAAGATAGCAACTAGGGTGAAACGTGTGCCAGCTCGCTGTTTCTCCGAGCTTTCTTCTTTGCTAAGAATGGGCTTGGAAAGTTCAAGATACCAATCGCAATACTGATTCCAGGTGAAATCATAAATGCATTGTGCTGCCAGATCAAAACGATAAGTTTTGAAATGCTCTTCTATTGCTTGCTTGGTTTTCTGCCAGGAAGACCAAATCCATTGATCAGCAAGAGAATATTCTCGTTCATTTTCTGATGCGCCAAGATTTTTTCCTTCAACATTCATGAAAACAAACCGTGAAGCATTCCAAATTTTATTACAAAAATTACGGTATCCTTCAACGCGTGAGAGATCAAAACGGATAAAGCGATTAGTGGTAGCAAATGCGCATAGTGAAAATCGCAATGCATCGGTTCCAAAACTTGGGATCCCTTGCGGAAATTCTTTACGCGTTATTTTTTCAATTTGCTTTGCCATGCCGGGCTGCATCAGACCGTAGGTACGTTTTTCAACTAAATGTTCAAGATCAATGCCATCGATGAGATCAAGTGGATCTAATATATTTCCTTTTGATTTCGACATCTTTTGACCATGAGAGTCTAAAATAAGACCTGTGACGAATACCTGGCGAAAAGGCACATCACCAATAAATTTGAGTCCCATCATAATCATACGAGCAACCCAGAAAAAGATAATATCAAAGCCGGTTACTAGCACGTTTGTTGGGTAGTATTTTTTTAACTCAGCTGTATTTTCGGGCCATCCTAGTGTTGAAAATGGCCATAATGCTGAGGAAAACCAAGTATCAAGGACATCTTTATCTTGCATAAGTGTAACATGAGGGAGAAGCTTGTATTTTTGACGTACTTCTTCTTCATTTCGGCCAACATAAACTTGCCCATTTTCATCATACCAAGCTGGAATGCGATGTCCCCACCAAATCTGGCGGCTAATACACCAATCTTGAATGTTATTCATCCATTCGAAATAGCTATTAGCCCAATTAGCAGGTACGAATTCAATTTTTCCTGATTCAACGACTTTAATGGCTTCTTCGGCTAGTGGTTTTGTTTTCACAAACCATTGGTCGGTGAGGTAAGGTTCAACGATTTCACCGGTGCGTTCGCTACGAGGAACTTTGAGGGTATGGGGCTCAATTTTCTCTAACAATCCATTTTCTTGCAGATCATTGATGATTTTTTCTCTGGCTTTGAAACGATCCAGCCCTTGGTAAGCTTCTGGAGCATTTTTATTGATGGTAGCATCTTCAGTGAGAATATTGATCATTTCAAGTTGATGTCTTTTTCCAATCTCATGATCATTAAAGTCATGAGCTGGGGTAATTTTAACGCAGCCTGTACCAAAGGCAGGATCAACATATTCATCAGCAATAATTGGGATTAACCGCATGGTGAGTGGCAATTGAACTTTTTCGCCAATAAGGTGCTGATAACGGCTATCTTCTGGATGTACGGCAACTGCAACGTCGCCAAGCATAGTTTCAGGACGAGTCGTTGCAACAACAAGATATTCATTTTTATTCAAAATGGGGTAGCGTATATGCCAGAGATTACCATATTCTTCTTCTGATTCAACTTCAAGATCAGAAACGGCTGTTTTGAGCTTGGGATCCCAGTTCACAAGCCTCGTTCCGCGGTAGATGAGGTTTTCCTCGTAAAGGCGGACAAAAACTTCTTTTACAGCATCAGAAAGGCCTTCATCCATGGTGAAACGTTCGCGATCCCAATCGACAGAAGCACCAAGACGCCGCATTTGACGACTGATAGTATTACCGGATTGTTCTTTCCATTGCCAAACTTTTTGCGTGAATGCTTCACGACCTAAATCATGTTTGGAAATACCTTGTGATTGTAGCTGGCGCTCTACCACCATTTGGGTAGCGATACCAGCATGATCGGTCCCGCCTTGCCATAGCGTTTGATGACCTTTCATTCGATGGTAACGGATTAAAGCATCCATGATGGTATCTTGAAATGCATGTCCCATGTGTAACGTACCCGTTACATTTGGTGGAGGCAGCATAATGCAATAAGGTGTTGAAGCTTGCTTAGGGCTAAAATAGCCGGCGCTTTCCCATTGCTGGTACCATTTTTTTTCTAGTTCTAGTGGCTGGTAAATTTTATCTATAGTCATTGTTAAAGCTCATTACTTCGGTTTAGCAAATATTGCACTAGCATCGGGATAGGACGTCCGGTTGCACCGCGACCTGTTGCGAGGGTGGCGGTGTTTGCTACATCCAGATGTGCCCAAGGGAATTTTTGAGCAAATTTAGCGAGGAAACAGCCAGCAACGATGGTTCTTGCACCAATATCGGCGATAGGAACATTCGAAATATCAGCAAAATCAGATTTTAATGCATCGTGATATTCATCCCACAGCGGCAATTGCCAGACTTTATCGCTGCTTTGCGTCCCTGCTTTGAATAAGCTATCAGCCAGTGCATCATTGTTACTCATTAAACCGCTGGCATAAGGTCCTAATGCTAACATGCAAGCGCCAGTTAATGTGGCTATATCAATTACCACTTGAGGGTGGTAGCGTTCACAATAGGTAAGCGCATCGGCCAGAATCAGTCTCCCTTCGGCATCGGTGTTAAGGATTTCAATGGTTAAGCCTGACATGCTGGTGACAATATCTTCTGGGCGAGTGGCACTGGGGCCTGGCATATTTTCGCAAGAAGGGATAACGCCAACGATATTGAGTGGCAGTTCAAGTTCCGCAGCGGCAGCAAGTACCCCAAAAACGGTGGCAGCCCCACACATGTCGTATTTCATACCAATCATATGAGGAGGAACTTTGATGCTATTGCCGCCAGTATCGAATGTGATCCCTTTACCTACAAATACAATCGGTTTTAAATCTTTTTTACCACCACGGTATTCCATGGTGATCAATTTTGCTGCAAGGTTACTACCTTGAGTAACAGACAAGAACGATCCCATGCCAAGGGCGGCCATATCTTTTTCTTCTAGAACGGCAGTGCTGATTTTGGGGTGCGATTTTGCAAATTTTTTCGCTTTATCTGCGAGGTAGGTGGGTGTGCAAATATTAGGCGGCGTATTGGCAAGGTCTTTTGCTAATTCCATACCGTGTGTAATCGCTAGCCCTTCACGAACAGCATTTTCTGCAGCAACGGCATCTCGACGAGAAGCGACCATGAATATTAATCGTCTTAGCGAGCGCTTTAATGTTGTTTTTTTGCTTTTAAAGTCTTCAAATCGATATTGCGCTTGGTGAAGTATTTGAATGGTTTGTCGAATTTTCCAGGCAATATCACGATTTTTAACAGGAATTTCTGATAAACAGAAAATACCCTCTAGGGCGCCTGAATCATTTAGTGTGCTGATGACTTTATTCACTATCTCGGTAAAGGACTGCTCGTTGAGTTCACCTTCACGACCGCACCCGACGAGAAGGAGACGTTCAGTTGACAAGCCAGGTAAATGCATTAAAAGCAAGGTTTGTCCTAGTTTGCCTTCTAAATCTCCTTTGCGTGCGAGAGTTGTTAAAAAACCTTCGCATTGCTTATCAATCTTTTCAGCGGTGATGCCGAGTCGGCGGGCTTCAAAGATAGGTACGATTAAGCAGTTAGTTCGCTGTTTTTCTGGCTGGCCGCTTTTAACATGAAATTCCATAAGTGCTCCGGAGAGTTGTTTGTCTTACTTTTGCGATATTATCTTCCAAATATAGGCGCTGTACTGAAATTGATGCTTCGCATCTTGAACTGCAATGAGTATAATTGATGATTACCATGAAAAAAGCTAATTATCTACCTACCGTTGTAAATTATCCACTCTCTTATCTCCCATGGAAGAGCTAGAGGATGCATATTAATCTATTTAAGAAATCAATGAAGTATGGCAATGGAGAGTGGCGATGATATTGAGGCGCTACCTTGTTAAAGAAATTGCTCATACTTTTCTTGCGGTAATATTAGTTATACTACTTATTGCTATTAGTAATAAGTTTGTGCGTTTAGTCGCGCAGGCTGCATCCGGAAATGTTCCCTCTAATGTTTTGTTAGAAGTGATCTTATTTCAAATTCCAGACTTATTAGCCTTTTTATTACCCGTCGGACTTTTCTTATCTATTTTGCTTTGTTTTAGTCGTTTCTTTACTGATAATGAAATTCCGGTCATGTTGGCTTGTGGCGTGCCTTGGCAAAAATTAGCAACAACCAGTCTAGGGCTAGGGGTAGCTGTGATGATTTTAGCCGGCAGTTTAACCTGCTATTGGGTGCCTAAATCCGCTCAATACAAAGAACAGCTTTTGCACGCTGAAGGGCCTGTCTTAATGGTGCAAACGGTTGCGCCTGGCCGATTTCATTCTTTTCAAAAAGATAAGCTTGTGTTTTATGTTGCTGATGTAAGCCCAGATCGTTCAGAGCTCAAACGCGTATTTATTGCTGAGCAACCAAATAAAAAAAATATAGACGAAGATAGGAGCTTGGTGACGGCAAGTAGTGGCAAAGTGTATACAGATCAGCAATCAGGGTTGATGTATTTTCAGCTAAACGATGGTCGACGTTATAACGGTACACCAGGTGATATGGACTATAGCATTCTGGCGTTCAAAGAATATCAGCGCTTGCTCGAAGGGCCAACAAAGCCAGAGGGACTCTATTACCATCGAACTATGCCTACTAAAATGTTACTAGAAAACCCAACAAAAAGTAACTTGGCTGAATTGCAGTGGCGTTTGTCTGTACCTTTATCTGCTCCATTACTGGCGTTGTTTGCCGTACCACTTAGTAGGGTAGGACCTAGACAGGGACGCTATGGGCGTTTATTTTCAGCCGTTGCTATTTGTATTGTATATTACAACTTATTGACTATCAGTAAACGTTGGGTTGCCAGCGGTGTGCTTGCGCCAAGCATTGGTGTATGGTGGGTTCATTTGTTACTGTTAGCTTTTGCACTAGCCTTTTTGGCAAAAGCATCCGGCAGAAGCACCCAATGGATTCATCAGATGAAGCAACGATTTAGCCATGAATAAAATTACTACCTACCTGTGGAAGTCCATTCTTGTTGCTATTATCTTAGTGCTTTCTTTGTTTGTAGGCATAGAATTTATTTTTTCATTGGCCAATGAAATTCGTTTTGTTGGAACTGGCGACTATACCACTTTGCATGCTGTCACTTTCATTTTGCTTTCAATGCCGCAGCAGATAGCGCAATTATTTCCTATGGCAACACTAGTAGGAACATTATTGGGATTAGGGATCCTTGCTTCACGCAGTGAATTAATTGTCATGCGTTCATCTGGTTTGAGTGTAGGGGATATAATTCAGGCCGTATTAAAGCTGGCATTGATACTGGCTGTAGTGGTTTGGTTTGTGGGTGAATGGCTTGCTCCGATGGCTGAAAAAATGGCTCATTATCAGAAATCAACGACATTGAGTGGTGGACAGGCATTAAGAACAAAGCATGGCACCTGGATGCGTGATGGGGATGATTTTATTCATATTCAAGCGATTTATGCTGGACAACATTTAGAAGGTATTACGCTATATCAATTTGATAAAAAAATGCATTTACAAAAGGCAAGTTTCGCCAGCCATGCAGATTATGCAGACGATCATTGGGTACTGCATAATATTCAAGAAACCTCTTTTGAAAAAGATAAAACCACACGACGTAAGATAGAAAAATTGGATTGGCGCAGTCAGATAGATCCACAAATCCTCAGTATCGTTGGCGTAAAAGATTTAGACGAACTTTCATTGCCTGGTTTGTGGCAGACAATTCAATATCGAAAGACAAATCAATTGGATACTAATCCGTATAAACTAGCTTTTTGGCAAAAGCTTTTTCGACCTATTGCTACTTTAGTCATGATGTTTTTGGCCATCCCTTTTGTATTTGGTCCTTTGCGTTCGGCAACGATGGGGCTCAGAATGCTGGTTGGGGTATTGGTTGGTTTTGTATTTTATACCTTTAATCAACTATTTGGCCCACTTTCATTAGTTTATCAGATCCCTCCGTTCATAGGTGCTTGTTTACCTACGCTGCTTTTTTTCATTGCAGGCTTATTCTTTGTAAAAAAAGTACCGTAAGGCTCGTTGACACGCCAGACTCTCTGACATGCTTATTGTGATTGGAGCTTCTATGTTGCCTAAATTAATTTATTCAAGGATTATTTTGGGGAACAGTCTTAACCATTTTCGTGCCAGCAAGCCTATCATGCAGGCTTTGGCGATCTTTATCTATTAAGCACCAAAATAGACCTAGTCCACCTAGAGTAATACTGGGGATAGCAATAAAATATCGCCATAGTGCTTTAGGCCAACGTAGAGGTTCACCGTTAGCATCAATCACTTTAATTTTCCAAGCTAACATCCCTAATGTTTGCCCGCCCCGGTGCCAAAACCAACTTAAAAATAACCCAGTGCTTAAAATAAGATAAGTGAGGAAATAAGGCTTATAAGGAAGGAGCGATCCCCCTTTATTAGCAAGAAGTGCTATGGATGTCACTAATAATAAAAAAGAAAATACAATAAAGCTGTCGTAAACCATTGCCGCTAAACGACGAAAGAGTGGGGCTGACTGCGGTACGTCGTTATTGTTAGTTTTTCTGCTAAATATGTTAGACATAAGGCCCTCTTAGCCCAAAAATAGATGCGATTCTATCTTTATTGATATACTGAAACAACAAGGAAAGGGGTTGCCAGGAGGGCATAAATGTCGCACCAACGAAAAATCGCGGTGATAGGCCTAGGGTATGTAGGGTTGCCCGTTGCAGTTGCTTTTGGCCTTAAAGATCATGTGATTGGTTTTGATATCAATCCTAAACGTATAAATGATTTAAAAAAGAGCATGGATGTTACAGGCGAGGTAACATCCATGGAGCTTTCACAAAGCCATATCTTGTTTACACATGATAAATCAATTTTGCAAAGTGCTGATTTTTTTATTGTCACTGTCCCCACTCCTTCAGATGATACTCATAAACCTGATTTAAGACTTTTGCATAAAGCATGCGAAATATTGGGCCCTTATTTAAAAACAAATGATATCGTCGTAATAGAATCGACAGTTTATCCGGGCGCAACGCAAGAAGAATGTATTCCCTTATTAGAAAGATATTCAAATCTAAAAGCTGGTGTTGATTTTTCAGTAGGTTATTCCCCTGAAAGAATAAATCCCGGTGATAAAGTACATACCTTATCTCAAGTCGTTAAAGTAATTTCTGCATTAGATCCAGAAACATTGGATATTATTGCGGATGTATATAGCACAGTAGTTCAAGCGGGTGTGTATCGATGCCCCAGTATTAAAACTGCAGAAGCTGCAAAAATCATTGAAAATACCCAGCGAGACTTAAACATTGCTTTAATGAATGAGCTTGCCATCATTTGCGAACGAATGGGGGTGGATACGCAAGAAGTCATTAACGCAGCAAAAACAAAATGGAATTTTCTCCCCTTTCAACCAGGACTGGTAGGGGGGCATTGTATTGGAGTCGATCCATATTATCTCACTTATAAAGCCAAACAATTAGGATATAGGCCTGAAGTCATTTTAGCCGGTAGGCGAATAAATGATGGTATGGGAAAGTACATTGCTGATCAGACCGTAAAGCAAATGATTCATTTAGGCAGTAAAGTCAAAGGAGCAAAAGTAGCAATTTTAGGCCTGACATTTAAAGAAAATTGTCGTGACTTACGTAATTCAAAGGTTATTGATGTGATTAATGAATTACAATCATTTGGCGTAGAGTTATGCGTGCATGATCCCATTGCAGATAAAGATGAAGCACTTAAAGAGTATGATATTGAGCTTCTTGATTGGGATGAAATCGTTGATGTTGATGCTATCGTTTTGTGCGTAGCACATCGTGCTTATAGAGAAATGACTGTTGAAGAATTTGAAGAAAAATTTGATAACATGCGACTTGTGATAGACGTTAAAGCTATTTTAGATAGGGAAGCATTTGCAGACCATAATATTCCCCTCTGGCGCTTATAGTCTTCGCAGCTAATTCTTCAGTTTTGTTGGCTGCGTGTTTTCTCAATAGTCGTGTATTTTTGTATACACTCTTATTGTTCTAACACTTGCCGCCTTGCCGAAAAATCATCTGCTGTGACTATTGTTTCGCCGCTGCAGAAATGTTCTTTTGCGACTGCTTCTAGTCTTCGCTGCTGCTCTTTTGGCTCTATAGCCTGCCATAGCTTCAGCAAAGGCAGGTTGTTGGCTGCAACAATATGTACTTTTTAGTTACTTCATTGACATTCTCTCTCCTTAATATACAATAATCGCCTACAATCTACAGGCCCTTTCCCATCAGGATTTAATATGCCAAAAGACGCTCTTTCTGCGCTTATTCATACTTGTAACTTTATTGCTACTAAGGGATTTTGTCCCGCAACTGGCGGAAATTTTTCACTCAGAAATGATGCAGACAGTATGTGGGTAAGTGCTTCTGGAAGAGACAAATATCAATTGAAAGAAGAAGATTTTCTAGCATGTGACTTGGATGCGAAACTTATTTCTGGAAATGGAAAACCCAGCGCAGAGGCCTTTTTGCATGGCATGATTTACAAATTATCTAGTGAAACCTCTTGTGTTTTACACACTCATTCTGTTCCTGTCACTGTTTTATCCATGCAAAAAAAAGAAGCTCAAAAAATTGCTTTTCAAGGATATGAAATGCAAAAGACAATTAGCGGATTTCAATCTCACGAAGAAACGTTGAAATTATTTATTTTTGATAATGATCAAGATATCCCAAGATTAGCAAGTGCGGTCAAAGAACTATGGCATGAAGTCAAAGCAGCTTATGGATTAATAGTAAGAGGTCATGGATTATATAGCTGGGGTAATACGGTGGCTGAGGCAAGAAGACACATGGAAGGCTTAGAATTTTTGGTGGAATGTGAATTTTATTCAAGCCGAGTTGTACGAGGTTAAAGTAGATGATTAAAGCTGTCATTACAGATATCGAAGGGACAATCACAGATATTCATTTCGTTCACAAAGTATTGTTTCCTTATTCAAGAGAAAAAATGCAGTCTTTCTTGCTTGAAAATCAAGCTGAACCAGATGTCATGAATGCATTAAATGAAGTTGGTGAAATTATTGGTGACAAAACTGCTAATATAAATACTTTAAGCCAACAGCTTATACAATGGATAGATGAAGATAAAAAAATAGGTCCTTTGAAAACCTTGCAAGGGATGATTTGGCTTGAAGGCTATCATCAAGGCCAATTTAAAGGCCATATTTATGATGATGCGTTTGTAATATTACAAAAATGGCATCAAGAGAATGTCAAATTATATGTTTACTCTTCAGGATCGGTAAAAGCACAAGATCTATTGTTTCAATACAGTACCTTTGGAGATATTCGCTACTTATTCTCTGGTTATTTTGATACGAAAGTTGGCCCCAAAAAAGAGCCACAATCTTACCAAGCCATTCTAGAGAAAATCGACGCTTTTGCAGAGGAAACTTTATTTTTGTCAGATGTGATTGCTGAATTAGATGCAGCAAAAGAAAGTGCGATGAGAACGTGCTTATTAAATCGAGATAACCAAGTCTTCGGTGAGAATAAACATAAAGAGTGTCAATCATTTTATGAAATAGATTTAAGAGGTTAATTATGTGGGCAGTATTTGGCGGCTCAGGTTTTGAGAAGTTTGATAGTTTTAAACGCATTGATGAAATAGAGATTGATACGCCTTTTGGTAAACCTTCGGCTCCTATTTTACGCGCAGCCGTTAATGGGATTGAAGTACTTTTTCTCTCGCGCCATGGTAAACATCATGAATATTCTCCCTCACATATCAATTATCGAGCAAACGTATTTGCTGCAAAGAAATGCGGGGCCAGTAAGATTTTGTCTCTTTCAGCCGTTGGTAGTCTACAAAAAGAACTTAAGCCTGGTGATTGCGTTGTTCCCACACAATATTTAGACAGAACAAAAACGCGAGAGCACACCTTTTGTGTAAAAGGTGTTGTTGGACATGTTTCTTTGGCGCACCCCGTGGATTTAGAGCTGGTGGCTCATACCAAAGAAATTTTAAAACCAGAAGGTTTTACGATTCATTATGATAAAACTTATATTTGCATGGAAGGCCCTGCTTTTTCAACCAAAGCAGAATCCAAAATGTATAGGCTTTTAGGCGCTGATATTGTCGGTATGACTAATTTTCCAGAATATGCGCTTGCTAAAGAAGCAGGTCTTTACTATTTGCCGCTCTCTTTTGTGACTGATTATGATTGTTGGGATGATGCGCTTGAACATGTTACGTTAGAGCAAGTGCTGGAAGTGATGCGTAAAAATAATCAAAAAGCATACACTTTAATGGAACAACTGTTTCCTGCGACTAAAGATTTATTTTTAAAGGGTTGTCCCGAACAAGGATTAAAAACAGGCTTAATGACACCGCTTGCAAGTTTGTCGGATGATATTCAAGATTGGATGAGCGTTTTATGTGCTGCATCTCAAAAAAGGGATTAAGATGAAATTAGATTCTTTAGCAATTAAATATGATAATGGATTATTGTGGGTTTTAGATCAACAAGCATTACCACAGCAAGAAATTTGGCTTGAATGTCATTCCATAGATGACATGTGTGCAATGATAAAAGCCCTTAAAGTCAGAGGAGCGCCTTTGATTGGTATTGCTGCTTTACTGGCACTCATGCAGTATGTTACTAAAGGCGCTACGATTGAAGAAATCAAAATAGCCATTAAACAATTAGTTGCTACACGCCCTACTGCGGTAAATCTTAAAAACTATATGCAGGTTCTTTTAAATCAACTCACAACGAATGTTGAGGTTGTTTTTGAGATTGGGCAAAAGTTTTTTCTGGAAGATATTACGCTTTGTGAAAACATGGCTACATTAGGTGCAGAATTAATTCCTCCTGGTGCTAATCTGATGACCTGTTGTAATACTGGGGGGTTAGCGACGGCAGGAAGTGGTACTGCATTAGCTGTTATCAAAAAAGCATTTCAACAGCAAAAGGTAAAACATGTCTTTCCTTGCGAAACACGTCCTTTGTTGCAAGGCGGACGTTTGACAGCTTGGGAACTAGAGAAAGCAAACATCCCCTATACGCTTATATGCGATAACATGGCCGCGATGGTGATGGCACAAGGTAAAGTCGATGCTATTTTGGTAGGAGCAGATAGAATTGCTGCAAATGGTGATATTGCTAATAAAATAGGGACTTACAGCCTTGCTGTGTTGGCCCGTTTTCATCAGATCCCATTTTATGTTGTTGCTCCTTACACAACATTAGATAGCACTTGTGCTAGTGGAAGAGATATTGTTATCGAAATAAGAGATCCCAATGAAGTCAGAGGTGCCTTAGGAAAATTATCCTGGACACCAGAACAAACACAAGTTTATAACCCTTCATTTGATGTGACTCCGGCTGAATTAATTACTAATTATATTCTAGATACTGGTATTTTTAATCCAGCGAGCATTCATTTGGCAATCAATGAATCTCGCACAATAGAGAAGCTCTCAATTTAATAAGTTGAATTGTTATTTTGATGCAACTTTTAAGCTCTTTTCTGTTCTGATTGGATTTTTCTGGCTTTCCTTTGATGGACCGCCTTTTAGGATAATTTTTATTTTAGATGCTTGTTTCTGATGCTCCTCATAGGAAGGCAAAAACTTATTAGAAACTTGTGTTGTGCTAGGTAAAGTAGTTTTAGCATGTGAGAGCAGTATATCTTCTTCGACAAAAAAAGATGAACATGAGGGCTTCAATGCTTCAAATGTTGATGTAGAAGGGGAAATGGGGTGCATATCTTCTTTAAAAAACAGAGATAATGTTTTTGGGGTAGAAAAGAGAGTTTTTTCTGCCTCCAGTTTTTCTTCACAGAGCAATGATGTTGTAGGAATGGCTATTGGTGTTTGTATCTGTCTTGTTTTAGGTGAATCTAAAGAAGTATGAGAGATAGTCGGCTCGTATTGTTTGTTGTTAGATTGAGTTTCTTCATATTCTTCTTCAGACGCAGACTTAGTTGATATGGGGGAAATGCCTGGTGTGCCTGAAGAAGATACTGACCCTTCATATAGTTGAGATCCTAATTCAGCTGTGCCTCTTGTTGGGGACAGAGGAATACCTGGGGTAAGTGGGGTTGAGATAGATTGCTCATCATACAATTCATTTTCCTCATGCTCCACATCATATTCTTCGTCAACAGAGCCAATTGTTGGTGTTTTCGGTGTGCGCGGAGTGCCTGGAGTGGATGGCATTGAGGATTGATATTCTTCCATTTGGTACCATTCATCATCATCTTCATATGCACGCGGAGTGCGGGGAATATCTGGCGTGTGTGGTGCTGAAGAAGATTGATGTTCTTCGTGCAATTCGTACGAGTATTCAACTATTCCTGTTGGTGTGCGAGGAATATCTGAGATAGAGGATTGATAGCGTCCATATGCATGCATCGGGGTGTGCAGATCGGGTGTATCAGGTAAAACAACTTCTGGAAATCTTTCGTTTATAAAATTCTGTGCTGCACGCTCATTTATTTCCCAAAATTCTTCAAATGAAGAGCATAGCTGTGCTTTTAAAGGACACTCTTCTTCGCTATTTTCGCGTGTTGAAAACATGATAATAGGTTTATATTTTGACATGTGGGAAAAAAGACTATCTAGTTTCAATGAGGGTTTCCATTGCTCAGCTGATTTTAATTTTGCCAAGGCGACTGGGGCATCCCATTCATAAAGATTTGTCGCATTAAAGAAAGTAATAGCGCATTTTCGTCTATAAAAACATTCAAAAAATTTCATGCGATCTTTTGAATGGAATAGGTTTACATGTGTAAATGCAAAAGGGATTTTTAAGGCTGCATCTTGCGCTTCTTTAAAATTTTCATCGCTATAAAGAAAATGATCTTTTCCAATGGTTTCCTTTCTCATTGCAAGATTTGGGGTCGCTTGAGAAGGATCAAAATCCTGTAAAAGATCGTTTTCTATTTGTTGATAACCACGTTCAAAAGCTTGTCGATTAGATGCGTACTTAAGTAATTCATGAAAACGCATGGTATGTGTGATGAGATAAGGGTTGATATCAGCAAAAACAATCATATCACAATGATCTTGAAGCGCTTTTAGTATAGACCAAATTGATGATTGACTAATGACTACTGCTACTCGGATTGTATTTTTTTCAAAGGTTTGTGGTTTAGTAGCTTTGATACTCTCAATCAGTGAACTTATTCCTCTTTCATTTGAAAAAGGATAGAAGTTATTTTTTAAAAATCGATCAGAGGGTAATTCAGAATGCGGCAAAGCTTCTAATTTGCTCTTAAATTGGGCGATTCGCTTTCTCATTGGTGCGTTCAGCATAGGAGTCATTCAGTCAGTCAACAAAGAAATGGCTGATAATGATGCCTTAGTCCCAAAAGAAAAGCAAATAGGCAGGTGATAGCCTGAAAATGATAGCAAATAAAAAACGTTGATATCACCATAATACTCATTTCTCTTTGACTATACTCCTCCTTTATACCTATGACGAAACAGGTGTGATCATTGTCAGTGCATACAGAGGATATTTTCGTTGTTGGTATCCTATTTCATTACTTTATATTGATATTGCTTTGGTGTGGATTACTTGCGACTACACCAAAATTAGCGCCTAGCATCCTGCGGTAGACATTGAAATTTCTTGAACCAAATAATGATGTATGAAGATTTGAGGTGGTTGATGGAAAAATTTATTGAAATAGCTGATGAAAGTGGTGCGATTAAAAAGTACCTACGAGATATTTTAGGCAAATTTAAGGGTGAAGACGATGTTGAGCAAGATTATCTTAGTGCGTTAAATTATGATATTGGTGTCATTAATCGTCTTTTAGACCGTTCACCCAGCCAGATCGAAATGCACCAAAAGTCTTATCTTTTACAAGAAGAATATAATAAATCACTTGAAATTGCTAAATCAAGATGGGAAAGAGGTGATAAAGGTTTTCAAATAGGGGCAAGCGCAGTAAAAGATCTAGTAGCGCATAAAAAAAGCTATGAAAAGGGATTGGATGATTTGCATGCTTATGAACTTAAGCAGAAAAATATTGATAGCTATTCTAATCCTAATAGCCAAGATAATCCTGGCTCCCCTTGGCAACAACTTGGTGCCCTCGCCAATAGGCTTGATAAGAATGACTTTGATGATGTTGGTGCGACTTTACGCCGATTTGCAATAAAATTAGATGCAAAAGATAAAGGAAATAGGCAGGAAATTTTAAGAAAAGTACTCAGTAAAAACAAAATAAAATTGGATAAAAATTTTAAAGCTGCATTTATTGAGCAATCACGAAGAGAAAACGATCCTAAAACGCATCAATTGATAGAAGAATTAGTAACGTTTGTTGGAACGCGTGCTGATCGCTTAGAAAATTTGCGAATAGATTGGCAATCTCAGGGTATATTAGCTAAATATAATGCTAATGATCTGATCATGATAAAAAGAGAATTTGATAATTTTGAATCGTTTCTTAATTATATCGAAGAAAATTTGACGCAAAATGGTAATATTTGTAAAAAGATTAAAGATAATATTGCAAATAATAAACGCATTCTTACGAGATATCGTGAAAAATTAAATTCAGCAATTGGCTGGAAGATTCAGGCTGCATCGCATGCATCGAATTTACGCTGTGATGATAATTTTTATGGACTTATCAAAGAGTTAAATAACCATATTTTTAATCTTGATGATAAAGAGGACTATGAAGAAATATCCCCTCTTCTAGAAATTCCAAGAGCAGTTTTATCACTTAATATGAATTTTGATAGATATATCTTTTTGTTGAAGGTGTTAAGGCGAACAAATGCATCTGCTGCGTTGAAAAAGTGGCAAGCATCAAGATGGATCTCGAATTCGGATAATTTGAATTTACTTCAAGTAAAATCAGTAAATAATTATCTTATCCCATTAAAATTAATACCATTCGTGCCCCAACGCACAGGGTTTTTACCTGATAGCTGGATCCGTTATTGGTTTTTTCGAACACAAGAACAGTTGAGTGTATTTTGGCAATGGGTAAAGAAAGGTCTTGTGGGGAAATATGAAGAAACAGCAACACTTCTTAATGAGACTTATCGGCAAGTAGATTATTTTGAAAAAATGATTCGAGTCAATCGAAGTTTGGGAAAAGGGATGGACTTGACATACATTGGAGAGCATTCTGCGTTTCAGTCTGCATTATCGCTGCCCACTTATTTAGCACGTGAAAAAAATAGAGGTGATGCGGTGCGTCCTTCTTGGACTGTTGGTTCCTTGTTAAAATGGATCCCTTTTTTCAACCGTTTTAAAACCTATACTTTTTTCTCGCTTTGGCGAGAAGAGCTTTATGATGCAGAGCGTGCAGTTAAAAAGAAATGTAAAGAAATTGCTAAATATTTTACAGAAGATTTTGAAACTTTGTTATTGAACAGCATATCAAGTCAATCATTTATGTTTCCTGGCAACTTGATGGATGATCTTAAAAAATTCATTGTCACCTATGCTGATAAAGTAGATGCTGATAAATTCAAGGAAATGTCTAACCCTGTCAATATTTTACAGAAATTTGATTTTCTTCTTCCTGCAAAAGGAAATGAGATCTATCGTCATATTAATGAAGATGCTGTCATAGGTTTTTTACATTTTGCGGAGAAATATTATACTTCCTCTCAAATTGAGGCAATTAAAATTATTGCAAAAATTATTTTGCGCGAAGATATCCCCTCTATTCCCGATCAAGAAAAATGGTTAATGAAGAAAGTGGCTTGTCTATTACCTGCAAATAATAAACAAGGATCTTTTGAAAAATTGATGGATCTCATCGCGACTAAATATGTTTTTGCGACAGGAGATGATGGTAATGAAGCTGCTTTTAATTTTGTGAAAAGGTTTTCTCCTCGAGCGGCGAGTACTTGGCAATCATTGCGTGAGGAGTCGCTCGAGCAAAAATTTATTCTGTTGAATAATATCTTGTCAGTTAAGATAGGCAAAGAAAAAGATATTATGGGTAATGAAGTATATGATACGCAAGGATATCAATTACGTTATAAGAATTACGCCAATTATATTAGGGATGTCATTGCCTCAGATAAGCTTAATCATACACAATATAAAAAATCACTTTTAGCGCAAGCTAAGAAATATGTGGATGCCTATAAAGGTCATAGTATTGCTTATGCCGATTTTCTCATGGGATTATGTCTAGATGATAACCTAGATATTCTAGAAGTTTATTGCAGAAAGCGATTTACGAACCTTTTGGCGCATAACGCTCCAAATGCAATGTCAGCATTAGATCATCAATTTTATACTTTGATAACTAAAAATCCTCGGTTGATAGCGGTTGTTTTACAACAAGTTTCTAGATCATATAATGGCGATAATATGGATCTTGCTGAAGTGATACTCACGCTGAATGAGCCTGAGATAACGGCGTTATATTTTGCTAAACGCGTCGAATATCTAATCCACCAGCGTAGTTTTGCTGCACTCGTGCAAGAAAAGAAAACTTATGCAGAGTTTTTAAAAAATCCTCATTTTTCAAAATATCTACATCAGGTCATCGCCGAGTATCTAGATGAACTTATACATGAGGAAGATTGGCAAACGTTAGAGCTACCGTCTTTCTGTCATGTATTGGAAATATACGCAACCCAGCGAAATAAAGAAACGTACAGATTGCTGAGAATAAAAAGATTATTAGAGAAGAATGATAGTGATGCGACAGAGCATTATTTAAGTATTCTTAATGATTATCTTCCTGCAAAATTGGAATCAGATTTGATTACTTTGCCTAAAGGGAAGCAGTTTTTGATTGAAATATTTGAAAATCATGCCAAAGCATTGACCCTTCAAAAAAAATGGGAAGGAAATTTTCAATTTTTCATTAAATTTTTTCTCCCCTCAGGCAATAAGTCATTGCTGTATGATATCAGATTAAAATGGTTAGAAAGCTTTTTGTTTGCACCTGAAAAATTTTCTTTTAGTGATTCTGCAATGTATTCTAGCTTAGATGAAAAACTGCATTGCGAAAATAAGGAAATTCCTAATGATGAAACTTCATTAAGCGCCTTTTATGGTGAGGCGAACTTGCCTAAGGTTCGCGCTTTACTGATGCGACGATTGAGAGAGTTTAATGAAAACCTTGATGATGCGGTTATTCGTCTTTTGCTAAATTATAGCAGAGATAACTCTTTTAATTTAGATAAACAATGGCCTTTAATGCATAAAAAGCTGGAAAAGTATCAAATAGGTCAAAAGATTATGCATTGTTTTAAAAATGGCGCTTTCGTTGAGGCAATCAAAATGCTTGAACAATTTATTGTAGAATTGAAAGGCTTAGAAATAATCAATGAACGAAGTAAGCAAGACACCAGGACAAAAGTTATTGACTATGAAAAAAAATTGAGTTCAGAATTGTTAAGCGCTTTATATGATCAATTTAAAGATACCATTATCAATGTAAGTGTACTTAAAAAAAGTGAAACACTACAATATGCATCAAGTCTACGAGCGTTATCTTCATTAAGACTTGATCTTTATCAAAAAATTGTAGATAGCGATTTGCCTGCTGAAGTAAAAGAAACGATTGAAGAAATTCAATCTAAGAGCAATGCAATGCTCAAAAAAATTGAACAATTTATGTCAACGTTATCATTAGCTAATCTTCATCGGATTGTATTTGATGATGAAATGATCGATATACTTAATTTTTTACCTAAAAATACTTCAAACTACATCCTCACACAACTGAAAGCATTAAAAGCATGTTTATCTGAAGAGGATCCGTTGTTTTCTAGTTTGGACGCCTTTATTCGTTTGGTAGCTAATGAATATGAGCATCCGAAATTTAGACAAAATGATCTTAAATCAATTAATACCTTTAAAGCGACAAAGCAAAATTATCCCGAAATAGCAACGAATATGGCTTCAAAGCTCATTTATGCACTAGAGAAAAATGAAGCCTTGATTGAGCATCCTTTGTTTAAGCAGAGCCATAATTCATATCAAAACATATTTTTACACCACCTCACGCCAGATCTTCAAGAAAAACTTATAAAAACATTAAAACAGCGAATAGAGCGGTTATTGCTAGAAATTGAGGGAAACGAGGGGTTTAAGCGAACCGAGTGGATTTGTTATGGGAAATTATATCGTTGGATGTTGCAGTTAAATCCTGCTAGTGCTGAAAATGTAAAACGCGATGTGAAAGATTGGATGAAAAATTGTATGAATGAAATACAAAAGATCCACCTGTCTTTAACCAAAAAGTTTGATTCAGTATTGGAAAAAAAAGACTCCATTGTGCACGATAATGTTGACTATAAACCTAGCAGAGAGGTGATAGAAGAAGAGTATCGATTAATTAAAATGTCCTTGTTTGTAAGAACTTTTGCTGACGATAAAGAAACAAAAGATCTTGATCGATTGCTATCTAGTATTGCTAAACGTCAAAGACGAGCAATGATCAATGGTTTAAGTGGTGCATTTATCGAACATTGCTTAGATGTTGCAAATAAGTTACTGACTTTAGCGGGATCTGAGCAACAACGAGAAGCTTGTATTCATTTGATGGAAACATGGAATCAATATCGATATAGTTCGAAGTCAGAGGTGCGTTTTCTTGCTATTAGTAACAGCATTCCGCAATATATTGAAGAGTTTGAGAATACGATATTCTTATATTTTATTAAGAAGCATAATTTATCTGACAATTTCACTTCTTTAATGTTGTCAAAAATAAAGCAATGGGGACTTATGGAGGAATTAGTTGATCCTGCCGAATTACTCAAATCGCATCCTTTGACAGAATTTCGTGAAATTTTACGGGAAGAAGCTAAAAATAAACCGCACAGCTTTTTCTATAGTAAGCCTGATGAGCGTGATGCTCGAAAATTATTTGTGTCATTTTGTTTGACGATACAAGCACATCAATTGGCGCGTCTTTGGGAAAAACGTAGGAATGATGCTCCGCTTACTTTTCGCCAGTTTAAGCCACAAGATATTAGCGATCCTTTGAGCGCAATGGTAAATAGACTTGCAAAGAAATTTGATATTGGTCATGGCGAATATAATCGTAGTGTGCTAAGTGCTATCAGCAAAGATGCAGATTATTTTGCTTCTTGGGCGGCATCCTTACCAAAAGAACGAGATGCTAAGCAGAAAAAGGAGCAAGCTAATAAGCGCAAAGAAGGCTCTGCATTATGAAAAGGATGGTGCCGGAGGAGAGAATCGAACTCACACGATGTTGCCATCACCAGATTTTGAGTCTGGCGCGTCTGCCAGTTCCGCCACTCCGGCGTTTTGTGGACGAAGAGTATACTAGTTTAAAGTGTGTCGTCAATCCCTTCTCGCCTAATGTTTCAAAACGGTGTTAAGCGGGCTTTTGGAGTGAACTCATTCCAAGCCAAGTTTACAAGAGACTTTTAGCCTGATCGGGATCTGCTGCAGGACATCCATTCCAATCTAGATGGGCTCTCAACGCGTAGCTTGCAGGATCTGCTGCAGGACATCCATCCTAATCTAGATGGGCTCTCAGCGCATAGCTTGCAGGATCTGCTGCAGCTGCTGCAGGACATCCAGGCCAATCTAGGTGGGCTCTCAGCACGTAGCTTGCAGGACATCCACCTTAGAAAAGACTGCTTGTAGTAGAACACCCATTTAAGTTAAAGGCAGGTTGTTGCGGTGTAATGTGAAAAAATAATTACCTTTATAACTTTCTAGTGAAATGGGTGTCCTTGTATCACAATGTAAAAAAATAATTAGCTTTGTAACTTGTTAATGAAATGGATGTCCTTGTATCATCACAGTTGCATTAATTAGTTATTTGTGTAACGTAATGATGTTACTTATCCCTTTCATTTACATCAGAATTTGCGTCTATCTGCCTAACACGGTAGATTGCAGAACGAGTTGCATATTCTATTAATATATGTATGTTATTTAAATTGATTAATAAATCGGGTGTAATGATGAGAAAGAGCTTGATTGCTTTATTGTTAGTATGTTTTTCAACTTTGGTGCATGCAGATGCAGGCGCACAAGGCCCAGGTGTAATAAGCAATATCGTCATGGTTGCCGGATTTTTGTTCATTTTTTACTTTATGTTGATCCGTCCTCAATCTAAGCGTGCGAAAGAACACCAAAATCTTATTTCTGGCATTGCTAAAGATGACGAAGTCATTACTTCAGGTGGTTTACTGGGTAAAGTATTAAGAGTAACGGATCAGTTCATCGTGATTGCGATTGCTGAAGGCATTGAAGTGAAGGTACAAAAACAAGCGATTTCTGCTTCAATTCCTAAAGGCACAATGAAAAATATTTAATTTTTGCGTTTTGAATTGTTAAAAAAGTTGTGCACCCATTTGCAATGAATGTGTGGCCAAAGAGAGGTTTTTAGACAGAACCTGACAGGTAGGAAGGCGCGAAGAGAATGAGTCCTAGTCGCGTAGGGTATGCGACTAGGGCAAGGACGTAGGCAACACAGCTGAAATGGAAAGAGTATAACAATACAAAGGATAATGAGTACCTATGCTTAACAAGTATCCCTTTTGGAAATACCTCCTATTACTTGGAATATTAGTTGTGGGGCTAATTTATTCAGCGCCCAATTTGTATGGAGAAGATCCTTCTATACAAGTACTGCCAGGAATGGGGCACGCTTTTGCTTCTGACACAAAGCAGCAGATTGAACAAGCTTTGAGTGATGCAAAAATTTCTTATAAATCCATTGAGCCTGAAGGCCATTCTCTTTTGATTCGCTTTTCCGATACCGCTTCTCAAACAAAAGCGAAGGAAGTCATTCGCGAAAAATTAGGCGAAGATTATATTGTCGCGCTTAACCTTGCGCCTAAAACACCCGCATGGCTGGAGTTTTTTGGCGCTAAGCCGATGAAATTAGGTTTAGATTTAAGAGGCGGCGTTCATTTCTTGATGGAAGTTGATGTGGATACTGCAGTTGCACGACGTATTGAAGGCGCAACCAGTGATATTCGCAACTTATTAAGAGAAGATAAGATCCGTTATCGTCAAGTGACCAAGGTGGGTGAAACAGGATTGGCAATTAATTTTGACGATCACGCAACCTTGGAAAAAGCTTATTCTCTTTTACAAAGACGATTTGCAGAATATGACGTTAGCATGAATGAGCAAGATGGAAAGTTTCAGATTGTATTTGAAATGAAACCAAGTGCCATTCAGGAAATACGTAATTACACCATTGAGCAAACGATGAGTACATTGCGAAATCGTGTAAATGAACTTGGAGTGGCAGAAGCGGTGGTGCAACGTCAAGGGTTAAACCATATCGTTGTTGAATTGCCTGGCATACAAGATACTGCACGAGCAAAAGATATTCTTGGAAAAACAGCCACATTAGAGTTTCATCTTCATGCCAGAGAAGAAAGCGCCAATGCAAGGCCAGGCCAAACACCTCCTCCGGGTACAAAGTGGTATACCGATAGAGAAGGTCGGCCTTATTTGCTGAAAAAGCGCGTTATCTTGACGGGGGATTCCATTACCGGCGCAATGGTGGGATCGGATGATCGTACCGGACGACCTGCTGTCATTGTGCGGGTAGGGGGTACTGGGCTTGCTATGTTTAAGAAAACAACACTTGAAAATATTGGGAATTTATTAGGTGTTGTTTATATGGAAACCAGAACTGATCAAGAAATGGTGGATGGTCACCTGACGCGAAAAAATCATACCAGCGAGTCATTAATCAGTATTGCAACGATTCAAAGCGCGTTAGGCAGCAGTTTCCAAATCACAGGATTGTCATTAGCTGAGGCTCAAGATTTATCCTTACTGCTGCGTGCAGGTGCGTTACCGGCAACCATTACTATTGTTGAAGAGCGCACTGTTGGGCCAAGTCTTGGACAAGAGAATATCCGTCTTGGATTGATTTCCATCGCAGTAGGACTAGGGCTCGTTGTTTTGACAATGCTAGTTTACTACAGCGTCTTTGGTATTATTGCCAATCTCGCGTTGTTGATTAACGTTGTGCTATTAGTTGCAATTTTATCCTTAATTGGGGCAACACTAACATTGCCGGGCATGGCTGGTATTGTACTAACCGTGGGGATGGCGGTAGACGCCAATGTTTTAATATTTGAAAGAATAAGAGAAGAATTGCGAAACGGCATGTCTCCACATGCGGCTATACATAGTGGGTTTGAGCGAGCGCTTTCAACCATTATTGATGCTAATCTCACAACTTTAATTGTGGGGATCATCTTATTTAGTATTGGTACGGGTCCTGTGAGAGGATTTGCCGTCACTTTATGTATTGGTATTTTGACCTCGATGTTAACGGCAACCACAGGCACACGCGCTATTGTGAATTTAATGTATGGTGGCCGCACAATTAAACACCTGCCAGTAGGGATATAAACCATGGAACTATTTCATCGACAAACACATATCGATTTCATGGGGATGCGTAAGTGGACAGCGGCGCTTTCTGTCATCATCTCTGTTGTTTCTTTGTTTTTTTTGATAACCAAAGGATTAAATTTTGGTTTAGATTTCACCGGAGGCACCCAGCTTGAGTTGAGATTTAGTAATCCTGTCAGTTTTGAAGTTGTGCGACATCAACTTGAGGAAGCTGGTTTTAATGGAGCTAAAGTGACTCAGTATGGTTCGACTCGGGATATCTTGGTCAAAATCGCTAATAAAGAGGGCGTTTCTGAACAACAACTTGGACACCAAGTGTTGCAAGTTTTGCGTGCAGAAGATAGCGCGTTAGAACTGCGTCGCGTGGAATTTGTCGGCTCTGAAGTAGGTGAGCATTTAGCAGAGCAAGGTGGGCTTGCTGTATTGGTCGCTCTTTTAGCCACAATGGTGTATATCGCGATGCGTTTTGAATACCGCTTTGGTGTCAGTGCTGCAGTTGCGTTATTGCATGATCCTATTTTTATTTTAGGAATTTTTTCGTGTTTTCAAATCGAATTTGATCTTGCTACTTTAGCGGGCGTGTTAGCGGTGATTGGTTACTCATTAAACGATACCATCGTTGTATACGATAGAGTGAGAGAAAATTTCCGTAAAGTACGAAAAGGATCAACCACGGAGATTATGAATTTATCTATCAATCAGACACTTTCTCGAACAATTATGACTTCTTGCTTAACCTTGCTAGTGGTTCTTGCCCTATACTTTTTTGGCGGCGAATCATTGCATGGTTTCTCATTAGCGTTAATTGTCGGTATTGTGATAGGAACGTACTCTTCTATATTTGTTGCTGGTGCGTTAGCTGTTGTCATGGGACTTAGCCGTCAAGACTTAGCCCCGCCTACAAAGAAAGTTGTGGATGACATGCCTTAGTTTAAACTATTTTCATCTTTTTGCCCTGGTGTCCATCATCTCTTTGGACGCCATGGGTAAGTTGATGATGAACAGCCTGTACTCTTTCCTTAATGCGAAACTCCTGCATGGGAGTATCATCAGATCCAACACCTACCATCGCTCGAAGCAATAAAGAATTCTCATATTGTGTTCGTCTTGTATTGTGATCAACGCTTTGACGATACGAAGGGTATTTGAAATTATAATGGTTGCCAACATGATAGGCATCTACATGCCAGGTCGCAGGCGTATTAGAAGGATAGGTCACTTCCTTTTGTACCGATTGAAACTGCCGAGTATTATGAATTGTTAATGAAGCCCCCATTTCTTGGGTGATATAACTTAACAAATCATCATGGATGTATTTATCATCTGCTACACTATTCAGATCTTGTTCAGGGATATATAGCCTTAGCACTTGCCTAAATACTTGCCCTAATAAAATCTCCCGATCATAAGGCTGATTGAATGTTTTACACAGCAGAAGAAACATATCAGCATCACAATTATCTAATTCGTAATAATCGGCAAAAGTTTGAATGATAGTGGCGAAGATAGGGTGCCTATCAATAAGCTCTCTGATTTGCGCTTCGGGTAAACCAAGCCACGTATTCAAAATGCAATGCAAACCGCAATTGTTTCTATAACCACTGGCGACAGCAAGATATTGATTTCGCATAGCGTTATACCGCCATAACGCAGCAGAGCCTAATGCGACAACACCTGTTGCAGCTAAACTGATGATGCGATTTTGATCAAGAAAATCTATTGCTGCAAAAACTGTAGGTTCTATGGCATCAGGTAAATAATCCTTTAGTGTATTAGCACCTTCTGTCATAGTGCAAAGAATGTCACCTGCTACGCAAAGCGGTTTTGCGATTTCATTCCATCCAAACAAGTTGTAAATATAATTGAGCATGAACTATCACCTTTATTTGTTTAAGGTAATTATAATTTTTTATTTGTCATTCAAATAACAAATAGTAGAGAAATATGATAAATAACAATGGTTTTCAGATAAAGTGACGCTGAGGAAGAAGCTTTTTTAACTGGACAAGCCAAAGAATAAAATTATATCCTCCAAGAAAGTTTTTAAATGAGGACCTGTATCCTGATGAATTCCCCACAAAAAAGTTTCTTTATTTCACCCCTCAAAGCAATTTTCTTACTATGCGTTATTATCATGGCAATGCTGCACCATGCGGCCAATGCAAACCATGGTGATGTCAAAAAGCCGCTGATTGGGATTATGCTAAATGATGGCGGCAAAGGTGGATATTCTGATTATCCTTGGTATGCCATGCGTCAAAACTACGGTCGAGTGATTGCGGAACTAGGCGGTATACCTGTTTTTATTGGACATGATACTCAACCCATTGACGATTATATTCAGGTATTGGATGGTATTTTGTTAACCGGTGGTGATCTGAATACTCCGGAAGGTGCTTATACAACTGGAATCAAAACTTTTGATCCCAAAAAATATCCTCGAGAATATGTAGAGTTTCAACTTGTTAAAAAAGCACTGGAAAAGAATATCCCTGTTTTGGGTATTTGTGCAGGCATGCAAGACATGAATTTAGCGCTGGGCGGAACATTGATCCCTAATCTCAAAGAAGTGTTGAAAACGCCTATACAACATCGTCAGGAAAACCGAGAAAAACTTCACCATAGCATAGCGATTTCTGAAAAATCTCAACTTTATAAGATTGTTAAAACGAAATCGTTAAAAGTGAATAGTAATCATCGTGCGGGGATCAATAAAGTATCACCTGTTTTAGTGGTGACTGCTCGTGCTCCAGATGGAGTGATAGAAGGATTTGAAGTGCCAGGCAAGCGATTCTTTATGGGAGTGATGTGGCATCCAGAATTTATGCTGACGCCTGAAGAAAAGTTGTTATGGAAATCGTTTATTCAAGCGTCAAGTGAGTATAGAGCCGAACAGGTTTCATTGGCAGCTAAATAATACCTGAGAGATCTAAAAAAAGGGCTGTTTCCTTGCCAAAGCATCTTAGCGAAGGCAGGTGCCAGCCCTTTTCGCCTAAAAGAATTTTTTACACAATTCCATCATTTCTTGATAAATTTTAGGCGGCGCTGCCAAAATGCTGGAGCCATTGAGAAAATTTTGATCGCCTGTTACGGTCGAGATAAAACCACCCGCTTCTTGAATAAAAAGACTCCCAGCGGCAATATCCCAAGGTTTCAAACCAAATTCCCAGAAACCATCTAATCTACCTGCAGCAACATACGCCAAATCTAAGGCTGCAGCGCCTGCTCTTCTGATGCCTGCGCAATGTGGGATAATAGCTTTGAGGAAAGTGAGATATTGATCAAGGTAGGAAAAATCTCTAAACGGAAATCCGGTTCCTAATAAAGCTTTCTGTAGTCTGTCTGCACTACTGACACGTAGACGTTTGCCATTCATTCTTGCCCCTTCACCGCGGCTTGCGCTAAAGAGCTCATCTCGCACCGGATCGTAAACCACACCATGCATAATTTTGTCTTGATATTTAAAGGCAATAGAAATACAAAATTGTGGGAAGCCGTGTAAGAAATTGGTAGTCCCATCCAAAGGATCAATGATCCAGGTAGCATCCATACCTTGACCCTGACCTTGGGTTAAGCCTGTTTCTTCGCCCAAAATGGTGTGCTGTGGATAAGCTTTTTTGATGGTATCAATGATAATTTCTTCTGCCGCTTTATCAACTTGGCTGGCGAAATCATTGCGGCCTTTTTCGATAATCTGGAGATTTTCTAGTTGGTCTTGTGCTCGTAAAATGAGCTTACCTGCTTGTCTTGCTGCGTTAACAGCGATATTAACGATAGGATGCATAGTGTTAGTTATCTAGTTTTATGTTGGTAGATTGAGGCCATTATAGCAGGGTCTATCTAATTTCTCATGGTATACTCTTCGCTCCTTTTCATCCCTTCTCACGCTATGCGGGAGGAGGAGGCGCGTAGCGACGAATGAGGGGCTTGTAAGGTTTAAGACCCTCACCCTAACCCTCTCCCACAGAGTGGGAGAGGGGATAAGAGCTTTTAGCTCTCTCCTACAAAGCGGGAGAGGGGATAAGAGTTTTTTAGATCTTCCCCACAGAGTGGGAGAGGGGATAAGAGTTTTTTAGATCTCTTCCGCGTAAGGAGGAGGACAAGAATTTTTTAAATTTATAGTGGTACCATGTTAGACAATATCCGAATTATC
>MKTN01000060.1 GCA_001898235.1 Gammaproteobacteria bacterium 39-13
TCTCGCGCTTTGCGCGTCTCCCTTTTACAAAGGGAGAATAGCGGGTTGCTTCGCAACCAAACTAGTTTTGAAATTTTAAAAGAATGAAAAGCTACGGTTTAAATGCCTGCTTCTTCTTAGCTGATCCATTTTCTTTCGCTTTCTCAGAGCGCGTGCGCGAACGTGTTTCATATCTTGGCGTATATGTTTGCTCTTTGTGTGCTTGAGTAGATTTATTTCGAGCTCGCTTCTCTTCTTTAACGACAGACTCTTTATGTTTTGAAGGTGCTTTAGTCTGTGGCTTTTCTTGCTGCGGCGCTCTCTTATAATTTAACACCCAATCCCAAGCATAATGCAATCCGTAAAAAGTGCCATAAATTGTTGCAAAACTTAAAGCAATGCCACCGGCGGTTAATAGAGCTGCCCCGGCAAGGCTACCGCCAGCAAACGTAATTAAAGCAGGACCGCCTTGAGAGCAAAGAATGGCTGGGGTTGCTAAAGCAATGTAACCCATATGCCATCTTGTTTGGTAGATAAAATCTCTTGGCTGTTTAGCATTTTTTATTTTCGAAGCAACATGTACGGAATCTTTCGCGACTGACGAGCATAAGCTGTCAACAAAACGTTCAATCCCGTATCCAATTAAGCCGCCAGCCACCATCAAAGCAAAGATTTGCAAGGAGGTGGGACCTATGACACCGTAGAAATCGCCCTGTGTCTGCATTTCTGTTGTGACAAAAAGACCTGTCACAATCCCATTTAAAAAAGAGCGCACCTTGGAAGCCAACATGCCGCTCAAACCGTTGTAACTAGAAAACCATCCCATGGGTGTTAAAAAAGAAGAAAGGAAACCAGAAAAAATGCCTTGGCTTTCTACATAGCCTACGGCGTGGCCAAGACTACCGACGATCCGACCGGGGAAGATCTGAAATGCTACCCAGCGTCCCCACAACACACCACAAATTTTTCCTGAATTATCTAATACACTTTTGATAGGATTTCTTAAAATGTATCCAATATCTCTTAAAACAGCGCTAAAGCCGGTTGCAACAATGGCAAGCTGTAAGCAAGTCGCTGCCATGACAACTGCTGCAATGGGTCCACCGATATATAATTCCCATGCCAATAGTGCCGCAAACACACTTAAGAGCATTACTTTTTTTCGAAAAGAAGGGCCTTGAGAAATCTCTGTCGAAAACGTTTTAAAAAAATCGATAAAACGATTTAGCCAGTTTTGGAAGGTGTTGGCCCATTCTTCATTGCTGTAACGATAAATGCCATAAATGGCGATTAAACTCCACGAACTGAGTCCCATGGTGAGCAATAAAGTAAATGCGGCTATTCCTTTAAAGATGCTTACTGTTTGATGATTAATGAGATCAGCAATTCTAAGGGCAAGATCATGGTTTAGCTTATTCCAAAAATCTGCTGTGCCGAGGCCAAATCGTGTTAAAGCTTGGATAATAGATCTTTGTTTGATGAGTCCATATACGCCTAATAAAGGCAGTCCTACTAACCATGCACCAGGAATAAAGCCAAATATACCCATTACGATAAAGGAATGAATCAGTGCTTTGATGCTGAATTGCGTGTATGTCCATTTAACAACGGCATTATTTTTGATGGTATTTAACATGGATAAAGACTGCGCATACTGATTTTGTATGCTCGGATCTTAATCTCAACACCTTACTAATGTCAATTTACAAGCTAATTTCAGTTTGCTAAGAATAAAAAAATAAAAAATATTTTTTTATTTAACTAACTATTATTGTTGCCAGTAGGAGGGGTTTTTTCTTCGTTGAGTTTATATTTTGCCTGCAATACTTTAATCAGATGTGCCTCTGCTTTGGTAATAACTTTGGTGTGAGAGGGATCTGAAATCGGATTTGGCTCATCAGAAAAATCTGATTTAACTGGATCTAATACATTTGCAGGCTTATGAATTTCTTCTTCATGATGTTGTAGTAATTGCTCTTCAAGAATGGAAGCGAAGGCATCAGGCTGTTTGGGATTTAATAAAGGGCTGACATCTCCCTTCGTAATCACCAGCTGATCGTAAACAAGATTAGTTAATTTAGCGATTTTCCGAAAGCGTCGAATGATATTGAAAGATAAGATCAATGTTACTGTACAAAGGCTCAGCGAAAACCACAGCAATATTTCTAAAGTCATGGCCATTCCTCTTTCCCTTTGTCAGTGTTCCTTTAATCAGTGTAGCACATACTCTTTCCATTTTGCTTACACTGTTGTTGTTTCTTGCTCCTCGCTTAACTTTACCTAAAACCCGACTGGCTCGAGTGAGTATATCATCTGAGTAGGTAAATATTATTTCCAGTTTACTAAGCGCGATTTCAACCGCAACATCGCTTGGCTATGAATTTGGCTAATTCTAGATTCACTCACACCCAGCACTTCACCGACTTCACGTAGATTAAGCTCTTCATCGTAATATAAGGCTAAGACAAGTTTTTCTCGCTCAGGCAATTTAGCGATTTCTACGCCTAGCTTTTGCTTGAAATCATCCCTTTGCAACCCTTCTAAGGGGCCAGAAATAGGATTGGTTGTTGGGCAATCTAATGCCTCTTCATTAACGCCAAGATCTTCAAAGGCAAAAATTCTAGAGCTATTAGAGTCTTGTAAAATTTGATGGTATTCTTCCAGGCTTACTCCTAATGTACGTGCGACATCGACATCACGTGCATCTCTTCCTGTTGAATTTTCTACCTCGCGCATTGCTTGCGCAACACGTCGTGTATTTTTATGGACAGAGCGAGGTGCCCAGTCCCCTTTTCTAATTTCATCTAGCATTGCACCGCGAATACGTATTCCTGCATACGTAATAAACGTTGCGCCCTTTTGTTCATCGAAATTCCTTGCTGCCTCGATAAGGCCTATCATTCCCGCTTGAATAAGATCTTCAGCTTGAATGATAGAAGGAAGTCGCGCTAACAAATGATGCGCAATACGTTTAACTAATGGCGCATACTCTTTGATAAAACTCTCATTAGCGTCCAGTTGACAAGTTTTATATAGTGCCGCTCCACCCATGCGTTTACCTCTATTGAACTGCAAACTTAGGATTGATCAATTGCTCAATAAAGAATTGCACATGACCGCTACCCACCCTGGGCAAGGGAAGCTCACTGATAGACTGAGCCAAGTTATTAAAGCATTGTGCTGCTTTACAACTTGGATATGCTTCCACGACTGCACATTGTTGTCTGATAGCTTTCCGTACCAATTCATCCTCCGGTATCCACCCTAAAAAGTGCAATACCACATTTAAATATTTGTCTGTCACATTAGTTAGCTTAGCAAATAATTGTTTTGCGTCATGCAAACTACTAGACATATTCACAACAATGCGGAATCGCTGAACACCGAAATTCTTATGGAGCACTTTGATTAATGCATAGGAATCTGCTAATGAGGCGGGCTCATCACAAACAACAACAATAATTTCAGAAGCAGCAACTGCAAATCTTACAACAGCATCAGAAATTCCAGCTGCTGTATCAATAATAAGGGTGTCTAATTTACCGGCTAAAGAATCAAACGCATGAATAAGGCCAGCATAATTTTTTGCTTCCATTTGCGCTAAATGCGGTAATCCAGAAGCGCCGGGAACAATATTTAATCCGTAAGGGCCTTTCAAAATAATTTGATCAAGCGAGCATTCGTTTTCAATGACATTAGCCAGGGTCAATTTAGGTCTAAGCCCTAATGCAATATCAACATTAGATAAACCAAAATCGGCATCAAGTAAAAAAACTTCTTTGCCTCTTTGCGCAAGGCTTGCGCCTAAATTCACTGCAACATTAGTTTTTCCGACCCCACCCTTGCCGCCTGTCACTGCGACCACCTGAATTTTGCCCGTTTTTTGGGGTGATTGTGCAAAGCCATTTTTCATTATTCACCGACTCCTTGGAGGCATCATGATTTGAAGATAAAAATGATTTTTTAAAATGTTCAACAAAATATCTTTTATCTCCAAATATAAAGCGTGAGGAAAAATCCTGACCAAAACTTAAGTTGCGGAAAGGAATTTTCGAAGATATTCCATATTCTATTATTTCTTCACATGAATCATTTTCATCAAGTTTTGTAATTGTTAAACCATCAAAATCGATGTTTTGATACAACGAGAAATGCTTTTCTATATACCCGAGACTTACCCCTGAAGAAATCACAAAGGTATTATCAATATCATGTGGGTAAGTTTGTAAAAACTTTAGAGGGTAATTATTTTCTGGGTTGTTAAAATCAAAAGAAGGAAGATCCATAAAGATATAATCTTTATCAAGCGATTCAATATAAGCGTCTTCTAGTTCTTCATAAGATTCAACATAATAAGCAGGAACATTAAATATTCTGCCAAAGGCCCTCGATTCTTCAAGCACTTTAATGTTGGAATGATTAGCAAAAATCAAAGAAAAATTACCATCTAATCCATTTTTCATAAAATGAGCAATTAACTTTGCCATCGATTGGGTTTTACCAGAACCACTTGGCCCTATGAAAGCTTTAATTTTCTTCTGCGGTAAAAGATAATGGGGATCAAAATCCATTAATTCAACTAAATTTTCAATAACTTGTTCCCATGCATCTTTTAATGAAACGTCACTTGCAAGATCAGAAACAATTTGATTCACCATTACAGGGGTTAGGCGCATTTGCAGTAATTGTGCCCGAATTAAAGTGCTAGTCCCTTGACGGACAGGGATCTCAGCCGCCGTATGGATAGGATTTGAGATCTGATTCTTTAAGAGAGTCTTGATAGCATCTAATTCAGACTTCAAATCTTCACTTAACTCAGAGGGTAAAGGTGCTAAAGTCGGGCTCTTTGCTCCACTTTTTTCAAACGTTTCTTTTAATAAGGCTCTGAGTGCTTCAAATTCTGATTTGATAACTTGATTGAGGGCATTTTCTTGATTATCGGTTGGTGATAAAGGGGCTTGGGCTTGTAATGGTGTTAAAGATGATTCAGGGCGCTTTAGCGATAATAAATCATAGGTGCTACGTGTCTCTACGGCAGTTTCAAGCGGTTCAAAAATCGTTTCTTCTGTTCTTTGTCTGGCAGCAGGCATGGCAACTACCTGGACTTTTCCATCTTGATAATCATGCGATAAAATAATCGCATCATGACCAAATTGTTGTTTGATCATCTTAAATGCGTCAGCCATGCTATTTGCTACAAACTTTTTGGATTCTTTCATCAGTTACAATCCTTAAAATCCTAAAGTTGAAACGATTTTAATTTGCTTTTCATCCGGGATCTCTTTAAAAGAAAGCACCGAAAGGTTTTTAGCAAAATGTTTCAGCAATTTTGACAATAACCGTCTAATATTTGGGTGAACAACTAAAATTGCTGGCGTTCCCATTGTTTCCTGCTTTTTCGCGAACTGCATCACGACTTTCTGTATTTTTTCCAACAAGGTTGGATCCACTGCAGCCCCATCACTACCGCCCGTATGCATTGACTGCAGCAAAATCTGTTCCAAGTTTGGCTCTAATGTGACAACAGGTACTTCTTGGGCGGATCCATTGAGCTGTTGGACAATTAATCGTCCCAAAGAAGCTCGCACGAGCTCGGTTAAAATGGCGGGATCTTGACTCTTTGGTGAATATTCTGACAAAGTTTCGACAATAGTTTTACTATCTCTGAGCGGCACATGCTCTTCCAACAGATTTTGGAAGATCTTAACAATGGTCGATAATGAAATTTTATCAGGGACCAAATCATCAACCAGTTTGGGAGCACTTTTGGCGAGAATATCTAAGATTTTTTGCGCTTCCTGGTGGCCAAGTAATTGATAGGCATGATCTTGCAGGATTTGGCTGAGATGGGTTGCAATCACTGTGCTTGTATCAACAACAGTGTATCCCAGTGTTTGTGCTTGTTCTTTGAGGGAACGATTGATCCACATCGCATCCAACCCAAAAGCGGGATCTTTGGTCGGGATCCCTTCAATACTACCAAACACCTGTCCTGAATTAATCGCCATATCCTTATCAGGAAAAACATCCCCTTCTCCAATTACCACCCCAAGTAAAGATATTTTATAATTAGTCGGTCCTAGGTTGAGATCATCTCTGATATGCACTGAAGGTACTAAGAAACCCAATTCTTGTGAAAGTTTCTTTCTTACCCCTTTAATTCTATTTAAAAGTTCTCCGCCATTTTTTGATTCTACAAGCGGAATAAGCTTGTATCCTACCTCTAAGCTAATATCATCTAATAGAGGAACATCATCCCAACTGACTTCTTTTACTTCTTGCTCAGCAGTAGCAAGTGCTGTCGATTCTGGATGTTGTTCTTGCTGCTTAGCATCGCTTTCTTTTGCTTTTTGTTTTTGCATTGCAAAGGCTGCAAAGCCTAATAAAATGGCTATCCCTAAAAAAACAACATGGGGCATACCAGGAATAAGTCCCAAGACCCCAAGCACAATGCTAGAAATAGCTAGAGGTTTGAATTGATAGAAAACTTGTGATTTCACCTGAGTAGAAACGTCGTGTGAAGATGATACGCGTGTCACCATGATAGCCGCAGCAGTAGAGAGTAATAAAGAAGGTATTTGCGCTACCAAGCCATCACCTATGGTGAGTAAGCCATAAACGCGAAAGGCATCGCCTACATCTAAATCATGTTGTAAAGTTCCAATGATAAAACCACCAATAATATTAATCACCAAGATTAATATCCCTGCAATCGCGTCACCTCGCACAAATTTGCTGGCACCATCCATGGCTCCATAAAAATCGGCTTCACTGGCAATCTCCTTTCTTCTTTCTCTGGCTTCTTCTTGAGTAATGATTCCAGAATTGAGATCGGCATCAATTGCCATTTGTTTGCCCGGCATCGAATCCAAAGTAAACCTAGCACTAACTTCTGATATACGGCTTGCTCCTTTAGTCACAACGATAAAGTTAATAATGACTAAGATCAAAAACACCACAAAGCCGACGGCATAATTACCGCCTATCACAACTTCACCGAAAGATTGCACAACTTTCCCTGCAGCATCTGTCCCTGTATGGCCTTGCAATAAGACAACCCGCGTAGAAGCGATATTGAGGGCTAACCTAAGCAAGGTCGCCAATAATAAGATCATCGGAAAAATACTGAAATCGAGCGGTCTCGCTGAGTAAGTTCCCGCCAACAATACCATCAAGGCCAAGGTAATATTGAAAGTAAAGAAGATATCAAGTAAAAAAGGCGGCAAAGGTAAAATCATCATCCCCAAAATGATGAGAACGAATATAGGAATGCCGATGCCTATCGTTGAAAATGGTTTTAACTCTATGACATTTTTTAGCATTTATTTTACCTATTTCAGCATATCTTCAGGTATATTTATCTTTTCCGGCAACTTGGGCTTTTTCAATTTTCCTCTACGATACAGCTTAAGCTGATGAACATAAGCTAAAACTTGAGCCACAGCCATATAAAGTTTTTGAGGAATTTCATCCCCTATTTCTGTATGGAAAAAGATGGAACGCGCTAAAGGTGGCATTGATATTAAAGGCACAGCGTGTTCTTTACCTATTTCAATGATTCTTTGGGCGACGAGATCTGCACCTTTAGCTACAACAATAGGGGCTTTCATTTTGCCTTCAGCATATTTTAAGGCCACTGCAAAGTGTGTCGGATTAGTAATAATGACATCGGCCGTGGGGACAGCGGACATCATTCTGCGCCTTGAAAGCTCACGACGCATCTTATGGATCTTCGATTTAACCTCAGGTTTACCTTCAGTTTCTTTGTATTCATCTTTTAATTCTTGTTTGGTCATCATTAATTGTTGACGATAGTTCCAAATTTGATATGGTACATCCACCAATGCAACGACAATGAGACTAGCACTTAAAATAAAAAAGGAATAAATTAAAATTTCTGCTGAATATCCCATGCCAATTTTCAAATCGTAGGTATTGAGTGCAATCATTTTTTTAAAATAAAGAAAGAAAATGAGGATCCCTGCCGCTAATACTAAAACGACTTTGATAAAAGATTTTAGTAACTCCATTAATCCTTGTGAAGAAAAAATCTTTGCCAACCCTTTGATCGGATCTAATCTTTCAAATTTAAAGGCGGCATTACTTAAAGTGAATGTCCAGCCGCCCATTAACAGAACGCCAACGATACTGGCACAAAAAATGAGCCCCATAATGGGTAGCACAATAAAAAAACCATCTTTCATGCCATGATTCAGAGCAACCATCAATGCATTTCCCTGATGCAAAATTCTACTGTCAAAGGTAAAAAAGAATTCAAAAATTTTTATAGCTTTAGAATAGATATAAGAGCCAAAAATCAGGACAGCGAAACAACCAAACAAAAGCACAATTAAAGAATTGAAATCCTTGGAACGAGCGACTAACCCCCGCTCGCGGGATTCCTTTTGTTTCTTGGGAGTCGCCTGTTCTGTGCGTTCTTGGCTGTCGTCTCTCATTTTACCCCCTACTGGAACAACGCAGCCAAGGTAGTATGAGTATCTTCAGTCAATTCATTAAACTGCGGCAACATAAATGCTAAATTGACCCAAATAAGCGCTATGCCAATTAGCATTGAGATGGAGAAACCGATAGTAAAGATATTCAGTTGAGGTGCGGCTTTTGTCATCACACCAAATGCAATGTTTGTCACTAGCAAGGCAACAACTGCGGGTAAAGCAATTTTTAGCCCATAAATGAACATCACGGATCCCAAATGCATGATGTCTTCAAAAGGAATAAGTTTATACGCATTAATAACAGCTGGTAAAGTATTAAAACTTTCAATGATAGCGCTCACTACAAAAAGGTGACCGTTCATTGACAAATACAGCAAAGTGGCCACCATCATATAAAATTGGCTCACAGCAGGTACCGATATGCCACTTTGAGGATCAACTAATTGCGCAAATCCTAATCCCATTTGCATGGCAATAATTTGTCCTGCAACATTGAATGCTTGGAAGATAATATGAATGATTAATCCAAAGATAACACCAATAATAATTTGATACACAAGGGATAAAAAAATAGAAATAACCGAAGGATCTACTGTTGAAGGTGCTTGTATATTACCCATAGAAGCCACAATAAAAGTGAGGGCTAAACTCAACATAATTTTAATTTTAGCCGGAACCAATTGTGTTCCGAAAATAGGCAAAGTCATCACCATCGCACTAATTCTGGCGAAAGGCAAAAAAAGCGTCAAAACAAGTGTGGGCAAATCTTGCGTCAACTGAATCATTTAACTAATCACACCAGGGATAGTCTCAAATACCTCATGGGTAAAATCTGTAATAACCCTAATCAACCAAGGTGAAAATACCATCAGTGTAATAAAAGTCACAATCAAACGAGGGACAAAGCTTAATGATTGCTCATTGATTTGTGTGGCGGCTTGAAAAATGCTGATCAAGACACCAACAATAAGACTAGGTAAAATCAAAACACTGACTAACATCAACAATATCATTATTGCCTGACGCATTAAATCGATGACGATTTCTGGATCCATTATTTATCCTGCCAAGGTGAAACTTGAAGCTAAAGTGCCTAAAATTAAATTCCAACCATCTACCAAAACAAATAACATAATCTTAAATGGTAAAGAGATAATTAAGGGAGATAACATCATCATCCCCATCGACATTAAAACACTTGCCACCACCAAGTCAATAATGAGGAACGGAATAAAAATAACGAAACCAATTTGAAATGCTGTTTTCAATTCCGAAGTAATAAATGCAGAAATCAAAATAGAAAAAGGAATATCTTGTGCATTTTCGCTATCTAGCTGTTTACCCGAAAGCTCAGCAAATAATGCTAAATCTTCGGTTCTCACCTGATTGTACATGAATTGTTTAATGGGAAGTGAAGCTTTCTCTATGGCTTCTTTTTGCGATAACTTTTCTTCTGTATAGGGTTTAATCGCATTTTCATGAATTTCGGTATAAACAGGTGTCATGATAAACATCGTTAGAAAAAGTGATAGCCCAATAATAATTTGATTACTTGGTGTTTGAGGCATACCCAATGCTTGTCGTAAAATTGACAACACAATAATAATACGAGTAAACGAAGTCATCATCAGCACAATGGCCGGCAATAACGTTAAAGCAGTCATTAACGCTAATAACTGGATATTAATCGTATACTTTTGCGTACCATCGCCATTATTAACGACTTGGAATGCATCTAAATTGAAATCACCCGCATAACAAAGAACGGGAAAAAACAAAAGAGCAAAGAGGATTTTTTTCACTTTGTCTCCGTTAAGGATTGTGAGTCTTTATTAAACACATATAGCGTTTGGATTTGAGAGTCAGTAACTCCTACCAGCAATCGTGTATTATAAGCCTCAATTAACACAACTTTGCTTTTACTTCCTAACGAGGTTCCACCCAATACCTGTAAGCTACCAGGAAATTGCGGCACAATTTTTTTAAAATGTCGCAAAATAAAGGCTAAAGCAAATACTAGCATTAACGTTAGTATTAGCATTAAAGCAATATTGCCGACCGTATTTAGGTTAAGCATCCTTTCCTCGCATTACCTATGTCTTGTGCAAAACCATGCCTAAAAAACCCTCACTCGCTGCTAAAAGCAGCGTCCTCTCCCGTAAACGGTAGAGGGAATTTGTCTGCTCGTTACGCTCAGGTAGACAAAAGCTCCTATCCATTACTTCTTCCTCTCTTGTCCCCTCTCCTGCAAGCGGGAGAGGGTTAGGGTGAGGGTCTTAAAACTATTTCAATTTCTCAATTCTTTCCGATGTGCTTATCACATCAGTTAATCGAATACCGAATTTTTCATTAACTACTACCACTTCTGCACGTGCGATTAACGTGCCATTGACTAACACGTCCAAAGGTTCGCCTGCATATCTGTCTAATTCAATGACAGAGCCTTGATTTAGTTGCAATAAATTTCGAATATTAATTGAAGTTCGCCCTACTTCAAGGGAAATAACGACTGGAATATCCATAATGACGTCTAAATCGTTATTATTGCCAAACATATTATTTTTATTTTCTTTATTTAGTTCGGCAAAATGAGCCGCTTCTGCCTTGACGGCATCAGCTGGCTTTTGGTTGTTTTCTTGCGGTTGCTCGTTTTCCATTATTACCTCTTAGCTGCGTTCTTTTTGATTTTGTCAACAATTTTTACCGAATACTTTCCTTCAAACGTACCAAAGTTACCGGTAAAAATGGGAACATCTCTCACCTTCAAGATAATTTCTTCTGGGATTTCAATCTGTATAATGTCACCTGCTTTAAAGCGCATGACTTCTTTGAGGGTGATTTTTTTCTGTGTTAACATACACGTTAATTCAACATCAGCTTTTAGCATTTCTTCGCGAATGGTCTGCACCCATTTTTCGTCGCTGACATCTTTTTCCACTTTCATGCCAGAACTTAATAATTCGCGAATGGGCTCAATCATTGAATAAGGTAAACAGATTTGAAAATCACCACCACCACCCCCTTCTAATTCAATTCTAAATCTGGAGATGATGATGACCTCAGATAAATTAAATACGTTGACCATGGAAGGGTTGGATTCCATGCCTTTATAATCAAATTGAATATCTAATAATGATGACCAGGCTTCTTGCAGATCTTTAAAAAAGATATCTAACATAAGCTTGATAATACGATGCTCTGTAGGAGTAAACTCTTTGGCATCTGTTTTGTGTTGAACCTTGCCTTCACCACCAAAAAAGTTTTCTACTACAGTAAAAACTAAGCCTGAATCCGCTACGAACAAAGCAGTTCCTTTGAGCGGATGCATTTTAATCATGTTAATACTCGTCGGAACAGCTAAGCTATTGCTGTATTCTTCAAATTTACAAATATCTAAGGACTGTATGGAAACCTCAACCGATTTTCTCAAAATATTATAAAGGCTGACTCTGAGATTTCGAGTGAACTTTTCATTAATAAGCCCAAGCGTTGAAATACGGTTGTAGATATTTTTATCATGATTAGCAAGATCATATTGCCGTGGTACTGTAGGATCGATATAATCTGCAGCCTTAGTACCCTCAGCATTCAATAGTGAATCTAGCTCATCTTGATTTAACGTTGGGTCCATTCATCTACCCTATTGTGAAACAAAATTAGTAAATAGTACTTGATCTACGCCAACATCACCGGTATTTTTTTTCATGATCCGTTGAACGGCTTCAAGCGCTTTTTTGCGAAGCTGCTCTTTTCCTTCTGCGGTGGCTATATCTTCGTATTTTTCATTGCTAAACAACGTTATTAAATCATTTCTAATCAAAGGCCCATAAGCTTCAATCGTTTCAACACTTGTTCCTTTTCGTGCCATTAATTCTACATCCACCTGAAGATATCGGGTTTTATCGATAGCCGGTACATTGACTACGATGGCAGGTTTTAATTTATAAAATTGTGGCTTTGGATTTGCTGGCGCTTCCTTTTCGCTTTTTGCTCCTTCGGCATGTACAACTTCAGCCTTTACTTCTTTGGCAGCATTTGGTGCCACTACTTCGGAAACAGATGCCGCAGCAGCTTGTTCTTGGGGTTGGGTTTTAATTAGCAAAAACAAAGATGCCGTCATTGCAATGCACAAAAAAGTCAATGTCCCAAGCAATATAATTAAAATCTTGTTCAATGATGATTTGGGTTGATTCTCAGCCATGAATACATCCTCCTTAATAGAAGAGGATGCAAAAGTGATACCAAATTATTTTTCAATAAAAACAATGGATTATAAAAAGAATGCTGTCAAAAAATTGACTCCACCTCAAAATCTATTTAAGCATAGAGATCGAGTTGTCCCTCAGAGGAAGAAGTGTACAATGGTAATTCAATCTCTTGATTTTGATTTTGAGCAAATAATGAAGCTGTAGAAAGTGGATTTTTATGCATTTGCCGCTGCTCTTGCCCTGTTTGCCCAGAAGAAACGTTGACGTCGCCTAAATATAAACCCTGTGATGACATTTGTGAGCGTAATTTAAATATACTGGATTCAATGAGATCGCGTGTTTGATCCAAACTTGTATGAAATGTAATGTGAGTTTTATCGGCTTCTTGCCTAATTTTTATTTCAATGCTTCCCAGTTCTGGCGGATCAATATTGACTTTAGCAAGATTTTCATCGGCTTTAATCATTACTTGTATTTTGTGAGAAAGTTCTTGATCAAAATGCTTACTATGAATCACCTGTTCTTTAGTCAATAGATTCTTAAACTCACCTTCTGTCTCATTCAGTTTACTCATTGTATTTTCAAGTGTTATATTGTGTTGAATATTATTTTCATTAGCGTTTGAATTTTTATCAGGATTCTCTTGTAAAAAATCATTAGATAAAGTTTCTTGTTGTAATGAAGAATGATTAACTCTGATCACTGTTTCTTCTGTTGTTACTGTTTTTAATTGTTCAGTATTGTCGTCAATGAAAGTCTTGTTCAACATTTCTTCTGGTTTTTCAATCTGTGCATTGAGCGCAGATAAGGACAAATTGATAGGATCCATTAACTCAATATTTTCCTTAGTTTGATGTTCATCAATCAGCTCTATATTCTCTTTATTATTTATCATTTCATCGGTTACAATGCTAGACAAAGGCACGCTAGCATTTAATTTTTCATTCTCTAAAAATTTATTTTCTGTCATGTGTGATGGATTGATGTTATCGGCATTGAAATAAAGCTTGATATCGTTTTCAGCAAATATAAACAAAGGAGAAAGCGTCACAATAGCTTTGTCTTGAGGTTCATCCAGTGAAAGATCTTTACCTTCTGTTACATTTAATGAATTTGCGATGCTTTGTTCTAAACAGCATTCAAATGCTGGCAGCATTTCTTCTGGCATCATTTTGCCAGTCAGCGGCAAAATAAATGCCTCTATAGAAAAATCTTCTGCATTCAGTTCCAGCTCTTCTGGCACACTATTTTGCAGTGATAAAATCGATGATTTAGATAAATTATTTGAATTTTCAATGGGTTGTGCCGCATTAGTTAATGGTAGATTAAATAATCCTGATATTATATCCATCTTCTTCACGCATAATTAAATAACTATGCTTAGTTAGTATCAAAGCTTGTGCCAATTTTGATATGAAGATTAGGTAGTGAACTGCGAATAACGCTCTTTGGTTGAAGGGTACAATTTTTGAAAAGAATGGAATTCATCAATAATCGATTGATAATTACCTGCTCTTGCCGCAGTTTCCATTTTCTCGCAGGCATGAGCTAATCCAACTGCACCGACATTAAGGCTGTTTCCCTTAATGGCATGTGCAATTTTCCTAGCATTTTCAAAACGCTTATTTTCAATTTCTAAAAATAGTTCCTTTTCTTTTAATTCTGTGTCTTCTAAATAAGAAGAAATAAGATCCTTAAATTTATCGTTAAATAAATGTTTAAGGGTTTCAACCTGCGTTTCATCTAAAATCTTTTCATTGAATTTAGCCATATTTCACTCTACAGCCTAACTATTCTACTGTGAATAATTCATCCAGTTTGGTAATAACCAATATTTTTTTCACATCAGGATTACAATTGATGATTCTAATATTGGAGCTATCACCACCGGCATGATCTCTTAATGCGAGCAACATCCCTAAAGCTGAGCTGTCTAAATAATCAGATTCACGTAAATCAACGATATAGGACTTTGGATGTCCTTCCTGATTCTCATAAGCATTTCTGAACAATTGCAGCGAACTAAAATCAAAACGTCCTTGAACGCTGATAGTAAGTTCCTGTCCATCGGTTGACATTGCTGATTTGATTGCCATAATCACCCCGTAAAATATTATCAGCTGGTCTTTACCATTAATGGTACTTCATATATTTTTTCGGTTTACACTCAAATTTTCTTTAACCCAAACTGTAAAGTTATTCAGATTGTCGACGTTGATTAAATAGCTCTATAGCTTGTTGGTTTTCCTTACGTGTTTCACGATAAGCTTTTTGCTGTAATAGCTTGTGTATCAACTTATTTAAATTTTTAATCTTGCCTTTAATCGCTTCATATTCTTTTAAAAAACGAAAGTGAATTGCTTTCAGTTTCTCGATAGCATCATGTTGTAAGTGAATAGCTTTCTCTAATTGAATAAAAAATTCTTGATATTGTCGGTATTGGAATGAGCGAATAGCATTGGGTTGATCAGCGACTAATTTTGAGCGGTAATCTGTCAAACAATCTTTTAATAGATGATATTTTTTATATTCTGCATCAATTTTACTTTTGTATTGCGCACATTTTTCAGCTACTTTTTGTTCTTCTTTTTCAAGCAAGAAACGAAGTTTATTTAAATGATTTAACTTATCCGCCATTCTTCACCTGAGGCAAAGTGTGAGAAAAACAATCAAATTCTTTCAAAAGCTTCTTACATGCCTCAAAATCTACTTTAGTATTTGCATCTTGTTGCAAAAACGCATACATGCTATTTTTCTTTTCCAGAATAAGATCCATCTCTGGATCCGAACCTTTCTGATAAGCGCCTAAAGTAATATAATCAATATTGTGCCGATATTTAATAAAACTTCGTTTAAACAATTTAGCAAGACGCTTATGCTCAGCATCAATCACCCGGTCCATCACTCGACTGATTGACTGCTCTAAATCAATGGCAGGATAATGTCCTTCTTCAGCCAAATGCCGAGAAAGCACAATGTGTCCATCTAAAATACCGCGAGCACAATCGACAACAGGATCTTGAATATCATCGCCTTCTGCTAACACGGTATAAATGCCTGTGATAGAGCTATTTTGTGTATTGCCGTTACCTGCCCGCTCGATTAACTTAGGGATCTTGGAAAAAACACTAGGTGGATACCCTTTGGCTGTAGGAGGCTCTCCTAACGCTAACCCTAATTCTCGTAATGCATGTGCATATCGCGTAATAGAATCCATTAACAACAGAACACGTTTATTTTTATTTTTAAAGTGCTCTGCAATAAAAGTTGCCGTTTCCGCAGCTTTTATTCTTGCTAATGGTGAACTATCAGCAGGGGCAGCAATAATAACTGCTTTTTTAATGGCAGAAGGTCCAACGCTTTCTTCAATAAATTCTTTAACTTCCCTTCCGCGTTCACCGACGAGTGAAATTACAATTACATCTGCTTCACTGTATTTTGTTATCATGCCAAGCAATATACTTTTTCCTACCCCGGTACCTGCAAATAAACCTACCCTTTGCCCTCTTCCTAAGGTCAGCATACTATTAATGGCCTTAATCCCCACATCTAATGGGGTGTTAATCAGCGCTCGGTCTAAAGGATTAATCGGATCAAAACGTAAATGGGTAGGTTCTACATCCGTTAGGTTGCCTAAACCATCTAAGGGCACCCCTTCAGCATCAATCACGCGGCCTAATAGTCCATTGCCCAGGGGAATAGTAGGAAAGATATCAAGTTGTAAAATGCTGCACCCAGGATGTACGCCTTGAATATCTTCAGAAGTCATCAGGTAAGTTATGTCAGCTCTAAAACCAATTACCTCAGCAATGATTTTATTTTCCGAAACACCCAGTAATTGACAAAGCGACCCGATTTTAGCTTTGAGCCCAGTCGCCTCAATCATGAAACCAGAAATTTTATGCACCTTTCCACAAACAACAAATGGCTGCCAATCATCGAAGGCATTACTTTTTAATTCAAAGGGTTGTTGTTCATTCATTCTGCCTGGGTTCCAATTAAAGGACTGACAGATTCACTAATGAGCTTATTTAAAGCATCCCATAAGTTAAATTCTAAGATTTGTTTATCGGATTCGACCGCAAAACAAAAATTTTCTTTAGATTCATCAATTTCAATGATAATTTGCTTTGCTTTAGCTTTTAAATCAATTTGATCAAAAAATGGCGCTATATTCTTAGCCCCAGAGATTTTGAGCTGTGATACATTATTATCAATTAGATCGATTGCTTTGCTAACAATATTTAGCATAATGTCAGGTTTGAGTGCGATTTGCTCTAGTAATATTTTTTCACAAATCATCGGGACAAACATTAAGCAATCACGTTTTATTTGTTCTAAAAACCGACGTTTATATTCAACAAGTTCAGTCAAGGCAACAGAAACAGTTTGCATTTTTTTATTCATTTCCTGCGTTGCCTGCTGCATGCCCGCTTCAAATCCTTTTCGCACAGCCTCTTGATAAGCAAGTTCGTTTTGACGTTGAAGCTGCTTTTCATCGACATTATTTTTTACTTTAAGTCTCTTTGTAATCGTATGATTTGCGTGAGTTGGGAGTCCAAATTCAGGAAAAGACCAATCACGTACAGGTTCATTTTCATCAGAAGGTAAGGAACTACTCATTAAATCATTTCCTCATTCTTCGAACCTAAGACAATCTTACCTGCATCCGCTAAGGTTTTGGCAATAGACAATATTTCTTTTTGTGCTTTTTCTACCTCACTAACACGAACAGGACCTTTTACTTCCATGTCATCTTTCAAAAGCTCGGCAGCGCGTTTTGACATATTTTTGAAAATTTTATTTTTTAATTCTGTATCCGCGGCTTTAAGTGCTACCACTAAAGTCTCGGTTTTAATCTCACGTAGTAGGACCTGGATCCCTCTATCATCAATTTTCTTCAGATTGTCGAAGACAAACATTAATTCTTCGATTTGATTAGCAAGATCATCATCCTTTTCATGTAGCGCTTCCATTAACCCCGATTCAACACTCGCATCAAGATAATTTAAAATATTAGCAGCACACTTAACGCCACCCACCGCTTTAATTTGGGTAGATTTTGACGAGCCCATTTGTTTTTCCATGATTTTATTCAATTCTTCCAATGCTGCAGGCTGAATAGATTCTTGCATGGATATTCTCATCACTAAATCTAAACGAATTTTCTCGTCTAAATTCATCAAGACTTCTGCTGCTTGGTCAGATTCAAGATAGCTTAAAATAATCGCTTGAATTTGCGGATGCTCGAAATGGATAATCTTGGTAATCGTTTTGGCATCCATCCATTTTAAGGTATCCAACCCCTTGGTATTAGATCCCGATAAAATTTTATCGATAATGGTAGTTGCTTTGTCTTCACCAAGCGCATCAATTAATACTTTTCGAATTTGTTCGTCTTTATTCAGACCGATACTAGTAATACTTTCTGTATCAGTAATAAAATCATCATAAACAGTATGGACAGTTTTTAGTTCAACCTTTTCTAGGTTAACCATGGCCATGCCTAGTTTTTGTACTTCTTTAGGCCCCAAATATTTCAGCATTTTGGCAGCATCTTCTGATTTTAAGCTCATCAGAAAGATTGCAGCTCTTTCAAGGGATGTGCTTTCAGGAGCTTTTTTCATTTTCAATTCCAACCCATTGTTTAATTACTTGCGCTGCCTTTTTGGGATCGTCATTGATCAATTCTTTTATTTTAATATTGTATTCACTTTCATTAAGCTTTCTGTTTTTATTATCTAACTTTTCCGTCTCTTCTTGCGTTTCAAGATCTTTCAAGAATTTCTTTTTGATGCTTGAAATATTGGTTAAATTCTTAACAATCGGTCTTAGTACGACTAAAATAAGGGTGAAAAACACAATAGCTGCGAGCACTTGCTTCACAATACCCATTAACATAGGATTTTCAAAAAAGCTAGGCTTTGGTAGATTTTCAATAGGCTCAGCTTGAGCGAAAGAAGAGTTAATAATCGTTACTCTATCGCCTCTTTCCTTATCATAACCAATTGCATCTCTGACCAATTTTTCAATTTTAGCTACGTCTTGATCAGTAAGCGGTGTCTTAACAGCCTTTCCATTTTCATCATAGGAAACCTTGTCATCAACTACCACAGCAACAGATAGTCTTACCAATTTTCCTGGAATATTAGATTGATGCTTAATTTGGCGATCAATTTCATAATTTCTCGTTGCTTGCTTGTTAATACTCATTGCTGTAGGTAATTGAGCGCCTTGCCCTTTAGCGCCTGGAATGGATGGTACTGAAGACTTAGGAGGTGCCGCCGGTTGTGGTTGTGCTTGCCCTGGTGTTGGCGGTTGATTAGACATGGTACCAGGAATACCGCTTGCATTATCTTCATTTAAAGACTTTTGAATGTCGGATAAGCGTTCGCTGCGAATAGCTGTATTTTTGGGATCGAAATTTTCAGTTGTTTCTTCGACTGAAGTAAAATCAAGCGAAGCTGTTACTTCTGCCTTTACTCTGTCGTAACCTAACCAAGGTGACAATAAATCTTGGATCCTTTGAGCATAAATTTTTTCTAGTTTATGGGTGTAATCTAATTGCTTGGCCGCTGCTGTTAGCGTATCGTCACCAGCAGAAGACAACAATTTACCATTTTGATCTATCACGGTGACATTTTGCGCTGATAACCCTTGGATACTTGATGCAACCAAATGTGTAATCGCTGCAACTTGATCAGATTCTAATTTATAGCCACCGTAAATATCTACAAACACTGAGGCACTCGGTTCTTTTTTATCTTTTAAAAAAGTAGTTTGCTTAGGAACGGCTAAATGCACCCTCGCAGATTTAATATTTTCTATTGAAGAAATGGTCTTTTCTAGCTCCCCTTGTAATGCTCTAATATAACGCGCACGTTCTAGTAATTGGCTATTACCGAAAACTGAGTCTTTATCTAAAAGTTCAAATCCATTCCCAGAGCTATTGGGGATCCCCTGACTTGCAAGCTTTATCCGTGCTTCTTGAATTTTTGAGGCATCTACCAACACAAGCCCTGTTTTTTCGTCTAATTTATAGGCAATATTTGAGCGTTGCAACGCATCAACTACATCACCTGAATCTTTAGTATTTAGCTGATTATACAAAGGAGCGAAATCTGGTGTCCGTGACCAGAGCACAACATAAACACCCAAAGCAATACTTGCAGCAATGCCAACAAGTAGCGTGAGCTGCTTTGCCAATGGAAGTTCAAAAAATCCTTCTGCAGGATTACCTTTTAATTCAAGTGCTCTTTCTACCATTTAACGCCTCTCACACAGGCATATTCATAATTTCTTGATACGCACTCACAATACGGTTACGTACCTGAGCCATTGCTTGCAAAGAAATATTTGATTTTTGCAAGGCGACCATCACTGATGATAAACTGATCCCTTCTTCGCCAGCTTCAAATCTCGTTGCAAGATTTTCTGCTTCTTGCTGATATTGATTCACTTTAGCGATAGCATCTTTTAACAATGTGCCAAATTCATTTTTATCGTCCTTAGACTCTACAAAAAATGTATCTAGCCCTTTTGCTTGCGTTGCTAAAGCTTTCATTTCTAACATCAATTTATTTGCATCAATCTCACTCATTATCGCTTCCTTAGCTCTATGGTAGAGCAATACCCATTTTTTTCATCCGAGATAATTTGTTTCGTAATGTCCTTGCACTAATGCCCAATTTTTCGGCGCAAATATTTCGATTGCCTTTTGATTCTTCTAATACTTTTAAAATTAAATCATTTTCTTTATCTGTTAATTGCTCTGCAAGCTCTAAATGGGATGATGTCGCTTCTTCAATTGCTACTGCTTTTTCATCAAAGATAATATGATTTTCTGTTATCGCATTGCCATTTGAGAAAATAATCGCTCTTTGGATAACATTTTGTAGCTCACGAATGTTCCCCGGCCATGAATGTGATAATAATTTAGTTTTAGCAGAGAGTGACAATTCCACTAAAATTCCTTGGGCATATTTTCCAACAAAATATTCTGACAATGGTATAATATCTGCTTGGCGCTGTCGCAAAGGTGGTATATGTAACGGAAAAACGTTCAACCGGAAATAAAGATCTTGTCTGAAATTGCCTGCTTCAATTTCTTTAGATAGCACTCGATTCGTCGTTGCAATGATCCGAATATCTAACTTGATGAGTTTTTTGCCACCTAATCTTTCCACTTCTCTTTCTTGCAATACCCGTAAAAGCTTTGCTTGCAAGGTTAAAGGCATTTCTGAGATTTCGTCTAATAAGATTGTGCCCAAATTACCTTGTTCTAGTTTGCCTTCGGTGGTTTGATATGCACCGGTAAAAGCTCCTTTTTCATAACCAAATAAAATTGCTTCTAACATATTATCTGGAATAGCCGCACAATTAATGGCAACAAATGGATTATCCTTTCTTACAGAATTATCATGAATGAATTTGGCAAATATTTCCTTTCCAGTACCACTTTCGCCGCTGATAAGTACCGAAGCATCGCTTCCTGCAACCTGAGAAGCAAGACCTATAAGTTGTTTTGTTTTATCATCAAGATGTACGATATTATCACTTGTTGTGACAGGTTTAATCACTTGATTAATTTTGCAAATAAGCTGCTCGGCATCAAATGGTTTAGTAATATAATCCATTGCTCCGCTTTGTATTGCCATAACCGCATCTGAAATTTTTCCATATGCAGTCATTAAAATGACAGCAACAGTATAAAAATTCTTTTTAATATTTGCTAGCAATTCAAGACCATTGGTCTTGCCCAAATTAATATCGCTTACTACAACTTGAAAATGCTTTTCTTTCATCTGCTGTAGTGCACTTTCAGCACTTAGCGCAAAATCAACATTAAACCCTGCATTTTGCAACGTTATTTTTAGTGCTTCAAGTAAATCTTTATCATCTTCAACAATAAGAATATTGTTCACACTGTTAATCCTTTAGCATGGGGATCATCACGGCAATTTTAGTATATTGCGCTACTTCAGATTCTATCGTTAATCTCCCCTGATGTGCTTCAATAACAGATCTTGCTATAGAGAGCCCCAATCCATTTCCAGTATCTTTTGTCGAGTAAAATCCTTTCATCACTTTTGCAATAACATCTTGCGACATCCCTTGCCCATTATCGATAACTTCTATAATGAGGTTTTCTTCCTTTTTAAATAACTTAATATCAATTTTATCGTTTGTAGCACTAGCATGTACCGCGTTATCAACAATATTATTGAAGGCTCCCCTGAGGGATTGCCTGTTTCCCCATACATAACAAGTCTCAACATCATTTGCTTGATAAAAATTCAATTCAACATCAGGATGTAATGCTTTAAAATCTTCTGATATGCAAAGCATATCTGCAGCAAGATCAAATTTCTCCAGCAGCACTTCACCGCCTTTATAAACTAATAAGACTTCTTCTATTTGCTGCTTAATGAATACTAATTGATTCATAATACGATGCTGATACTTCTTGATATCATCAATAGAAATGTTATCTAATCCCAAATTAGAGACATATAGCATGGCGGTTGATAACGGTGTTCGCAGTTGGTGTGCTAAGGCAGCTGAAAGCTTTCCGATAGAATCAATTTTTTCTAAGGTGATCTTTGATTCGTTATCTTTTTTCAACTCAGATTCATCTAATAATAATACTATTTGACCCTTTCTATCTGGTAAAGCTTGAGTTTTTAAAACAATATGTTTTCCTGATTGACTAAAAATATAATGTCCATTATCAGAAATACCTTTCACATTCTTTTTAAGTGCTGTCTCCCAGCGTGCATTTATCGCTGTGAAGTCAAACAATTCACAGGCGATATTATTGGCATGCAAAATAACGCCATTGACGTCAATGATGACAATCCCTGCCGGAATAGCCTCTAACCATTCGGTTATTTCAGGCTTCTCTGGCAACACTTGCGCTTTTTTATGTAAAACAGTTTCTGAATACATGAGATTATCAACTTAGATAAAATATTACTTGAGATCAGCAAAATGCATGCCATATTTTTTCTACTGCAAAATCAAATAGATAGGATTAAACTCAAACTTCAGTCAAAATAATGGCAGTTTATTTTTCAATATTGAACTTTCTCATTTTTTCAATAAGGGTTGTGCGACGCATCCCTAATTTATCAGCGGCATGAGAAACGATGCCGTTAGTTTTATCTAAAGCATCTTTGATAAATTTAAGTTCAATATGATGCAATAATTCTCTTAAATTGACGTCTTGTGTTTCATTAAAGTGATTACCTAGCAATAATTCTGATACGGAAGCTTCGCTTGGCTGAGAGACTGGTATTTCTTGTTTAATGGACTGATTCTGGTATTTTTCAGGTAAATGCTCGACTTCAACTGTTTGATTTGGATAAAGCACAATTAATCTTTCAATAAGGTTAGAAAGCTCTCTAATATTACCATTCCATTTACATTTTCTTAAAGATTCTATCGCACCTCGAGATAATTTTATCGAAGCGCCCAAATCTTCTTGAAATCGATTGATCAGATCATTGATCAGAGTAGGAATATCTTCCATTCTTTCCCTGAGACTTGGCATTTCAATGGGGAAAACATTTAAACGATAAAATAGATCTTCCCTGAAATTTCCCTTCACAATTTCTTCTTCAAGGTTTCGATGTGTTGCTGCAATAATTCTGACATCTACCCTAGAAGATTTATTGCTACCAACACGTTCAAAGATTTTCTCTTGGATGACTCGAAGGATCTTCACCTGCATCACCAGCGGCATATCACCGATTTCATCTAAAAATATCGTGCCACCTTGCGCCATTTCAAAGCGGCCCATGCGCGAGGTAATGGCGCCTGTAAAAGCACCTTTCTCATGGCCAAATAATTCGCTTTCAAGTAATTCTGTCGGAATAGCGCCACAGTTCACAGGAACAAAGGGTTTATGCTTTCGGTTAGAAAGTGCATGGATAAGTCGACCAGCAATTTCTTTGCCTGTGCCAGATTCTCCTGTAATCAAGACATTGACATCAGTCATGCAAACTTGCTGAATAATTTTCTTAATTTGCGCAATTTTAGGACTATTACCACTGATCCCAACTGATGCAACACTGCTCGTTGTTTCTTCTATCATAGTAACCCTGTGTCCTCACTTCTTAGAGCCTGCCTTACTGTAAGTAAGAGATGCTAAGATTATTTTCAGAATGCCTAGTTAACTAATAGTTCTAGAACACAAAGTCTGTCAAATTTTCGTCAACAAGAAGTGTCAGTTTATGATCACTAAGCTATGAAGCTCATTTTTGGTAGGATTTATTGGCACGTAGCTGTGTGCGCAATTGTGTTAGTTGATCTGCGATATGAAGATTCTTTTGCTCTAGCAAATCAATCAAATTAGAAAGTTTTGAAACTAACAATAAGATAGCGTGTTTATCAACGTTGAATGTATCTGACATTGCACTAGAACCATCTGCCTGAAAAGGCTCCATCATCTCAATGAAATGCGCATAATCTTCTTGCATTAAAAGCTGATGAGCATTTTCTAACAAGGATTGCATTGCCTCAAGAGGCATTAAGTTACTCATCGCTATCCTTTTGCAATTGCTTAGGTGCATTATCCCAAGCGTCTTTTATCACTAAAAGCAATTTAATTACTTCATCAATTTTATTGGTGTCATTTTGCAGATTTGCTTCTAGCAACGAGCGCATCATGTAATCATATAGTTCAAAAAGATTCTCTGCTATCTCTGCGCCTTTTTCTTTATCTAAACTAGTTTGCAAAGCTTCAATCATCGATAATGCTAAGCTAATATTTACGCCTTTATCATGAATATTGTTTCGTTGCATAAAGCCTTTGGCTAAAGATAGTTTTTCAAGCGTGCTTTCCATTAACACTTGAATGAGCCGATGAGGATCGGCATCGACAATACTCGTTTGCGAAAACACTGTTTGATAATGTTTGGCAGCATTATTCGGATTCATCATTTATTCCTTACACTCTTAAGCCATTTGCAAGTATGATTCTATTCTCTAAACATCATTGGTTTAGGTAATTTTTCTAATTGGGTTTCCAGATATTCACTTAATGAACGCAATTTAGCCACAATGGTATCCATGGCAATAAATTGTGTTAATAATCTTTGTTCTAAACTTTTAAGATGTCTTTCTAAGTTGACTCTACGTTCATCAATAACAGCAATACTTTCATTTAACCCATCCGTTTTGGATTGAAGGATCCCATTAATTTCGATGTAATTTTCAAGCATAGTATCCATTTTAGTTACTAAACCATTTGTAGAATCCATAAACAGGGATCCAACTGCATCAAAATTATCATTTAACGAAGTAGTGAGTTGATTTTGATCAATCACTAACATCCCTGTATAGCGATCTGAAGTAATGCCAATTTGAGAAAGGGTAAAATACCCCGCAGGCTGTGAAGTATTCATATCAGTGATAATTCTTCGCATCTGAAATTCTATACTTCTTAAGGTGGCATCCCCTATTAAAATCCCTGTGTCTTCACCATTGATATCATACTTGCTGAGATTTTTGATAGAATTAAAAACAGCATTATAACTGTCAACAAATCCTTGTATTGCTGCTTGCGCACTTTGCAGATCTAGATTCACTGACAAAATAATTGGCGAATTCGTGTTGGTATGAAGCAGATCTATCGTTACACCATTGATGGCATTATCAATGGTGTTAGAGTCACTTGTAACTGGTACCCCTTCAATCTTAACAATAGCATTTTGTGCCGTTTGTAAAGAGGTCAAATTATTAGAGGCCAAACGCGATAAACCTGCATTATCTGTATTGTTACTATCGGCATCATTTGCCACTGTAACGGTAAATGTATTGTTAGTCCCTGTCGGCGAAGAAAAAACAATACTCGTCCCTGCATCAGTGGTAATCAGGCTTGCGGTAATTCCTGTTGATTTTGAGGACATATTGATAGTATCGTGTATGCCTTGTAACGTTTGATTAGAAGCGTTAATGTTAAAGGTATAATTATTCGTTCCTACCGCAAATTTTAATTGCCCCGTCCCAACAACGGCTGAGGCATCGGTAAAATTAATCGAACCCATTTTTTGCGCTAAGGCTAATTGTGTTACTTCAACTGTATATTTACCTGGCGAGGCAGTCGCATCAGCTGTCACCGAAATGACATCAACATTATTATTCTGTTCTGCTGTTGCAAAACGTAAATCAAATTGATTGGTCGTTTGCAATTGTTCTAATTTATCAGCAAAATCTGACATCGCACTTTTAAGCGTGCCAAAAGCTGTTATTTTTGCTAGGGTGGATGCCTCATCCATATCAAATTTTTTAATTTTTTCTTTGCTTTCAGCTTCAAGCAAATTATCCACCAGAGTTCTGATATCAACGCCAGATCCGACACCGCTCGTTGAAATTTTCATTTTCTATTCCTTAAATTCACTATCCCTTAGGCATCCTTGTCAATTAAGGTCATTTTTTGATTACGCAAATTTTGCGCTAAATCAACAATTTCTTGCACACTGACTGCTCTAATTTTCTTGCCCGTTGTGCTATTGAGAATACTGATAGTCATTATCTCATCGTCATTTTCAAGCACAATAGTTAAGGCATAACCCAATGTACTTAAGACCATGTTTATTTCAGCGATATATTCTTTAATTGTAGCGTAGTCTGGATCCTGTAAATTTTCGCTGTCTTTCTTCTTTTCTTGCGCATCACGCTCAGTACTATCCTTTAAGGCGAAATTTTTAGATTGTCTATCATTTTCATCAGTCAATCGTAAATTAATCAGGGGGAATGATATGGGGCCTACTTTATCCATGATCATTTCCTTATATGTAAAAAAGGCGGCAGCATCTAAAGACACTACCGCCTTTTATTTATATCACTTATTTCAACAGAGCAAGAACGTTTTGCGGAATTTGATTAGCTTGCGCTAATATCGCAATACCTGCTTGTTGCAAGATTTGAGTGCGAGTTAAGTTTGCTGTTTCAGCAGCAAAGTCTGCGTCCAAAATTCGTGAACGTGCAGCTTGCAAGTTTTCCACGTTATTCGCAATGTTAGAAATAGTACTACTGAATCGATTTTGTACCGCACCGAGCTGTGCGCGAACCGTATTGATTTGGGTTAACGCACCGTCAATAATCGAAATCGCAGCGTTTGCGCCCGCTTGCGTACTTACGTCGATAGAACCAACGTCACTCAAAGTAGAAGCATTCGCAGAGTTTGACGCACCACTAAACAGTGATGTACCTGTTGATGCACTACCAGAAATGTTCGAGGTAATGTTAAAAGTGGAAGCTGAGTTGAATATGATCTCCCCACCCACTGTTGTGGTGTTAAAGTTACCTCTTTCACCACCGGCATAGAGATTGACTGCGGTTCCGCCGTTATGACCGGCATTACCTGTTACCGTAATAGATTGTTCAACAGGCGTAGCCAAGGTGCTACCTGTACCACCAACAGGGGTAACGCCAGGTGCAGCAAATCTTACAGCAGCACTGTGATTGAAGCCTTCGATCACAATGTCTTTACCGGTAGCATGTGTCATCACAAGCTCAGAGTTGTTTGTACCTAAAGCAGCAGTAACACTTGTGGTACCCGCTAGGTTGTTAATCGCTGTCACTAATGCGCTTAAGTCATTGGTAGTTACTGTGGCAGAAATGGCAGCCCCAGTTGCAACGTTATCACCATACAAGGTGAAGCTTACGGTTCCGTTGGAAGATAGATTTGACAAAGTCACCGTCGTAGCAGCAGTTGCATTCACACCTGTAGAACCAGATGCAGCGTTAACTGCTTGCGCAATACTGTCTGCAGCTTGTCCTGCCGCTACAGCAACGTTTGATGAACCTGCGCTACCAACAATTGTTAAGGTTTGTGCCCCAATATTGTTGCTTGTTACAGGTGCCGTTGTGGTTGTATTGTTGACTAAGTCTCTAATGTTACCTTTACCAACCGCTACAGTGGTTGCAGCCACTGCAGGAATAATGGTCGCGTTACTACCAATAACGCTGTAACCTTCATCCATACCGATATCAACACGACCACCAAAGGTTGTAGATTGTGTTGCAACCAAGGTGGTAGCTGCACCGCCACGAAGACCTGTCATATCGAATACACCGGTACCTGCTGTGTTTGCAAATACCATGTCACGTCCATCAAGACCTGTCACCTGTACGGAAGACCCATTACTTACAGCATAGATCCCTTGCCCTTGCAACGTTGCATCCCCATTAATTGCTGTAGCAATTGAGTCTGCTGTGGTGGTTGCACCGCTTGAAATAACTTGACCGTTTAAAGTAATGTTGGTAGCAGCATCCATCGTGGCAAGGTTACTCACCGTAACTTGGTTAAAACCACGTGCTTTCACACCAGTTAAAGCAGATAAGTTTGTTGCGATGGTATTTGCTTGGTCGTTTGCAGCAACAGTAACGGTTTGTGTATTGGTTACACCTGATGCCAATACATTGGTAACAGATAAAGTTGAACCAGTATAACCGTTGGTCGCAGCGTTAGCCTGAGCCACGGCAATTTCAGTACCTAATGCTGCACCACCTGCACCGCCTACCGTACCAATATAAAGCTGGTTACGCGTTGCGCCTTCCAAGCCATTAGCATTGTTCGTGGTAACTAAGTTATTACCCAATGCTGTTGCACGAGTATCTTGAATACTAACCGAAATTGTTTGGTTAGCTTCAGCACCGACTTGGAATAATGCGTTTTGCAATTCACCATCAAGAATGCTTAAGCCGTTGAAGGTGGTGGTATTTGCGATACGGGTTAATTCTTGTTTGAGCTGATTTACTTCGTCCTGAATTGCCGCGCGATCTGTTGCGGAGTTTGTACCGTTAGCAGATTGAATCGATAGTTCGCGGACACGTTGTAAAATGTTTGTGGTTTCTTGTAACGCACCCTCTGCTACCTGCGCTAATGAGATAGCGTCGTTTGCATTTCGTGATGCTTGCGTTAAACCGCGGATCTGTGAAGTAAATCGCGTACTGATTGCCAAACCTGCCGCGTCGTCTTTTGCGCTATTGATCCGCAAACCGGAAGATAGCCTTTGCAAAGATGTGGCAAGAGCCGCACTGGATTGATCTAAGTTCTTCTGAGCATTAATAGATGAAATATTAGTATTTACGACTTGTGCCATAATTTTCTCCCGGATTTCTATTTCTTATAAATCTGAAATTTAAACCAGTTAGTCTTAGCGGATATACTACTGCAATAGTTGTATTTACCGCTCCCAGGTTGGTTATCGACATAACAAGAGTTAAGTTTAGAGAAATTTTATAACGGGATTATCTTTTTTTTACGACAAAAATTAATCTAGTATGTACAAAAAGTAACTGTAGATCAAAATTTGACTATTATATATATTACTCAAACGTAGAACGGTTTATCAAATAATCTATCAGTACTTAAATAAGTAGCTGTCTATATGCTGAGATATTCTTATACAGTGGTAGCAGAAATAAATCTTATCTTAAAAAAGCAAAGATATTTAAATTTTGAATTTGAACAAAGCTTTGCATGGCAGCCTGCAAGGCAAAACTCGTTTGGGTAAGCTTGGTAATAGCTTGACTATAATCTAAATCTTCTATCAAACTTAGGTTTTTTTGTGACAATAGCTTGAGGGTTTCATTAAATCCTTTGGCACTTTCAACTACGTTTAGTCTAGCGCCTACTAATGTTCTCGTTTTAATTAGAACATTCTGTGCATCATAAAGATTATTTAACCCTAACCCAATCTCATAACTAAATTGCACGGGATCACTAGAATATGAGGTGATATTTTTTATAATCTGTTGTATTGAAGTAAATATATCTTGTGTACTAACATCTACTAAAGAAACCCCAAAAACATCACCACCATTTGGTATACCTGTTATATTCAAACTGATACCGTTGAATGAAATAGTTTTGCCTGGGGCATAAGTCACATTAGCAAATCCAGCTAAGGGCGTTGTCGGATCTGCATCTGAAACAATATTGAAAGTAGTACCGCCAGCATTAAATATAATAGAATAAGTTTGAGTTGGATCAGCAATATTATCAATCACCTGTGGCTGAGAAATGATCCCAGTTCCGGTATTAGTTGATAAAGGGTAAATTCCTGCCGAAAAACCAGCCGCACTAGGCAGTGCCCCCCCTATAGAAAAATCTTGGTGCGCTCTTAATGAAACGGTTCCGACCATCACCTGATCTAATGTGCCTGCCGTTAAATTAAAATTTGCAAAGGTTGCTGCAGGTGAGGTACCCAAAGTCTGCAATTGAATATTTCTGCCATCGGCAGCGCTTAACATCATATTTGTGCCAGGTCCCCCTGGTTGTGAAACGGTCACGCCGCTTTGGCTAGCCATAGCCGAAATAGCGCTCATTAAAGAAGCTTCTGTTCCACCAGTATCAATAATTTCTATACCATTGATAACAAATTCATTAGTTCCAATTGTGCCAGGCGTATATATTCCAAGATCAACTTGTGTTGCATTCGCAACTGCTCTAACCTTGTGATTGACATATTGACTATTAATCGCATTAGCAATAGCAAGCGCGCTGCTGGCGGCATCGGAGGTTGAAACCCCATCAAGAATGGGAGCAGGAATAGCAATTTGGCTAATGATCAAATCATTTGGACCAATAGGAGGCACCGTTCCAGCTGTAACAAGAGATGAAGCGGGGGAAGTTACTGTTGCTAAACCATCATTTCCTGATCCATTAATTCGTTGTGTCGGGATATTAAAAAAGATTTCTTTGCCTGAATCAGAAATAGCAACAAAAGTAGAGGTACCTAACATAACATCTCTTTGTCCCTCATCTCCTCTGAAATGATAGACGCCATTCGTATCTTGAATGACGGGCATGATATTGGTATCAAACCCTGAAAATAAATAATCGCCATTGGCACTACGTTCATTAACCAAATCAGTTAATTCTTGCAATCTTTCCGTCATTTCAACTGCAATAGCATTCCTATCAGAATCGACTAAAACAGTATTTCCTGCTTGAATGGTAAGTTCTATCAAGCGTTGGTACAAAGAAGTGACTGCATCTAAAATTGAATCTTCATATTCAAGTGCGTTTTCTGCTGTAGTAGAATTTTTGATAAATTGATCGAACTTATTCATTTGATAACGTAGGTTAATCGCCTGCGTTGCCCCGATAGGATCATCAGATGCAACAATAATTCTTTTACCAACCGAAATCTTATTTTCGGTATCATTTAATAATAATTGCTGCTGCTCAAAATTATTAATTGCATTAAGATAAATATCGACAGTAGAAATTCTCATGATTAATTAAAAACCCTAATTAATGCGTCGAAGTTGCTTCTTGCAACCAAAATAATTTGTGCAGCAGCTTGATAGGCTTGTTGGAACCCCAATAATTTAGTCGCTTCTTCATCTAAATTAACACCTGAAATTTGATTTCTATTGCTTTGAATGGCATTAAAAATGCTAAAGCTTGCATCTCTATTAATAATACCTTGTGATGATTCTGTTCCAATTTCAGCTACAAGCTGAGAGTAGGTTTCTTGAAAGGTAGCGGTATTATTTTGCATCAATTTTTCAAACTGCAAGTTAACCAATTTAATACCATTACGGTTATCACCATCAGCATTGGCATTATATTCAATGGTAAATGTATCACCTGCCTGAGGGATCCCTTGTAGAGTAATTCGATATCCTGGATCATAAACATAGGTAGGTTTTGGGCCAGGTGGCGTCAAATCTACGACTGACGATAGTGGAAACACGTCCGTATAAAGATTATTTGGATTGTAAATTTGATCTTGACCAATTTGTTTTCCATTCCCACCAAAGCTCATATCATAAACACGGTACATCATAGGTGTAATAAATTCGATGCGAATAGGCGGCGTTATTTGACTGGGCTCAGAAAAAGCATTCCCAAGAGTAGTTGCAGTCGGCAAAGGAACACCACTGGTGTTGACAACGTCTGATACTAAAATTTGCCCAGTTCCTTTGTTGGTCACCGTGGCCTGCGCTTTAATTGGCATTGCAATGGCAATCGTCGTCGGATCAGTTATTCTAAAACTAAAATCGCCTGCCCCGCTTCGGGTTGGTTTAATAACAAAAGAATCTCCATTAGCAATAGTACCTGATTCCAAACTTACAACAAAACCATCAGCAGCAAGGATTGGTACGGTTGTTTGCGCAACAATTTTTGAAGAGGATAAATTTCTTAAGGTATAGAATGTGCCATTATAAGTAAGCTCATAATCATCTGCCGTTAACCCTGGATAAACAGTGGGAACTGAGCCTGTCGTAAAACCAACGCCTGCTGGATTATTTCCACCAATGAAAATAGGATCATCATTTTGTGAAATCAGTTTGACGTTGGCACGTTGAACATTATCTCTTGCACCACCGGCACTGATATCAAAATAAGTAAAGGTAGCACCTGTAGAATCTAATGTCTTCGTCAATTGAATATTTCTACCATCATCTGCTACCAAGGTAATATTTCCAGCGCCATCCCCTACTGCCTGGACACCGGTTTGCGAGGTTAATGCATTAATATCTTGTAAAATTATTTGCTCATTTACGCCTGTGCTAATAACATTGACGCCATTAATACTTAAATTACCCGCAACCAGTGCACCTGGCGTGAAAGTACCTAAATAAAGCGCATTAGGTTGTGCAATGGCTGTCACAAGATGAGCCGCTGATTGCGAATTAATTGTATTGGCGATAGCGATAGCGCTTGCGAGCGCATCACTAGTAGAAACCGTATCATCCGCAGCTGTTGCAGCACGAATATTGATGTTATTCAAGCTTAACATGTTACCAACTAATGCTGTGAGCGATCCTGCATTGACGATATTAGAAGCTTGTGAAAAAGTAGATATTTCCTCATCAAAAGGATTAATCGGATCAATAGCAACCCCAAATACAGCGCTTCCGGTATTTCCAGTATCTTTATATACCCTATTTAATCTTGCTATATAAGCATTGGGATCATTAAATATCTCAATACCAAAATTACCATTCAGATCGATCCCTTTGACATGCTGAGCATTAAACGCACTGGCAAGCGATATGGAAATGCGGCCAAGTTCATTTAAACTATTTGAGATAATCGAATCACGTAGGGCTAAGAGCCCTCCCATTGTGCCACCGGAAATAAAAGAGCTGACGACTTGTGTCGCATTTTCATTACCAATCGTAATATCCTGCAAAGAAGCATCATTCGAGTTAGGTTTGGTGCCCAGCGTGTTGAGAGCTGTCCCAAGCACTAAAGATTGACCGTTTCCGATGAAAACGTTTAATGAACCATCATTTTGCACATTAGTAGAAACACCTACATATTGTGAAAGCTCAAAAAGATATTGATCCCGCAAGTCAAATAAATCATTAGGTTGATCTCCTGCTGAATTACCTGCATAAAAGGAAATTTGCTGGTTCACAACTGAAATTTTCTGCGCAATACCATTCACTGCAATTGCATTTTGTGCAAGCTGTTGGTTAATATTAGAAACTTCATTCTGAAGTTGCGTTGATAATTCATTTATTTGTGATGCCAAGATCTCACCTTGCGAAATAAATACTTGTCTTGCCGAAATAGAGCTTGGATCATTACTTAAGTCTTGCAAGGAGTTAAAAAATTGGCTCAAGGTTTGGGCAATACCACCTTTACCATCGTAAAATAAGCCTTCAATATCTTGAAGATTTGTCGCATACGCATCAAATTGGTTATAAACTGCTTGCTGGTTCCTAAGAGACTCTATCAAAAACTCATCAACAACACGATTGGTGCCTAATATTCCTACCCCGGAGCCGACAAAGCCATTCCCTGCTTGTCTTGGTAAATTTGCGGCAAGCGAAGTGACTTGCCTGCTGTATCCGGGCGTATTAACGTTAGCAATATTGTGCGAAATAGTATTTAAGGTTTGCTGTGCAGCAAGCAATCCTGTAGTTCCAATCGCTAACATATCGCTCATACTGGCATTTCCTTACCATTTAATAGTAAATTGCCGTCTTGGATTGGCTGCGTTAAATGAGGATTTTTATTCAATTGTTTGACTATTGCATCGGCAAGTCCAATTCCACCTGCTTTTGATAAAGATAGTGATAACTGTTGATTCAACATGCTGTGGAAAAAATCTTCACGATCGCGATTATAAACATCGGATTTGAATGAAGCATTAGCCTCATCCATGCATTTAAGTACCAAATTGAGAAATACTGACTCAAGATGCTGTGCGGCTGTTTTAAGCGCTTCATCTTGCTGTTCGAGATCTGCGTGCCCTAACTGATTTAAAGCATTAAAATCATAATAGTTAAAGGTATTTAGAAATCGTGTTTCCATGTTAATCCTAAATAATTTCTAAATCTGCGTTCAATGCACCTGCTTGCTTTAATGCCTCGAGTATCGCCATTAAATCACCCGGAGCAGCACCAGTCTTATTGATACCTCTGACAATTGACTCTAAAGAGGTTGCATGAACTAAAAAGGTTCTAGTATCTGATTGTTGTACGGAGACATCTGATTTTGGCGTGATGGCCGTTACTCCCAACGATAAAGGTTCTGGTTGTGAAACTTGAATATTTTCTGTCACTGTGACAATTAAATTACCATGGGTGACAGCAGCAGGACCGACAGTAACATGCTTTCCAATCACAATGGTGCCTGTTCTTGAATTAGCGACTATGCGTGCCCGCGTTTCACCCGGTCTTACTTCCAAATTTTCAATGATAGAAACTAAGGCGACTTTATCTGCAATCTGTACTGGCACATGAACTTTCACTGAAGTAGCATCAACTGGAACAGCTGATCCGGGCGTAATAGCAGTATTAATCGCTTCAGCAAGTCTTCTTGCGGTAGTAAAGTCTGATTGATGCAAATTGAACACTAACACATCAGTTTGTGCAAAAGGACTTGGCACCCCTCTTTCTATCATTGCACCATTAGGGATCCGCCCTACCACAGGTAAGTTTACCGTAATTTTTGAACCATCAGCACCTTCGGCAGAAAAGCCACCAACGATTAAATCCCCTTGCGCGACAGCATAGACATTTCCATCAGCCCCTTTTAATGGCGCTAATAACAAAGAGCCGCCTCTTAGGCTTTTTGCATTCCCTAATGAAGAAATTGTTACATCAATTTTTTGACCTGGTTTAGCAAAAGCGGGTAATTCTGCGTGTAAAGACACCGCGGCAACATTTTTAATATTAGGCACGACGGTGGGAGGGATGGTGACACCTAATTGATTTAACATATTTTTAAAAGACTGTTTGGTAAACAGCTCAGTATCACCTGTTCCATCTAAACCAACGACTAAGCCATATCCAACTAGATGGTTACTTCTAATACCTTGAATAGAGGCTATATCTTTTACCCGTTGTCCCCAAGAGGGTAACGACAAGGTAAGCAGTAAACATAATATGATATATTTTACTTTCATGTTGCCTCTTAAATTGGCCACCAAGGATGTGAAAGAATTTTCACTAACCAACCAGGATTACTGCCGTTAGCAAACGCACCTTTTCCGCTATAGGTAATTCTTGCATCAGCAAGACGATTTGAACTAATAGTATTATCAGGATTAATGTCTTGTACCCTGACGATGCCTGCTAGCCTGATAAACTCATCACCTTGATTAATGTGAACCCATTTTTCACCACGTACAAATAAATTTCCATTAGGATAAATCTTCGTTACAACGACAGAAATAGTACCAGTCAATTGATTGTTTTGGGTTGCAGTACCCGTTCCTGTAAATTTTGTATCGCCATTAATATTGGTTTCTAATCCTAGGTTATCTGTTGTGACCAAAGGAATAGGCAATTGTTTAGGAAATTTCCATTTAGCTTCAGTGTGGAAAATTTCCGGCTCAGGTAAAGTAATTTGATTTTTCTTTTCGTATTGACTATTCGCTGTTTTGTTCGCATTGGTGTTTTCCGCAAGCACAACGGTCAATACATCGCCCACTTTATGCGCTTTAATATCTTCAAAAAGAGCCATTCCTTCTTTGGGATAATAAATCGATCCTGTATCTGGCGTTTGTATAGGTGCAGGATCAGGAAATACGGGCGCATAATCTGGATCGTTAGGCACATCAATATGAATACATCCTGTCAACAGCGTGCAAATAAGTACTGAGCTTAAGGAAATAATCCTTTTTAGCATATTATCCCCTACAATACTTGGGTAACATATTTCAGCATGTTATCCACCGTTTCGATAGATTTTGCATTCATTTCATAAGCGCGTTGCACTTCAATTAGTTTTACCAATTCTTCCACTACGTTCACATTAGAGCTTTCTAAAGATCCTTGGAAAATATTTCCTAAGCCATTTAATCCAGGCACCCCAGTAACGGGATCGCCGCTCGCTTGTGTTTGGTAGTATTGATTTTCACCTATAGGTTGCAAGCCTGTTGGGTTAATAAACTGCGTTAATTGGATTTGGCCAATTTGGGTTGGCGTTGTGTTACCCGCCACCAACGCAGAGGCAATACCATCTGTACCAATAGTGATACTTAAAGTGTTTGCTGGTACTGTAATTGTAGGTTGCAACAAATAACCACTAGAAGTGACGACTTGCCCTTGATTATTGATTTGAAAGGTGCCATCTCTTGTATAAGCAGTCGAATTATCAGGACGCAAGATTTGGAAAAAACCCGCGCCATTAATCGCCAAATCTAAGGCGTTCTTAGTTTGTATTAAACTTCCTTGTGCGTGAATTTTCTCAGTTGCAACTGTTCTCACACCAGTCCCTAACATTAATCCTGAAGGAAGCTCTGTTTGTTGAGAAGATTGCGCACCTGGTTGACGGATATTTTGATAGTATAAGTCTTCAAAAATAGGTCTATCTTTTTTAAATCCCGTCGTACTAACGTTAGCCAGGTTATTTGAGATAATATGAAGATCAGTATCCTGCGCATCTAATCCGGTGACGCTAACCCATAGTGCTGGATGCATAGATTATTCCCTTTTCTCAAGCTGCCCCTAAGATACTTGTGTTTGCTTTCTCATTATCTTGAGCAATACTCATCATTTTAACTTGCAATTCATATTGTCTGGCGAGATTTATCATACTCGTTAGTGCTTCAACTGCATTTACATTGCTGCTTTCTAAAAATCCTGTCGTCAGTAAAACACTACTATCAGGTTCTTGTGCTTGCTGATCTTTGGTTCGAATGAGACCATCATGGCTTTTTTGCAGATTGGCATTATCTGGTTTCACCAATTTAATTCTGTCTAAAACCATGGGTTGAGGATTTTCGCCCTCCTTCGGCACAATCGTAACCGTACCATCAATGGCGATATCCATTTTTTGAAAAGGTGGGATAATCATTTGACCACCTGTGCCTAACACAGGAAGATTATCCAAAGTAATGAGCAACCCATCTTGATTGATGCGTAAGCTTCCACTTCGGGTGTAAGCTTCTTTTCCAGCAGGATCTTGAACTGCTATCCAGCCATCACCATTGACAGCAATGTCCATGGGACGATCAGTTGGTTGCAGCGCGCCAGGAGACAGATCTGCTGGTAAGGATTGTAATACGCTATAGATCCGTGTTGAGCCCAAATTATCTTTTACCGGGGAGGTATTAAAGCCAATACGATCGGCTTTAAAACCAGTCGTATTGGCATTCGCTAAATTATTAGCATATACCGTTTGCGCTTTAAGCATCTGATACGCGCCGGAGGTTGAGACATAAATCATTCCATCCATGGATGACTTCTTCCTTTAAACCTATAAATTAATAATAGCTTGGGTTACCGTTTCCGCCGTTTTAATCGATTGCGCATTCGCTTGGAAGTTACTTTGTGCAACGATCAAATTGACTAATTCATTTGTTAATTCAACGTTTGAGTCTTCTAATGCACCTGATTGAATCACGCCTAAATCCGCCGTACCAGGCGCACCAATCAGTGCAGGCCCTGAGGAGAAGGTATCCACCCATGTGGTATTGCCAATGGGGCTTAAGCCTTGTTCATTATTAAAGTTTGCAAGTGCAATCTGACCCAACGCTAAAGATTGTCCATTACTATATTGCGCCAATAATACACCATCACTACCAATATTGACCCCAGACAAGCGTCCTGTGGTATAGCCGTTTTGATCTAACCCTAATATGGAGAAAGGTGCACCATATTGCGTTGATGAGGCAAAATTAATCGATACAGGTTGTGGGCCTGCAGCACCACCCGAAGGTGTCCAGCCAGTAATTGTTACTACATCGGAGTTATTTTGAACTATCCCGGCTTGTGGGCCGCTGATAAATCCTACTTGGCCGGGATTGGTGCCAGCAAGAATAATCGCTTGATTGTTAGGCGCCGACAAACTTACGGTGCTACGTTCAACCTCATTTAGAGCAATACCGCCGTTCAAATCAAAATTAGCAAAAGTACCCCCAGAAACCGTAGTGCCATCGGTGATGAGTTGAACATTTCGACCATCACCTGCCGTTAGGATAACAGCTGTTCCGGCCCCGCCGGGTTGAGAAGCAATAACACCCGTTGTTGGTGTTTGTGCATTTATCAGCCCCAATAATTGCCCAATATTGCCGCTTACTCCAATAATGGGCACGCCGTTAATGGTAAAGTCTCCTGCTGCCAAATCACCAAAAGTGGGGATCCCTAGATCGACACTTGTCGGGTTAATCGAGGCAGCCACACCATGCAAAGAAGAACTTTGGTTAATGGCGGTTGCAATAGCAATAGCACTGGCGGCGTTATCAGTTGTCGACACAATATCCGATACGCCTGTGCTCGCATCAATAGCCACACCGTTAATTGTTAAACTATTTAACGTCAATGGAGACAATGTTCCTGAAGTGACAAGGCCTGGTGTGGTATTGGTCACAGGGCCTGGTCCATAATACATCGGATGATTGGTTGGGTTATTCGGAATATATCCACCTGAGGTATCAAATACCAAGGTAAAGGGCGCAGGGATCTCCCCTGTTGGATACGGAACGGGAGGAACACCTGCTGGCGGAGTTGCGGGTGTTGGTGTAACGTCCGTACCATCTATACCAACAAAAACGCGCCAAGAATTGGATTGATGCCCTTTCACATAATAGCTGGTTAAAATATGCGAATTACCTAAGCTATCGTATATTGTTGTTGAAGTTGAACTGGTGAAAGTACTGGGATCTGGCGGCTGAGAAGGCGTAAACCCAGGAATAAATGCATTTTTGGGTGGAGAAGCTTGTGCATTTAAATTCACATCAATGCTCACCGTTCCTGTTGCTTTAGGGGGAAGATTCGCATTGCTGATTTGTAGATTACCTTGAGCCCCAGTAATATTGCCTGAAGCATCTGCTAAATAACCCTGCAAGTTTGCATTAATATCATTGACGATAAAACCATTTTTATCGACTCCAAAGGCACCTGCGCGCGTAAATGCGGTAGAACCATTATTACTCAGCACAAAAAAGCCCTGGCCACTCACTGCTAAGTCTAAATTGTTATTGGTAAATTCAATTTGGCCCTGACTAAAATGTTGCGTAACAGATGCTAAGGTAACACCTGAACCAATTGCGGTATTACCACTACCAAAAGCGGTATTAGCATATACGTCAGCAAATTCTGCGCGTGAAGATTTAAACCCTGTTGTGCTTGCGTTAGCAATGTTATTACTGATCACGCTGAGTTGGCTTGAAATGGCGCGTAGACCACTGAGTGCAGTATTAAAATCCATGCCTTTCCCCTCTTACCGCTAGCTTATGGTTTTTATGTCATTCATTGAAATTTTGCCATACCCAGATACATTTAAGGTGGGTGGTAGGCCATTTTTGTTGACGGTTACGCTATCGACATTCGATGCAATATAGGTATCTAATTGGGTACCTTTTCCGTCAATGGTTGCTTTTGCTATAAATTGATAAACGCCAGAAGGAACAGCCATACCATTTTCATCTAAGCCATCCCAAATAAAATTCATTTCCCCTTTATCTCGA
>MKTN01000061.1 GCA_001898235.1 Gammaproteobacteria bacterium 39-13
ATACCGCTACTATTTGGGGGGATTACCAAGGCTGGGGGCTATATGCAGAACGCCTTGCTGATGAAATGGGATTATACAGCGATGATATTTCAAGGTTAGGAATGTTATCTAATGAAGCCTGGCGAACAGCACGCCTTGTCATAGATCCAGGCATACATGTGATGAATTGGACTAGAGAAGAAGCTGTTCAATATCTAAGAAAAAAAACTACATTGAACGAAAATACAATTCAAGCAGAAATTGATCGCTATATTATGTCTCCAGGACAAGCAGCATCCTACATGGTGGGTAAACGTGAAATTATTACCTTACGCAATTTGTCACAAGAGAAACTTAAGAATAATTTTGATATCAAGAATTTCCATGAACAAATTTTGAAACATGGCTCCATTACATTACCTATAATGCGCGAAAACATTTTATCTTGGATAAGTGAAACTTTGGCAAGAAAAAAATAATGAGAAAGAAGAGAAATAACAATGAATTAAATTGCGATAAAAGATATTCGTCATATAGAAAGGTATGATTGGGGTGAAGAGTACCTGAAGTATGCGATCCTCTTTTGTTTTTCTTATCTGTTTGCTGCTTGTTATATCGAATAATATCTAAAATCCTCACCCAGATATCGTCAATAAAAAAATTCATTTGTGCAGAACCGTAATCAGCACATCAAGTAGTTTCTGTCAAGCAATCTAAAACTTAAGTAGAAATAGACATTAAAAAAATTTGACCTGACGATTCAAGTGAATTCAGGCTTGGCATGACAAACCTGAATTCTCAACACTCAGCTTAATCGACTACCCAGTCTAAGCTAAACTATTCGTTTGTACGCAAGATTTTATTGACGAGATTAACGTTCCCTAAATAGGAGTTTTCATGGCTTTTATGCTGACTCTTTCTCAAAATTTTCATTTGGCACACATCTTTCATTAAAAGATTGAAGCGATTTAACCACTTTTTTGCTTTGGGCGTCCTTTGAGGTAGCATAGGTTTATCATAGCAATAGAGCTCATCGGCCGCACTTTCGGGTAAGGACAGCTTATAGCGGGGCTGCAAAAAATTACGGTAATTAATCTCTAACAAGCCCTGTTTTTCTATTCTTTTTAAAATGTTGGAGATAGTTGAAGCTTGTTCACCAATTAATGCACCTAGTTTTTGATCCGATATTTGCAACACCATATTGGGAAGCTCCGCAGCGCGTTGCGCTATCATCAACCATAGCAACTTTTCGTTATCAAGCAATTCAGGATATTCTGCGACATAACGAAGCTCGCGGTTCGAAAATTTTCTTGTTATGCAAAATTTGCGATTATTTGATATAAATGCGGTGTTTTTGGTGCCTATTATTGACATCATAACCTCCTTATAAAGCCGAAACGTCTTCTTTCAGCTTGCGTCGAAAGTTTAATGTAACGATCTTTTTGAATGTGAAAACGACAAAAGATCTCATACGTACTATGATTTAATTACTTTTAGTCCTCCTTTATTAAATTTAGCTTTACTTACATCTCGTTTAATCTTATCGCTTTAAATTTGAAATGACAACTTAGGTTTTCTTATTAAGAAAATATGTAATGTCAACTTATTTTAAGATCAAATAATTATTATATTTAAATAAAATTAAAAAGTCTGATTTTGAAACAACAACTTTTAATAAAGCTCACATTTCAATTTATCAAAGATGTATAATTAATTTCATCCACATCTCAAAAGAGAAAAAGAAGAATGGAGTGAATAATAAAGATTTTTAATAAGAAATTGAAGATAGCGCTGAAGCTACCCTCTTCCCGGAGGAAGAGGGTTAGGAGTTGTGAACTTATAATAAGTGCGATTTATCCTTCAATGCACTCATTGACATAATAAGCTGATCTCTAGGAATAGGCTTTTGCGTAGAAGAAATAATCATTACCTGACCTGTTTTTTGCTCTTTAGCAAATAATTCATCAGCAAAAGCAATCAATTCTGGCAAGGTTACCTTTTCAATTGCCTGGCTGAGTGATGCTGAACGGCTAAATTCATGATCGCCTCGCTGAATGGACATCCACCAAAATTGCGCTTCATCATCCAAAGTTTGTGGCATCTGCCGTATTTGGCTGACAACAGCATTTTTAAAGGGGGCAATATTTTCTTCCGTCATCTGCTGCATATTGAGACGAAACTCAGTAACAAATTGTTTAATTTCTTGCTGAAGCTTCTCTGGGGATGCAGTAGGAGATTGGATCCAAAATAAAAGTCCGCTCACATTGTTCATCATATGAGGAGAAACCTGTAGCGCATAAGCTAACTGCTGTTCTACGCGCAGCTTATGGAAATAAGGGCCTTCCAACAGTCTAGCCAACAATACCATTTTAGCCATTGTGGGATAATCAGTCTGCGGATGTTGCAGATACCAGACCAATATCTGATTTTCATCAAAAGAGCTTATAGGCCTATACCAGGTCTTATGGCTATCTAACTTAACCACTCGTTCAGGCGTAGCTTGCAAAACATTCTGTTTATAGTTGGGGAAAAAAGGTTTAAGTACATCAACTAATTGGGTTGCTGTTTTCTTATTAACATTCCCATGCACTAGTATGTCTAGTTTCCCTGCCTGCCAAAACAATTGTTTAAAATGCTGGAAGTCTCTAAATGTAGTTTCACTCGCCGCATTAAACAGCTCTTCAGGATGCCATGTTGGTACATACAGCATAGTGTCTAAATCGGAAAGGGCTTGTTGATAAAGCGCTTGATGTTGATATCCTTGGAGACGTAACATATAACGCTGTAACGCTTTCTTAAAGTCACCCTTTGATGGCTCTAATTTCGTAATAGTTTGCAATATTTGCATTAAAATAAGCTGTTGCTTATCGCTATAACCACTTAAATGCAAAGAAATCCCACGAGGATGCGATTGAAAAGAAATATTGTTACCAGCAAAAGTGACAGCAGATAGCTTTTCCTGTAACTCTTCCTCTATGCACTGTATAAACAGATCTGCCAATAAAGCGCGTTTTGGCGTTGCATGAGGATCTTTGAATCCAATATTAACGATAATATTACTTCGAGGAACATTAAAGGACGTGTTTTGATGAAGCCACAAGCTGATCCCTTCCATTTCAATCTTTTGTGGTGTCGCCTTCACCTTACCCTCTTGAGGCAGTAAAGCTAATTTTTCTGGTAAGAAGGCATTAGACTGTGGCAATACGAAACTTACTTGCCGTATAGGGCTTGTAAATTGCTTGATTTGCTGGCCAGTTAATTTCCTTTTCTGATATGAGGCTTGATACCAAGGCGTTGTGTGTTCAATTTTAACGTTACCATTTAATAACGTTCTACGCATGGTTTGGGGTCGCAGCTCTGATAATAAAAACTGCACTTCCTTCTCAGGTAAGGCTTGGTTTTTTAAATAATAATTTGCAGTTAATATATCTTGAGCGGGCACAAGAGGTAAGCTTTCTGCTAAACCTTGCGCAAAATCAATTGGTTCATCCACAACATCATGTTGAAAACTTAAATGATTCATTGCTTTAACATCATTAAAAAAGTGCTGTGGGATCCCTCTTGCTTGCAAATGGTGGATATAAGCGAAAACCATTTGCGTGATATCATCAATATGCCTAACACCTTCATCTGTTAAAGCACTATGTATTGTTAATACATCTTGTTCTTTAGCGACTGCACCATACTGAGAAGATAAACTCATGATCCAACCTTTTTGTTTCAGCTGCTGGAGTAATGCGCCTTTTCCTTCATAGCCCAATAACATCGAAACTAATTGCCCAGGCTTTTCTTTATAGTGCTTTTGTTGACTTGGTAGATAGAATTGAATCAACAACTCTTTCACATCGCTTCTTACTTGAAGATCCATGCCTAATTGCTGCGGCTCATAGACCATGGGTCTTAGTTGTTTAGTTTTTTGACCGGATGGAATTGAAGAGAAATAAAGACGTGCAAGTTTCTCTAATTCGTCTTTTGACTGAGGGCCAACAAGTGCAAGTGTCATATTATTGGCATGATAATGTTGTTTGTAGAAAGCTTTCACTGCAGGATAAAGCTTTTCTTTTTGGTTTAATGTCTTTGCATTACCAGCAGAAAACCTTGAATAAGGATGAAGCGGATTACTTGTTTGTTTATTTACTTCTTCGAAACGATAGTTGTCTTGGCCTAAATTTAAATGAAATTCAGAATCTACATTGTGTAATTCTCTATCCATAAAATCTGCATTAAATAAAGGAGCGATAAAAAAATCAGAGAACCGCTCTAAAGCAGATGCAAAAAATTCTGGTTGAATATGAAAGAAAAAAGAGGTTTGCTCATCTTTGGTAGTAGCATTATATCCTCCACCATTTTGAGTGACAAATTGTTGAAACTCATCAGGTTGGGGGAATTTTTTCGTTCCTAAGAACAACATATGCTCTAAGTAATGAGCAAGACCTAAATGAGCTGATGGTTCATCAAAACTACCTGCATTGACGACCAATGCAGCAGCTGTCGCTTTAGCCTTTTTATCTGATACAACCATTACTTTTAAACCATTGGATAATTCAATATATCCGTATTCCCTTGTATCAAGAGGGCTTTTTTGAATAACGATTTCGTTTTTTGCAAATACACTTAATGAGGTAAAAAATAAACATAAACAAAAGAGTAAGCTGAAGCGGTGAACACCAACAAAACGACTAAGCATAGATAAAACACCTAAACAAAACCAAGACAACGAAATCTAACAAATTGCGCCACAAAGTGCATTATTTATATTTGTGAAATGCCATGTGTATATACTTTTGTGTTGTTTCTTTTGTAAAAATTACGTCATTTGCATTATTTCTTTCATTTTATTTCAGTGTAAGCGCGCCCTAAACGTACTGTGATAAGGCAAAGCATTTAGCATCGCTTATCGTTTCGCATCTACTCTATCGCTATTCAGATCGTTAGTCGCCCGACTAAATATTGGTGTTTTATAGCATAAACACAATAAAACTTGCTATATTTTGCTTGGAAGGTTAACTTATGCAAAATTATGTCATCTCTAACTATACTTCATTTTCATGGGATTATTATGTCTTTAACAGGTACTCATCAGGTTCAAACCTCCCCTTCTTCTGATAATACTTTAGAAAATATTAAAAATTTACTCATGCAAAAAAATTTCCAAAAAGTGCGACTCATCATAGCCAGTTGCACGGAAGAAAAGTTTGCAGCAGGAATTTATAATGAAATATTTCCTAAAATGTTGCCTGGATGTTGGCTCGCTTTTTTGCAAAACCCAAACCTTAACCATGTACTAGGGCCAAGAGAATTAATTTCAATTATGAATGCCTCTAATGCAGCGGTATCTCATCAAAACACCAATCAAGCAAAGAAGAAATATTTTCATCTTGTAATGGTTGCTATTGCAAGAAATACAAACTGGTGCAAAATGCTCAGTTATCGATTCTTTTTAGATTATATTCTTAACAGTAAAGATTTACTCGAACATGTTATTTTTGATCTCGAGTTCATGACGCATCTTGATTATGTACATATGGCGAAACTTTTTGATTTAATCACTGAAGTTGATGATCAAAAAGTTATTTTAGAATATCTAGATGATGTATTGGATGGTTCATATCATTATCAATGGGCATTATATGCAATTGAATATATGTTTATCCATTGCCCTACCATGTGTGAAAAAATATCACAGTTTCAGTGTGAAACGATTACTGCC
>MKTN01000062.1 GCA_001898235.1 Gammaproteobacteria bacterium 39-13
GGTTTCAAGCTCTGAGGTTTCAACTTCCGGCGTTTCAACCTCAGGCGTTTCAGATCCGTTACCAAGGGTGATTCCGCCCGGTTGGGTTCCCATCGCAAAACGTTGTGCTTGATCTTCTCGCTTGCCAATATCTTTATTCGCTTTTTCGAGTTCTGCGAGGGTAGCTTTTTCAAGTTTGGTAATTTTATTTAATTCATCCCCTGCATTTTTTTGCAGTTCTTTGGCTTCTTGTAGTTCTCCTTTTAAGTCCTCTCCTTCTTGTTTTAACGCTTCTATCTCTTTGGGATCTTTATTTTGTTCTTGCGCTTCTTTAAGGGCTTGTTGATTTTCTTCTATTCGCGCTTCTACATCCTGAACCCATTCATCTGCCTCCCCTTTGGCTTTCTCTTTTAGTTCTTTGCTAGCAGCAATATCTTTTAATTTTTCTGTGGCTCCTTCTTTCGCCATTTGCGCTTCTTTCATTTTATCGGTCAGCAAACCATCAATATGCGATTTATAACCACTAATACCTTTCTCTATTGCTTCAAGTTTCGCCTCTTTTTCTTTTATTTTTTGTGTCAACTCCGGGCTTTCCCCTAATTTTTTTTCATCCTTTTTAAGTTTTTCAATTTGCCCTATGACTTTATCGCGTTTTTCCATTAATTTTTCCATTCTATCAAGCTGTGGACTCACCTGCTGCATCAGGCGGTCTTCACGTGCAGCCATCCCTTTATGATATAGTGCTTTGGCACCTGCTAATGCCGGTAAAGAAACAGCACCCAGCAACAAGCTCATCAACCAAGCCATCATTTCACCAGCTGCCACCCCGGCATCATCAGAAAATTTCGGTGGTGTCGCCGCTGATTTTAAAGAGGACTTTAAATCTTTACCGGTTTGTTTTAATTTTGTTCTTTGTCTTTGTCCTTGACCTTCAGGATTGTAATTTTTTTGCTTTGCTAAAAGTTGTGCCTTTTCAAAAGCTTCGTTTTTTGCTGCTTCCTCTTTTGCTATTCTTTGCTTTTTTTCTTCTTCAGTCTCTTCACCCTCAAGCTCTGGCTTTTCATCCTCTTCATTCGCTTTTTTTGGCGAATTTGTATCAGTAGAAAGCACTTCTATATTTTCATCTTCCGGCGATGGCGGTGAATTCGTAGAAAGCACTTCCACATTTTCAGTCTCATTACCTTCATCTTCTTTGGGTTTACCACCAGTTGTCACAGCTCGACTCCTCAAGGTAGCGCATTCCTTGCCAATAGGACTTATACACGAATAATATATTTTTATATTTACTAATAGGATGACTGTTCAAGCGAGAGGTTAGTTCCATTTAAGGAAAGTGTAATTACAAAGGATATTTAAATAGTTCCACAAAAAATTTTACTGATGAAATAGTTAAAAAATCTGTTATATTTTTAATAAAGTTGGAGAGAAAAATGAAAATGCACACAAAATTTTTTTTGCTTCTCATATTCAGTGGGTTATCCGCGGTTGCATTGGCATCTTCAATTGAGTCAAAAGATCTTGATGCCTCTGCTACTCCACTTCCTCAAAATCCAAGTGGTTTAAAAAATCCTGGTAGTCTCAGCAAGCCTCCAGCCACTACCGATATCCGTAAACCTTCAACTCGAGGCATAAAAAATCCTGCTAACAAAGAAGCAGTAAACACAAAACCTTGCGATCCCTTAAGTTCGTCCTGTCCAAAAGACAAAACTTTACCGACGCCTTCAGACAAATCGTTTGAAAAGCCTTCTGGAGACAGCGTGCGAAATCCAAAACAATAAAGCTTACTAACACGGATACCTAACATCGATATCAAAAGTGTTCCGTAAAACTAAGAGCATGCTATAGTAGATGCTTTATAGAGGATGGAGCCCAGGATTTCGCATGCAACAAATGGATCATTATTTAATCTTAAAATCTTTTCATATTTTTGGCGTTGTTATCTTTTTAGGAAATATTATTATTACTGGTTTTTGGAAGGGATTTGCGGATTTTTCAAAAGATTGGCGGATTATTGCCTTTTCTCAACGTCTTGTTACTTACACGGACATATTTTTTACCGCACTTGGTGTTTTAATTATCGCTATTACAGGTATGGCCATGGCTCATTATTATAATAATCCATTTCATATTAAATGGATTGCGTGGGGGCTAGGTCTATTTATTGCCTCAGGGATCATTTGGTTGACAATATTGATCCCCATTCAGCTAAAGCTGAATAATATTGTGCGACAATTCAATGAAAATTCTACTATTCCTTCACACTATTGGACCTATGAAAAAATCTGGATGTTCTTCGGCATCATTGCCACCTTATTACCCTTAGGTAACTTATATTGGATGGTCTTTAAACCAATGTAATGCTGATCTGCCGTTAGTTTAACGGCAGATCGTTTCTTTTAAGTTAAAGTTGGTTTTTCTTTTGCTTTTTGTTCTTCTTCTACATCCATTCTCTTTACCTCTTGCTCAAGCGTGGTGATCTCCCACTCAAAGCCGGTTACCGGAGCAACTCGATGGTGCGCAGGTGCTTGACGTCCATGCAAACCATAACCATCCGTACCCTCACCATCTAATACTTGAGTGCGACTATTCCTACGCAATATCATTTCTCTGGCATGCAATGCGCCTGAATCATGTTCAGCTAAGTAATTAATGGTGGCTGAATGCTGTACTTCTAGCGCAGAAATCACTTCAGTCGCTCTTGCATTTAATGCTTGAGGATCAAATCCTGACTCAGGTTGTGCTTGTTCAGGCGTTTTGTCTTCCTTTACAGCCACTTTGTCATTCTCCGCTTCATAACCTGCGATTGGAACAAGTGTAAGCTGTATAGCCTTATCTTGCTTTAATGAAGCACTGCCGGCTAAAGGAGCATCTGTCAACGTCGATGTGTCTGCTAGAAAGGAGGAAGTATCCGTTGTTTCTTCTTTATGACGATGCGACTTTTTATTTTCTTTTTTATCATGTTTGTGTTTATGTTTATGCGTATGCTCACCACCTTCTTTATGAGAAGCGTGCTTCTTTTCTTTTTTCTGTTTATCTTTGCGTTTTGATTCCAACACAACCATTTCATCTTCTTCAAGAGGAGGCAACTTGGACTCGCCTTTTTCTCTAGAAATAACTCTTGAAAACCAACCGACAATACCACCTTTTTTGGTTTTCTCATCTTTTCGTGGACCTGCTTGCATACATTCTCCTTTTTAAGTCTCAGCAATCATTACCGTTATTTTTAACAGTACAGTATTTTAAACAGTACAGCTGAAATCCATTTGATAAAACGTAAAATGGTAAACATCTACCTGTTACCTTACCGGTTGTTAGGCTTCACACTTTTTTAGCAATATAAGCAAAACGTTGTTTTATGATAAAGAAGGTGTCATTGTCAACATGTTATGGAATGTGAAATGCTTTAAAAAAATCAATATAAATAATTATCACTTGGAGCAGCAAGACTATTCTCCAACTGTTTCTGAAAAGAGTTGTATCACAACAACGCCTAAAATGATGAGAAAAATTCCCACAATGGCAGGTTTATCTAACGCTTGCTCAAAGAGTAAATAAGCCATTAACGTCACAATGATGATCCCAACGCCTGCCCAAATAGCATAAGCGATGCCTACAGGGATAACTCTTAATGCAAGCATTAAAAAATAAAATGTGCAGCAATAGCCAATAACAACAATAGCCGTAGGGATTATTTTTGTAAACTCTTCCGATGCTTTGAGTGCATTGATAGCAATCACTTCTCCTATAATTGCTAGAAGCAGGTAAAAATAATGCATGATCACTCACAATATATCAATATTACCAGTAAAACTTTGAAAAATTTCGCTGCCACTATCATAGCAAATTTTTATACTGATCATGCTGAATCTTTCAGTGTGATTGCAACAAAAGAATTTAAACTAAGCTTATCAATAGGTATTTTCAATTACTAATCACAGGTAAACTTGAATTATGCCAAAGTTATATACCATCGGACATTCAACACATACACTTCAAGAATTTATTGCCATCCTTAAAGCGCATCACATTAACTTAGTGGTCGATGTGCGCACTATTCCTAAATCACGTCATGTTCCGTGGTTCAATAAAACACCATTAAAATCGGCCTTACAACGAAAAGGGATTCGCTATATTCATATGATTGAACTAGGTGGATTGCGAAAAACTGAAAAAAATTCAATTAATCAGGGGTGGCGAAATGCTTCATTTCAAGGTTATGCTGACTATATGCAAACGCCTGCCTTTTTTGCTGCTTTTAAAAAATTAAACGCCACATTAAACCCTGCTCAAAACGTAGCCATATTATGTGCCGAAGCCTTACCTTGGCGCTGCCACCGCTCACTTATTGCTGATGCAGAAGTGATCCGCGGCATTAAAGTTTTTCACATCATGAATATCAATACACTTCATGCTCATCAACTCACAAAATTTGCGGTTGTTAATAGAAAGAAAAGGCCGCTTCAACTCTATTATCCTCATGAAAAGGGATCCTCATAAAATGGTCACTTCATAAAAGCACAATTTATTTTTGTATTCACCGGCTATATTTTACAGATTACACCGCGAAAAATAGCTTACGTATTTCTGCAGGTGTAAAAATTAGCAAGGGTGTTTTTTCATTAAGTGAAACTCGCTATGGGATCTTCTAACATTCCTTTAAAAAATACATCGTTAAGCCCCATGGTTATCTTTTTGCAAATAGTGGGGCTCACGCTAATTTTTTATCTTACGGCCCATCTTGGTCTTTTTTTAGCAATACCACCAGGGTTTGCGACAGTCATCTGGCTACCGTCAGGTTTATCTTTAGCATTTATCTTACTCTTTGGCTATCGCATTGCGCCTGCAATATGGATAGGATCTTGCTGGGTAAATTTTGAAATGTCTCATCATTTTGAAATTGCGTTTAGCATAGGCTTTGGCTCAACTTTACAAGCCTTGCTTGGTGCCTATTTAGTAAATCGTTTCGTCGGCTTTCCAAATCCTTTAAATAATGAGCGAGAAATTATCAGTTTTCTTTTACTTGGTGGTCCCATTAGTTGCCTTGTTGCAGCAACATGGGGTTGTTTAACTATTTTGTTTACCAACCAAATACAACCTTACAATTTCCTATATAATTGGTGCACATGGTGGGCAGGCGATACCATGGGAGTGCTTGTTTTTACGCCGTTAGTACTTATCTGGACGGCAGAACCCCGCGAAATTTGGCAGCAACGCAGATTATCCTTATCGATACCGCTTTGTATCATGTTTGCTATTATTGTGGGATTTATTTTATATACCAATCGCGCAAAAGAACAGAAAATACAACAAATTTTTAAAAATCAGGCACAGGATTATGCCAGTGCTTTAATCGCTGAAATAAACACGCCGCTAGAAATATTATCTTCTCTCAGCATTGCTTTAAATGAAGCAAAAGAAATCAATTCAATTTCCTTTAATATTGAAAATATGTCTCAACTCTTTGTAACAAAATATCCTTCTATTCGAGCAATTTCTTGGCTTGAGCCCGCATCAAGAATAGAAAATGCGGTCAATATTTTCCCTTTTTTAAATTCAATCGAAGAAAAACAAAAAATTATACAACCCAATGCTAAATTACTAAACCAAGCTTGTCTTGCACATCAAGCTATCGCAACCTCATTTAATCTCAGTCAAAAGAAAAATGATTGGGGATTACTTATTTTTCAGCCTGTTTATGATAAAAATGTGCAAAAAAGCAAAATAGAACCTTTGGGACAAAAAGGGAGTTCTGTTCCTGATTGTCAAAATTTATTAGGTTATTTGGTAGGTTTTATTGAGGTTAATAAATTAATTGCGAATACAAAAAATTTACACCATCAAAGTCTAGGATTAAATCTTTATGAAACCAACGAAGAAGGTAAAACAAAACTTATTTATTCCTCAGCTCAAAAACAATCTGCCCCCATTCTAACTTGGAATGATACAATCTATATTGCCGATAGAAAATGGCAGTTACAAATTATTCCAAGAAAAGGCTATTTTAATGCTTTACGAGGCTGGGAAGAATGGGCAGCCCCCATTGGTAGTGTATTGCTGATAGGTTTGCTAGGCTCGCTATTATTGATTGTGACTGGACGTACTGCGATGATTGAAGCTATTGTGGCATTGCGTACATCAGAACTTCAAATTTCTAACCAAAATTTACTCAAAGAAATTGCAGAGCGTAAGGCGATTGAAAATGCCTTAGCTTTTCACGCTAAAGAACTTGCTCGTACTAATGCAGAATTAGAGCAATTTGCATACATTACATCACATGATCTACAAGAACCACTTCGAATAATTGTTAGCTATCTACAACTTTTAGAGCGACGTTATAGGCATGAGTTGGACGCCAATGCCATGCAGTTCATTCATTTTGCTATCGAGAGTGCAATCAGATTGCAAAACCTTATCAAAGACTTACTGAATTATTCACAACTTGGGAAGAAAAGTTCGAATCTTTCAGCTATAAATTCTGAACAAATCTTAGAGCAGGTGTTACGCAGTTTACGCATTGCTATTGAAGAAAATGAAGCGGTTATTACCTATGATCCACTACCTGATGTTATAGCAGAATCGACTCAACTAACACAATTATTTCAAAATCTAATTAGCAATGCGATTAAATTTAAACGAAACAGTCCTATTTTAATTCATATCAGTGCGCAACTAAAAAAAGATTCTTGGATTTTTTCAATTCAAGATAATGGCATAGGAATCGATCCAGAAAATTTCAACCGGATATTTATCTTATTCCAACATTTACACAATCGCGGCGATTATCCAGGGACCGGTATTGGTCTTGCCATCTGCAAAAAAATCGTCGAGCACCTAGGTGGAAAAATATGGGTCACCTCTCAACTCGATAAAGGTTCAACATTTTATTTTAGTCTTCCAGTTACACCATTAAAGGCAAAAGTGAGTTCATGATGGAATCCAAACCTCTTGAAATACTATTAGTGGAAGATAACCCGGCGGATGTCATGTTATTAGAAGATTTCATGCGCCGTTCCAAAGTAATTAACAATCTTAATGCTGTTGAAAATGGTGCACAAGCCCTAGATTATTTGTATAAAAAGGGAAAATATGCAGATGTCAAAACGCCACATCTTATTTTACTTGATTTGAATATGCCTATTAAAGGAGGAAGAGAAGTTCTTGCGGAGATTAAAGAAAATACTGCTTTAAAACATATCCCAATTATTGTACTGACATCTTCACAGGGAGAACAGGATATTTTCAATTCTTATGCCTTACATGCAAATTGCTATCTTTCGAAACCAACCGATCTTGAACAGTTTCATAAAATGATGAGTGCTATTGAATATTTCTGGATGCACCTTGTTAAATTGCCTAACCGATAAGGTATTTTTTATATAGTTACTCAGAGAATTGCCAGCTCGAAGACAACACCCTTGAAAACTCATGTATGAAGATTAGACATAGATCATCTTGTGTGTCATCCCCCCATCTATCACAAAATTTTCTCCTGTAATAAAGGATGCTTGAGGCGAAACCAAATACCCTACCAATGCAGCAATATCTTCGGGCTTACCAACTCTACCAACAGGGTGTTGCATTAAATCTGCTTGTGTATGGTGAGGCATACCGCGTTGACTTTTCTTTTTCCAATCTACAGTTTCAATCCAGCCTGGACTGATAGAATTTACTCTCACATCAGGCCCAAGAGATATTGCAAGTGCATGGGTTAAAGCAACCATGCCTCCTTTTGAAGCAGCATAAGCTTCAGTATGAGGTTCAGACATTTTTGCGCGTGTAGATGCAATATTCACTATTGCGCCATGAGAATGCTTCAAAAAAGGCGCTGCATATTTTGCCAATAAAAAAGGGGCGGTTAAATTTGTTCTGATAATATTATTCCATTCAAACAAGGTAAGCTCTTCCATCGCTTTTTTTAGAAAAATACCTGCATTATTAACCACAAAATCTACGCGGTTAAAATTTTTAACTGTCATATCAATAATTTTTTGTATCTCAGTTTCCGTCGAAAGGTCTGTATGGAGAAAAATAATTTTTCCAAAACTATGTAATTCATTGATAGTTTCTTTACCTGCCTCCTCATCAGCATCCACGACTACAACAGCGGCTTTATTTTTCAAGAAATGTTCTACAATTGCTCGACCTATCCCTTGGGCACCACCAGTAACAATGGCTACTTTATCGCTAAACATAAGAATTTACCCTTATTCTGTATATAAACTCACAATATACAACGTCTTCATCAAAAATTTTTTGTTATATTTATAGGGTAAAACAATAAAGAGGGGATGTTAAATGAAATGGCAGCTATCGGGCCTTTCTCTGATAACAGTGAGTTTATTGTGTGGTTGTAATACACCACCTTATAATGCACCTTACATGGCATATTATCAGAGTGAATGTAAAAGCAAGGATCAAAAATACAACACCTATAATTATTACAATTATACTTATTATGGCGCAAATGAGAAATATGTCCCCGAATATTACGTAGGCGACAGACGCGCTGGAAAATGTAATGGCGGTGTAGCGAATTGTAATCGCAGAGGCGATATTTTCTAACTACATTCTATGTTGCTTATTCACCTTCTAAAAACAGAATAGTTTTTCGTTCTTCTCTTATCATTAATTTTGGTATTTCTTGAAAATTCAGCACGGTTTATTTAGTGCGAATTTTTTCTTCTCATCACTATCTTAAATACACTCTTATATCACTCGTGTATGAAAATGTAATTTATCATCAGCGAGTGGGACACTTTTTATGCCATGTGCAAAGTCACTTCACGTTTGTCAGATAATCGTGATTCTCCCCCTTGGAAACCCCCATTGAGTAGCGTAAATTAGCAAAGAAAAAATTTGATCGTTTTAGCCTACCTTTTGCTAGGGAGTTAACATATGTCTTCTATTTTTAAAAGTAAGATCCAAGAAGTGTTATTCCTAAGTATCTCCTTGCTTGCTTTTATTACCTTCTATATAGAAACCGATATTTATACTCCTAGTTTTCCTGAAATGGTTGCTTATTTCGGTACAAATGAGGAATCGATCCAACAACTTCTAAGCATGAATTTCTTAGGATTATGTCTATCAAGTTTACTCTTTGGCCCAGCCTCTGATGCTTACGGCAGAAAACCTATGCTTTTTATTGGCTTGTTTATATTTATGGTCAGTAGTATCGGTTGCGCAATGACAGAATCACTGGAATACATGATTTATTGCCGATTTATACAAGGACTAGGCTGTGGTGCTATCACCAGTGCAGGGCTTGCCTCTATTTTTGATGTCTATCCACCAGAGAAGTCCGCACGACTTGTATCTATTCTCAATGGCACAGTAGGTGGTCTCATGGCACTAGCACCTATTATTGGTGCATGGATCAGTATTCATTTTGGATGGCGAGCTAATTTTTACCTTATAGCCTTTCTTGCTACACTTACGTATGTTTGCAACGCATTTTTCACCCAAGAAACTCTGCCTAAAGAAAAAAGACATCGGCTTACCCCAACCACTATTTTTAAGAACTACCTCAATTTATTGAGTAACTTTCCTTTCATGGCACACAGCCTTATTTGGTGCTTGATGTTTAGTATAGTAATTGTTTTTATTGCCAACCTTTCACTCATTTTTATTGATTACTTAGCAGTTCCTCTTGAAGATTTTGGGTTTTATCAGATGGCAATTATGGGAGCTTTTTTTGGAGGAAGCATGAGTGCTGCGTATACTATCAAAAAATGTGGCATGTTATTTACCAAAGTAATAGGAAGTTTTCTCTATATTATTAGCATTACATGCCTTGGTATGCTTTCTTATTTTAATATCAATTCTCCGATTGCTTTGATTCTCGCTATGTCTCTTGCGAGTTTTGGTGTCGCATTGTCTTTAACTATCTATTTTTCCTACTCAATGACACATGTTGATGATAGTCTAAAAGGCTCTGCTATGGCATTGACCCAATCTTTGCGTTTGTTTTTAACTTCAGGTTTAGTATGGCTTGCTGCGATTGGATTTGATGGCAGCACAAAGCCTATGAGCGTTATTGCAGCTTCCTGCACACTGATCTCAGTGTTACTTTATGTGATGCTTTATGCAAAAAAATTGCATTATGTTTCCATCGCAGTTTAATTAAAAAGCAAACAACACAGCCACAAAGGTTGATACAATAATACTTGTCGCCAAAAGATCTGCAGTTTGACGGAAGCTTAAAAATTTATCAATTAGAACACAAGGTATTAATGCGAAGACATATGAAAGAGCGAAAGCGCCATTACAATGTGATAAGTCTGGTAGTAAGCCATGACACAAAGCATAACATACCGCGGTTAATATAGGAGCAAAAAAAGGAGAAAAACCATTCTCTAAATTATATGCCATACAAATGTAATAGTGTGCAGAAAGACCAAATGCAAATAAAAGAAATACGCTTACAGGTGGCGTGATAAATCCGACCAATAATATAAAACTGAAAACAAAGATCAAGGAAACATTTTGAAATCGTAAATGTTTTGTGAAAGACATTTTTGTTTCCCCTATCTTTAAAAACGTTAGATAGCATCATATTTAAATTGCTATAAAGATCAATTAAGTTCCTTTGTTTAAAGATATTCGGTCACGAAATTGTGATAAAGCGCATATCTACGCTTTATCACGACATACTTATACATTTTATATAGTTAAATTACTTAAATGGTCGCTATTGTCTGCTTTTCATTGAATAGAGATCCCAACTCTGCTGCTGTGCAGGCAGTTTTGCTGCAAGCGCTCACCTTCACCGGGGTATCGTTGAAGCGAATTTCTATTTCACGTTCACCATTTTTTCTTTCAAACAATGAAAAATTTACACAAGCCGCGTATGGTGGTGGTTGATCTAATGGGATCTGCAACGCACTAAATAATGCTAAAATACTGCTATCATGACCAACCAATAATACATATTTCAATTTTTCATTCTGATGATCGGCCTTTTGGAGAAAATGAAAAATTGTTGCTAATAAATGCATCCCTGTTTCTTGGCCCATTTCCTTGGGTTTAAATTTAGTCACAAATACCCACTTTCCAGCCTCTATAATTTCGTCTGCATCTTGGTTCCCTAACCCTTTAGGCAGTGCAACACTATATAATCTGTTCACGTGAAGCGTATCCGCCAAAGACTGTACCTGTGTTAAGGAGCTAATCTCCACCCCAGTCGCTTTGCTCCATTTTGCATACTTACCTTTCAGGTCGCGCTCTTTGGCCTGCCAATCCGTTCGAGTCAGCACATGTTTTTCCATGAGCTGCTTAAATTTCGGTGTATCCGTATTAACCAACAAAACATCCTTTTCATCGGCTGGCATAGTATGGATAGGAATAGGTTGAAATCCATTAGGAAGCGCTGGCTTATCTGTAGCATGCGGACCTGTACCAACGGGATATAACCCTTGCAATAAAGATTGTGCACTCATTAATGTTCGATCGTAATCAGTTGAGCGAACATAGATAGTTTTCGCGTCATATTGCGAGGGCAATAAATGATATTCTTCAATATATCTTTGACGTAACTTCGTGCCAAGAAGAAATTCTTGCTGCATCCCTTTAGCAGTTAATTGTCCTAATCCTTGTGGCCAATCATGAGGCGAATTAGGAAAATTTCGAATTGGGGTTCTATCACCATGACGAACAATATCTAAAGCAAAAATGAGCTTATCATTTTCTTTTGCTTGTAACGTAGTGAATGCGGCAATATTGAAACAAGATAGTAACAGCAAATGTCTAAAGATTTTATACATGACAAGTCCTCCTCCCTATGGGAGGACTATCATAACGGCTATTTAAAATTTCATAAAGAGAGTGCTAAGAGCTTATCATTAATATTACTTATTACTTTGCACTTGAATTTTAGAAGACGAACTTTGGTCTACCTAATGCATCAAAATTCACAACGGATAACGACGCTTTTTCCCGTGCATTTCTTGCCTATCAGCCAGAACACCTGTCGGTGTTAAAGAAGATGAAACAGCATATTGATCAAACTGTTGTGTAATCGTTTTATTTAATACTAGCTCAGATCTTTTAGCACCATGCTTAACCAAATAAGACTCCAGCTCAGAGTTTTCTACAGTGTTTAAATCTAATACGGTTTGATTTTTATCATTTTGAGCATTCAATGACATACCGTACCACTTCGCATTATCATGGAATAAATTTAACACTTTAATTTTATCTTCCTCTCCATGTTCACGCATCATAATAAGATGTAAAACACTATTCCCGCAAAGATCTGTGATACTAAAATCAAGTTTATATTCGGCTAATAATTCTTTAATACACTTTGGTGTCACATATCGTACACAAAGTAATAAAGCATTTTCATGGGTTGATGGTAATAATTTCAACATATTATTTTCATTATCTTTAAATTAAAGAAACAAGTGTAAAAAAAATCAAAAGAAACCGCTAGATTATCACCTGCGGCTGCTCTTCATGTGCCGTTGTTAGTGCAGCAGGTAATACCATTAATAGACTTGTTGATGGCATTTCAACGCTAGGCGAAATTGTCAAACCTTGTGTAGGCTCTAACATAGAAAGTACATCCTTTTCATTCACTTTAATAACATCTTCAAATTTAATTGGGATCTTTGATTGGCTTTCATGATAAGCAAGAGGTTCATTACCATCTTGCATAAAAAAGCTGTAATGCCCTAATTTATATCCATTATCTTTGATAAACTGCTTTAGTTCCGGCGAAACATCATAAGTGTGTTGGTTATAATATTGATTAAAAGCACTCTTGTAATCACTACTCGTTAATGTATCCAACATCAATTTTGCGCGCTCTTTTTCTTCCGGCGTTGTTAATTTACTATGATAAGTTAATAAAATATCACCTAATACTGCAACCTCTAAGTTTGGTGCTGCAAGATATTCTTTCAAAATAGATGTTTTTTGATATTCATCCAGCTGCGCGAACCACTGTTGGGATAATGTTATTGCTAAATTGTGATCTTTAACAACTGCGGACACCTCTAAAAATAGTAGCGCTTGCTCTGAAACTTGCTGACTAAACCAAGCGCAATTACCAAATGCTTGCTCAGGCAGCTCTAATGAATAATCTTCATTACGATAAAGTCCCAAATCATAAAAACGTTTAAATTCCATTTCCATTTTTTCATGATTATTTAGGATTTGGTAAATATCATTTGCACTCAACTCAAATTTATGATTATACGCATTGATTCCAGAAGGTAAGCTTGGAAAGCTATCTCCTGCATTAGCGACAATAAAAAGATTAAGATCTTTGTTTAAGATGATATCAATAGCATGACCATCCCATCCACAAGGTAGCAAAATAGTTTTTCCTTCGTTGTAAGCCTTAAATAACGCTTCACTGAAAGCAAACTGCCCCGCATTTTGTTTAGCTTCAGCACCCAGTGCAAATGTCTTTTCTACCTGTGAAAAAATCGCTTGTTTTTGCTCAGAGAAGTAGCCAACATCATTAAGTAAAGACTCTTTAGTCTGAGGATATTTAGCTTTTATTTGTTTAAAACCTTGAGCATCCCAAACACCTGAAATATTTTGGCAATAACCTTGCAATGTTTTAGCAGCTAAGGCGCTGGTAAAAACAGCAAAATGCCCCTCTGCACTAATCACAGCAGAGTACGCTCCAATCTTATATTTGTAATTATTCTCGGATGGAAAGGCATGTAATAGATTTTTTGCAACAACATAATGATGCGCTATTTCCTGACTATCTACTGCATAAAGCTTATTCACACAATCCATCATGCGGTTGTAAAACTGTAAATCATTCAATTCTGTGGCAAAATTTTGTAACAGCACTGCGACAGGTAAATCCTCACCGCCTAAAAAACACCACAGCGCACTCTTATTTCCCTGACCTAAGACTTCAAGCTTACTCAATGCTAAATCAAATTTCTGATAATCTTTTTTCTCATAAGCTACATCCAGCGCATCAATGAGCATAAATAAAGGATCATCCCAATAAACTACTATGGCACCTTTTTGCAAGAGTAAGGACAAGGTAGCTGTATCAGGCGCATATTTTACCGCCAATTCTAATGGCGTATAATATAAATTTTTTGCATACTCGTAGGTTTTGGCATTGACGTTGGCACCTTTACTAATTAGATATTCAACAACGTCCTTATGCCCGTACATTGCCGCCATATGAAGAGGCGTACTGCCAAATAGGTCGGTTTGACTTACCTTTTGCCCTGATTCAACAAGCTTTTTCACAGCACTTAAGTCACCCATACGTGCAGCAATGTGTAAGGGATATTCTGTGCTTTTAGCAAGATTAAAACTGGGCAAACTCACTTGTGGTAAAGCAAAAGCAGTTTTAGTAGAGTAAATCGTTTGGAATTGCTTCAAAACGACTTCTGAAGAAATTTGCGCTAAATCAGGATGGGTTAAAAAATCATCTAATGCTTCTTTGAGCGAAATTGTATTGCCTGGATCAAAAACATCAATTCCATTCTTCTCTAAAACAGCACGCAAGATCTCAAGTTCGCTGACTGCCAAACCATGTTTGTTAACTTTCTTCTTTATTTCAGAAGCCGTTTCTTTATCCAATGAAATGGAAATTGGGGTTGCTTTGATCATCTTCATACCCTTCTAAATAATTATTTTCCTGAAAAGACAATAAGATTTTGTTTTCAGGAAAAAGTAATCGTGGATTATTAATTTAAATGGCTTTACTGTAAATACCATCCATCAATTAACTTAGTTAGCTATAACAGAAAACTATGATTGAGCTTGAATTTAGAATCGTTAATAATTTTAAAAGTACCACACACAAGGAGATAGTGATGCAGGAGCTCAAAGCAGAAGATTTAGATGCAGTTCATGGCGGAATAATCATCACCACAGCAGTTGCGACGCTTATTGCCAGTGGTGTCATTGCCACCATTTATTTAATCAATTCTCTGGTAAATTTATATATCGTCAATCATGGTGGCCAAACAACACCGCAACCCAACAGTACAGATCTCAATCAGCTTGGCAATGATATCAAGACGGTTGCGACGGTTTTGCCGAACGTTGTTCATTAAATACACTTCGCGTCCCGTCTAAATGGCTGCAATGTGAGTCCTTCTTCATGCAATAACACTAGCATGGAGAAGGACAACTTGATAAGATGCGCCTCCTTTTCAATCCATTAAGGAGGTAAATATGTCTGCTTCAGGTCCTAAAAAATCGTCTTGGTTGTTCGAAAAGCTTAATTCATTTTTAAGCGAAAATGATGCTAAATCCTTTGCTGCAACCTTAATGTCTGGAGAACAAGGTTTAGGCTATCCTGCCTATTGCGATCTCATGCATCGCTCTAGAACTGAAAAAGCTAAAGAATTACCTTCTATTGCTCCTACTGAAAAGCAAAAACCAAAAATGTAAGGTTTTTGTTTATCTAGCCATGGAATGGCTTTCTACCTAGATCCCCTGTAGTTGCTGTGCTAATTGATGTAATTTTTTCGTTTGATGATTGAGATCAGTTTCTTTTTGCTCTTCATCTGCTGAGACATTACTTAAAATCATGACGGTTCTTTGTCTTTTCAAAGAATAGCTTAATTCAGTTCTGATCCCTTCAATCCAACCGCCATGCTCATAAATTACATTATTTTTATCATAGTCATTTATAAATATGCCATAACCATATTTTATGGGTCCAAAAAAAGGATCATTGCTTTGAATGTGCGCAGTGGTCATCAACTGAAGCGCTCTAGCACTTAATAATCGACCTTGATACAGCCCTTGATGCCACTTGATTAAATCTTCGGCTGTTGAAATCATCCCCGCCCCTCCCCCGAAGGGTGCTTTAAACCGCAGTTTATTTACCGGCATTATTATGGCATTGACGTTTGAAAGCACTGCGGTATAGCGCTTTGGAAAGCCATTATCTTGATTTATGTTGTTTATCAGTTCTCTTTCTTTGGTAACAGAAGGTAAAAAAGTATTATGCATTTCTAAAGGCTTAAATATATGATGATGAAGGAATGCGCTAAAGTCCTTCTCTTTAGATAATTCAGCAACAATCACTCCTAACAATAAATAACCTGTATTGCTATATTCAAATTTTTTTCCTGGTGTAAATTGCAAAGGTCTTTTTGCTATGCTTGATAAAAGAGTAGATAAAATAACTTCATCTTCAACTGTTTCTATATTATCCCATGATAATTCGGTATAACTTTGAATGCCGCTAGTATGCGTTAGAAGATGATGAAGCGTTATTTCATTTGCCCAGGCAGGTACTTTACCTTGCCATATAGCATGTTCTCTAGGTAAATAATAAATAATAGGGACATTGAACTCACAAAGGCCTGCATCATGAAGGATTAAAATGGCAGCAGCCGTGAATTGCTTAGTCAAAGAAGCAATAGGAAATAACATTTGATGAGAAAATGGCTGCTGCTTTTCAATATCAGCAAATCCTATTTGCTCATGAAAAAGCAATCTATCCTTATCAACTACGCTAATTTCAGCATTTAATATATTCTGCTCATGAAAAGTAGCAATAGCTTGATGAAAGCGTTCAGTCGCATTCACATTTGAAACGATCATGATGATAATCAATATTCTAAAAATATATTGTCGCATGAAAGTAGCATTTAAAAAACATATGTTTCATTTTACGCTACAAATAAGATAAGAAGAAATTTTAGATGCGAAAACCTACCTACATGAGGTTTTCGCATGATTGCAGAGGTTACGAACCAAGCTTTAGAATAGACCCCATTTTTTCTTTTCTGTTTTTTCTTGGGTTGCTTGTCCATTCTGACTAGTTGTAGCAGAATTGGATTTTCCATGTAGCATCCAATAAGTAAGATAACCTGGCTTATAGCCACCATTTCCTTCGGCCCAGTTATCGTAGCTCGATTTTTTCTCTTTTTCAGCGACAGGTGGCAAAGGGCTTGTGTCAGGTTGCACGTCTACAAATTCTTTTTCATCAAGAGAAGATGTCGTTGCCTTGGGGGTTTTATCAAACAAATAATACCAAGCCAAGTATCCAACGCGATAGCCACCTTTACCCTTCGCCCAAGCTTCATAGTTGCTTTCTATGGCTGCAGTTTGCGTGGTATTTAGCTTAATTTCATGACCGGTAATATCATCATAAATGGCTTTAAGCATCTTATCACTAAAATTGGTATCTTGATTAATTCCACGATTATTTCGTTTAAATTCTTCAAAGGTCATTTTCTTTTTAATTGACGTATTGTGTGCATCTGTATTTAGCATCACACAAGAAAATGCCAAGGTATAAACTGCATCTTCATGTTTAAATTCAAAATCACCATTATTTTGATTTGCTTTAAAATACGCTTTACCAAATGCTTCCATCACGCGATCAATCTTTTGTGCTTCGCCCGGGAATTTAAAATCGGTCATAATGCGACGCAAAGCGGTAGAAAAATCAACGCCTGCAAAATCCATTGCCGCAATATACGCTTCTAATACCTCTTTTTGCGCTGGCTCACATAAAAATTCACCCAATTGCTCAAAATCTAATTCAGCTTTGTGGCCTTTTAAAAACCCTGCAATAGCTTCCGCATTATCTTCAATTAAGTTATTTTCTCTAAGATAACGCATCCCTTCTTTCCATTTACGGTTAAATTGAGAGATACCTTCTTCTTTAGTGAAACCAATCATGACTTACCCCATGAACTCATTCGTTATTGATTAAGTCATTTTACTTGAGTGAACGCTCACATTCAAAGTTATCTATCTGTCTCCAAGGCCCTTTAGTCAAAATAGCAAAAAATAGGTGTAAAACCCCGTTTTTTCTGACTACACTAAAAGAATAGTTTCGATGAGAAGGCCCATTATGCTTTTAAAAACCAGACTAATAGGCACTACCCTACTGCTGTTTACTCATTTATCCTCAGTTTATGGCGCCCAGAGCAATAAGTTCTCCTTATTGGAAAATCGTCTCATTGATAACTTTAAGCAGTTTTGTTTAGATAATGCAGGAAATAGACAAAAAATCATTACGCAAATAAAAGAACAAGGATTTCCAGAAGAAAAAAATGAATATTTAAAATTAGAGCCGGATGATCATCGCTGGATAATATATGTCGATGAAAAACAAAATACGCGGGTAAGTCTCACCTTGCAAAAAAATACTTGTACCATATCTGCTATCACGACCGATGTAGGCCATCCTCCTTCACGTGAACACCAAACACCTATTGAATCTTTTTTAATGGATAAATTGCATGCAACTTTAGTAACACGCAAAGAAAATGATTATTATGAACAGCGCACTTTCGATGCCCATTATCAAGAGAAAGCTTTTACCATTTTTTTACGAAATGAAATCCATCCGGCGCAATCTGAAGCTAATACTTTCTTTTATCAAATTATTTTAAGATCCATGCCACAATAAGTGGCCTTCGCTCATCACAAATGATTTACCCTATTATCTCCCAAAGAGGGATCACCCGTGGATCAGCCGCAATCTGCTCTGGATAGATGAATCCTCCTATTGCACGCGGAAATATAATATCTCCTGCTTTAAAACAAACGTCTACATATTCAGAACAAATATAAGAATCACTTGCTTCATAATGGCCAACATTTAAAGCCATGCGCGCTAAAATTTCTGCTATCTCTTCCTTGTTATATTTACGATTTAATAAATCCGTCCCTTGACCTAGAATTTGCGTCGTCGCCGTATCATCAATCGTAGGTGAAAATCGCGCTAAAAATAATCTGCCATCGTAGGCAGCACCAGTATTTTCATAGTTATTGACATATTGGCTTAAAGGAACTGCACGTACACCATCATCTTCTACACTTTCAAAAAGAATGATACGCGCATCCCAAGTCAATACAAAGCCAACATGGCTAAATAATGAATCGGAGAACTGTCTAATCATACGACTGACCGTATAATTTCCTGAAGCAAAGAATAAATCAGTAGGTTTGATCTTCTGACGAATTGATTCAAAGGTGACGCGTTGTAAGTTATCAAATTTATTTGTTCCCATTTTCTTTTCCTTATCATCCTTCTTAGCTTTTCCAATGCTCGTTGTACTTACAGCAATGCTTCCCTCACTATACCGTTTGTTTAATATTTGTAAAACCATATCTTATCGCTGAGCTTACACGTAAAGAAGGATGCAAAGAATAGGTATAAACCGATAAAAACGCTATTTTGAGAACCTATAAACTTGACCAAAATAATTATCCCTGTATTATTCAGCTTTCTTATCAATACAAAAACTTTCTACTGATGAGGTTATATAATGCGAAATGAGTTTACAGATGGAATGGGCGAAAAAATTGAGGATAAACAATCGAATACAAAAATTTCTTTACAACAAGAGCAGACCTTCACACTGCTATACCAATGCATTTGTGATAAAAAATCAAAGGCTGCATTAGATCTACTAACGACCTTACCAGAAGAAGAGCTGGCATGTTTCAAAGAAATTTATCAAGATGAACTAAAAGAAATATTAAGCGATGATGCTGCAATTGCCATTCACAATGTAGCGCCTCCTGTTGCTAACGTTGCTCAACCTCAGCGCCGCCGACGACGTATCAAGTGCTCCATCCTTTAAACAAAGCGACCAAGGATGGTGCTTTTTTCTCTGCAAATATCAACAGCCCATAAAAAATTGCCGAAGCTGATTTTTGTTCCCACTTTTTCAATTTTTCGTCTATGTTATTTTATCAGGCCAAAAAGGCCTAGGGGGATAAAATGAACGCATTACTTAAAACAAGCCAAGTATTGGCCATCATTTTCTTAGCGGGATGTTTTAGTCCACAGAACGAAAAGGATCAGTGGGGACAACGTTTTCACCACCCCATATACTATAACAATACAGGTTATTACACACCCGTTAATATGGGCTATTACCCAGGATATACCGCAGCAGATGGCTATTATAATTACCGCCACGCCTATGATACCTATAACAGAGGATACTATCAGGGTGGATTTTATGGTAATGAATATTACCATCATGGTTATTTTAACAACGGTTACTATAACCCTGGGGTTTGTGCCGATAAATCGTGCAAAGCAAGATACGAATATAGGAAATGGGAAAAATAACATAAGTTAACTTTCTAACAATTAAGGGATAAGAGAGAACATTTCCTTTCTTGTGGTATATTAAGGAGGGTAACCTGATGATGTGACCCTCCTTATGCAAGATCTTATAAACCATATACTTCCTTATTACCGTGATCTTCGCCGTCAAATTCATACTTTCCCAGAACTACGTTATGAAGAAAAAATCACGGCATCCCTTGTTAAACGTGAATTACAAAAAATTGGATTGACAGTACAAACTGGGATTGGTCAAACAGGCGTTGTAGCAGTGCTCGATTCCGGTAACCCAGGCAAAACTATAGGGTTGCGCGCAGACATGGATGCGTTACCTATTACTGAGAATACAGGGCTTATGTATCAATCCCAACATCCAGGCAAGATGCATGCTTGTGGTCACGATGGTCATGTAGCCACCCTATTAGGAGTTGCTCATATTCTTCATCAGCAAAAACATCAACTTCGAGGGAAGGTAAAGTTTATTTTCCAACCTGCAGAGGAAGGTGGCGCTGGGGCAAAAGCCATGATTGAAGATGGTGTACTAGAAAATCCAACCATGGATGCAATATTCGCCTATCATAACTATCCAGGGATCCCGACCGGTACTATTCTGGTACGCCCTGGTTGCACAATGTATGGTAACACCGAATTTTCTATTATGATCTACGGCAAAGGTGGCCACGCTGCTTTGCCAGAGTGGACTATCAACCCTATCGCTATCTCAGCAGAAATCATTCAATATATCCGTGAGCTAATGCTAGATTTTGCTGAAGATTTAGAACCTAGCGTCATTACAATTACTCAAATTCAAAGTGGCATAGCAACCAATGTGATCCCAGATGTTGCCAATTTGGGGGGTACGATTCGGGCCTCTTCTGCTAACAATTTCCAAGAAGTGAAAAAACGTTTAGCGCAAAAGTTACAAGGTATTGCTCAACATTATAGTGCAGTGGTAGAAATCACATTTAAAGAAATTTACCCACCTACCATCAATACCGTAGATGAAACCGAATTTGTTTACTCTCAAGCAATTCACGTCTTGGGTGAAGAAAATGTGAATATTAAGCCATCATCGGGACGCGCCTCTGAAGATTTTTCATTCTTCCTCGAAAAAGTGCCTGGATGTTATTTTTTTATAGGCAATGGTGAAGATAGCGCATCTTGTCACAGTTCCAAATATAATTTTAATGATGAGCTTCTTCCCTATGCCATGAAGCTTCTCAGTATGATTGCAATAAAATACCTCAATGGTTAAGGATAAACCTATGCTAAGCATTGGATTAATGAGCGGTACGTCTATGGATGGAATTGATGCAGCATTGCTTGAAACGGATGGGACCGCTAAAACACTTAAGGCGCTTGGTCATAGCGCACTTGCTTACACATCCGAATTTAAAATCTTATTAAAAGCTGCAGAATACGCCGTTAGAAAATGTAATGGTCTACTCGAAGCAACTCGTGCTTCTTACTTGCAAGCCATTCAAGACTATTTAAAAAATGAACTTCATTTCCAGGAAAATCAAATTGAATCCAAAATAAATGAACTAGCCATTTATTTATATGGCGATACCTCAAAGCTCCCTGCTTTTGATGAAGTTATTCTGCGTTCAACCCAACTGCATGAAACAGTTGTTAGAAAATTGCTTGCTGAAACAGGGTATCGCGCTCAAGAAATCGATGTTATTGGCTATCACGGTCAGACATTATTTCACCGCCCCAGTGAAAAAATTTCTATTGTTGTTGGAAATGGCCAGCAACTTGCTGATGCTTTAGGGATCACGGTTGTAAATGATTTTCGTCGTCGCGATGTCGCATCCGGAGGACAAGGCGCACCGTTTGCTCCCATTTATCATCAAGCTTTAGCAATAAGGGATAATAAAATTCCCGTTGCAGTTGTCAATTGTGGTGGTATTTCCAATATTACTTTAATCAATTCTGCTAATGAGCTTGATTTAATCGGTTTTGATACGGGGCCCGGAAACGGACTCATTGATAGATTAATGCGCCGACGCACCCAGGGCAAAGAAAATATGGATAAGGATGGTAAATACGGCAGAAAGGGCAAAGTCAACTCGCACGTATTAGAAGCATTATATGAAAAATCCATTATAAAAGATGGTAAAAATTACTTTTCCACCAAACCACCAAAATCACTCGACTATGGCGATATGATCCTTATCCCAGAGCTAGATGCCTTATCATTGGAAGATGCTTGTGCCACATTAGAAGCATTTACTGCCGATAGTATTATCACCAGTTTGCAATTGTTGGATTCTGAAGCTCCCTTGCATTGGATCCTCTCTGGTGGTGGTTGGAATAATACCATGATCCGTTATGAATTTGATAAGCGATTACGTCAAAAAATGCCGCATGTCACTATTCAAACCGCGAATGAGGCGCTTTGGGATAGCCAAGCACTTGAAGCGCAAATTTTTGCTTTTCTCGCCGTGCGTAGCCTTCAAAATAAAGCACTGAGCGTCCCCGGCACAACCTGGGTGCCCAGACCTTTATCAGGAGGTCATGCTTTCATTCCACGAAGTGGAATGACGGAGAATGTTAAAAAATTAATTCAAGCCAATCCCAGTGTGCTTAACGGCTATCAAGAAGCCTCATAGTAACTTCTTTAACAATGTAATCCTCAGTTTTACTCAATCTAAGCTGAGGATTACTTTTCCATTACTGTTTGAATATACCACGCTATTTTATTGATTCTTTTTAAAAGTCAACGAAAGCATTTAAATTAAAAAATGTTAACGTTATTGACCTTAGACTGTATCTCCTTTCATGCTTATCCACACTCACAACAAAAACTAAAAAATTCATGGAACCTTTTAGAATCCACAAAGTCTTTTACATCAGAGCTAGGTAAACATGTGGAGAAAAGATATGAAATCATTAATACTAGGTATATTGTTAGTGTTCACTTCTGCAGCTACTTATGCTGCATCTTGTCATACCCATCATCGGCATGTTCATAGATGTGCTCATTATGGCTATGGCTACACCAATTATTACTATGCACCAGGACCTTCTTGTGCTTACGATAGATGCGGTGATAGATGCGGTTATTATCGATACGAAAGACCTGTTGTCTATTATTATCCCTACCGCGCTTATCACGGCTACTATTACAGCCCACGAGGTTGGTACTGGGGTCGTTGGTAATTTTCAGTCAAAAGTAAGCTGAGATACCCTTGATAGCTCCGAGGGTATCTCATTTTTGATTAAGATGGCACATTACTGTGTCCATCTTTTTCGATTTAGAGTAAGAAATGATTGTGCCCTTTAAATATATAAATGCACAAAGGGTTCATTAGGCTCCTTCAAAGAAGCAATTTCTTGAAGGTTGATGGGTGTTTGGATCTCTTTTTTATTCGCTGTTGCCTGCTGAATTATCAACCCTTCTACGTTACTGCTTTTCACAGTATGAACTTTATCAATTCCCATGATATCCATCATGGCGTAAACCAATATCAAATTCGTCAGCTGATTTTTGGCTAGATCTGGATTAGACAGAGCAGTTATTTTCATAATTTGCTCATCTGTCTTATCAGTTAATAAAAGAATAGCCTGATGCAGATCTTCTTTAGTATATTCACTGCCCGCAGGATGTATTCCAGCAAGATTACAAAGCGGCTGGATAACAAAATTATGTACAGAACCTACAGCTAATACAGGCGCATTATGGGCAATTTGATGCTTAATGATATCAGAAGTTGCTGGATCAAATGTAAGATGTTCTTTTGCCAAATCAATAGCAGCTTCAACGTCATTGGTGTTTAGGGGATTAGGCGAAGCGGTCTCTTCCTTATGCAAAACTTTATCACAAACTAAAGATTGAAATGTTTGTGAAGCAAGTTGTCCTTGCATGACGTGGAAATAATCAGCTTGATCTTTAAAAGTCAATTGCATACTGCCACCGCCAATATCCCATACAACAGGGGCTTCACCAAGTTCAGTCTGATCCATCTGTGAAAACACACTATAATAGGCAAGCTTGCCTTCTTCTTCTTGTGAAATAATGCTGATAGGAATATCTAACTTATCTTCGAAATAACTGGCGACAAATTCACCATTTTTGGCTTCTCTAAACGCAGCTGTAGCAACAGCAAAATGTTGAATTTCACCATAACCTTGAAAAGTAGAATTACTATAATCCTGTTCAATTTGAAGCTTAGCCGTTTGCAAAGCATTTAATCCAAGATCTTGTATGAGATCGGAAAATTCATTATTTTCAGATTTATACAAATCTTCACGATAAGGCACAGAAAACTGACCCTTCGTAAAAATTTCTTCTATGGTCATATCGGTTACATTAACCAAAGCCCCCATAAATTTTGTCCCTCCAGAGCCAATATCATAGGCTGCAAAAGGGATGAGCGTTTTGGCTGGTTCTGCAATTGGTGCAACAAACGTAGCCAATTCTGGGGTAACATTAAATTGAACTGTACTTGGCATTGCCACATTTGCCGCAAAAGTATGGGTTTCTACTGCTTCTGGTGTAATGGATTCCATTGTTATCACTTTCCAAATTTAGCTGAACAACCAAGACTAACAGAGATAAAATACTGAATCAATCAAAATATTAAATAAATTGAAGAAGTACCCACAGCGGCCAGGTTTTGATGACTTTTGTTGTGGTTTATTTATATATACTTATTGTTCTAACTCGTGCAAAGACACCCATTTTCTCAAATGATGAAGCACAAACATCATGAGTATCACTTTTTTTATCTCACACAAAAAAAATGATTTTCTGGACGAAAAGGAAAGGCAAGCTGTTACGGCGAAATTTCTGTTGCCAAATTAAATGCTTTACATAATCTTGCTGGATCTACAGAAAAGGATCGCATTATAAAAGATGATGGCATTATTAAATGGAACCGCCATGTCTGCATTGCTGACATGGCAGTGCTGGGTTCAAACAAAGTAATCTTGTTTTAAAAAGAAATCTCTACCGATTTCTTAATCTACCGATGGGGGTATCCCGCTTTCCAAAATGCTGCGGCTTACCTGAAGAACGGTTTTTATCATTTTGTGCCAGCGCTTTTTGCTTTAAGCTCTGTTCATATAAAGGCTTGGGTTGCGTTTTTTGTTCTTCAATCACAAGCAAGTTATTACCAGTTACAACCTCTGCAGTTCCTAATAATAAACTAAACCGCGCTATTGCTTCCTCAAAATTTACAGGACCACCTATAGACATCTTCTACTCCTTATCAAACGACCTTAAAGCTGCCGAGCATTATAAACATTTTCTATTAACAAAAAAGCTACATCCTCAGATCTTCAGGACATCCATTTTAAATCGCCAAAACCGCATCCTCAGGACATCCATTTTAAATCATCAGAACCGAATCCCTAGGACATCCATTTTAAATCGCTAGAACTACATCCTCAGGACATCCATGCATAAGTTTCTTCTATATCTTGTATTTTTGCCTAAAGCTAGTTGAATGGTAAAAGAACAACTATCTTAAGAAATCATTTCTCAGGACATCCATCTCTATCAGTTTCTCAGGACATCCATCTCTATCAGAGGACACCCATCACAAAAATTTTTGTGTGGATGTCCTTTGATCTTATAGGCGCATCTTTTGTAGTTTATTTTTACTTTCCTCTGAAGAAGATTCCTTTGCATTACCACTAGTGGTTGTCTTAACACGATTATTTCGCGGGATCGTTGTTACTTGGGATCTCACCTTGCTTTGCCTCTTACCTTTAGTTGGATATTGAAAAACAAGTGCTGCAGAACCATTTACCTCAATAGTTTGGTGAATATGATTTCGTTCTTCAATTTGCTTAGCTACCTTTTTAGGAGGCATTACTCTTGCAGGTTCAGGTTGTTTAGCTACTTTTTTAGGGTGTGTTGGTCTTGCAGGCTCTTCAGTTTGTTTAGCCATCTTTTGAGCATGCATTACTCTTGCATGATAGTTATTGAACTCAATGTAAAGTATTTCGAGCATGCCTTTTATTGCATTTTTAAAAACAACTTTTTCTTCATTTTCAAAAGTGCCTTGATAAGTATTGCAAAAAACTTCACTAGTCTCCTCTATCGCTTTAGATACCGTGGTCTTTTGTGAACTGAGGTTTTTCATCATTTCAGGCAATAGCAACAATGCCAAAATGAAATATGGGCTATAGAACTCCTCACGACTATTTTGATCAAAATAATCCAACTCGGTCATTTTAGTACTTAAAAATTGATGAAAAGATCTCCAAGGAAAAGCTACTACTGACAATGAATTATTAGGAAGTAAAGGAGAATAAATTTTGCAATAACGTAAAGCCCGCAAATTAGCATATGCTTGTCCACGTAAAAACATAGCGCTGATATTGTTCAAATACAAGCCAAAAGGCATTGTGGTTAGAAGTGAAGCATTATCATAAATTGCCTGAACATAAGCAGCAGAGATTATTTTATTGACATGATTGCAATAGCGGATCAAGCGTAATATTCGAGAAGGATCTTCCTGAAAACGCTGCGCAATATCCCCCATCATGACTAATTCAGGATTATCGAGATCCTGAATAATACCCAAGATATCATACACCTTGCCATCTCTATCGGCGATGAGGGTATTGATAGTTAAATCTCGTCTTCTAAGTTCTTCTTCTAAAGTTAGCTCTGTGCAAACTATGTCCATTTTCTTTATTTTAAATAATCCTTGAACAAAGATACTCTCGACGCAAGGCTGTTTTAATATTTGACTTAATCGAGATTTGGGGCAATTAGTAATGATGTCTGTGTCATGAGCTGAAATACCAAGCAAGGGATCACGTACCGCGCCACCAACAACAACCGCCCAATAACCTTGCCTATTCAGTGACGTGAGCGTCTCTTTCACTTTTGAGTCAAGCACAATAGTTTTGTCAGTGGGTGTAATAGGCAAATGAACACATGAAGGCTGAATGTCTAATTCTCTTGTCGGCTCATAAGCAATAGGCTCAACGTCTTCTAGTATTCTTTTTTCTTCATCACTTTTTTCATTTTCTTCGCCACGTGACATTAACACCAAAGTTGCTATATCCTCCTCCTCAATCGCTTTTCTTTGTACTAACGCTTCTAAACGACTTTCTGAATTTAACTGTGATAGGGATAAATCAGACAGCTGTGAACAAATGGTGTTTACTGTTTCATCTTTATCGATGGAATGTGTGTTCTTCGCCAAATCGCATAATGCTTGGACATTGATCACATTCTCTTCATCTAGCGTGACATTACCTTCTTGGGTTATCCCCTCTGCCTGCACAGGATTACTTTGTGTCGCAGCTTTTGGCTCTTGTTGCTTTTTCTTCTTTCTTCTTTTTTGTTGAGATTTATTTGGATTTAACTGTGATATTGATAAATCAGCTAGCTGTTCACTAATAGCGTCCACCACTTGAGCTTGACCTACAGAATGCTGTTCATGCTCTGCCAGCTCATGTAACGACTGGACATTGATCACATTCTCTTCATCTAGCGTGACAGTACCTTCTTGGGTTATACCCTCTGCCTGCACAGGATTACTTTGTGTCGCAACTTTTGGTTCTTGTTGCTTTTTCTTCTTTCTTCTTTTTTGTTGCGATTTGGTCGGCACTGTCGGTCCAGCATTTTCCGCCTTATCTACAGCTAAATCTGCTGAAAGCTTTTGAACATTGCTATCGCTTTTTGTGCTAAGTAGTAATTTAGTTTCAACAGATTGTCTGACAAGACCTTCTAATTCTTCGCATATTAATTTTGCAATGACAAAATCTTTTGAACCAAAGGAAAAGAATTTTCTCCAATTAAGCAATATTCGATTAATATGTGGAAGTAGTGTATTAGATTCTTGAAAGTTACTCTCTTCAAGTTGTAAAATATAGCTCCATGTATTATTAAAATCCATGCCGCGCATAACAGTAAATGTTTGTGCTAAATTCTCTCCGGTTTGAGCAGAAATTGTTTCTGACAAACTATTAAGCGCATTAATTATTCCCTCAACATCTACTTTTTGACTTGACGTTTGACTTCCAGTTGTAAGGTTTTTTAATGCTAGTCGTAATCGGTCGCCAGAAAGAACCGATAAGCGATAAATAGAAGCCAATCTTTGTGTAAACAAAGATTTTTTATTGCCGGAATTTTCTTTTAGCCAATCCAATTTTTTTTGAAGATTCTCACGTAATATTTTTTCCACACTCTCTTTATTTAGGTGTGAAATTTTTATTATTTTTGGAGCATCTTCCTTTAGTTTTGCCAATAAAGCATCAGCACGTTCATAAGATGTCTTGCATTGTTCGTCTTTACCCATCGCAAAATGAACAAAACAAAAATCCATTTCTAGATAAACAAAATTTGCAAAAGCGTTCCATAATGTTTGCTTAGCACGATGAAGATCTTCTTCAATTAGATTTACTTCTCGCTCTTGAACCAAAGCATTAATGAAGTTTGAATAATAGGGCGCATATTTATCAAGTATGCATTGATATTGTTCAATCATATCAGCCCACATATGATTATCACCAATAGGCGCAGCATTTTCTCCCATAATGGTTTTTATCATACTCAGAATGTAAGTAATATCTTCCCAAAGCACATTATGAAGAGGAATAATGACCTCATCGAGATCTTGATGCAAAGGAGCAACTTGATCGAGTAAATAACAAATACTATTTACTCTCTTATTGAGAGACATGATAACGGCTTTTCTGGTTTCGTAAGTATGCTCCGCAAAATATTCATTAATTTGGGTTTGCGAAGATTTTTCTTTCAGCAGCACGCCCATCGCTTTTAACAATTGTTTAACATAGGCTTGTCTATCTAAAAATGTCTGAAACTGTTGATTTAGTGCACGATATTGTTCTTGACTATCGAAAGGGATCTGAGACGCTTTTTCAAAAAGTTTTTCAGCGGCATCAGAAAATTTTCTTTGATATTCAGATTTTATATTACTACTTGCAGAAATTGCTTTGGTATTCTTAGGGCCTTTTTTCATGATGCCTTCTTTAGTCAAAAAATTAGAAAAATCCCTAACTTACTTGGATCTGCCGTCCATTGTCGCAGATAAAAAGTTTGAGATTTTATCATTAATACGCAAAAACAAAAAAATAGAATGATTTTTACCTAGCATTGAAGATGAAAACGATTCATTCGATTTATTTCATCAGGAAAATTGAGAAATCAACAATAAGCAGCTGGTTTTAACATCATTCTTTAAAGGAAATAAATTTATTTATACTCTTTAGATGGCTCATTTCATATCTAAAATGTGAACTTACACGCATAAAGGCCTAACTGTCATCGAGGAGAGAAAAATGGCTTATTTTAAAACGAAAACAGGTGTCTCCATTTATTACAAAGACTGGGGAAAAGGACAACCGATTGTTTTTAGCCATGGTTGGCCATTATGTGGTGATGCATGGGAAGATCAAATGCTGTTTTTAACTTCAAAAGGTTATCGCACTATTGCTCATGATAGACGCGGACATGGCCGCTCAGAACAACCATGGGAAGGCAATGATATGGATACCTATGCTGATGATCTTGCCCAACTCATTGAAATACTCGATTTGAAGGATATTATTCTTGTTGGTCATTCCACTGGTGGCGGCGAGATCACAAGATATATTGGTCGTCATGGCACTAAACGTGTTGCAGGTGTTGTTCTAATCGGCGCTGTCACACCCGGCATGCTAAAAACGGCAACCAACCCAGAAGGACTTCCCATGTCAGTCTTCGATGAGATCCGTGAAAATGTAAGCAATGATCGTTCACAATTTTTCAAAGATTTTACTATTCCCTTTTTCGGTGCAAATCGAGAAGGCTCAAAAGTCACCCAAGGTATTCGAGATGCTTTCTGGTTCTCGGCGATGCAAAGCGGTCTGAAGGGAGAATATGATTGCATCAAAGCTTTTTCTGAAAGTGAATTCACTGAAGACTTAAAGAAATTTGATATGCCTACCTTAATTATTCATGGTGATGACGATCAAATCGTCCCCCTTAATAATACGGCAAAGCGTGTTACAGCCCTAGTGAAAAATGCCACATTGAAAATTTACCCCAATGGGTGCCACGGTCTACCCGCTACGCATAAAAAACAAATCAATGAAGATCTACTTGCATTTATTGTAAAACTAGCATCATAGAACAAAAGTAGTACTGCATAGACAATTTGTCTAACAAAGGACATCCATTTTAATTTAAAAGGGATGTCCTCTTTAATTTCCCTTAAATAATCAAGCCGACTAAATCAATTTTGAGTTTAGCAAATACTCACATATAATCAGCTTTCTTACAAATATCAGATACTCGGATAAAATATGTTTTTAAGATCCCTTCTTGGGTTTTGGGTTTCAAAGCTTATTATGGTTTCACAAAGCCATCTCAAACCGCCAAAACATGATAGTGATGCATTAGAAGAAATCGCACATCTCCATTATTCATCCATTCCCTCTACCAACGACGCTCGGATCCATTTCTGCGAATTCCGAGCCAGCGATAAAAAAATGCCTATCAGTAAACGTAAAGTCATTATTCATGCTGAAGGTAACATTAATACTTATGAACAATTTACAAAGGAATACATTGCTAAAGCAAAACATTTTCCTGATTATACCGTGGCAGCATTTAATTTTCGGAACGTGGGAAAAAGCACAGGCAAAGCATATTCAGAAGATGATTGGATAGACGATGCCATCACCATGGTCAATTATTATCGTAAAAAAGGAATATTAACCGAAAACATCCTGTTAAATGGACACTCTCTTGGTGGGGCTATTCTTACAATGGCTGCGGCAAAAATCTATGTGCAAGACAAGAAAAAATCTAAAACACCTCATACTGTCAAAAGCGTAAAAATAATCAATAATCGATCTTTTTCTGATTTATCTGAAATTTTCATTAAACTTTATCTTAACGGTCGTCGAAAAGCACTCGTTAATAGTTTAGTTTATACCTGTCTTTTAGCGATGTTTTTTACTTTACCGCTCGCTGCACTATTAGGATCCTTCATTACATTAGGCTCATTGATACATGATGGTTTTTCTCACCTACTAATAAAACCATGGATCAGTCTCTCTTTATGGCTCACTTTTGGCACAATGAATGCTTTGAGCGCGTATCAAACCTTACCGGAAGAATCTAAAGATTATATCGTGGCGAAAAATGATCTTAACATCGGCAAAAAACCTAGCCTTCACACAGGATTAAAGGCAGCCCGCAGAACAAAAAAAACTGAACTGCTGGAACAAATGAAAGAGAAATCGTCAGATGATAGAAAAAAACAAGAATTGCATTCTTTATTCGTTAACATAAAAGACTGTAAACTCGAAAGCACTGAAGGCATCAATGAGCATCTTGCGCCTCTTTCTTTGTTAAAAACCTACCATCACCATCGCCCCCAACCATTAACTGGCGAACAAGTGATGGATAATAAAATAAAAAGATTATTCAAAAAGTCATCTACTTAATCTTTCGCGTCTTTAGTTCAACGACTAAAGACGCTTATTTTATATTTAGTACATTTGTTTTTTCAACTCTTGCTCAATATCATTTTACATGTAGTAAAATTTCTGATTGCAAAACCCATTTAGAAAAGCAATTTATGTTATGTTATATTTACTTAATGTTTTGAGGAAATATGATGAAAGCAATTCTAATTGGTGCAACAGGGCTCGTGGGTTCAGAAATTCTCAAGCAACTTCTATCTGATACTCGTTTTTCAGAGATCCATGTTTTTACGAGGCATTCAACCGAAATCTCTCATCCAAAACTAAGAGAAATTATTGTCGATTTTGAAAAGCTAACAGCTTGGGAAACGCAGATCAGCGGCGATGTTCTGTTTTCTGCATTAGGAACTACGCTAAAGCAATCAGGATCACAACAGGCACAATATCGGATCGATCACGACTACCAGTTACAAGTAGCCACAGCAGCGAAAAAAAATGGCGTACAAAAAATTGTTTTAATCTCCAGCGCAAGCGCCAATCCCGATTCCAAAATATTTTATCTGCGTATGAAAGGACAACTTGAAACTCATATTGCTGCACTTGGTTTTGACAAGACCTGCTTTATTCAACCAGGCCCTCTAGAAGGACCTAGAAATCACCCCCGTTTAACCGAGAAAATCTCTCTTGCTCTATTACATTGTCTCCCTAAAATTCCTGGTACAGAAAAATTTTGGCCAATTAAAGCTGCCGATGTTGCTCATGTCTGTATTGAATCTGCTGTCAAAGAAGAAAAAGGAATTGATCGTTTAGATCCCAAAGAGATTTTTGCCCAAATTAAAAAAAAGTGAATATACAGCCTGCATAACACTTTCTGAATATCAGTGGGTGTCCTTATGTGTACTTTCACATTCAATATCTATGAAATTTCTTCTTGACCAAAATCAGCTATTTCTCTTACAATGCACAAATGTGAGCAAATGCTCACTTTAACTTATCAAAGTTGGAGAGTATATGAGAGAATTAAATTCTATAGAAATGGGCAATATTAGTGGCGCCAGGATCTACCCTAGTGATTGGGTATACTCGGCAGCGGCTGGGGCCATGTTTGGTGCTTCTTGCTTTGTCGTGACAGCGTTCTCAGCGAATCCAGTGAGTCTTGCTGCTGCAATTGCAATAGGTTCAAGTTTAGGGATAAGTTTTCATGCAACCCATGACATATTGCGTGAATTTGATTTATAAAAACCTAGTCTAGGACATGTATCAAGATGAGAAATGTCCTTTCTTATGCTTTTTTATATACATCATAAATGCCTTGAAAATCCTTCCAATCATTGAAGACTTCAACACATCCTTTTTCAAGTAATTTTGTTTTCATTTGTGTAGGTTCATCTGCAAAACCAGTGAAGCCAAATGTTGTAATGCCTGCCTGAATAGCCGCTGTCACACCTGTGATGCTATCTTCAACAGCGAAACATTTTTGTGGATCTGCAGCCACTTGCGCCATTGCTCGTAAATAGACGTCAGGTTTTGGCTTTTGAGCATCACCCGCTTCAAAAAAGCGGGTTCCAAAAAAACTAGCTAATCTATCGCCTTGCGCATTTGTCGCAAAACGCATCGCTGTCAATGCACGTTGAATAGGATTATTTGAAACAAATGATAGTATTGTGTTATGAGAAATTAATTTTGTGAGTGTTTCAATTAAATTGGGTGCCATTGGCACTCCCTCATGTAGCTGTTGCAAATATTGCATCATACGCCATTCACGCGCATCATATAAAACAGCATAGTCCACATGAATATTGAAATATTTACTCATATTTTCACAGAGCGTTTCGCGTGCTTGACCATGAAAATGCTGCTTAAATTCTACTAAGGTTAGTTTTCGTTTAATAAGATGACTATATAGTTCATTAAATCGTTCAATAAGGGTAGGAACGCCAAATTGTTCTGTCGCCATTAAGGTATTATCAAAATCAAGAAAAAGCCATGTCTTTTGCATTATGGTTCCATAAAAGCATTTACAAGTAATGAAATTCTCTGTTGTTTTTCGCTATTCATATATTCTTGATGAACGCCACTATTCCATACGGGTTGTGGCCAAGCTAAATCGGTATTGAAACGCGCAATCACATGAATATGTAATTGTGATACGACATTTCCTAGGTTAGCAACATTCAATTTTGTTGGCTGAAAAAGTGTACGCATGATATGTGATGCTAGTCGTATTTCTTTTAGCAACTGTTCTTGTTCACTCACGCTTAAATCAATCAATTCAACCATATTAGGCAACCGAGGAATAAGAATTATCCACGCAAATGCAGCATTATGGCTCAATCTAACTTGTGTAAGCGTTAGATCGCAAATAAAAGAAGAATCATTTTCTAGCTTAGGATCCAATACAAATTTCACTTTCTTGACTCCGCAACTTCCAACGACTAACAAAATTATCATAATCTTCTTGCGTGTCTACCCCAGGAATGGCACCATCAACAACACCTGCAACAATAGAATAACCATTCTCTATAATCCGCAATTGTTCTAGTTTCTCAGTTAATTCAAGACGCCCTTGTGGCAAAGATACATATTTCTTCAAAAAATCTGGACTATAGGCATAAACTCCAAGATGCATAAAGTAATCTGTGGGATTATTAATTACACCTTGCGTGTCGCGTGGATAAGGTATCAAGTTTCGTGAAAAATATAACGCCTGATATCCCAAAACATGATTATCCTTTCTTCTGACAGGTGCACCAAGCACAGCTTTTACACAATTAGGATCGCTCGGTGAACCATTTCCTTGAATAGCATTACTAGGAAAACGCGTAACTAAGGTTGCCATGGCGGCATTACTTGCTTGATAAAGTTGAATCAAAGCATCAATTCTATCTGGTTCAAGTTCCGGCTCATCTCCTTGCACATTCACAATGAGCTCAGCCCCTTTGAGGTGTTTTGCAGCCACTTCAGCTAAACGATCCGTACCCGTTGGATGGTTAGGATCCGTCATTACTACTTCACCCCCAAAATCTTTAATGGCGTTATAGATCCGCATATCATCAGTTGCTATTAATACCTGATCTGCAAGCATTGCTTTCTTTGCCTGTTCATAGACATGGCGTACCAAAGGCCAACCTGTCTTCGACAGCAACATTTTTTCAGGCAAACGTGTAGAAGCCCACCGAGCGGGAATAACTATCGCAACCGACATGTACGAATAACTCCTTTTAGGGAAACCGAAATTATAGAGAAATTCAAAGTTTGTGGGTATTTTTTATAACATAAAAGTAATTTAAATAGCTTATTAATTTAATTAAATAGGACATCCACTTTACTTCGTGAATGTCCCAGTTCTTGCTTTGGAAATGAGTGCCCTAGCGCTAAACAATGGAGTATTTTCCACAATAGAAAAATTAGCCTTTTCATGGTCTCCCAAATGGGGGACGTAGTAATGGTGTATTTTTTGCAGAATGAGTACTAGACGCTTGGTTTAACAGATTGACATGATGATGATCCGCAGCGCTTGTTTTGCTATTTGATTGGATAGTCATTTTCCAATACCCAACCGTAGTACGAGTATTTTGGAATGCCGGCAAAAAATGCGCTGTTTGAAATTTCGATCGTTCTTGTATACCTAAGGGATCTTTTTTCTCATTAACCGTAGATTGACTTACATCTTTGATACGTCTTGTACAATCGTTAATAAACTGTTTGAGATTGAGAGAAAATAATTTTTCATTTCCTTGCTTTTTTATAATAATGATTTTCTTTCCATTATCACTTTTCTCTTCAAGGCAGACTGCATGCTGCTCTAACACATCTTTTAATATCTGTTTAAACTTATAATTTCTTGTAGTAATAACCACTGCACTTTCGCATAAATCTATATACACACTCACACTAAAAGATCTAAGATTTTTGCTAAGACGGTGGACTAATGGTTTCAAGATATCTTCAGAATCCATGCGCCTAACCATTTCGTTCAGTGTTGCATCTCCATATCCTTCAAGAATCGACTCACTTGCCGGATCATGTATTTTCGCAACGATGTCCCATTGTGGATCACAAATCCAGAGCTGGCCATTTATTACATCACGATACACAGCCCATGTATGCGCACCATATTCTTTTTTTCTATGTCTTAAAGTAGAACGATACTGGCGAACCTTTCCTCTTGGTAAAATATGATGTTTAACAAGATGTGCTAGTATACTTGCTGCAAGCAACCCCTTGTGCCGACACACTAATAATTTTTTTTCTACAAACTTTTCAATACTTAGATCAATAGGATTACAATTATTCTGCTTTATTTTTTGACTTTGAATAAACCTATCTAAATCGCTTCCTCTTTTTACTTCTTCTTCAGAAACGATATCTGGACTGCCGTTGAGAGAATTGATAGCTCTATTTACAATCTGTAAGCATTCTTGAATAGATTTGCCATGGCATTGCTGAGTGATTTCTTCTTTTAGGCCCTTTACTAAAGGGGAATTTGAATCAAAAAACAATCTTTCGCGAAGCGTTCCTCCCCCCATGGAAACCCAACGTCTATTAGCATGGCTGACAAAATCAATTTTAGAATGTACAGTCTGCCACAATTTCCCTTGGTACTGCACAGTTCGGGAAGTTCCATTTACTTGCTCAGAGATTTGTGTTCGAGAAATGAGGTTATCTTGACTAGTCATTTGTTAAAATTCTATTAATTATCCAAAGCAAATCATACCTCATATTTCTGAATAATCAATCGTGTAGCAACTACTTTAGCAAGCATTTAATTTAAAATTAGACAGTAATAACAATCTTACCAATCTGCTCATTTGATTCCATATATCGATGTGCGTCAATAATTTGTGTTAAAGGAAACTCACGAGCAATTTTTGGTTTAAATTCATTTGATTGTATGTGATCAAAAACATATTTCTGAGCTTTTTCCCTTAATGAAGGATTTGAAACCAATTCAAACAGAGTATAACCACGGATCACTAGGCCTTTATTGAGTGCAGCAAAAAGTGGAAAAGGAGTTGGTTCCAATGATAAATTTCCATATTCGAAAATCATTCCACCATAGGCTGCAGCTTCAGCAAGCATCTCAAGTCTTTTCCCAGCAACCGGATCAAAAATAATCTTTGAACCTTTACCATGAGTGATCTCATTCACTTGAGCCACAAGATCTTCCTCTTGTGTTACAATCACATGGTCTGCACCGGCTTCTAATAATGTTGCCTTTTTCTTCGCTGTTCGTGTAACTGCTATGCTGACAGCCCCCTCTGCTTTAGCAATTTCAATAGCCGCGATACCGACACTACTGCTTGACGCTGTAATTAATACAACATCACCTTTCGTTATTTTTGCATAATGAATTAACGCGCCATAGGCTGTTAAATATTGCATCCAAATAGATGTTGCTTGGCTCGGCGTTAGTTTTTCAGGATAAGCGGCAAGAGCATAAGTAGGCACAATTGCTACTTCACCATACACTCCATACTGACTTAAATTAAAGCATGGCACTGTACTAAATTTCTTCCCAAGAAATGCCTGATCTACCCCAGGTCCGATTGCTTCAACAACGCCAGCCGCCTCGTAGCCAATTTTAGAGGGTAATTGGGGTTGAATCAGATAGCGCCCCATTCTAAACATGATTTCAGCACGATTTAATCCTATAGCCTGTACCCGCAACAAAACTTCGCCGTTTCCTGGCTTTGGTATGGGCATTTCTTCAATTTTTAATACCTCTGGGCCACCAATTTCATGAAAACGTACAATCTTAGCTGTATTTGTTGACACAGTTTTCTCCTTCTATTCGGTGCTATCACTCGATAAATATCAGCCTTAAGGGTAACCACTTTTCAAGTGTAAATATCACGATTTTTAGCATGAGGATAATCGGCGCATGAACTTGAAATGCATTTATCTAGAAGTCTTTTGACTCGTCTAAGATTAGCATATTAGGAATATAGAGTTTGAATTATGTATAAAAACAGCTATAAAATTTACAGAGAAATAATCATTTGATATAAAATGAAATACATTTCAAGAATAGCAAACACACTTCAAAGTGCTTTCGTTCTATTTGGGAAAAGCTACCTAAAAATATTTCCTTTTCTGATCTGCTATGGGATTTGCAGTTTTGGTATTGATAAGGTCATTCCTTTAAGTAAAAAATCAATTAGTATTATTTCACTTTTAAATAACTTTATGCAATTACTTGTATATATTCTATTTTTTTGTTTTATCATGGTAGCCGTATATCAATATTACAAAAAGGAACCATTTAAATACCTCTCTATTATTTCCACGGGCGGAAAACGTTTCATTCCCATGTTCACTGCCTACTTAATCGCGATATTTATCACGCTGGGTATCATTTTAGGATCATTTGTGGTTATTATTATGCCAACAGTTGTTCCTATTATTAGCGCTTCAGCATTACAGGGAAATGTTGTTTTAACCGACATGCTCGAATCTTTAATGATAGATTTTGTCAAGCAGTTATTGCTTGGCTTTAAGCTTGGCTTTTTGGAGATCCTCTCCTTTTCCCCTTTATTTTTATTAAATCTGGTCAATCATATCTATAGTGGCGATATTAAAACGGTAGAAATTATTATTATTGGTATTTGCTTTGCCATCGTGCTTTATTTTTTTACCGCAGGGGCATTCATTATTGATAAAAATTTAAGCGCATGGTCTGGTTTGAAAACTAGTCTGCGCCTTATTCATCAAAATTGGCTTATCACCTTTGTTATCGTACTAATTTGGGGCTTTACAATTAATATTCTCAATTGGCTACTGGGATATTTTATCGGCTCACATTCAACTCAAATCATTGGTTTATTAACTTTTTCATTTGGGCCATGCCTTATGATTGTTCATTGCGAAAAGCTTTTAGGACATCCACTTAATTCTGAATAAATACAATCTGTATAATCTCAGTTACTTAAGGACAGCCATTTTACTTAAGATGGATGTCCTCTTGGTTACCAAGAGTTAAAGGACACCCACATCAGTT
>MKTN01000063.1 GCA_001898235.1 Gammaproteobacteria bacterium 39-13
CCCCCTGCGCTTAGCAAGCTAAGCGCTTCCCCCTTTACAAAGTGGGAAATTTGTCTACTTCGCAGACGAAGAGCCACATCTTCATTCTTATCCCCTCTCCCGTTTCGGGAGAGGGTTAGGGTGAGGGTGAGGGTGAAAACAATCTCGCTCCACGCATAGCGCATGTAGTCCACTTTGGAATCAAAGGGGACAGCGCTTTTAGCCCAGGAGATTTTCTTCTACGCCCATCAACATCCACATCCTGGCGGTAAGGCTTCTCACCTATTCAGGTGGTAAAATAGTTGATCAAACTTTGATAGAAGAAAAGATTGTTTAGCAATTTTCACAGTGTGCGAAAGAGAGATCTGCCCCCTCTACTGCTTATACAGTAGAGGGGAGAATAACAAGAAAGAAATTATTTCTTCTGCGGGATCATATACTGAATGGTCATACGAAGTTCTTCATCTGAACATTGCATACAGGTTCCTTTAGGCGGCATCGCGCCTTTACCTTGAATAGCAATTTTCAACATACCATCAAGTCCAGCTTCCATTCGTGGTTTCCAATCTGCTTCATTACGGAATTTCGGTGCACCACCAACGCCGGTTTCATGACAAACAGAACAAGTAGACTTATAACGATCTTCACCTGCGCTTGCACTTAATGCTTCCGCAACAACGGCTTTGGGCGCACCACCACCTTCTACATCTACGCCACCAACCGGTTTAATTCGATTGAGAATAGCTTCGGTGGTCATAGGACTTGAGATCTGGCCACAACCAGCAAAAGCAAGCGAGGGCGCTCCCACTAAAATAATAGAACAGCTCACCAAAGTACTTATTATTTTTCTCACACTCTTCTCCTGAAAGCCCTCAGACTTTAACTTTGGGATAGTTATACTCATAACAATTGATTTTTAAGCGAGGCGCCAAGCCCTTGAGCAACAGGAGTGTATACGAAATACATCACTGTTGCGAGACGAACGAAGGTGCCTAAAACCAAAATGGAAAGAGTATAGCTACTCCCTCTAAGAACGAAAACCTCCTTGCGCCGATCAGTGACCAAAAGCGCCTTGCTGCGTAATTAGAAGCGTTGATTTGCGAGCCAAAACTCGCGATTTCATCCTCTCTATAATGCGCAAAATTTATTGTCCCATTCTCCCCTATTCGGCTAAATAAATTTTCTTTTTTTAGTGATCGCCCTAACAACAAATGGTATGCTGCCCGACTAATTTTCAGAGGTGTAGTTATGTTGCATACTAAATTTCAAGATAAAACAGACCAAGATAGCGTCTTTAAAGTTGATGATCTCCAAAAGGGGGATGTTCTTTTTTTTATGGAATCAGGTGGAGCATCTCACCACGTCGCTATTTACAATGGAAAATATGCCAATACACATTTTATTACCCATGCTGTATCTAGCCCGTATTACACCGTGATGACCACCCGACTAAAGCCTGAACATTTTCCGTATCGGGTCTTTCGTCCAGCAAGCTTAGCTTTAGGTGCACAAGCTGCTGCGCGCATGCGAGTTTGGGCAGAACATCAAGTTCCCTTTAGTGAAGAAAAGCATAGTTTGTACGAAACCATCTGCGATATGAATGGCACTTGTCATCCAAAAACAGGTGGCAAAGCACAGTCTGAATTAGCACAAAAATACTTTACCGCTAATTTTTATCGCTACATTGCTTTTGCAGCACATCCTAATATGCCTTATTTTCCACATAGTAGCGAACAAACTCAAGGCATGTATTGTAGCGAAGCCATCGCTGCCGCTTTTAATATTCAACAATTATTAATGCTGCATGCTGTAAAATCCTGCAAAGAATTAAATACCGTTTGGGTTAGTGATAATATTAGCCCGACGCTTCTTAAACCATTACTCAAAAAAATTCCAAAAGAGTTCAAGCCTTCTACTGAATACTTAAAGTATTTAGAAACTTCACGCTCTGAGCATGAATATTCTTTTGGTAGCTTACCTTCTAACGAAGAACAGCCTGATGAGAACTTTCTGCCTTCTGTTTTTGCTTGGCGTTATGATAAATATGGCCGCATCGAAAAATTCCTTGAAAGTTATAAAGGATTTTACTTGCCATTTGACTCTAAACTTGCCACACCTTGGGCAATCTTAACTTATTTTGAAGATCATCCTGAACAATGGAGGGATTTAGGAAAATTAACCGTTGAACCAACAGACTATCCCTTGGAAAAATTAGAAGAAAATAAACGTGAATGGCAAGCTTATGTAAACAAGCTATTTGCAGACGCAGAGCAAAAACAACTTTCTATTCGCCAAAGCGGCAGACAGCATCAAGATAATGCGACAGATTTACTCACACGCTCTCCTCCTATCAAATCAAAACTTAAAAGAAGTTTATCTACTGAAGATTTGCACGAAGCACTTGAGTTCCACACTCAAGAGTTAGAGCGCATTGCTGAGCATACCCAGGCCAAACAAATTCAATATATTGCAAGCCCGCAAAAAAGTGGTAAAGCTTGTCTTTCTTTTTCAGCCCCCACTCTCCCCTTAAAAAGAAGAGGATTGCTTTTACCGACTAAACTCACTTTTGAGTCGGATTCAGAGAATGAAGCCAATACTTCAACACCTCCCACATCTCCACCTTCAAATGAGGAAAACCAAACCTCGTCTTTGACTACTCGAATATCTGAATTAAAACTTTGATCTTTCCTTGCTCATGGATGAGCACACTCTTAAAAAGAAGATAAGGATATTAAAGCACTTCCTTGTTTACTGAGCCATCGCTCTTGCTGTTCATATTCTGGAAAACAAGAAGCCACTTTGGCCCAAAAACGTTTGCCATGATTACGATGAAATAAATGACAAAGCTCATGCGCAACGACATATTCTAATGCACCAACAGGCGCCAAAATCAGCAGCCAATTAAGATAGATTTTCCCCGAAATGCCACAGCTACCCCAACGTGTTTTTTGTTTTTTTAATTGATATCCACGAGGCCACCGACCTAATTTGGGGCACAAAGCATCAATACTATCTTTTATCGCATTTAATGCTTCTTGTTGATACCAAAGCCATATTTGTTTTTTTACATACTGCGATAATCCACCAAAGGCATGCCGCCAAGGAACCATTATGGTTAAATAATCTTCATGGCATTCCATTAGCGCCCTATCATTAAACTTCACATTCAAACGCAACCATCTTCCACGATAAGGAATATATTCTCCCGCTAGAAAATCGGCTGGCCAGCTCATCTTGGTAACAGATTGTGTTCGGCTCTTTTGTCTTACTTGTTTTCGCATCCATCCCTGGTATTGCTTGAGGAAAGCCAATATCTCACGATTACTTGTTTTTAGCGGCGCAACCACTTCAAACACTTCCTCTTTCACCACCATATGCAAACGCTTTGCGCGTAAGCTTCTTCGCAAACGAAAGGATAAAATGCTATCTTCTATCTGAATAAACGGCATGGGATTTCTAGGCTATAATTTTTCTTCAATCTATACTAACGTGATTCTCGGCCCGTCATCGTTTTAACGAACTCGGGTGGCCTTCGAATGCCAAAAAACATACTCACAGCAGACGATTTTTAGGCTAGGCGCCGAGCTCTCGAGCAACAGTGTGTATATAAAATACATGACTGTTGTGAGAGAGCAAAGACAACAACGTCTAAAACCCTAATGCGCAGAACATGAAAGTATACTGAGTTCTTCAGCCAAGGAGCAACATTAATGGGACGCTTAGTCGACGGACAATGGCAAGATCAATGGTACGACACCACCAAAACCAAGGGGGAATTCATCAGAGAGCAAAGCCAGTTTAGAAACTGGGTTACAGCAGATGGCCAGCCCGGTCCGACTGGGCAAGGGGGATTTACCGCCGAAAGCGGTCGTTATCACCTTTATGTTTCTTATGCCTGCCCCTGGGCGCATAGAACATTAATCTTCAGAACACTCAAAAACCTAACGTCTCACATTACTGTAGATGTCGTTCACCCCCATATGTTGCATTCAGGTTGGATGTTTTCTCCTGATGATCCAACACTGCAAGATTCTCTCTTTCATGCGAACTACTTGTATGAGATTTATTTACGCATAGCACCGAAAATGACAGGTCGGGTCACCGTTCCTATATTGTGGGATAAGCAACAAAATACCATCGTAAGTAATGAATCAGCTGACATTATCAGAATGTTTAATACTGCATTTAATGGAATCACCGGAAATACACTTGATTATTATCCTCATCCTCTCCGAGAAGAAATAGACTCGACGAATCAATTTGTTTACGACAATATTAACAATGGGGTATATCGTTGTGGTTTTGCAACGACACAAGAAGCCTATAATAACGCCTACGATCGCTTATTTGCAGCCTTAGATACTCTAGAAGCTCGATTACAAAACCAACCTTATCTCATTCATAATGTACTCACCGAAGCTGACTGGCGCTTATTTACCACCCTGATCCGTTTTGACGTGGTATACTTTGGTCACTTCAAGTGCAATCGGCAAAGGATTCGTGATTTCCCACAACTATGGGATTATCTAAAACGACTTTATCATATGCCAGGCATTCAAGAGACAGTGCACTTTGATCATATCAAGGAGCATTATTATTTCAGTCATACAACCTTGAATCCAACGCAGATTGTTCCTAAAGGACCCCTGATTGATTTAAACTAGCTCGAAGCATTTACAACTGAAGGCGAGATCTTTTGAAACAGGCATCCCCCACCTTGCCCTTACTCCGGCCCTTTTTAAAATGGCCCGGTGGAAAGTTTCGCCTTGTTAAAACCTTGCAAAGCTACCTCCCCGAAGTTTCTTGTTTAGTTGAGCCTTTCGTCGGCGCAGGTGCGTTATTTTTAAATTCTGCTTATTCACAAATGATATTGAACGATATCAATGCAGATTTGATTAACTTATATCGTCAGTTACAAACAGGGAGTGAAAAGTTTATCGCTGACGCTAAAAAAATGTTTGTCAGTAGAAATAATCAACCTAAAGCTTATTACCGCTGGCGCGACATATTTAATCAAAGTTGCGATCCTATGGAACGCTCTCTATTATTCTTATACCTGAATCGTCATGGCTACAATGGATTATGCCGCTACAATGCTAAAGGGGGATTCAATGTTCCTTTTGGCGATTATAGCCGCCCCTATTTCCCTCAAAAAGAATTAGAAGCCTTTACAGAACATTCGCAAAAAGCCATTTTTCATTGCCAAGACTATACCACGCTTTTAAATCAATTTTTAAAATCCGCTAAGTTAAATCACATGGTTTTTTATTGCGATCCCCCTTACGCGCCGTTAACACACACAGCAAATTTCACTGGCTATGCGCAGCAACGGTTTACCTTAGAAGATCAAAAGAAGTTAGCAAAAATTGCAAAGTCGCTGGCTCGCAAAGGGGCAACGGTGATTATTAGCAATCACGATACCCCCTTTACGAGAGAAATTTACCGCGGGGCAAAACTGCAGCAATTAGAGGTCAGTCGCACCATCAGCTGCCAAGGAAAAACGAGGCGCAAAGTCACTGAAATTATAGCTTGCTACTAGGAGAGCCTTCAGGCTGCTCTTGCCTAATAATAGCACCAGGAGTCGATTCTTTTTTCACCAGATAATCAAGCACTTTGATTAATTCATCTTCACTGCCTGTCATTTTCACTGCAGTAATGTATATCCCAGTAGGCCCTTGCACAATAACAACAGGAACCGCCGTGATCCGATAAGCGCGTGAAATGGCATTAGCCCATTTTTGCTGACGTGTGACATCAAAAGAAGTAAAAGTCTGTTTGAAGTCTTGTTCACTAACGCCAAATGGTGCGAAAAATTGACGTAGATTGTCTTCAGAAGGATCGTCCATCCTTCCGTTTTGAACCGCATCAAATAAAGCAGAATGAATTTTATCTACCGCCTTGAGGTTCACTTGAGCGTAATATGCTTTGGTTAAAGCGCTCCATGAAGGATGAAACTCTACCGGGATCCGCTGAAACTCAACCACGGATGGCATCGTTTTATGCCATTTTTCAATATAAGGATCGAGCTTAAAGCACCAGCTGCAGCCATAGCTAAAAAACTCTAATACCTGAACTTTTCCGTTGGCTTCTTTTCGTAAATCCTGCACCATTGGATTGTCTTTTACTTCATTACCAACAAGTTGAAACTGCTTACCCTCGATATAGGCATTCGCATTAAATGCACTGAGTAGCCCTAAACAACAAATTGCGCTAAGCAAAAACCGTCCAAAGTGTTTCATCCCTTTCCCCTTTAGTGCAAGCCTTCAATATAGCTACTGACCGCCTTGATTTCTTCATCATTCATTCTGTGACTAATGCTCTCCATCATCCCATTAGGACTATTTTTTCGCTTACCGTCACGGAAATAGTGTAGCTGATTTTCAATGTAGACAGCATGCTGTCCAGCCAGTTTGGGGAATTTTGCTGCCTCATTACCAATGCCTTCTGGACCATGGCACGCTAAGCAAGCTGTAACACCTGTTTGAATATTGCCACCACGATAAATCTTTTCGCCTATAGCAACATACTCTTCTTTTGCTTTACCCATGGTTTGTTTTTGGCTTGCATAAAACGCAGCTAAATCGGCGATGTCTTGATCTGTTAAGTTAACTACCATGCCATACATGGAGGGCTCATAACGAGGACCTTTTTCACCTAATCGAAAATCTTTAAGTTGTTTAACCAAGTAATCTTGATATTGTCCCGCAATCTTTGGCCAATTGGGAACCGTGCTATTTCCATCTGGACCGTGGCAAGCAACGCAGGTTTGGGTTTTACCTTTCCCTGCATTTGCATCTCCATGTACGGGTTTACCGGGAGCCGCTGATGCTGATGCTCCTTCTGTAGCAGGCTTGGGTGCTTCAGCAGGTTTATTCTCTACAGCTTTACTTTCATCCGGCTTTTTCTCTTCAGATTTGCCCGCAGGTTCTTCAGTGGCTGGCTTACTTTGATCGCCATTAGTCTCAGTAGGTTTTTGCGCCTTTTCCTTATTAGCAGCCTTATCGGATTTTTCCGCTTTTGCGCCTTTAACCGCCTGGTTTTGTTCTGTCTTACTGGTATCCGTACTTTGTGGGGCCGCCCAGGAAATGGGGTTCAAAACAAAGGACAACAAAATAAGAAGTGATAAACGGCTTTTCATTTTTAATTATTCCAATTTCCATTTTTCTTCGGCGGCAATGTAAAAAACACCTTGCTTTACTAGTGTCTACTTGCTAACCCATGATAAGATAGTCACTGTAAATGACCTTTTTGGCTAGGCAGCGTGCCTGCGAGTAGCAGGAGTGTATACAAAATACATGACTATTGCGAGAAGACGATGCCAACAGCCTGTCTACGCGACGCGTCGATATGGCTAAACCAGCCGCGCCAAAGCTCTCAGCGCAGTCGGGCGCCAAAAACTCAGTTACGAAGACTATATAGTCAAAGCAGATAACTTTTCGGCTAGGCGCCAAGCTTCGAGCTACCGGAGTGTATATCAAAATACATGAGGATAGCGAGATAGCGAGGGCAACAACGCCTAAAACTTATATGCGAAGACTATAAAAGAATGCCAACTTATACCAACAACCATAGAGTACGGTCAACTGTACACTACGCGTAGAGATGCTTCAGGTTGTTTATTAGCATAATGACTTGTTGATGTGAACAGACTATATGACCGATCTAGATTTCCCTACACCACGACATTTTAATTTCTCGCGAATTGAATTCCTCAAAAGCGCGCCAACTCTTGCACAATGCCCTGAAGATGTCGGCATTGAAGTTGCTTTTGTCGGACGCTCTAACGCCGGAAAATCGAGTGCAATTAATGCTATCACAGGCAAAGATAGTTTAGCTCGCACCAGTAAAACGCCAGGACGCACGCAGTTGATGAACTTCTTTCAAATAGATGAGCATCGCCGCTTAGTTGATCTTCCAGGGTATGGATATGCAAAAGTACCTGATCGCATACATCGCCAAATCGAAGACTTGCTCGGCACTTACTTAGGTCGCCGCCATTGCCTACAAGGTGTGATCTTGCTAATGGATGTTCGTCACCCTTTAATGCCAAGCGATAAACAGTTTCTTGATTTTGCTCACCAATGCGAATTACCCGTACACATATTATTAACCAAATGTGACAAGATAAAACGCGGAGCAAGCCAAGCATCCTTGTTAGAAACAAGACGCTTTCTAAGCGCCTATTCTCAAATCACTGTACAAACCTTTTCAGCACTTAAGCGCATAGGCATAGAAGAAGTTTACCAAAAATTAGATGAATGGTTTAACTTTGACGATGGTGAAGGCGCTTCTAATCGCAATTTTAAATAATAATGTCAACACATTAAATATCTTAAGGCTCGCTGCTTCCCTTTTGTTTATCCCTTAAAAATCGCGCCGAAGCACAGCGCAGGCGGATAAAAAGTGCCCCGGTAAATGGGGATCAGCCGGGGCATAACGAAGTCTCGGCTCGGGGGGAAGAGCCGAGATTTATCCCGCAGAAGAAGGGAATTGCGGGATAGCACCCTAAAAAACATTTTAGGATGCGTACGTAGTTGACAGATCAACTTTATAAAAGTTCCTTATATCTCATTTTTTGCGTGTTTGACTGTACAAAACGCAAGCAATAATCTATGTTCGTAATAGCTTGCTGCAATAGCGATCAGTGCGCTTCATCCCAGTTCTTTCCTACGCCTAAATCAACGACCAGCGGTACAGAAAGTATTGCTGCATTTTGCATACAATCCATCACTAAAGATTTTGCTTTCTCAATGACATGCGGTTTCACTTCGAGCACTAACTCGTCATGCACTTGCATCAATAATTTAATATCATTTTGTCCACGAAGTTCGTTATGCAGTTTAATCATCGCTTTTTTAATAATATCTGCTGCCGTTCCTTGCATAGGAGCATTAATAGCGGTACGTTCTGCTGCACGTCTTCTACCTACATTTTTTGCACGAATATCAGGAAGATATAGTCTTCGTCCAAAAAGTGTCTCAACATATCCTTTTTGCGCTGCGCTTTCGCGAATACTTTCCATATATTTTTTAACACCAGGATAACGCAGAAAATATTGATCCATATAAGCTTGCGCGGCACTTCTTTCTATACCCAATTGTCTTGCTAGACCAAAAGCAGACATGCCATAAATTAATCCAAAGTTTATTGCCTTGGCACTACGACGTTGTTCTGAGGTCACCTCCTCCATCGGTATGCCAAGCACTTCGCTTGCCGTAAAGCGGTGAATATCTTGATCATTACAAAATGCGCTCAATAATCCCTCGTCTTGAGAGAGATGCGCCATAATTCTTAGCTCAATTTGCGAATAGTCTGCTGAAATTAAAAGATTTCCCGTTTCGGGTACAAACGCTTGACGGATCTTCCTCCCTTCTTCTGTACGAATGGGGATATTTTGTAAGTTCGGATCAGTCGATGAAAGTCGGCCAGTCGCCGCGACAGCTTGCTGATAAGAAGTATGTACGCGGTGAGTGCAAGGATTAATTTGCTGTGGCAATTTATCTGCATAAGTAGATTTTAATTTGCTTAAAGTCCGATGGGTTAAAATGAGTCTAGGCAGCTCATAATCGTGACTTAACTCTTGTAACACACTTTCAGCGGTAGAAGGAACACCTTTTGGCGTTCTTTCAATAATGGGCAACTGCAGTTTTTCAAAAAAGATCTGCTGTAACTGTTTGGGAGAACCTAAATTAAAAGTTTCCCCTGCTAAGATATAGGCTTGTTCTTCTAATTCAGACAAGGTCTTAGCAATTTGTTCACTTTGCGCTTCAAGTTTTCGTGCATCAACGCAGATCCCGTTCGCTTCCATTTGCCACAACACTTCAATTAAGGGAACTTCAATCTCTTTGTAAACTTGATTTAACGCTGACTCTGATTCTAGTTTCTTTGACAATACATTATAAAGACGCAAGGTAATATCAGCATCTTCTGCAGCGTATTCTGCTGCCTGATATACATCGACTTTATCAAAAGTAATTTGCTTTGCGCCCTTACCTGCTACAGCTTCATAAGGAATGGTTTCATACTGCAAATACAATTTAGCCAGACTATCCATATCATGGCGGGTAATCACGCTGTTGAAAACATAAGATTGTAACATTGTATCTTCTGATGCATTCTGTAATGTAATACCATAGCGTGAAAACACATGCAGATCATATTTAATGTTTTGCCCAATCTTAACAATCGTGGGATCTTCTAGTATTGGTTTTAATTTTTCAAGTACAAAATCTCGTGGCAGCTGCAAAGGTGCCCCATTGTAAGCATGCGTTAATGGAATATAGGCTCCCAGGCCTTCTTCTACAGCGAACGAAATCCCCACTAATTCTGCCTGCAAAGGATCTAATGAGGTTGTTTCAGTGTCAATCGCAAATTTCTTCGCTTGGCTAAGACGATTTAACCAAGGCAAAAGCATGTTCTCTTCTAAAATAATCTCATAGCTACCTTTTGCTTTATTCACTAAAGGTTGTGCTTCCGCTTGGTTTTTATCGCCATCAGTTGTCTTTCCTTCTTGCAACTGACGTAACCACGTTTTAAATTCTAATGTAGTAAATAACGCTATCAGCTCATCATTAGCTGCAGACTTCGGAATTAATTCTTCAACTAAAACGTCTAAAGGCGCATCTCTTTGCACGGTAACCAATTTCCTTGAAAGAGGTAATTCTTCAAGATGCTGACGCAAGTATTCACCTACTTTTCCTTTAATACTATCTGCATTCTTAATAATATTATCTAATGAACCATGCTCTTCTATCCACTTGGCTGCCGTTTTCGGACCTACTTTGGGGATCCCAGGAACATTGTCTACGGGGTCCCCCATCAAGGTTAAATAATCGACAATTTGATCGGGTCGAACTCCAAACTTTGTCACAACACCTTTTTCATCTAATACACTTCCAGACATGGTATTCACCAACGTCACATTCTTATCCACTAACTGGGCTAAATCTTTATCTCCAGTTGAAATAATTGTTGTGATGTGTTTTTCCGTTGCCTGATGTGCAAGTGTTGCAATCACATCATCGGCTTCAAGGCCTTCTATGGCTAACAAAGGCAATCCCATTGCACGAATAATACTGTGTAATGGTTCTATTTGTACGCTAAGCTCATCAGGCATGGTGGGACGATTTGCTTTATAGGCAGGGTACAACTCATGGCGGAAATTTTTCGATTTAGTATCAAAAATCACACCTATATAATCAGGTTTCTCATCTTGTATAAGTTTACGTAGCATATTGATAACACCATATACCGCTCCTGTTGGCGTACCTTTTGAATTTGTGAGCGGTGGCAAGGCGTGATATGCACGAAACAAATAGGATGAACCATCAACCAATACTAATTTTTTAGTCATTTCTTAACCATTCCTCAAGTTTGTTCACTCTTTTAGTGACTTCGCCTCGTTTTATCGCGCAAAAAATTGCTTCAGGCTCACCAACCACCACCACGCATGACTTGCCGCGCGTCATGGCCGTATATAAAAGGTTTCGTTTTAACATAATTCGCTGAGCCATAGACAAAACTACAACCACAGCAGGATATTCAGAACCTTGAGACTTATGTACACTAATCGCATACGCTAAGCGTAATTGTTCCATTTCTTTAAATTGATATTCGACTTTATGTTTATCAAATACCACAAAAAATTTTCGCAAAGATAAATCAATCGATGCAATTCTACCAACATCCCCATTAAAAATATTTTTTTCATAATTATTGACGATTTGGATCACTTTATCATCTACTCGTAAAACACCGCCTAAATGCTTCATTTCTGTTTTATAATCTTCAGGCGGATTTAGCTTTTGTTGCAACACTATATTAAGGTTATCTACACCTAAGGGGCCTGCATTCATCGGCGATAAAACTTGAATATCATTTAAAGGATCAAATCCAAAACGCTGCACTAAACTATTAGCAACAATATCAATAATTTTATGTTGTTGCTCTTCAGGGTGCGCTCTAATCAAAAAGAAATCTCGGATACCATTTTTATCCACTTGCGGCATCAAGCCTTGATTCACACGATGTGCATTCACAATAATTTGACTAGAAGCGGCCTGACGAAAAATGGTTTTTAATGAGAAAAAGGGAATTTTCTCTGAAGCAATTAAAGACTTTAAAACGTCTCCAGGCCCTACTGCAGATAATTGATCAATATCCCCCACAAAGATAAGACGTGAACTTTCTGGCAATGCTTGAACAATGGACGCACATAAAGGAACATCTAGCATTGAAGATTCATCAACGACGACGACATCATAAGGCAACGGCATCTTTGCATGATGGGTAAAACTGCTAGTAATGGGATCATATTCTAGTAAACGGTGAATGGTTTTCGCAGGATGCCCCGTTGATTCACTGATCCGCTTAGCCGCACGCCCTGTGGGCGCAGCAAGCGCCAAAGACATTTTTTGCTTGGTAAAAAATTGCATCAGAATCTTAATTAGGGTCGTTTTCCCTACACCGGGACCACCTGTTAATACAAAGACCTTTGCCTGTAAGGCTGCCATTAAAGCAGTTTGCTGCTCTGTCGTTAGCGGTAACTGTTCTGCTTCAATAATTTGATTCAATATTTTTTCTAGCGCATCTTGTTTAATTTCTAGCGGGACAGACATCAGCCTTTTCAATCCCTGCGCAATCACTTGCTCTTGTTGCCATAAAAGTGGCAGGAAAACGCAAGGTTCACCAAAGACGCTATCTGAAATCATGGCTTCTTTCTCACTGGCAACATTCACTGCCAACATTAAAGGATCTCTTGCCACGTTTAATAACTGCATGCCTTTATAAATCAATTTCTCAAGCTGCAATCCACAATGACCATCTCTTGTTGCTTGCTGCAGAAGATATATCAGTGCGCCATGTAAGCGTCTAGGATCTTCAGGTGAAAAACCTAACTTTATCGCAAGATTATCGGCGGTTTGAAAACCTATTCCTTCAATATCTTCAAATAGGCAATAAGGGTTTTCTTCAATTTTCTCAATGGTATGGTGACCATAACGTTTTGATACTTTTGCCGCTTGCGAAAAATTAAGGCCATGAGAGGTTAAAAACAAAATAATTTGATGGCTAGCTCGCTGCTGTTTCCAGCTCGTCATGATTTGTTTGAAGCGCTGCTCCCCCACGCCGGGCACTTCTTTTAGTCTTTCAGGGGCTTCATTTAAAATTCTCGTTAAATCATCACCAAACTTTTGCATTAACTTTTTGGCATAGCTTGGCCCAACACCATCAATATATTCAACCAAAAATTTTTCGACTGGCAAATTAGGGCTAATTTGTTCACAAACTAAGGCTAAAAATTGTTTGCCATGCAACGGGTGTTCTTGCCAGCGCCCATGAAAGGTGACTTGCTGCGTACTAAAAGATTCTGAAAAATACCCCACCACCGTGATTTTATCTTCGCCTTTATTGAGGGGTAATAACTGCAATACGGTATAACCATTCTCAGCATTGGAGAAAATCACTTTGTCGACTTTTCCTGAAAGGGTGATAGGGTTATCTGTTGCTGTTTTCATTTCAATATTTGCAGTTAAACTTCTTAACATTTACCAACTTTGTTTTTTTAATAAGCGGTAAAATTATACAACAATCACAAAGAAGGCGCGTTCTTAAATGCGAATGTTTAAAATAAAAAGAACGAAAGATAACTCATAACCAAGCGTATTAATATTACAATATAAATATAATTTCTTTTCTTCAGGGGCAACATCTAAAAAATACCTTAAACTGCAGATGCAAATAATAGGAGGGTTTAAGATCGTTTATAGAACCTAATGCTATTGAGGAAGTGATCTAATCGATATAGCGGTGCAGATACAATTCTTTAGATCAAATAGGTCAATATGCGGGTTCTTATCGGCGTTTTACAACATTTTATTGCTGTAGGGTTTTTCACGGCATGTCTGCCTTTGAAAGTAGTTATTGGCTTTTACTTCACGCTTATGCGCTGCGCATTCAATTTCTACTTACAATTTTCTTTTCATTTCATCAGTAAGTTCTCGTGTTTCATCGGGCTTTCTTTAAAGTTCATCTTGTTAATCAAGCTCCCCCCTCAAAAGTTATTCGACTAACAATTTATTTGTGATAGAGTATTCACTCATAAAAATTGAATACTAAATAGATGAGGGGACCTATGACAACTATCAAAGAAGCAATTGAAAAAGGGTTAGATAATTTAAATGATGAAGCTTATTTTCCATTAATTCATTTTGCGAGAAAATTAAATATAGAAATGGAAAAATCAAGCCGTAATATGATCATCAATTGGGCAAAGAAATTTATTTTCTTAAATGGTGATTTTCATTTAGCTAAAAAGATCCTCTCTTCTTTAGACAAAACAATAGAATATTTACAAAAAGCGATAGGAAAACATAATCCAACCTATGCGAAACGCTTTTTTAACTTTGTAAAAGATAAATACGCCAAAAGCGTGGTGAATAAATTTTTTTCCGTACCAGCTAATAAAGACCAATTTGTGGAAAAAACAACTGAATTCGCTAAAAAAGAAATGTTGAGTAAAATTTTGGCACAATTTAAGAAAAATAATATTACGCTTGCTCAACCACAATTTTCAGCGATCAAGCACAGATTACAAAACTTGATAAATGAAATTGAAGATAATGGTAAAACCTTAGCTAACATTATGACCTTGAAAGCAGCAATGGCAGCTTTACCCAAGAATGTGCAAGAAATGGTCTTAAATAAAATCTTACAAAGAAAAAAGCTGGACGAAGATTTGGTTGCCACCTTTACCCAACAACATCCTGCAAATTTAGTAGCTGATATTCAAGAAAAGGTGAATAATAACGCAATTCATTTAATCAAAAATAAACAAGCTCAAGAAGTCTACAAATATGATGGTTTGATTGAACGAATCATACCTGCCAGTATTCGTGGTCTTTATGATGTAGATAGGAGCGTGGTTGAAAGCATTGCTTTAAAAGGCGATACATCAAAAGTTGAAGATTTATTTAACTTTGAAGTGGCCTCTAACGCTCGTCAAAACAAAACCTATAAAGTTGGCCATACAGGTGGATCGAACCGATCATCTACCACACTCGCCAACATTGCGATGTATTTTGCTTCTAAACACGGATTGAAACATGGTAAACCTGAATCAACCTGGATTATGATCTATGAATCCAGCAAAGGTATTAATACCACGGAATTAGTCGATAAAAATGTAGATTGGACAGAATTTGAATTTGCTAGCACAGCATTAAAGCCTGAACGATTCTTAGGAGCAGTTAAGTTTGAGGTGGATGATGCCAATTCTGATAAACACAACATTGCTTTTAAAGCGGTAGACGGATTTGTGGCACCTAAAGTGCATACCGACAATTATAAAAAAACAGGTGTAGAAGGTGACATTAAACACTTTCTTGAACTTGCCAAGCACTATGATAAACCTAATTTACACGCAAAACCACAAACGAAGTTTAAACTACCAAGGAGTTCCAAGAAAGTTTCCGATAAGAGATCATTCTTTCAAAAAATTTATGATTTTCTTGGATTATCACATAATCTTCATGCTTATAAGAAAGAACGTTTGCAACAATTAGATTTTGTTCAGCATGAAACAGACGCTCGAAAAGCAGCAAGATTGGCAGAAGAAAAATCAGAGATGGGTTATTGGCAAGCTTTTTCTGATCAGCTGTATCAAGGCGTGAGCCACGTAAAAGGATGGCTACCAGGTTTCAATGCCATGGTGAAAAAATTGGATCCAGAACATAAAAAGGAAGTAACCGATGCTCTTAAAGCAGAATTGAAGGCAAGCCATAAAAGAAAACATAGCTAACATTATTACCAACATAAAATTGCGCAGACAAAGAAATCTGCGCAAGTTGCCTTTTTATTCTTTAGTGTTGGCAGACAAAATGAATGGTTTTAATGAAAGCTGAGCTATCTTTTGCGCAGCTTTTTTCCAACCCATTCAATCAGCTGTCGATCTTGCGTTTCATTTGCACATTGACCAGCATAATAATCTTGCATATAACGCCAATCTCGATAAGAAATGCAACTTCGAATTTGCTGTTGATACGTATTTTGTGCCCCATCTAAAAAGGCTTCTAATCTTTCTTTTTGCGAAAGCAAAGAGGTGATTTTAGTAGCACTTTTATATTTTGCTAACGTATTGGTTTTTAACTGAAATTTGAGGAATTCACTCAGTTGCATTCCAGAACTTACTAACGCAGAGATTATTCCTATACCAGTCCAACTTAACGACATAGTAACCCCAAGCGCTGGCAAGAAAGCAATAGCAATTCCTACCCCTATACCCACCATTAAAGAACGTCCAGCCGGCCAATATCCCATGCGTAAATGCCGCAGCGGCAGCTCAGCGATAACCGTTTCAAGAATGCCATTCACTTCCTTCTCGTGCTCTTCGCCCAAAATGGTAAGGCCTCGCTTTCGTAATTTAGCTCTAGCTTGAGCAAATTCTGCAAGCGTTAAAGAAGCTTGTGACTGGGTAACTATTGTGTTCCATTCTGATCTCAATAGTGTCAATGCAAACTCTTTATGTAAAATGTGTCCGATAAGAGCATAATTTTTTTTCTGTTCCTTGTCATCTAAGCGATTCAATTTATGCTTACAAAGCACATTCGCTAATAAACGAATGGGATCTGTTCCATTTTTCGCATATCTTTTTGCAAGAGGAAAAAGATTTCTTACATAATCTTCTATAGAAATTTTTTCATTTTTCGGGAAAAATGTTTTACAAAGCTTAAGCAGCTTCATTTCAACATCATTATCAGCTAAAGCTTTCTTCGTTCCCCTATTACGCAAATTTTGCCAATCTGCCAAGCGATCATCCGTTATTTTATCTTGCCCTTCAGTTAAGGGCATTTCAGAATACAATAATTTATCAAGATATTCGTTTTGATTAGTAATTTTAACAATCTTTACTCCGTCTTTTTTTAATTCATTGATCAACCCATCATTTGCATCACCATAATAATAGAGTGTATTGTTTTTTTTAGTATAAATGGCGGGGTAAGACAAAACGTCGTCACCAATACATTTATCATTATCCATCATGATTGAGATTAGATTAAATAAGGCAATCCCCAAGGTAACAGATTGATAGTTTTTGAAATTTTTAAAAATTTCAACGATATTATGTTGTCGTCCATCAGATAAATTACAATAAATGACACCATCATCAGCCAATAACGATTTAAAATTTGGGATAAAGCAAGCACTATCGCAGCAGTCTATAACGATATTTCTAATCGTGCCATTATTGATTCTTTGCAGTCGCTGGCAAAATGCATCTATGCGTGGCGCATCGATTTCATTTAATTTCTTGGGATTGGTATGAAAATTACCATGACCGCCCGTAAATAAAAGCGTGTCTATTGTGATTTGACGCGGCAAGCCTTCTACCCCTTCATCAAATACTTTTCTATTTTCATAAGCAATATGGTATTGGGGGGGATTTTTGATTTTATAAACTGTCGTTAATGCTAAAGCGCGCATGGACTCAACCTCACGAATACCGCAAAAGTAAGCTAAATTACATTTCTTGGAAAAATGAATGAATGTGAGCCAGTATAATAGAGTTACAAAATCAGCTCAATACAGGAAATGCTGAAAATTTCAGGTATTTTGTGGTGAAAACCTATTGATTTATCGGATCCTCGTTTTGCTTGTGCAAGCAACAAGCACCTTTTGCCTTCCTTGGCATGTGGCTCGTTAGCTAATCAATTGAAACCCCTCTACTCCACAGGCTCCAATTTCGCGTAAGCAAGTACCAACCATTTTTTACCTTCTTTGGCAAAATTAACTTGTACTCGAGCTGTTTCACCTTGCCCATCGCCACTAATAATTACGCCTTCACCAAAACGTTGATGGAAAACACGTTGGCCTAATTGAAATGGAAAATCATCATCTAGTTTTGAACGTTTAACCGGCGCACTATGCGAAGGCATCATAATCTTGGCATTTAAATTCACGGCCTCAATAAGTTGGCTAGGAATTTCGTCGATAAAACGAGAGGGACGATTGACGCCAGAAAGTCCTGCAAATGCACGTTTTTCAGCATAAGTTAAATACAGTTTGCGCATCGCGCGCGTGATGCCTACATAACATAAGCGGCGCTCCTCTTCGAGCAATGCTCGCTCGTGGAAACAACGATGATGGGGAAAGAGTCCCTCTTCCATACCAGAAAGGAAAACCAATGGGAATTCTAATCCTTTGGCTGAATGTAACGTCATCATTTTAATGCTAGATTCATTGTCTACATCTCTGTCGCCTGCATCCAATGCAACTTCAGATAAAAAGGAGGGTAAGGTTTCAGCGCTGTGTGTATACGTTGCTTCTTGGTTTTCTTCAAAAGCTTGATGAAACTGTGAAGCAGCTTGTATCAATTCATGCAAGTTTTCAACGCGTGCCTGCGTACGCTCACCAGGTTGTGTTTTAACATATGTCAATAAACCGCTTCTTTGCAAAACAGTTTGCACAAGCATAGGCAAGGTTAGCGCAGAAACATTATTGATTAACTCTTCCACACACTCAAAAAACTGCCTTAATCCATTACTGATCCGTCCTGCAGAAATGCTGGGCAAATAAGTTTTGGCTGCTTCCCAAAGAGAGATCTGCTGTACTTTGGCTAAATCACGAATGGACGCTAAGGTTCGTTCGCCAATACCTCGGGGCGGCAAATTAATCACGCGCTCAAAAGCAGTATCATCATGAAGATTTACCGATAAACGCAAATAAGACAATACGTCTTTAATTTCTGCACGATCAAAGAATCGCAAACCACCATAAACACGATAAGGAATGCTACCTTGACGCAAAGCTTGCTCTAAGACACGAGATTGCGCGTTAGAACGATACAAAATGGCTATGTCTTCATAACTGCCCCCGCCATGGCACCACTGACGTATACGTTCTACAATAAAACGTGACTCGTCAATTTCGTTAAAGGCACCATAAAGCGTTAAACGCTCCCCTTGGATGCCTTGTGTCCATAGCTCTTTGCCAAGACGTGCAGCATTATTAGAAATAAGCGCATTCGCTGCTGCTAAAATAGTGCTGGTAGAGCGGTAATTTTGCTCTAAGCGTACTGTGACAACATCGCTAAAATCTTTGTGAAAACGATGAATGTTTTCAATCTTAGCGCCACGCCAACCATAAATCGATTGATCATCATCCCCTACTAACATAATCCGATTATCTGGGGTACATAATAATTTTAACCAAGCATACTGAATGGTATTGGTGTCTTGAAACTCATCAACCAAAATATGCGTAAAACGTTGTTGATAATGTGTTAATAAGTCAGGGTTATCGCGCCATAGTTCATAGGCTCGTAATAATATCTCAGCAAAATCGACGACAGCTGCACGTTGACAATGCTGTTCATACAGTCGATAAAGCTCCATAAACATGGTGATTTCAGGCAAACTAGAAGGAGGCAAAGCACTCGCTCTTTTACCTTCATCTTTTTGCCGGTTAATAAAACCACATGCCCGCTTGGGATCACACATTTCGTCGTCCCAACCACGTTCTTGAATCAAACGTTTAATCAGGCGAAGCTGATCATCTGCATCAATGATTTGGAAATTTTCAGGTAAGTTTGCTCTATCTGCATGTTGGCGTAATATGCGATGCGATAGTCCATGAAAAGTACCCACCCATAGACGTGAGGTCGTAGAGCCTACTATTTTTTCAATCCGATAACGCATTTCAGCTGCAGCTTTATTGGTAAAAGTCACCGCTAAAATACGATGCGGTAAAACATCCTGCTTGGTCATCAACCAAGCAATACGCTGAACAAGCACACGTGTTTTGCCACTGCCAGCACCAGCCAATACGAGCAGTCTTGAAGCTTCACTCGTCACTGCTTGGTATTGCGCGCCATTGAGCTCACCAAAGAAATGTACATCTGCATTGTGCGTAAGATCCATCACTTAATCCTTTTGATCGCGAATAAGCGGCACAATCACGAGCGCGCTGATAGCATAAAATAAAGGCAAGACAACTAAACTAAGATGATAATTGCTCACGGTATAAATACGTTCGCCTTCACTAGATAAAGCACCTGAACTGACAGCATCCAACAACCAGCCAATCATGTAGGTTAATATCGCGCTACCAAACATAGACACCATATTCACAAACCCAACGGCAGTGCCAACATATATCGGCTGAGAAAAGCGTCGCGTCATGACAAAAGCTAAAACATAGGTTCCAGAACTACCAAATAAGAAAAATAAAACACAAGCCCAAAAGCCATTTAATTGTGGTAAGAAAACAATCAATGTCAGCGCCAGTGCCGCAATCAGACTAGAAATCATCATTGGCACTTTGCGGTTATCAAAAACGCTGGAGATCCATCCTAAGATAGGACTTCCTACGGCCATTCCAATAAAAGTCATCGTCACGGCAGCAGTAGAAGCAACATCCCTGGAAATACCATGGGTATCAACTAAGAATTTAACCCCCCAGGTTCCACCAAAAGCATCCGTTGGCGCGGTGACAAAAAAGCAATAAATTCCCACTAGCCAACTTTGCGGCTGTTTCATGACTTCAATTAAGCAGCGCCAAAACCCCGGCGTGTCCTCTTTTTTCATCGAAACTTCAGCATGATTGGGATTATGATCTTTAATCAAAGCAAAGGCTAAAAAGGCAAGCACCATGCCAGCAAACCCAAGATAAATCAGCACTTGACGCCAATTCATGAAATCTAATGCTAAAGATAAGGGGATCCCACCGGCCGCAGCTCCCAATGTCCCTATGGTCAACGTTAATCCTGTCATTAGTGGGAATAAATGATGATCAAACCAAATATGGACGATTTTCATGCAGCTGATGAAAGCAAAGGCGGAGCCTGCACCAATAAAAAAGCGCATGAGGCAGCCAAGATAAAAGCTGGTGGTATAAGCTAATGACAATGTACTGGCAGAGCAAAGCAAAATAGCAAAGGTTAACAATCTGCGCGGACCATATTTATCAGTTAAAGCTCCCACCGGTAACTGTAGCGGTGCATACGCCCAATACCAGCAAGAAGAAAAGAAACCAAACATCTTTGCGTCTAAATTAAACGCAAGAATAAGCTCATTTTCTAATACATTTGGTGAAACTCGTACTAAAAATTCGTACAAGTAAAAAAAAGTTGCCACGCCAAACATAGCGATTGGCATCAAAAGAGAAGAGGTTCGACGGCTTGTCATGTAAATGCCCTTTACGTCACATGAAAAATGCGATGAAATATCATCAATAAAGTAGGATAACCTTCTCATTTTTGAGGATGGACTGAGTCTAACGAACTCACGTTGGGATGGCAATAAGTAAAAATATTTTAGGATAATGTTATGACTAAGGAATATAGTTATTTAGCAGGTTGGGGTGGCGCCTGGCAAAGCGAAGCGCTGCCTCATGCCTTACCCGAAGGACAAAACTCTCCTCAAAAGGCTCCTTATGGCCTCTATGCCGAACAATTGAGTGGCAGCGCCTTTACTCGAGCACGTCATCAAAATTTACGCAGCTGGCTTTATCGTATTCGCCCTTCTGTTGTTCACAGTGAATTTATCCCTTTAAACCACGAAGGACTAGCTATCACCTCAGAACAATATGCTATTCCCACTCAAATGCGCTGGGATCCCCTTGCCGCCCCTCAAGAAAAAATGAATTTTGTGCAAAGCCTTAAAACCTTGCTTCACAACGGCAGCCCAGAACAACAATGCGGGGCAGCAGTGCATCTTTATGCAGCAAACACTTCGATGGATGACACTTTTTTTTACAACTCAGATGGCGAACTGTTACTTGTGCCTTATCAAGGAGACTGTGAATTATTCACAGAGTTTGGAAAAATAGCGTTAGGCCCTGGTGAAATCGCTGTCATCCCACGAGGCGTGCGTTTTCAAGTCAAGCTCTTAAGTCCGCTTATTCAGGGTTATATTTGTGAAAACTATGGACAACCTTTTACTTTACCCGACTTAGGTCCCATCGGCAGCAATGGACTTGCTAATCCTCGAGATTTCTTAATTCCTACTGCCTGTTTTGAAGAAAGGAACGACGATTTTATTTTAATCACAAAATTTAACAATCGACTATGGCAAGCCTCCCTTTCTTTTTCTCCTTTAAATGTAGTAGCTTGGCATGGGAACTACGCTCCCTATAAGTATGATCTAAAACATTTTAATAGCATCAATACCGTCAGTTTTGATCACTGCGATCCTTCTATCTTTACTGTCTTAACCTCTCCTAGTGCTATACACGGTGTTGCTAATGTCGATTTTGTCATTTTCCCTGAAAGATGGATGGTGGCAGAACATACTTTTAGGCCGCCTTATTATCATCGCAACATCATGAGTGAATATATGGGATTAATACAGGGTGTTTACGATGCAAAAACGGATGGATTTGTCCCAGGGGGTGGTAGTTTACATAATTGCATGTCAGCACATGGACCTGATGCATTAACGGCTGAATCCGCGATGAATCAAATACTTACCCCATTAAAACAAGCAAATACGCTTGCCTTTATGTTTGAAACCTGTCTGCCGTGGATACCTACCTCATTCGCATTAAATTCTCATATCTTGCAAAAAAATTACCAAGATTGCTGGAAAGATATCCCTTCAAATTTTGACAGAAACTGGCGTCCTTAAAACACTGGGCACTTTCTTAAAAATTCATTATGACTTGAATGCTAGCAAATTGTCCTTGCTAGCATTGCTACTTTTCTAGCAAAAATATTAGAGACAAACTTGAAATAAAATTAGTGCAAACACGCTTTGCAAAATGCTTACATTTATTTTGCTTTCTTGGGGCATTTTGCAGTTAACAGATTTTCAGCAACAAACACGCAAAAAAAACCCCGCAAAGCGGGGTTTCTTTCAAGCTAAAAGTTAGCCAACGAGAGACTCTTTTAAGCCTTTTAATGCGATGAGTTTAATATCATCACGCGCAGGTTTCGGAGGAATAACAACTTCTTTTCCTGTTAATGGGCTAACCATAACGCGTTTTTTGGTAGGTTTACGGCGAACTTTACGAATTTTCAAGCCCAATTTAGGGATCATGATTTCCCCAGAGCCTTGCTTCTTCATATGTGCTTTCACCAATTTAGCCATCTCAGTGAACACAGCTTCCACTTCAATGCGTTTCAGACCAGTTTGATCAGAGATGTGCTGAAGAATTTCAACACGGGTCTGCTTATCTTTCATCGCTTTTACACGCATAGCTAATTTGGGATCCGCAACTTCTTCACTTTTTTTACGCGAAGTAGCTTTGGTATTTTGCCGTAACGATGCCATTGAGTTCTCCATTTTTGTTTTAAAATTCATGATGATCTTAAATCATCGATCATTAGTTTTACGTATTGCGCTGGCGATTATGCCAATCGGTCTCTAGCAAGTAAACCCCTTTTTCACTTTCTTCGTGTATTTCTCGCTTTAAATCGAAGGTAATTTCGTTTTTCATGAAAAATGAGCATAAAAATGTTCGAATAAAATGGAAAAAAATAGATCAAAGTGATTTGATACATTCAATCCCTTCAAATTGAGGATTGCTCATGCGTGAACTTACTGCATGGATCCCCACGTTTTCTTGCGTGGGAAGAACAAACATCTGTTCTAATTTAGTCTGATTATTAGTTCTCTGCAGCCACAAAGCATAGTTATCAGGAGAAATTATCACAGGCATTCGCTCGTGAAATTTTTGCAAAGGTCCCGTTGCTGCCATCGTAATAATGGCACAAGTTCTTAACATCTCCCCATTAGGCATTTTCCAAAAAGACCAAATACCAGCAAAAGCAATTAATGGTTTTGCTCTCAGATAGACGTAATAAGGGTGTTTTTTATTTGCGACGGTGAGCCACTCAAAATACCCTGAAGCAGGGATCAGACAGCGCTGATTTTTAAATGCGTGACGAAAAGACGGTTTTTCAGCAAGAGATTCGAAGCGCGCATTAATATGCCCTAAAGGGATCTGATCTCCTTCTGCTTTTACCCAAGACGCAAGGAATCCCCAGCGAGCAAATTCAATTGCTCCGCCCATCTCACAAATAATAGGAATGGTTTGAGTGGGCGCCAGATTATATCTGGCGCGCATTGAAAATCCTTGCTTTAAGTGAAAATGATCAATAATTTCCTTTTCACTTGCATGTATTGCAAAACGCCCGCACATTATTCCACTGTCACTGACTTCGCCAAATTCCTGGGTTGATCAACATCAGTGCCTTTGATGACAGCAACATGATAAGCAAGCAATTGTAACAAGACTGAAAATGTCATGGGGGCGAGCAATTCACCTACCTGCGGAATTTCAATCACGGTCATATCTTTGTGTGAAGTTAATTCTGTGCCACGTTCAGCCAGCACAATCAATTCGCCCTGGCGAGCACGCACTTCTTGTAAATTAGAAGTTAATTTGTCTAATAAATGATCATGTGCCGCCAAAGCAACCACCGGCATGTGTTTATCAACTAAGGCCAGTGGCCCATGTTTTAATTCACCAGCAGAATAGGCTTCTGCATGAATATAAGAAATTTCTTTTAATTTTAATGCACCTTCTTTGACGATGGGGTAGTGAATGCCACGTCCAATAAAAAGCGCATGCTCTCTACCATCAAATCGGTGTGCTAATTTTGCAATCGCTTCATCTAACTGCAAAACTTGTTCAATTAATTGAGGTAAAGCACGTAATGCCGGCACAATTTGGTGCCGCTCCAATTCTTCATTGTCATTTCGTCTTCCCAAGCATTGCACTAACATTAAAAGCGCAATTAACTGGGTACTAAATGCTTTGGTCGATGCCACGCCAATCTCAGGACCTGCGTGTGTGAGTAACACTAAATCGGCTTCGCGGACCAATGAGCTTTCTGGAACATTACATATCGCTAATTTGCCACAATACTTATCAGAGATAAGCCCACGAATAGCCGCTAAAGTATCAGCCGTTTCACCTGATTGAGAAAGCGCTACAAATAAAGTGCCAGGATTAATGACGACACGTCTATATCGCACTTCGCTGGCCACTTCTACTTGGCAAGGGATCCCAACAATTTGTTCTATCCAATACTTTGCGACAAGTCCTGCATGGTAGCTGGTACCGCAAGCAACAATTTGTACCGCTCGTGTTCTATCAAAAATTTCCGAAGCATTTGCACCGAATATGGCATCAGGAATATCATTTTCATGTAATCGACCAGCTAAACAGGAGCGGATCGCTTCTGGCTGCTCAAAAATTTCTTTTTGCATATAATGCCGGTATTTGCCACGATCGGTGCTTTGAACGGTTAATGCAATCTTTCTTACTTTGCGTTCTACCTTAACGCCTTGGCGATCGTAAATTTGATAATGATCACGAAAGATTTCTGCGACATCACCATCTTCTAAAATGACAAAATCTTGCGTAAAAGGCAGTAACGCTAAGCTATCAGAGGCAACGAAGTTTTCACCCACACCAAGGCCTATGACCAAGGGAGCACCATGGCGTGCGGCGATAATTCTATCGGGTGCAGTGTGAGAAACAACGACTAAAGCATAAGCACCTTGAAGTTCTCTCATGGTAGATTGCATTGCCGTCAATAAATCTGACGATTCCATCTGCATACCTATCCATTGCACAATCACTTCAGAATCTGTTTCAGACTGAAATTCAACGCCTTGTTTTAACAATGCTTCACGAAGTGGAAGATAATTTTCAATGATGCCGTTATGTACTAAAGCTATTTTATTTTGAAACATGTGGGGATGAGCGTTGTTTTCGCTCGGTTTTCCATGTGTTGCCCAGCGCGTGTGGGCAATGCCCACTTTGCCTAATAATGGCTCCTTGTCATGAGCTTGCGATAATTGATTTACTTTACCGCAAATTCTAAGGCGCTCTAATTGCCCGGCTTCATTTAATACCGCCATTCCCGCAGAATCATAGCCACGATATTCGAGACGTTTTAATCCTTCCAATAAAATAGGAGAAATATCTCGTTGCGCTACTGCTCCGGTTATCCCACACATAGTTGTTCCTTAGCTATCAGTTATTCTTTGTCTTGCACAGGAGTTTTTTTAGGTCGCTCCCATGATTTACTACGTTGATTCAACTGCTGCGTTAATGTTAGCTGATACTCTGGTGCATCTTTATTCACTGTAGAGCCAGCTCCAATCGTTGCGCCCTTACGAATTCGAACAGGGGCAATAAGCTGTGAATCAGATCCAATATGGACTTCATCTTCAATAATGGTTTGATATTTATTGGCGCCATCATAATTACAAGTGATCGTACCAGCTCCAATGTTGACATCTTGCCCCATGGTTGTATCGCCGATGTAGCTGAGATGATTAATTTTTGATGCATTTCCAATAAAGCTGTTTTTTATTTCTACAAAATTTCCAATATGAACCTTATCAGCTAAAACGGTGCCAGGACGCAATCTTGCAAAAGGTCCCACAATCGCTCCACTGCCAATCTTAACGCCATCTAAGTGGCTATTAGCTAAAACGATTGTTCCTTCGCCAATTTCACAATTAATCAGGACACAATTAGGCCCAATCTGGACACCTTTACGCAGAATAATGTCACCCTCTAAAACCACATTCACATCAATTTTGACATCACTTTCGGCTTGTAACGTGCCGCGTAAATCAAAACGTAGAGGATCACAAATTAAAACGCCTTCTTTTAAAAAGGCAGTAGCAATAAAGCGCTGATAATGCCTTTCGGCTTCAACTTGCTGCAATCTATCATTTACCCCCAACACTTCATGTTCAACGCTGGGATGTACAGTAACAATAGGCACATTGTCATTAACGGCCAATTGCACAATGTCGGTTAAATAATATTCGCCTTGTTTATTTTTATTGTTTAGCTGAGGAAGCCAACGATTTAAGTGCTTGGCTTCAACGACAAAAATGCCCGTATTCACTTCATGAATTTGTCGCTCAATATCGTTTGCATCTCGTTCTTCAACAATGCGCTTCACTGCGCCATTTTCATCGCGAACAATTCGACCTAAACCAAAAGGTGACTGCAGATTGACAGTCAACACCCCCACTGCACTTTTGGGTGTGGCATTCAATAATCTTCGCAAAGTTTGCGCTGAAATTAAGGGAACATCACCATACAAAATAATAACGCGATGATTTTCAGGTAGCACAGGAAGGGCTTTCGCAACAGCATCTCCAGTACCCTGTTGTGTGGTTTGCTCCACCCAGGTAATCGCTTCATCAGAAAAAGCGGCTTTAAGTGTTTGGCCGCCATAGCCATAAACAACAACGATCTGCTTGGGTCCCAGCGTCTTCGCTGTTGCTACCACGTGCGCTAACATTGGCTTACCGCCAATGGTGTGCAATACCTTGGGTAGCTGAGACTTCATCCTTGTCCCTTGTCCTGCTGCTAGCACGACAATACTCAAATCCATGTCTAAAGCTGTCGTCATAATCATTACCGTTTATTGAAGCGCTATAATAAAAAGGGTAGTCAATGCCACCCTTTTTTACCTATCCCTTTTTACTCATTTTATTGATACTTGCCTTTCTTTCTGGCCTCTCTAATGGCACGCAACATACCCGCGGCTCTTGCAAGTTCAGCACGAGCACGAGCATAGTCAATACTGCTCTTGTCATCAGTTAACATGCGTTCAGCCTGCTGTTGCGCTTTAATCGCCTCAGCTTCATTAAAGTCTTTTGCTCGCACGACTGTATCCGCCAGAATGGTGACAACCGTTGGTTGTACTTCCAAAATACCACCCGTCACATAAACAACATCTTCTTTGCCTGAAGCATCTTTAAATCGAATAGGCCCTGGCAGCAACCCTGTTAACAAGGGTGCATGACCTGGGGCAATTTCGAGTTCACCGACAATTCCTGTGACAAAAACGCGTTGTGCTTTTCCTGAAAAAATTTCAGCTTCCGCGCTGACAATATCCAAGAAAATTGTCGATACTGATGGCGTAGTCATAAAGTAATCTCTCTGTTAAATCGTTGCATTAGAGTGATTTTGCCTTTTCAATTGCTTCATCAATGCTACCCACCATATAGAAAGCCTGCTCAGGTAAGTCATCGTATTGTCCTTCAATGATACCTTTGAAGCCTTTGATCGTGTCTTTCAATGGAACGTATTTTCCTGGAGAACCAGTAAATACTTCCGCCACGAAGAAGGGTTGCGATAAGAAGCGTTGAATTTTTCGAGCACGAGCAACGATTTGCTTATCTTCATCAGAAAGTTCATCCATCCCCAAGATGGCGATAATGTCTTTCAATTCTTTATAACGCTGTAATGTTCCCTGAACCGCACGCGCCACATCATAGTGCTCTTGCCCTACGACTAATGGATCAAGCTGGCGGCTGGTGGAATCCAAAGGATCTACTGCAGGATAAATACCCAACTCAGCAATTTGTCGTGACAATACGACAGTTGCATCTAAGTGAGAGAATGTGGTTGCAGGAGAAGGATCGGTTAAATCGTCCGCAGGAACGTAAACCGCCTGAATAGAAGTAATAGAACCCGTTTTCGTCGAAGTAATACGTTCTTGCAAACGTCCCATTTCTTCTGCCAATGTGGGCTGATAGCCTACAGCAGAAGGCATACGTCCTAGCAACGCAGACACTTCTGTTCCCGCTAGAGTATAACGATAGATATTATCAACGAATAATAATACGTCACGACCTTCATCACGGAAGCTCTCCGCAATGGTCAAGCCGGTTAAAGCAACACGTAAACGGTTTCCTGGGGGTTCATTCATCTGACCATAAACCAACGCTACTTTGTCTAATACGTTGGATTCTTTCATTTCATGGTAGAAGTCGTTACCTTCACGAGTACGCTCACCGACCCCGGCAAACACAGAATAACCACTGTGCTCTATTGCGATGTTACGAATTAATTCCATCATGTTAACGGTTTTACCTACACCGGCACCACCGAACAGACCGACCTTACCCCCTTTGGCAAAAGGACAAATCAAGTCGATAACTTTAATACCCGTTTCTAATAATTCTTGGCTCGCAGCTTGCTCTTTATACGCTGGCGCTTGACGATGGATAGAAAGGCGTTGTTCTTCACCAATGGGGCCTTTTTCGTCAATAGGATCGCCCAAAACGTCCATAATGCGGCCCAAGGTTTTATGGCCAACGGGCACCTTGATGGGTTCGCCGGTATTCACAACATTCAAACCACGACGCAAGCCATCAGTGGTACCCATTGCGATAGAACGCACAATACCATCACCTAATTGTTGCTGTACTTCGAGGGTAATCTTTCCGCCCTCAACGAGTAATGCGTCATATACTTTAGGAACCGAGCCTGGGGAAAACTCAACGTCAACGACGGCGCCGATAATTTCCACGACCTTACCGGACGCTGAACTCACGTTTGATGAAGCTGTTGCGGTACTCATGTCTGTGTTGTCCTCACGCTAGCCTTTTCCTAGCAAATTGCAGAAAAAGAAATATAAAGTTTTAAAATTTGTCGTTAAACGGCAGCAGCCCCACCCACAATTTCAGCCAATTCTTGGGTAATTGCTGCTTGTCTGGCTTTGTTATAGGCCAATTGCAAACTATCAATAAAATCGCCCGCATTATCAGAAGCACTTTTCATTGCCACCATTCGCGCCGCTTGTTCGCAAGCAAAATTTTCAACTGCGGCATGATACACTTGAGATTCAATAAAACGGGTGAGTAACAAATCGAGCAATTCTTTCGCATCAGGTTCGTAGATATAATCCCAATGCGCTTTTGGACCTTCATCCACTTCATAATGTTCAGGTGCAATAGGCAAGAGCTTTTCAAATACTGGCTTTTGACTCATGGTATTGATGAATTTGTTATAGCAAATATATAACGCATCTAATTCACCCTCATCATAAGCGCGCAACATCACGCCTACAGGCCCAATCACATCCGCTACACTGGGTGTATCCCCTAAGTGACTTGCAGATGCAATCACGTTGCCTTTAATTCGGCGCAAAAATAACTCGGCCTTGGAGCCTAAGGCAGCAATAAACGTTTCCTTGCCTTCATCTTGCCATTTTTGCAAATTATCAAGCAGACTCCGGAACATGTTTGTGTTTAAACCACCACATAATCCCCGGTCACTGGAAACGACAATGATACCAATTCGCTTTGGCTCTCTAGCAATCAAGTAAGGGTGGCGATACTCAGGATCACCTTCAGCCAAATGCTTGATCACAATGCGGATCCGCTCCCAATAAGGTCTGGAGGCAAGCATCCGCGTTTGCGCTTTTCGCATTTTACTGGCAGCAACCATTTGCATAGCACGCGTAATTTTTTGCGTGCTTTTAACGCTTTTGATCTTTGATCGAATTTCTTTTGCGCCTGACATTTCTACCCTTTATTTATTGCTAGAAATATTCCACGTTTGCGTTTTTTTGAATTGTTCAACAGCAGCCCGTAATTGTGTTTCGATGTTATCGTTGTAATCACAGGTTTTGTTAATTTCATCCATGAGCGCTTTTTGTTCACTGTTCATATAACGCAACATGGCTTGTTCAAATGCGACCACCTGGTTCAATTCAACATCATCCAAATAACCTTTATCAGCAGCAAATAACACAACAGCCATTTCTGCTACGCTTAAAGGTGAGTATTGCTTTTGCTTCATGGATTCCATGACGCGTTGACCACGTTCAAGCTGCTTACGGGTAGCTTCGTCAAGATCAGAAGCAAACTGCGCAAATGCCGCTAATTCTCGGTACTGCGCTAGTGCTAAACGCACACCACCACCCAGCTTTTTAATGATTTTGGTTTGTGCCGCACCGCCGACACGAGAAACGGAAAGACCTGCGTTAATCGCTGGACGAATACCGGCATTAAACAAATCACTTTCTAAGAATATCTGACCGTCGGTAATAGATATCACGTTAGTAGGTACGAACGCAGAAACGTCACCCGCTTGGGTTTCAATAATTGGCAATGCGGTTAATGAGCCGGTTTTGCCTTTTACTGCGCCATTGGTGAGTTTCTCAACATATTCAGCATTAACTCTCGCTGCACGCTCTAATAAGCGTGAATGGAGATAAAATACGTCACCGGGATACGCTTCACGCCCAGGAGGACGACGTAATAATAAGGAAACTTGGCGATAAGCCCAGGCTTGTTTGGTTAAATCATCATAAACAATTAAAGCATCTTGCCCACGATCACGGAAGTATTCACCCATCGTGCAACCAGAGTAGGGGGCAATAAATTGTAATGCAGCAGCTTCAGCAGCGGTTGCAGCAACAACTATGGTATGTTCCATTGCGCCAAATTCTTCGAGCTTTCTCACCACAGCAGCAACAGAAGAGGCTTTTTGTCCTACTGCAACGTAAATACATTTTACGCCTGTGCCCTTTTGGTTAATGATAGCGTCGATAGCAATCGCAGTTTTACCTGTTTGACGATCGCCGATGATCAACTCACGTTGTCCGCGACCAACTGGCACCATCGCGTCAATCGCCTTTAGCCCTGTTTGAATAGGTTGGCTGACGGATTGTCGGGTAATTACCCCAGGTGCTACTTTTTCTACAGGAGAAGTTTCAGTGGTGCCAAGATCACCTTTACCATCAATGGGGCGACCTAATGCATCTACCACGCGGCCCAATAAAGCTTCGCCGACTGGTACTTCCAAAATACGTCCGGTACATTCCACCGTTTGGCCTTCAGCCAAATGCTCAGAAGGGCCCAAAACAACCGCACCAACAGAGTCACGCTCTAAGTTGAGAGCCATCCCATAAACATCACCAGGGAATTTAAGCATTTCCCCTTGCATGGCATCGTTTAAACCATAGATGCGAACGATCCCGTCCCCTACGCTAATGATGGTTCCGACCGTGCGTGCTTTGGCATCAACATCCGTTTTTTCAATACGTTGTCTGATAAGTTCACTAATTTCTGAAGGATTAAGTCGCATATCTATAGTTCTCGTTTATCAAGAAATACCCACAGCATCGCTGAGCTTAGCGAGCCGCCCACGGATTGAACCGTCTATAATAAGATCGCCAGCCCGAATAATTGCGCCCCCAATAATGGAAGTGTCTGTTACACATTCCAGGGTAATGTCACAATTCATTCGCGCTTTTAACGCATTCTTAAAGCGTGATTGATGCTCATCATTCAAAGGAAACGCTGAAATTAATTCTACGTTAACAACGCGTTCAGCTCTTGAGCGCATTTCCTCGTATAAGGAAGCGATTTCAGGTAACGCTTGCAAGCGTTTAAATCTGCCAAGCGTTTGGAGAAAATTTTGCATCTCTTGCGAATACAGGTCCTTCCCGATATCCATAAACAACGTTATAAGCGCTGCCATACTAAATTCAGGATTTTTCATAAGACCGATAATTCGCTTATCTTCAGCGCAAGATGCGGCTAAAGCCAACATTTGAGACCACTCAGAGAATCTTTTTTCCTTCTGAGCTAACTCAAATACGGCTTTAGCATATGGTCTGGCAACAATTCGATTTTGCGACATCACACTATTTCCTGCGCCAGTTTCTCCAGCATATCTTGATGCGCTTTAGGATCGATGGTGCGCTCAAGCACTTTTTCTGCGCCAACCAGGGCAATAGATGCCACTTGTTTGCGCAAGCTTTCTTTGGCTTGTAGGACCATTTGTCCAACTTCCAAATGTGCTTGCTGAATAATGCGCACACCTTCCTCATGAGCCTGCTGGCGAGAAGCATCTACTATGCTGTCCGCTTGCTTCTTTGCTTCTACAATGATGCCGGCGGCGGCTTCTTTACCTTCTTTTAGCATGGCAGTAACCTGCTCCTGCGCTCGAGAAAGTTCAAGATGCCCACGTTCTGCTGCCGCCAATCCATCAGCAATTTTCGCTTGACGCTCTTTCAATGCCTTAATAACAGGCGGCCACACGAATTGCTTTGTAAACCATACAAAGAGTAAAAACGTGATCATTTGCCCTATCAGGGTGACGTTAATATTCACTGTTCAACTCCTGGTGGTGAAATTACTTTGGAATATGAGTCATAACCTCAGCCAAGAATGGGCTTGCGAATGTGAAATACAATGCAACACCAACGCCAATCATTGAAACCGCGTCAAGCAACCCCGCCAAAATAAACATTTTTACCTGCAACATAGGAACCATTTCAGGCTGACGCGCAGCGCCTTCGAGGAATTTTCCGCCGAGCAAACCGAATCCAATAGCAGTACCTAATGCACCCAAGCCAATTAACATAGCAACAGCGATAGCCGTTACTGCTTGTAATTGAGAAACTAATTGTGCAATTTCCATTTTTTCTCCTACTTTTTCACTCAATCAATATAAACAAAGACGTATTCTTAATGGGCTTCGTGTGCCTGGCTAATGTAAATGATGGTCAACATCATAAAAATGAAAGCCTGCAACACAATCACCAGAATGTGGAAAACCGCCCAAATCCAACCCAATGGCCACTGAGTCCACCAAGGCAACAAGGCAATCAGAATAAAAATAAGCTCACCGGCATATAAGTTACCGAAAAGTCGCAACCCTAATGAAATGGGTTTTGCGCATTCGTCGATCACCCTCAAAATGAGGTTGAAAGGAAAAAACCAAGGCCCAAAGGGGACAGTTAGCATTTCTTTGCCTAACCCAACGAAACCTTTGTTCTTGATGTTGTAATAGATGGCCATCAAGAAAACACTGATGGATAAAGCTAAGGTCAAATTAGGATCTGTCGTCGGCACTACTTTTAGATAGGGCACGCCAGCCTGTGAAGCTGCATGTGGTAACAAGTCGACCGGCAACAAGTCCATAAGGTTCATCAAGAACACCCACATGAAAATGGTTAGCGCAATCGGCGCAACCCATTCACTCTTTCCATGGTAGATATCTTTGACCTGCTGATTCACGAAATCGATCATGACTTCTACAAAATTCTGCAGTCCACCAGGCACACCTGAGGTTGCTCTTTTTGCTGCCATGTAGAAGGAGATAAGAAATAGGAGTCCAAGGACCCAAGAAACAATGAGCGTATCGAGATGAAGCGCCCAAAACCCTTCACCCACGCTTAGGTTGGTAAGGTGATGCGTAATATACTGTGCAGAGGTAAGTTCTGTGTCTGATACGCTCATCGCGTGTTCCCAAATAAATTAATAATTTTGTTTATTTTTTTTTAACTCGCGAACATCCCAAAAATATAGGTGCTAGCCAAAACCCAGCCTGTGCCACAATGTACCCACTAAATAACCACAAAGGGAGAACCCAGGGAATAGACGCGGCGCAAGCAAAACCACAGGCTGTCAGCAAGAGCTTCATTGCTTCCCCCCTATAGAGGGCTTTCAGCATTCGCTGTGCTGCATGTGCCCCAGAATGAGCAAATACTCGTCGGTACAGATAAATGTTTGGTAACACACATATCAATCCGCCGATGATAAAGGAGCATGCGTTATCGAGGCTCCAAAATGCCCACACTAACAGGGATGAGATAACGATAGCCACAAACTGCGTTGCAACTGACCAAAACGCATCGTTACAAGAAAGGCCATGATTCATTACCGCTTTACCCAGAGATGGCTTGACAAGCGCGCAAATTATACTGGGAGTTCAAGTTTTAATCAATTACTCACAGAGACTGCTTTCTGGCTTATTTTATAAGTTAACTATTTCTCAAACTATAATAAGTCAGTGCAATGGTATTCATTGATGGGGTTTTTCTTTGGATGTGCTTGCTGGTGGCTGTGTGTATTTTTCTTTTAAATTTGTCAGTAGTTTTTGGTAGCTATCTTGCGATAGCGTAAAATGGGATGTCTTATTCATTATTTCTGCTTTTTGCAACGTTCTTTCAAGCAATTTGCCAATTTCTTCTGACGAGATCTTAGGGTTTGTCGCTATCTCTATCAACCCCTCTAATTCACCTTTAAGACTTTCGGCAAGTTGTTCCTTGCCACGATACGAACTGCCTTTCGCTAAAGAAAACAATCCTTTTTTAACACCTTGGTACGCCGATCTTATCTTTTGTTCAGGTTGAGATCGTTGCCCTTTTTCAGTTACCAAACGCTCTATAAAATCTGTCACGTCTAATAAAGCCGCTCTAACATTTTCTATCTGCACATTTTTTTTCTCCATATCTTCAGTTTGCATTGAAGGGGATGTTACAGGTTTCTTAATTGCTTCTTTTTGTTGCATAATTTGGTTTAAATTGACAATTGACTCTTTGAACGCTCCTTTTTCTTCAGGGGTAAACTGAAAAGCTCTTCCTGCGGATGAAGTCGCGAATCTTCCGCCAAGTTTTCTGGGATCGGTCAATACTTCTTGCATACGTTTGTCATATTGTACCCTTCTTGCTTCTTCATTAATGATAAGATCCACATCATCCATTTTTTTAACAAAATCATCTAATCGCGCTTGAATTTCCTCATTGATTGAACTCACCTGAGTAACTTTCATATATTTTTTTCTTTCTTCGCTATCAAGACTCGGGATCACTCTTTGTTCCTTAAAAACCTTTTGCATTTGTTCTTCAGCATAGATCCCTGTGCCATTTTTAAAAGCATCTTCACCATAAAATCGCACGATAGCTTTTTCCATAAGGCTTCTTATTTTCCTTAGTTCGGCTTGTTTTTTTTCGTTCAATGCTTGTTGAGCTTTTAATTGTTCGGGGGTCAGCATAGCTCCTCCTTTCGTGTATCATCACGCAAGCGAAACGAAAGAAAATAGAAAGATCCAAATTTAATCTTTAGATTTTTAAAAAAGGCATTAAGTTCAAAGGTGGCGTTGTTTTTTTATCACAACGCCATATGAGGAAGGGTTATTTTAATGAGGTATGCGCTTTTTTCTTGAAGTAGGCTTTGTTTGGGAGGCTGATTTCTTTTTTTCTGGTTGAGGACCATCCACTAAATGAGATCTCGCTGTTACTTTATGAGCAAGCACTGGTTTAGCAGAAGCATCATCAGCCATTGAACGACGCTTAGGGGCTGGCCACAACTTCGTTGTTTGCTTAATAATGCCAGGCTCCCCTTCTCGAGGTGAAGCTACCAGGGTAAATCCTCTCTTTGCTTGTGATTGCTTTTGCAAGCCCGCAACATATTTTTGAGCGCCAGAGTGAAACCATTTCTTAAACGGTGCTAAAAACCACGCTAACCATCCCCATTGAGGGTAAGGTCCAACACCGGCAGGCGCATAGAACCAAGCGATATCTTGCGGTTTAATTTTCGGATTTTCTTTGTATATTTTATCCAATAATCCATCCACTAGTTCTTTTCCTAATTTCTTCTCTTTATAAGAAAAGAAATGCGAACCTGGAATAGGCTTACCATAGGCTTTTTGAATACAGCGTATATCCATGGGATTTGTACCGCTGAAAAGATATACCTTGTGGCCTTGCTTTTGCAGTGAAGCAATTTCATCAAAGGCTTTTTTGCTAAAAGAAGTGACTTCCGTATGCGCATTCCAAGCCTTTTCAAATTTTAGCATGGAGATCCTCAATGAGGGGTAAACAGGTTGCATAGCCTTTGCAAATGCCAAGCTATCCACCTCCCCGCGGCGATATTGATCCATTAATCTTGGCAGGTTAACTTGTTGGAATCGGCGCAAAAAACTGGGTAAGGGCAACCAATGCCAAAGCATGGATAATTTACTCACTCCCAGTTTAGCAAAAGCTTCTATGGAGTTTTGTTCGTTATTTTTAATATAAACACTTAAAGGTACAACAATTACTTTAGACATCGTTTACTCATGATCCTTTTCATTCACCCAAAAGGATTGAATATTAAAGAAAAGTTGGCGTTCAATCAATAAAAAAGCTCATGATTGAATCGGTTTTAGTGGGGTGTAATATTTTTTAAGCGCGGTGACCGAAACCAGCTCCCTCTCAGGATAGCGAAGCGCGGTTAATTTTCCGCCAAAAACACAGCCCGTATCAATGTTAATTGTGTTGTTTTCCCATTCGGGGGTGAGAATAGGCGTGTGTCCGTATACAACAGTAGTGAGACTTACAAAACGTTTAGCCCAATTTGCCCTGACAGGATGACCAAATTCATCCGTTGCACCCGTGGTCTCGCCATACATGCAATAATCTCGGATCCTTCTTGAGGATCGCTCCAAATATTTTTCCTTCACTCCCGCATGCGCTATTGCCAACCTTCCTTCATCAAAAAGATAATGACTGGGTAGTGCTGCTAAAAAATTGATTACCTTATCTTTAAAATAGGAGGATTCTTTTTCAAGCTGCGCAAGCGATTCTTCTAAGCCATGAGAAATGGTCACTGCTCGACCTTCTAATGCACGTTTTAATTTATCATCATGATTGCCGTTAACACAAAAGCTCATCCCTTGCGCAGCAGTGTCCATGACAAAACGTAACACTTCGGGTACTTTGGGTCCTCTATCAACTAAATCACCGACAAAAACCAGTTTTCTCCCTTGAGGATGAGAGAGGTAGTATTGATCTTCGAGCGTGATGTTATAACCTAAGTTTAATACTAGCTGTTCCAATTCAGCAAAACAGCCGTGAACGTCACCAATAATATCGAAAGGCCCTTTTTCTTGCTTCATATTACTTTCGAGCGGTTGTCGATGAATAATCACCTGTTCAAGCGCTTCAACATGCTGCAAAATATATACTTGCTTAAATCCTTCTTGATGCGGTAGCTTTTGTTGATAAGGGCCTTGCACCGACGGCAGCACAATTGCGGCACAAGGCACATGTTGACGACGCGCCAATCTTACGAGCGCACTTCGTAACGCTTGTGTTTCACAAGGGGCATTAATAACAGTTAATTTCCCTAATTGTAAACGTTTAGACACAACAAAATGCAATAACTCATCAAGCTCTTTGGTTGCTTCTGTTGCAAGCAAATCCTGACAAGCAGAAAGAGATACAATTTCACTTGAAGTAAAATGACGATGAGCAAAACTAGTTTTAAGATCATCATTACCAATGAGAAGGATAAGAGAAAGCTCTGGAATATGAATATTAATTTTGTGCACTTGCATGTTTTATGGTATTAGGCGTTAAAATGAAATTATGGCATAGGTGAATGTGATGAACAAATCTTCTGTCTCTAAAAATTGTGGCACTTGTGAGCGTAGCGAACAAATTTCCCACTTTGTAAAGGGGGACGGCGCGCCAGCGCCAGGGGGATTTTTCGGCATAACCACAAAGAAAAATTGTGGCACTTGTGAGCGTAGCGAACAAATTTCCCACTTTGTAAAGGGGGACGGCGCGCAGCGCCAGGAGGATTTTCGGCATAACCACAAAGAAAAATTGTGGCACTTGTGAGCGTAGCGAACAAATTTCCCACTTTGCAAAGGGAGACGGCGCGTAGCGCCAGGGGGATTTTCGGCATAACCACAAAGAAAAATTGTGGCACCTGTGAGCGCAGCG
>MKTN01000064.1 GCA_001898235.1 Gammaproteobacteria bacterium 39-13
TGTCCTCCGATGTAATAAGTACTATAGCTTGAGAAGTTTCTTTTACCTGAATAACACTTTTGTCATGATATGCAAAAACAGAATCAAAACACTCATCATACTGACTATCTTTTATAATCGAGGCTAAATTGAAAGCCACTACATGAAATTTGTTTTTATCTATTTGTGATGATTTCTCTTTAAGCAAACCATACAAGTGACGGCTCCCCACCAATAAGACGCCTGCTTTATCGATATCAGAAATTGCTTTGGAAATAACCTCGTTTCTTTCTTCCATCGTTGCATTTTTCCGGTTTGAAGGATTATCGACTCCAACCACAAACATACTTAGATTATCCCTTGCAAAAAAATCAATCGGAAACTCACAAGGTCTTTTCTTTTTATTTTCAGTATATGCCCATTCAATACCATATAACTTGGCAAGGGTTATAATGATTTTTTGCAGTTGATATACTTTAAAATCACCATGAGACTCCCCAAGAACAATGAGAATTTTTTTATTTAATGCTCGAGCACACTTTAATTCTTCTTCAAGATATTCTTGACACGACTTTTTAAAAAGTATTAATTTCTGAGGATCTAGCCCCATCATTTTTTTTAAAAATTTTGACAAATCATTATGCTTTCTATTTTCCTTTGCATAATCAATAAGATTACATTGAAGATCGTCTGTTAAATCTACATTTGCCCCTTTTTTTACCAGAAATTTAATCGCTGGTATCGACTGGGCCATCACTGCATAAAATAAGGGGCTCCATCCTGAGCTATCTTTTATCTCAATTTCACCTGGTTTCTTTTCTAAAATGGTTTGCAAACGTTTCAGGTTGCCTTCTCTGACAACATGATGAATTTCTGCCATAGAATCATCGTGCTTAAATGAGCCATTTTTGCGTAAAATATCCTTAATAATCGAGTGTTTACCTGCATAAAAAATAGGCAAAAACCCATCATAATCACTAACATTAAGATTTGCCCCTTGCCCAATAAGATAACGTATCATACGTATTTTTTTACCCAAAACAGCATAGTGAAGCAAGGTTAATCCATCTTTATCTTGCTTATTCAGTAATGACCTATTTTTTTTCAAAAAGCAGTCAATTTCTCTTTTTTGCCCAAGGTAAGCACATACACAAATATCATTAAAAGAAAATGTTTTAGGGAAATTAACAGATTTAGATTTTTCAGCATTTTTGCCATGAGACAGCGAAGACGGTTTCTCTACCTGTTTACGTTTGGAAGGAAGAAGAGTTTTAAATAGTTTAAGCACTTGCTTTTTATCTATCAAACAGAACGTGAAAAAATAGTGATTTAATGCGCTCAGAAGATTACTGATTCAAGAAAGTAGAGCATATTAAATAAAGCAAAAAGGCACAATCAGATCCACGCAAAAGAACATTTTACAAACAACATCTAGAAACCACTTATTGTCTGGTATGCTTTGCAGCATACCAGACGCAATATTGCTTAACCTTTTCGCCAAATAGTTCCTTGTGCGGTATCCTCAAGCACAACACCCATCGCTGCAAGTTGTTTACGAAGTTCATCCGCTCGCGCCCAATTTTTGGTAGTTCTTGCTTCTTCTCTTTCGGCAATTAAAAGCTCTATTTCAGCCTTATCCTCAGATTTCCCTTGCAAATAAGCTTGAGGATCACGTTCCAATAGACCTAAAATATTTCCGAGCGACTTTAGCAATAGGCCCAATCCAATTAACTCTGGCGCATTTTTCTCGCGCGCGGTATTGACTGCATGCACAAGATCAAATATCACTGATAAAGCTATCGGCGTATTAAAATCATCATTCATTGCCTCAAAAAAACGTTCTCGAAATATTGCAGTAGATGCCTGCTTATCATTCACCGCTTTAGAAAGATCTAATCCACGCAAAGCCGTATATAGCCTTTCCAAAGCATTTTTTGCTTGCTCTAACAACTCCTTGGAATAGTTCACAGGGCTTCGATAATGGCTAGCAATTAAAAAGTAACGTATGACTTCTGGATCATATTCTTTTAGTACGTCACGAATTGTGAAAAAGTTATTAAGAGATTTAGACATTTTCTCTTTATCAACTTGCACAAACCCTACATGCATCCAAGTATTAACAAAAGTTTTACCTGTTGCACATTCAGATTGTGCACGTTCATTTTCATGATGAGGAAACACGAGATCAGAACCACCACCATGAATGTCAAAAGTGTCTCCTAAGCAATCAGTGGACATAGCAGAGCATTCAATGTGCCAACCGGGGCGTCCTCGTCCCCACGGTGAATCCCATGCTGGTTCGCCAGGTTTAGCCATTTTCCAAAGTACAAAATCTAAATTTGAATGCTTTTGAGAAACAACCTCTACCCTGGCTCCTGCCTGTAGTTGTTCTAAATCCTTATGCGCTAACTCACCATAAGGTTTATATCTATCTACCTGAAAGTATACATCTCCATTGTCTGCTACATAGGCGACCCCATTTGTTTGGAGTTTTTCGACCATAGAGATTATCGTGCCAATATGGTGAGTCGCACGTGGTTCTTCATCTGGACTCAACACATTGAGCGCATTAGCGTCCTCATGCATTGCTTGGATAAAACGTGCCGTGAGAATTTCTATGGATTCATTATTTTCTTGTGCACGCTTAATAATTTTATCATCAATATCTGTAATATTGCGCACATACTTCACTTTCCATCCGCTTGCACGCAAAAAACGTACAATCACATCAAATGCAACAAAAACACGAGCATGCCCAATGTGACAATAGTCATAAACGGTAATGCCACAAACATACAAGGAAATATGCCCAGGCACTAAAGGTTTGAAAGGCTCTTTTTTATGAGTAAACGTATTATGGATCTGCAACATAAAATTTCCAACCATTAATCAGTTTTACGCATTCACACCCGAAAATGCGACTTCCTTTGCCTTTTGCGCACGTTTAAGCAAGGCATCTTTACCCATGAGTAAAAATATTTTTGCAAGCTCAGGACCAAACACTCGACCTGTTATAGCCGATCTTAGGGGTAGAAATAATTGTTTACCTTTTTGTTCTGTCTCAGCAGTAATTTTGCTTACCACCTTTGCGTAATCATCCCCCTCAACACGTATCGCTTCTTCAAGCGCCTCGAGTATTTTTTTACCCGCATCAGAGGTAAGACTGGCCATCGCATCACTATCCCAATGACATTCACTGGTTAAAAATTGTTTTGCCCACTCAACGGCGTCTGCAGGTAAAACGACATTTTGTTTAATCGTTTGAACAAATAATGTGAGTTTATCTTGGGAGACAAATTGTTCCACAAAAGGTTTTATCCAACTTAAAAATTCATCTTCATTTTTTTGAAGAATGGTTTCTTTTTGCCAATGTTTTAATTGCGCAAGATCAAAACGCGCAGGAGATCGCCCAATATGGGTCACAGAAAAATGACGCCCTAATTCATCTAAAGATAACAAGGTTTCCGCTTCAAAATGATGTCCTAGACGTGAAAGATAATTCACAATCGCTAAAGGAAAATAACCTTGTTCTCTCAAACTTTCGACTGATTGGCTTCCATTTCGCTTTGAAAGCGGTTTCCCATCAAATCCTAAAATTAATGGCATGTGACCATAAGATGGTGCTTTTAATCCTAACGATTTTAGAACTAATAACTGTCTTGGAGTATTGGTTAAATGATCTTCCCCTCGCATCACATGCGTGACTTCCATTAACGCATCATCAACCGCATTGCAAAACATAAAAGAGGCCGAACCATCTGCCTTTTTGATAATAAAATCACCAATATCATCTGTGGCAAAGTTTTTTGGTCCTTGAATAAAATCATCAAAGTGAATATGTTCGCCATCTGGGATCCGAAATCGCAAGGCAGGTATTAACCCTTTTGCTCTTCTATCTGCAATTTGCTCGTCGGTTAAATGGCGGCAAGTTCCAGCATATCGGGGGGGCATTCCCGCCTGCACCTGCGTTCGTCGCGTAATGGTCAACTCCGTATCGGTACAAAAACACCAATAGGCCTGCTTATTCTCAAGCAGTTGCTGATAGAATTTTTCATAAATACCAGTACGCTGTGATTGATAATAAGGTTCATGAAGACCAGAATGCTTTGGCCCTTCTTGCCAATGCAAATCTAACCATTCTAAATCGCTCATTAATTTTTCGCTAAATTCATTCTCAGAGCGCGCCATATCGGTATCTTCGATCCGCAGTAAAAAGCCAGCAGATTCCTGCTTTGCCTGATACGCCTTCGCCAAGAGCACATTAAATAAAGCCGTACGTAAGTTACCCAAATGCATTAGACCCGTTGGGCTTGGGCAAAATCGAGTTTTAACCGATACCTTGGTTGTCATAATCGAACGCTCTTATCTGTGTTAGTTATTCAAATAGAATATTTTCTAGCTGTTAATGGTCTTACATGATACCCTAACCACCTAATTGACTGCGAGAGTGAGACAAGAGATGCAATCAGTAGTACTACACACAAATTTTGGCCCTATCACGATAGAATTAGATGCAAGTAAAGCGCCCAAAACCGTAGAAAACTTTCTGGAGTACGTGAACCAAGGGTTCTATGAAAACACCATATTTCATCGTGTTATTGATGGCTTTATGATCCAAGGCGGCGGCTTTGAGCCAAAAATGAATAATAAAAAAGGCTTATCCCCTATCCAAAATGAAGCCAATACTGGTCTTAGCAATAAGATTGGCACGATTTCTATGGCTCGTACCAGTGATCCTCATTCAGCGAGCTCTCAGTTTTTCATCAATGTGGCAGACAACTTATTCCTTGATCATAAATCACCCACACCACAAGGTTGGGGTTATTGCGCTTTTGGCCAAGTGACTGATGGCATGGATGTGGTGAATAAAATTGCCAAGGTAAAAACAACCTCGCGCGCAGGCCACGATGATGTACCTGTTGAAGATGTTATCATTGAAAAGGTAGAAGTCGTTGTTGGTTCCTAACACCACCCTTTTTATCTCTGACATTCATTTAAGTGATGCCAATCCAGCCTTGCAAGAACTCTTTTTAGATTTCTTGCAAGGCCCCGCGCTTTTTGCAGAACGTATTTTTATCTTGGGCGATCTTTTTGATGCATGGGTCGGTAAAGATGTTAATAAAGATTTTCAAGAATTCATCAAAGGTGCGCTAAAAAACTTATCTGAAAAGGGAATTAAATTATTTTTTATGGCAGGAAATCGTGATTTTCTGATCCAACATTCATTCTTAAAAGAAGCCGGCATCAAACGCATTTCTGATCCGACAATCATTCAGCTCCACGGTATACCGACTTTGTTGACCCATGGTGATAGATTATGCACACAAGATATTGCCTATCAGCGTTACCGACGTATTGCGCAAAATCCCTTTACCCGATTTCTTTTTCTAAGCTTACCTAGGCGAATGCGTCAAAATATAGGGCAAAAATTACGCCAAAAAAGCCGACAATATCAACAAACGCAGGATATCCAAATTCTAGATGTATCCCTAGATGCGGTTGAAACATGTATGAAACGCTATAAAGTTCCTCAACTTATTCATGGCCATGTTCACCGTCCCAATATTCATGATGTCAAACTTGAAGGTGCGAAGGGAAAACGATTAGTTATGGGTGATTGGCATACAGAGGCTAGTTTACTGATTAGTACGCCAACCGAAACTAGTTTAGCAACCTATACTCCTGCAACCGGTATAAAAATAAAGACTTCTTATAGTCTAGGTAAATGAGCTTCGAGTTCGCCATCTCGTAATCCTCATTACTTTTATATACACTCCGGCTGTGCTCATAGCCCGGCTCTACCTGGAAAACGCCTAGCTGGGACTAACAGCAACTTAAACATCAGCTGCGCGTTTTAGCACCATTCCCAAAAGTAAATCGAGCTCTACTTCTTTAAAACCAGCTTTGCGCCTACTCTCTACACGCAAAGGGCCTCTTAAGTAGTCAGGCGCATGCTGCTCCAATAAGCCAACAAAGGTCTCTATAGGATCAACCTGCCGCTCCTGACACAAATAATGGTACCAATAGTTTCCAACTCTAACGTGCCCTATTTCATCATGGTAAATGATACTTAAAATTTCGGCAGCGACTGTATCATCCACTTTTAACAAACGTTGAATGATATCTGGGGTAACATCCAACCCTCTGGCTTCAAGCAATCTTGGCACTAATGCCATCCGCGCTAATACATCGTATCCTGTTTTTTGCACCATTTCCCATAACCCCAGATGCGCTGGAAAATCGCCATATTGATAACCAAGATGCTGTAAATGTTGTACCAAAAGATGAAAATGATAAGCTTCTTCTCGTGCCACTCTTAACCAATCTGCATAGTAGGCCAACGGCATTCCTCTAAAACGATAAACCGCATCTAAAGCAATATTAATCGCGTTAAATTCAATATGGATAATGGCATGTAACATACTTGCACGCCCCTCCAGTGAATGAATTCTGCGACGTTTTAGCATTCTTGGCGCGACTAATGACAATTGTGGCGGCAAACCTGCAAACACTTCCTCTTTCACTGGGGTTTTATCATCAAAGATAAGTTGTTGATCGAGAAAAGCTTCATACAATGAGGAGACTCCCTCTAGCTTTTCTTGGGGTGACGTGGATAACAAAAGTTGATGGGCATTGGCAAAGAGGGGCGGCACAGTTTCTATCGTAAAATGAGGTAAACAGCTATTTTACAAGATTTTACCTTGAAAGCACACCCCTCTGGTCGTAGCAGATGATTTTTTGACAAGGCGGCAATCATTTGAACCATAGAGTGTATACAAAATACATGGCTAGGGTGAAAGTGCACAGCCAACAAAGACGAAAACTCAGCGGCGCAGACTATAGCGTTTTTTTGCTGCTTTCGCTCACCTTTGCTTCTTTATGCTCCGCTTGAGGTTGTGTTTCTAAAGTTTTTACTTTTTTAGGTTCAGTACCATGTTTGATGGTAAAATGCTGAGGCCTTTTCTCCCGGCGTTCAGATTCTCGTTGAGCAAGTGGGAGTTTCTTCCCATTCAAGCTGCTCTCTTCCGGCATTAAAGTCCAATCATCGTAAATACTTTCGCCTATAAGCGAAAGTTCAAACTTTGCAATTTCCTCAGCTTGACTTAATGTTTGCTCATTTTCTCGTTTCAATTGTGAAGTAATTTTAGTTTCAACATGATTCACAATATTAGCTGCTTTCCTTTTATCCGCACTCAAATTCTCACAAATGAAATCATACATTTCAGGGTTCATACGCTTGGCAAGTTCCAAATCAGGATATCCTGCTAAATCATTTTCTTGCCAACCAAATATATCATCGAAATAACAATCAGAACTGAATACGTATCCCCGTTTTTTCCCTTTTGTACTTTCAAGTATTGCTTGCAGGATATCCATCCGATTATGCTCGATAATGTAGCTCAGCGGTGTTTTTCCAAATTTATCCTTCATCGTAGTTACTTTCGTAGGAGAGCTTTTCCCCCTTGCTCCCAAAAGTACTGCGCAAAATGCTGAAGGTGTGCCTGTCATGGCTAAATAATGCAATGCTGTTCTTTTTTCTGGATCATCTGTCGCTCGACGACTGATCGGGTGATATCCCAGACGAAATCCCCAAGAACTCGATTTCATTAAGGCAAGCACAGCTGTTGATTGCCCACGTTTAGCTGCATGCAATATGGCACACGGCGCATTTAAAGGTCCTGCATGATTGACATCGAGATCATATTTCGATTTACGCAAATAATTTATTAATTTTACGTTCCCACTTTCAGCAGCGTAATATAGAACAGTTTTTCCATTGATTTTTTGTTGTAACAACGCTTGTAACTGTTTGGAGGTTTTAGGGCTCGAATAAGCCTTTTCGCATAGTTCTATCAATACATCTGCTTTAGTAGGATCTTGAGCTAATTCAATAAGTTTAATACTACTTATTTGTGGTGAAAATAAATTAAGAATATTAAAGCAAACTTCTGATTTAAGATCTTTTATTACGACATCGGGACGAGGTGCGCTCAAAACGGCCTTAAGACCTTTTCGCGCTAATATCCATTTAGAACTCTGCGCATTGTGATTTTCTGTTGCGTGCTTTTTAATTCTGAAAAAATTAAGTTTCCCACGATTAGATTGTTTAAGAATCAAATGCCAACGCAAATCATCAGCAGAAGAAGCCACTCTGGCAGCTTCTTGAATAAGATTATTTTGGCTGGCATTTTTAGTTTTAAAATTGAAGATCTCTTTCATGATATGGGGATCATCTCTTAATTTCTCAAGAAAATGATGCGATGCTTTGTTAATGAGGTAGTGACCTAAACTTTGGTTGCCAAATTGTAAATTGCGAATATTGATTTTCTTTTTGGCGCAATATTCAACGAGAGCTTTAAAACCAACATAATTTTCTTGGACTATCATTTCCTGAAACATATTACGTCCAGTCTGTTTATCAACTAGCAAAGGATTCGCACCATAATCCATCAGCACTTTTACCATTTGAGGAGAATGTAACATTCCCATAACAACAGGAACTGAAGGTTGGGTCAGTTCATTGAGCATTTGTTCTAAGGAAAATTTAATGTCCTCTTTTCTGCCTTGATAATAACATTGCGCTAAAGCTTGATTGATGATATTGAATGCTTCTCGGGTCAATTCAGGGTTATCTGTTTGCAGCAATAAGCTTAATAAATTCCCGCCCTTCTTTGCGCGGATAAGTGGAATAATATTAGATAATTGACCACGCATCAGTCGTAGCACTTCATCTTGAGATGCCGCGGTTTTTTCCTTACGACATTTCACTAGTTTCTCCGCTATATGCGCAATTAAGTCATCATCTCTAATCAAATTCCAACGTTCTTTTCTTTTCTTCTCGACAAGTTCCTCTTTATCTTTCATATTCTGACATGCCCTTTTAAAAGCAGTTTCAAGGATCTCGTCAGGCGCTTTTTTTAACGATTGATTTTTCTCCATTTTTTGTTTCAGCTCATCGATTTTATAAGAAAGATAACGTAATTTTACATTTTTATATAATGCTTCATTATCATTTCTCTCCTGAGTCTTTGCCTTTTTCATTTCAGCTTGAAATGCAGAGAAATACTCAACAAATTTCTGATGATAAAATGCATCTGGATCTTGCTTTCTTAACAACCTCTCCTCTTTAGAGGGACTATCATCAAAGAATTCTGGATATTCATAGGGACTGGAAGGATCACGAAATTTTTCCAGCCATAATTGCATTGCATTTTTTCCACTATTAAATAATCTTTCAAGTTTTGCAGGAGATGCATCAAACTCTAATGTATCAACATCTTCTGGCCAAACTTGTACAGTTTGCTCGTTATATAAAGCATGTTTTGCCTGCATTTCTTCCTTGATTGGCACGCCAATTGTGTTCCATAGTACTGCGTTTAATATATCATTAAAGCGCCATTCGCCATTGATCTTTTGTGCTTCATTATGTTTTATTTTACCATTCTTTTTTTCATCAAATTTTTGTTGCGATTTTTTAACGCGGATCCGTGAAGTAAAAGGTGTAATTTCCTCATCCAAATCTTCAAGCGGTGTTAAAGACAAGCCAACTGAACAAGGATTAATTTGATGCGGTACGCCACGATGATCTTTTTTCTCTTTAGGTTTATATTTGGAATCATAATAAGCCCGTTCATTAAAAACATCGACTGGGTTATTATTTAAAATCCCGCCATCAGCAAAGACACCAAATAAATTTCCTTGTTTATCCTTTACAGGCCACGGGGCAAAAGCACCTGGAAAGGCCATCGAAGCTCTCACTGCATCGGCAATTCTGATATTGGGAGTTTCTTCAAAGGAAAAGGTTTGCTCAATTCTATCTCCCGATTTCGCATTATATCGGGTGGCCTTAAATACCATATCTTTTAAGGTCGGATCATATTTCATCATTTCGTGTAAATCAGCAAAAGTCGCATTGGGATCGCCCAGAATTTGCTCTACCATTGAAGTGGCAAAATGATGGAATCCCACGCCTTTGAATGCTGCACCATAGTGCAAGAGATCTAATCCCACGCCTACTTTGTGGCCATTAAAAAAGGCTCCCCAACCTTCTGATTCTAAGTCGGTATAATCTAAGAAATTAACTTTTCCTGATAAGTATTTAAATTGTTCTGCACTGAATCCCAATCCTACAATAAAGGCTGATATCGCGCCTGCTGAAGCGCCAGCCACCACTTTAATTTCTTCAAAATAACCGTTTTCCTCTAATGCTTCAGCACAACCAGGGTAGGTCGCCCCTTTTGCTCCCCCCCCTTGCAAAGACAAGCATGACAAAGGCGGCTGAGGTATTTGTTGGGGAGTCGATGGAAAGCCTGCAAGCAACTTCAACATCATTTCAACATTCCCTTCATTGAAGGCTTCATCATAATCTGTCGTAAAAGATTTTTTTACTGAAGTGGATAAATTTGACTGTATATTAATTTTTTTACGGCCCTGACCACCCTTCATCATGTACCTTCCCCTTTTATAGGCTCTCTATTCCTTTAGAAGGCTTAAAACAAACAAAGTTCAGTTTTTAATGTACTTTTATGTACAGGGAACTTATTACCTTCGTTGGCAGTCTTTTCTGCAGAAGGAAAAAAAAGGAAGAGAGTTATGCATCCGCAAGCTTATGAAATTGAAGAGGTGGGTCAGGCTTTCATTACGATTGGAACACCTGAATATACACCTGAACAGCAAGATTATTTAAATAGTGTTCTGAATGAGTACGCACAGGAAATTAATAAGGATGAATTAAAAAAGATATTCAAGGACAAAATTCAAGTTGCTGACGCAATTAAAACTTTAAATGATTTTGCTATCCATTATCAAGATGAAAAAGAAGTTATTGATGAATTTAATGAGGAAATTGAAAACTTACTCATTTCAATCAATCAATATGATGATGGGATTACTTTCTAAATAACCCCATCATCCATAACATTAGTTCTTTTTAACCCTTGGAAAAAACAAATTTTTCGTCTTTTACTTTTACATCAATAACATCACCTGGCACAAAATCACCTCTTAGCAACGCTTCTGATAACGAATTTTCTAATTCTTGTCTTAATGCACGTCGCAATGGCCTTGCACCATAAACAGGATCAAAACCTAAACGTGCTAATTTATCAAGCGCTTCAGAAGTAATGTGCAACTGTAAACCTTGATCACGCAACCTATTTTGGATTTCATGGATTTGAATTTCCGCAATGGCTCGAATGTTATCTTGTGAAAGTGCGTGAAATACAACTGTTTCATCAATTCGATTGATAAACTCGGGTCTAAAGTAATCTGTTAGCATTTCAATGACTACATCTTTCATCTCATCATAAGGCTTCCCTGTCATTTCTTGGATTTTTTGTGCCCCAATATTCGATGTCATCACAATAATACAGTTTTTAAAATCAACAGTTCTACCTTGACTATCTGTTAGGCGCCCTTCATCCATTAGTTGTAAAAGAATGTTAAACACATCATGGTGTGCTTTTTCAATTTCATCTAATAAGACAATACTGTAAGGACGTCTTCGCACGGCCTCTGTTAGATAGCCACCTTCTTCATAACCAACATATCCAGGTGGCGCACCAATTAAACGCGCAACAGCATGTTTTTCCATAAACTCAGACATATCAATTCGAACCATAGCAGCAGGTGTATCAAACAAAAATTCTGCTAATGCTTTACATAAAGCTGTTTTTCCTACCCCTGTCGGACCTAAAAATAGAAAACTTCCAACCGGCTTAGTTGGATCGGCTAAGCCCGCCCGTGAGCGCCTAATAGCATTTGCCACCGCTTTAAGCGCATCAATCTGTCCCACAACGGTATGCGACAAGGCTTCCTCCATCTTAAGGAGTTTTTCTTTCTCACCCTCAAGCATTTTGCTCACCGGGATCCCTGTCCATTTTGCAACCACTTCAGCAATTTCCTCTTCATCCACCTTATTGCGGATCAAAGTCATTTGTTTACTTTCTACCTCTGAGGCAGCTGCAAGCTGTTTTTCAAGCTCTGGAATTTTTCCATATTGCAATTCAGACATACGCCCTAAATCACCCGCTCGCCTAGCAGCTTCAAATGCGGTACGAGCGCGTTCCAATTCTTCTTTAATGTGTTGTGCACCATGTAAAGTGGATTTTTCGGCTTTCCATACTTCCTCTAGATCAGCATATTCACGTTCATTTTTTTCAATTTCGGTTTCAAGCTTATCCAACCGTTGTTTAGAAAGCGGATCCTTTTCCTTACGTAAAGCTTCACGCTCAATTTTATATTGAATCAATTTGCGTTCAAGAATATCCAAAGGTTCCGGTTTGGAATCAATCGCCATACGAATACGGCTAGCTGCCTCATCTATCAAGTCAATTGCTTTATCTGGTAACATCCGATCAGTGATGTAACGGTGTGACAAATTTGCCGCCGCAACAATAGCAGGATCAGTAATTTCTACACCATGGTGGATCTCATAACGTTCTTTCAAACCACGTAAAATGGCAATAGTATCTTCGACAGAAGGTTCATCTACCAATACCTTTTGAAATCTTCGCTCTAACGCTGCATCTTTCTCAATATATTGACGATATTCATCTAAGGTGGTTGCGCCAACACAATGTAGTTCACCTCGGGCTAATGCCGGCTTTAGCATGTTACCTGCATCCATGGCACCATCAGCTTTACCTGCACCCACCATAGTGTGAATTTCATCAATAAATAAAATAATTTCGCCTTCTTGTTTTGCCAAATCTTTTAATACAGATTTCAGGCGCTCTTCAAATTCTCCCCTGAATTTTGCTCCCGCAATCAAAGCACCAAGATCTAACCCTAAAACTCGTTTGCCTTTGAGACCTTCAGGCACCTCATCATTAACGATACGCTGCGCTAATCCTTCAACTATCGCTGTTTTACCTACGCCAGGTTCACCAATGAGAACAGGATTATTCTTGGTACGTCTTTGCAACACTTGAATAGTACGACGTATTTCCTCATCGCGTCCCACAACAGGATCGAGCTTCCCTTGTTCAGCTCTAGCGGTGAGATCAATCGTATATTTTTCTAATGCTTGCCTGCTTTCTTCGGCATTTTCATCTTGAACGCTTTCACCCCCACGGATCTTATTAATCGCTTCATCCAGTTTCTTTTTGTTAGCACCGCTTGCTCGCAAAGTTTTTGCAGCTTCTCCTTCATCATCGATAAGTGCTAATAAAAATAATTCGCTAGAAATAAATTTATCTTTGCGATCTTGTGCGAGTTTGTCTGTCAAATTTAAAAGACGAATTAAACTGTCCGAAGGTCGAATATCCCCAGTTGCTCTTCCAAGTCTAGGAAGGCGTTCAATAGATTCATTTAGACTCGATCGTAGTTGCGGTAAATTCACACCAGCTTGTTTTAAAAGCGGGCGAACCGTTGAACCTTCTTGATCGATCATCGCCATTAAAACATGCTCAGGTTCGATAGTGGGGTTCATTCTTCCCAAAGCCATCGATTGCGCTTGTCCTATCGCTTCTTGAAACTTGCTGGTAAATTTTTCAATGCTCATCCATCATTTCCTTTTATTGCCTCTTCCCATTAAATGGGGATAACCTGGAAATTCTCAAGACGAATTAGATAAATATAGTTCTTAGGATAGTCATTTTGGCACAAACGCTTGATAACCTTGACAACAAAAAAAGCCCCATAATGGGGCTTTTTTCTGTTTAGTAATCCAGCTTAAGGATGCGCTAACCAAATCAATGTGGCCATCCTACCAGTATCTTTGTCTCGTCTAAAAGAATAAAAGCGCTCTGCGTCCGTGTAAGTGCAAAAATCTCCGCCATAGATGGCTTTTATATCAGATTGATGTAAACGATTTTTAGCCAGTTGATACATATCCCCTAGCCACTTGCCTGATGATTTTGGTTTAAAAGCCTGTTGCGCATATCTGTCATGCTGCATAAATTGTTGACGGACTTCTTCACCCACTTCAAAACTGTCTGGACCAATTGCAGGTCCTAACCAAGCGATTATCTCGCCTTGAGTATGTGGTTTTATCGCTTGTACCGCGTTTTCGATGATCCCATTTAAAATACCGCGCCAACCGCAATGAACAGCAGAAACGACTGTTCCCTTGGTATCGCAAAGTAGCAAAGGTAAGCAATCTGCGGTTAAAACAACGCAAGGTACATTTAAGCATTTTGTCCATGCACCATCGGCATCAATGCCCAATGTGCTTTTCGCTTCATCTCCTTTGATTTCTACTACACGCGTACTATGGGTTTGTTCCAACCAAGCGGGCTCATGCTGTAAATTATATCTTTGGTTTAATTTTAAACGATTTAAAACGACTTTTTCAGGATTATCATTTACATGTAGTGCCAAATTGAGGCTTTGATACGCGCCTTGACTTACCCCACCTTCACGTGTCGTCGTGACGGCGCGGACCCAACTTGGTGCTGGCCAATTAGGTTCAATCCCTTTAACCATGGTGGTATTCCTCTTTTGGTATTAATAATTTAATTAAGGCTGAAAAATCATCAGGCATTGGGGCCTTCCATGACATCTCTTGGCCACTCACGGGATGGCTCAGGCTTAATGAAATAGCATGCAAGGCTTGTCGACGAAAAGCCATCAACATTTGCTGCAGCTCTGGAGTAGATTTGGCTGGTATCTTGTAACGCCAACCATAGGTTGCATCCCCTACAATGGGATAACCGATATGCGACAAATGCACACGAATTTGATGAGTGCGCCCTGTTTCTAATTTTACATCTAGTAAAGTAAAACCATGATAACGTCTTTTACAGCGAAAGTGAGTACGAGCAGGTTTACCTGAATGTGTTACTGCCATCTTCGTGCGCTGGTGCGGATGCCGACCAATAGGTTCATCAATCGAAGCACCAGCTATCACTTCTGCTCCAACAAGCGCCACATACTCGCGCTGGATCTCTCGTTTTTGTAATGCATCAACCAACGCCGTATGTGCTGACAACGTTTTTGCCACGACCATTAAACCAGTCGTATCCTTATCAAGACGATGCACAATCCCTGCTCGCGGTAACAACTTAAGTTGGGGAGCATGATATAGTAACGCGTTAAGTAAAGTTCCTTGCAAATTCCCTGCGGCAGGATGAACAACAAGGCCTGCAGGTTTATTTAAAACTAAAATGTCATCATCTTCATAGACAATATCAATGGGAATAGATTGAGCAGGATCGTCCTGTGCAGGATTCACAACCGCTGCAACACAAACAGATTCTCCGCCAATTACCTTAACTTTGGGCTCCAATACTTGCCCATTCAGGCTTACTTGTCCTTGTTTTATCCATTGTGTAATCCGGGTGCGAGAATGTTCAGGAAAACATTTTGCTAAAGCCTGATCTAAGCGCATCCCTTTGAACTCTTCAGGAATGGTTGTGCTTAATGAAATTTCTTGAGATTCAAGCATTCGGAAAATACCCTATATTTTTGGATTCTGATACAAAATTATCAAGAAATTATTCTAACATATTTCTTGGTAAGAGGATAAAAATTGCAACCTGTTGCCTGCTACGATAGACTCCGTCCCAATATATAGTCTTCGCAGTGCATTTTCGGCTTTGTTGGCGACGTGTTATTGCAATAGTGCGGTATTTTATCGCCTCCTATCGCTTAAAACACCTCCCACTTGCCACAAATCTAAGCGCTGGCTATATCTACCAAGCTATACGCTCTGCGCGTGAGTTTTAAGTCATTGACTACAAATAACATAAGTTACAAATCTAAGTAGCATTCATATGAAAAAGTTATCCTTATTACTTTTATCTTCTACCCTCGTTCTTGTTGGGTGCCATTCTACCTCAAAGGACGAACGTTATAACAACATGAGCCCTAATGAAATTTATGAGCTGGGCACTAAGCATGTCAAAAAGAAAAATTATGCTGAGGCAGTAGAAGATTTTGAAGCCTTAGAATCTCGTTATCCTTTTGGTGAATATGCTGATAAAGCACAATTAGGGGCAATTTATGCCTACTATGAAAACGAAGACTATACCGCAGCACTTCCCGCAGTAGAGCGCTTTATTCGCATGTACCCAAGGCATCCTAATGTCGATTATGCCTACTACATGAAAGGGCTATGCCATTATTCTGAAGCGCATGGCTTTTTAACAAAGTATATGCCGATGGAACGCGATGAGCGTGATACTACTTTTGCTAAAAAGGGTATTCAAGCTTTCCATTATCTTACCGTAAATTACCCTGATAGCATCTATACACCAGATGCAAAACAACGAATGGTTTATTTACGCAATTTACTCGCCAAAAGTGAATTAGTTGCTGCTAGATTCTACTTTAAAAAAGGAGCTTATTTAGCTGCAGCCAATCGAGCAAGTAATGTTATTTCGCAATATGATCGTTCTCCTAGCATGTCTGAAGCTTTATATATCATGGTAAAATCTTATCGTAAGCTTGAATTATATGAACTTGCTGATGATAGTCAGCGTGTTTTAGCGCTGAATTATCCTGACTCAATTTACCTTGAAAAACTGGGTTAAGGATAAGTAGGATGCGGACTTCTCAATTACTATTAGCAACACTAAAAGAAACCCCGGCTGACGCAGAGCTTGTCAGCCATCAATTGATGTTACGTGCAGGCATGATCCGTAAGTTAGGAGCGGGCTTATATACTTGGCTCCCTCTCGGTTTTCGCGTACTACAAAAAGTCATCAATATTGTGCGCCAAGAAATGAATAATATTCATGCACAAGAGGTTTTGATGCCTGCCGTGCAACCTGCAGAATTGTGGCAAGAAACCAACCGTTGGGAAGAATTCGGTCCACAACTTTTATGCATGAAAGATAGGAATGAACGTGAATATTGTTTCGGTCCTACTCATGAAGAAGTGATAACCGATCTCGTTCGTAATGAATTGCGCTCTTATAAGCAAGTCCCTACCTGCTTTTATCAAATTCAAACAAAGTTTAGAGATGAAATTCGTCCTCGTTTTGGCGTAATGCGAGCAAGAGAATTCTTAATGAAAGATGCTTATTCTTTTCATTTAGATAAAGATTCACTGCAACAAACCTATGATGACATGTACCAAGCCTATAGCAAAATTTTTACTCGTTTAGGGCTAGAATTTCGTGTTGTGCTTGCAGACACCGGAGCGATTGGTGGCAGTCAATCCCATGAGTTTCATGTTTTGGCTGATTCAGGCGAAGATACGCTCGCATTTTCTCCTGAAAGCGGCTATGCAGCGAATGTTGAATTAGCAACTTCCCAAATTCCTGCACCACAACGTTCAACACCTTCTCAGGCATTTGATCTGAAAGAAACGCCTAATATTCGAACTGTAGCAGAACAAGCTGCTTTTATGGGCCTTGAAACAAAAGATATTTTGAAAACTCTATTAGTAAAAGGCAAAGAAGTACCTGCAGTTGCCCTCCTTTTACGAGGCGATCACGAACTTAATCCTATCAAAGCAGAGAAACTTCCTGAGGTCGCTTCACCTTTGACCATGATAGATGAAGCCTCATTAAGGGCTTTAGCAAAATGTGGCCCTGGATTCGTTGGTCCCAAAGATCTCAATATCCCTATTATTGCTGATCACCATGTTATAGCCATGGCGAATTTCTCCTGTGGCGCCAACCAAGAAGATAAACATTATGTGGGTGTGAACTGGGAACGCGATTTGCCCTTACCTGCAAAAGTAGCTGATCTGCGAAAAGTTAAAGCGGGCGATCCTTCTCCTGATGGGAAAGGAGAACTACAAATTTGTCGTGGTATTGAAGTTGGACATATTTTCCAATTAGGCACTAAATATAGTACCGCAATGAAGGCGACTGTTTTAAATGATCAAGGACGCCAAGTAGTTTTAGAAATGGGTTGTTATGGGATAGGCGTCTCGCGTATTGTCGCAGCAGCTATTGAACAACATCACGATGAACAGGGCATTATCTGGCCTGATGCCTTAGCACCATTTCATATTGTCTTGATCCCCATGAATAGAGTGAAATCTCACCGCGTTCGTGAAGCAACGGATACACTTTATCAACAATTACAAGCAGCTGGTTTTGAAGTCTTGCTAGATGATCGCGATGAACGTCCTGGTGTCATGTTTGCAGAAAGTGAATTGATAGGGATCCCACATCGTCTTGTGATTGGAGAACGTGGACTTGATACCGGAACCGTTGAATATAAGAGCCGCAAAACCGGTCAAGTTGAACATTTACCACTTGCTGAGATTGTTGACATTTGTAAGCAACGAATCAAGGTAAATTAACTTCTCAAGTGACTGCTTCGCAAGATCCGAAAATCTCTTTCCAATCTTCTCTCCCGCGAAACAGATCTTTATTCTGATCCCCTCTCCCGTAAACGGGAGAGGGTTAGGGTGAGGGTCTTATGACTCTCAGCTCTCCCGTAGCACATTTTGCCCATTTTCCCCTATCCCGCGAAGCGGGATAGGGGAATTTGTCTGCTTCGCAGACCGACAGAAAGATCCTCTCTCTACGCACAACGGCAAAAAGATTTCCTTTTCTTTGCTTGCTTTCAAAATGAAATCCAGGTATTTTTTGCGCCATTCTCTGTTCCATTTAAATGATAAGAAGAAAAGCCATGAACATAACCTCCATTATACGTACAACCTTACTCGTATTGAGCTGCAATATTGCCTTATCAGGTTGCTGCCACCTATTAAAAGAAGATGCGCCTACGCCTGCTAAATATTCTGTAGAAAATAAAGAAATGAATGCAATTTATCATTTTGCATTTGATAGATCTGAGCTATCTGAGCAAGATATGCCAGCCTTAAATGAATTTGCTACTTTTTTGCATGCTAATCCAAGCATGAAAGCACATGTTGATGGTTACACCGATGCTCAAGGTCCCTATAACTATAATTTAAATTTAGGGCTACGCCGAGCTGAAGCTGTTGCAGAATATCTTCAAGCTAAAGGCGTTCCTGCTGAAAGAATTGAAGTAAATAGCTACGGAAAAGATAAATTAATTGACGAAGCTTACACCTTAAATGCACATGCAAAAAATCGTCGCGCGGTCATCTATGTTACCGAAGAGAAAGCAGTAGTATAACGCGCGAAGCGCAACAACCCGCCCACTTTCGTAAAGGGGGCGGCGAAAAGAGAGAAAGAAGTTTACTTCATTTTCTCTTGAGCGGGGGATTTATCTTCTTCATACGACTAAAAATCCCCCCGCGCTTGCCTTTGGCTGCGCGCTTCCCCCTTTGCAAAGCGGGAAATTTATTCTCTTCGCTCACCTTTCATCATTTTTGTTTTTAAACAGCGCTCTCAAGAAAGCAAAACGAAGACTTTTCATCAAAAAAGACTTCAGTCAACGCAATATCGTAAAATCCTCATGCTCTTCCCATGCAGTACTTTCAATTTTCACTTGTGCCACATTAGCTGCGGGTGGCCCTTGGTGCAACCAAGCACAAAGTTTTTCCACCATTTCTTCTTCGCCACAAAGTAAGCACTCGACCTCACCGCTAGGTAGGTTACGTACCCAACCCTTTATCCCTAATGCCAATGCTTGTTGTTGTGTAGCATGTCGAAAAAAAACGCCTTGCACTCTGCCTGATACAACAGCACGTTTACAAATTTTCATCCTCACTCCTATTGCTGGTATGATTTCATTTTTTGAGAATTCTACCATGCATGACTCTCAACCTTACGTATTAGTTGTTTATTATAGCCGCCATGGCGCTACAGCTCAGATGGCAGACTTAGTCGCACGCGGTATAGAAAGCATTTCAGGGATAAGCGCTAAAATTCGCACTGTGCCAGCGGTTTCGCCCGTCACGGAAGCAACCCAGCCTCCAGTGCCTGATAAAGGCGCGCCTTATGTCACCTTATCAGATGTAGAACATTGTTCTGGTTTAATTTTGGGTAGCCCTACGCGCTTTGGGAATATGGCTGCACCCTTAAAATACTTTTTAGATTCAACTCTCACTCTATGGCTTTCAGGCAAACTGATTGGGATCCCCGCAGGCGTTTTCACTTCGACCTCTTCACTTCATGGTGGGCAAGAAGCAACATTGCTTAGCATGATGCTACCTTTGTTACACCATGGCGCCTTAATCGTCGGCGTCCCTTATAGTGAATCAGCCTTAAATGAAACACAAACTGGTGGAACCCCCTATGGCCCCAGCCATGTGGCAGGACTAGAGAGCAATTTAGCATTAAGTGAACATGAAAAGGCGCTCTGCAAAGCATTAGGTAAACGCGTGGCAGAAATCAGTGTAAAATTGATAAAATAAAAGAAAAAAGGAGAGCTATGCTCTCCTTTTTTTATGATTTAGTTGTAAGTCTTTGTACCTTTTCTCGCTCTTCAGCTTGCCGATGTCCGGTATTGGTCGGACTGTTTTCTGGAATAACTGGATTATCCACTACTTCAGTACCATCTAATTCCGGATTTTCTCCATGACCCTCTTCTATTGGGGTCGGAGTACCTTTATTACCTCTAAAGTTTGGTAACATGTTATAAAGACCTGTTCCCATCGCTTTGATACCATTGCCAGTTGCACTTAATCCACGCGCAGTTAAAGTCACAGGCGTTGCCAAAGTACTTGTCGTTTGCATTGCGCCATTGACGCCATCAACGGCTTTATCAATACGCCCTAACGTTCCTTGCACTTGCGGTCCTAACGCAACAATCGTTTCTTTACCAGTTACCACCGTATCTTTAGTGCTGGCTAAAATTTCATTTAGGTGCTGCGTCAGTTCTGGCAGTGTTTTCTCATGAACTGTTTTCATCATGCCACGTGTTTCATGCACTAAATCAGCTGATTCACTAGAAAGCTTCTCTGTCGCTCCCTTAGCGGTTTTAACCACTTCGGAGAGTTGCAGTGTGGTACTTTCAACAGCCGCATGTAATTTCGTTAATGTTTCTTTATTAACGATGTCGACTGTTGTATCCACCTTCTTCAAAATGCTGGCTGATTGTTCCGTCAATTCTTCTAGTGTTTTTTCCACTTGCGTTAAATTTCGCTCTACATTCTTAGTAATATTACTTAATGCTTCTTTAGCTTCTTTCAACGTTTCTTCGTCAACTGTTTTCAGAGTTTTTTGCGCACCTTCTAATACCTTCTGCGTATTTGTACTGATCCCTTTTAGTTCAGCGTCCATAGATTTAACCAGTGTATCTGCGGTATCTAAAGTGGCATTAAACTTCTCAATCAGCGATTTTAGGTATTGCTCATTGATGCTATCTACTGTTTTTTGTGTGCTATCAGCAATCGCTTTCACTTTTTCATTCGTTTCAGCAATTGTTTTTTGGGTTTCAACTATCACGCCCTTTGCACCGTCTAACACGTTGGAAAGTTTGCCCACAGCTTCAGGGAGATGCTTCTTATCGACGCCTTGAATCAGTTGCTCAGCACCTTTAGTCACTTCACTCAAAGATTCAGTGAGCATTTTCAGCGATTCTCTAGCCTCTGCTACAGTTTCATGAACATCTTTTAATACAGCTGGAAAATGCTTTTCGTTCACATCTTTGAGTGTTCCATTTAAGCTTTGCGTTAAGGTCTCCACTGATTTCTCAACCATACCTAAGGTGTCAGTTGATTTTGCGATAGTTTCAGTAACTTGCTTGATTAACTCAGGAATATATTTTTTATTCACGCCATCGACTGTTTCATTGAGCGACTTCGTAATAGTTTCAATGGAGGACTTTGTTTCCTGCACAGTCGCCTGTACACCTTCCATTGTTTTACCCACCTGGCCAAGCAATGTGGGCAGATGCTCTTCATCCAGTTTCTTAACCGTTGCTGTAGCAGCATTGACGGCACCCTGTACGTCTTTGGAAAGCCCTGTCAATGTTTGCTCAAACATTTTCATAAATTGTGGTAAATGGCTAGCATTTACACTGATCACTGTTTCTTGTACTGACTGCATCAAAGTTTGCAATTTTTCGTTAGTATCTTTAACTGTTTTTTGCGTTTCAGCCAACAAAACATTTGCGCCAGCTAATACTTCTTTCAACCCACTGACAGCTTCAGGAATATGTTTATCTTTAGCTTCTTTAACAGCGTCTTTAGCTTGTTCACTGATATCAGCCATTGATTTATTTAAAGTATCAATGGATTTATTAGCATTGACGATAGTTTCTTGAACACTCTTCAGTACCGCTGGCAAATGGGTATCATTAATATCACCCAAGGTTTTTTCTAATTTACCTGATAATTTTGCTATTGATTCTTCTGTAGTCGCAATCGTTTTAGTGGTTTGCGAAATCACTTTCGACACCTGCTCCATTAAAGCTGGAACAGCTTTTTTATCAATATTATTGATAGTCTCATCAAATGATTTTGAAAGTTCGGCAACAGATTTTTGGGTTTGTTTTACTGTTTCAGTAACACCCTCTAGCACTTTACCAACTTGCTCTACCACGGCAGGGACAGTTTCGTCATTAAGATTGGATATGGTTTTGGTCGCTTCTTTGACAGCAGCTTGAACTTCTTTTGTCAATCCAGCCAGGGTTCGACGAGATTCATCTGCAATCTCAGCAATTTTATCTTTTACGCCCTCTAGCACTTCATCTACTTTAGGCAAAGTGGTGTCTTTAACACGCTTTACTGTCTCTTGTAATTCCTTCAACGTTTTATCCGTACGCGTGCCAATATTTTCTATTGCCGTATTAGCGCTATTGACAGCTTCTTGTATTTTTTCGGATAAAGAACCTACTTCTTCATTGGCTTTATCCATCGTGTCTTTGGTAGATCCCAATACTTCTTGTGCGCGTTTGAGTGTGCTATTCACTTCTTTGGTCAAAGGCTTGATTTGTCCCTCTACGGTTGCAACCGTTTTTCCTGTTTTTTTAACAACATCATTGACTTCTTTCAATGTTGTTTTTGCTTCTACGACACGTGCGTTGACTTCTTTCAGTGTTGTTTTTGCTTCAGTGACGCGAGCATTAACGTTTTGCACTGTTTCATCTAAATGTGCAGCAATATTTTTGATATGAGAGAAAAGATCAATTAAATATCTTCCAATGAGAACCGTTGCGTAAGTTGCGACAACTGTACCTACCACTGCGGCAACAGCTGGCAATAAAGCTAAGCTTGTCCCATAAGTAACCACTGCGCCAGCAAGTGCTGCTGCTAATAGGGGGTATTTTTTCTCGGGTTGTTGCCATTGATTGTAAATAAATTCTGAAACGTCTTTAAACTGCATAAGCGCCCCAAAGTTCTTTGAGCTATAAGTGAATAGACGCTCAGCTTACATTCTTGCGATGACGTTGTCAAGTTAATAACTAATTGTGCTTAAAAAGGATTAATTTAGTTAATTAGCTAAATTAACTAATTACTTTAATTTGTGTACTACTTTTCGCTTTCTCTGCTTTGTTTCTGAAACCTTTATTTCGCTTTCATCAGAGGATTCTTCGTTCTCGTTATCACTATCTGGCGCAGTGAACTGTTTACCAATCGAGTGAAATATCTTCGCAGCACCGCTGATAGGGGTAAATAAAGTGCTCGCAGTCTGCGCCCCGCCATTAACATAGTCTACCGTCTTTTGCAGATCTTGGATTGCCTTACCCATACGAGGAATTGCTTTTTGTGTTTCGTCCAAAATTTTATCTAATTTGGGTGCGCTCTTTTCGTTAATATTTTTAACTACTTTATTGATTTCGCTAACGGTTTCTTTGGTTTCAGCAATAATGCTCGAAAGATTTCTAAGCTCTGCTTGCACACTCAGAAACATAGCAACGGCAATATAAGTAACCAAAGCGGATGCTAAAACAATAGAGCTTGATAATAATAGCCCCCAACTCATTACGTTTACACAGTATCCTGCCGATAAGGCAGCAACCAAAATAGCATATCTTCTTTGTGGTTGCTGCCAAGCCTGATAAGCAAAATCTAACATCTTTTTACTTCCGTGATAATGAAATGAAAGCTGAGCTTAAAATGTAATGCGTGAGGTTGTCAAATTAATGCGCTAACAAACAAAAATGAGCTCTTGTTTAAGAGGATGATTTGTAATTTAAGACAGAGATGTTTTTTAATTTTACACACAAAAAAAAGCGAGTCCGAAGACTCGCAAGTGGGGGAATACTAACTTTAATCTAGAGATTGTCTACCAGAATGACCAGCTCTTTTTCTTTGGTTCTGATTTATCCTTTTCCGTGGTTGTTGGTCCAAAAAGTTCATCATACTCAAGTCCATCGCTATGATACTCACTTTCATCTTCCGAACTACTTGAGTAACCGGAAGAATAATTCGGCTCATCAGAAAAAGTAGGTTTCGTGCTAGCTTTGCGATGTGAAGCCGTAGATTTACCTTTATGTTTTGTAAATCCAGGCGTGAAATCAGTTTTGCTTTTCTTTTGCGCCTGTTTTGCATTTTTTTCCTTCGCATCTTCTCTTGCATAAGCTTCGCTTAATACGTTCGTGAAATAACCTGACACATTTTGCGTCAATTCTTCAACTTGTGGGGCTGCATTTTTACCTAAAAAGGATTTAAACATATTAGCAAATAAGCCTACAACTAATTGAATCATTGTTCCCATAAAATTCATCGTAGCCGCTTTTGAATCTTGAGTAGGATCATTCAATGCTTTGAATAAACCAGAAATCGCAGCAAAGAAATTTTGTCCCCATTGCGCAGTTGCATTTTTTGGCTTCTGGGTTGCTGTCGTTTGTGCTTTTTCTTGTAATTCTGCCAAACCTTTAATGTTAAAGACGCGATGTAAAAGCTCAGCCCATTTACGATTAATATCTGCTAATGTTTGTGTTGGCGCAATGTTGGAAGGATTAATGCTCATCATTAAAGCCTCTTCCTCTTCCAATAACGCTATTAAAGCTTCTCTCTTTTGTCGAAAAGCCTCTGTTGTATCGTCTTCTTGTCGTAGCTGTTCTAAAAATTTTAATTTTAGCTCTTGATTACGCTTAAACGCTTCTGTTATTTGCAGTAGAAAATTCAAATTATTGTTAAAATTTTCATCGTTTAGCGCGGCAATTAAGGCTGGATCTGATTCAGGTCTTCCAACATAAGGGAAGAGAAAATGATTAGCAAAAGTAGCTGCTTTAAACGCAGCATTTCGCATTTCTGGGTGGTTATAATCATGTGCAAACAGTTCGTGAAGTGCAGCAAAATTCTTTTCTAAATGTTGCAGCCTATCTCTCATGCCTTGTAATTGTGTTTGCTGGGTTCCTTTAACTTTGTTAGCTTCTACGTTTGCAGTCTTTTTTAAAGCTTTTAGTGTATTTGCAAGAGCATTAAAATCCACAGTGTTATTGCCAAGCATGTTGTATTTCCCCGTGCAGTATTCATCTTGTTTATCTAAGTTACAAACCAGACTAATGATTTTTCGGGGTCATGGGGAGAGGGATCCGGATGGAAGGCAAAAAAATGGGCCTTAACGGCCCAGTACGCTTCCCATTTTGCTTTTAGGCTCCCACCTTCACTATAAAGGTATAGGCGGATTGTTAGTTTCGCGTCTTAGCAGATCATGTATTTGTGCATACACTCTACTATTCCCACGCGAGCCGCTTCGCCTAAAAGCAACTTGGTCGAGTATTCAAATTTGGCTTATTTAGCGCGATTACGTGTACGTGGTCCATCAATGATATTTTTGCTGTCCATACCTGAAAATGCGCGGCTTCCACGACCAGCAGGCTTTTGTGCTTCTTGATGACGGTGGAATAAACTACCTACAAACTTTGTACCTGCACCAATGGTAGCACCAATTGTGTAGTCATAAGCGGTATGTAAGCCGCTAGATACGGTATGCAAGCCATTTGATACAGTCGAGCGAACTGAATTTAATGTAGAAGTATTCTCTTCAGCTGCAGGCTTCTTCCCTTTCTTTGGCTTAGTGGTGTCTTCTTTCTTAGCAAAGAATGAAGCGCCATAATTCCATGCAGCCATAACGCCTTTTGAAGCAACATAAGCAGTTGCAACCATTGCACCTGAAATAGCCGTTGTTAAAGCAGCATGCGTTAATGTAATTGCTGGAGCACCTGTGCCTAAGGAAACAGCACTTAACGCTACTGTAGCAGCCGCACCAATCACCCACTTATTGTTCAAGCTGGAAAGATTGAATGAAGGCGCGTATTTAGCATAAAAACGTCGCAGAGGATTTTCACCATCAGTTCTTTTAGGTGAAGGTTTTGCACCTTTTTCTTTCAGATTTTTACGAAGGTCGTGAAGTCTTTTGCCTTCTTTTGTATTTAATTCTTCGATTTGAACCTTTCTTTGCTTACGTGCCATACAATACCTCTAGAAATAATGTAAATAAGTTTGATATCTAAGGAGATGTGATTCTATTTTGCGTGATAACTTATGTCAACTGCTCAAGTTAAACTTGCACAAAAATAACTTAGTTGATTAACTTTTTAATTTATAACGACAAAACAGATTTTACGAATGGAATGGTTAAACGTCGCTGTGCAGCTAAAGAAGCTTTATCAAGCTGATCAAGCAATGCATATAAGTGAGGCATGTCACGTGCAAAACGACGAATAAGAAAAGCACCCACGTCTTTGGATAATTCCAAGCCACGTTGTTTAGCCCGCAATTGAAGTGCAGCTATCAATTGTTCATCATCTAGAGGTTGTATTTGATAAGTCACTCCCCAAGAGAAGCGCGACTGCAAATCAGCCAATTTTAAAGGCAACGATTTAGGTGGGACATTGGCAGCAATAATAAGTCGATGGTTAGCGGTGCGTAAGCGGTTAAATAAATAAAATAATGCCTCTTCCCAGATTGGTTGACCGCAAATTGCATCAATGTCGTCAATACAAACGAGCCCAAGCCGCTCTAACCCTTCGACTAATTTAGTAGGCTCTCGCTGTAATAAATCCAATAATGGTAAATACACAGCGGTAATACCTTGGCGTCCTGCGAAGTGGCAAGCGCCTTGTAATAAGTGGCTTCGCCCTACGCCTTCTCTCCCCCACAAAAAGATAAACTGCTCACCTATACCTTGTGCGCTCAGTTTAATTTGATCTAAAACTTGATGATTGCTCCCAGCATAAAATGTTTCGAGCGTGCAATCGTCTCTTAAGTCAATACTTAAGGGGAGCTGCTTGGGAATAAGATCTTTATTCACCGATTAGGATCCTTTACGCATATCCAACATAGGTGGAGATGTATTAGGGAGCTTGTGCAATAATTCACGAATAATCACAACCAAAATAGCAGTTAAAGGTAAGGCAATAATTACCCCAACAAACCCTAACAAATGCCCTCCTGCTAACACAGCAAAGATAACAGCAACAGGATGAAGTCCTAATTTATCGCCAATGAGTAAAGGTGTTAACACCACGCCTTCTAGCACATGCCCAATGCCAAACAAAACTAATACCGCAACTACGGGTAATAAAGTAGGAAATTGTACATAAGCAACGCCTAATGCTGCCCCTAAACCAACTATACTGCCAAGATAAGGTACAATACTAAGAAGTCCTGCCAGCATACCCAATAATAAAGAAAAATTGACGCCAATAATGGCTAATCCTACTCCGTAAAAACCCCCTAAAGCTATCATTACTGTAAGCTGCCCACGTACAAAGGTTCCAAGTACCGTATCACATTGGCGTGTAATACGAATGATAGTAGGGGCATAATTAGCAGGTAATAACTGCTTAATAGCCGTTAAAATATTTTGCCAATCACGAAGTAAGTAAAACGCAGCAACAAAAATAATGACAATACGCATCCCCCATTCCATGATAGCCAGTCCTGAATGGAAAAGCGTTGTCCACACCCATTTTGCTACTTCTGTCGCTTGTGTCATATGTTCTTTTAAGGTGGATTTAAGCGTGTCCAATCCTAAATCTTCAGGAACAATTCCATAAGTAATCAATTGCGGAACAATATCCGTTTGTACCCAATCAATCACCCCAGGCAATTTGCTCAACAAAGTTGTGATTTGTTGCTGTAAGGCGGGAACCAAAAATAACATCACAAAAACTAACACTAAAATAACGATTACAAAAACGCCTACAACAGAAACAGTGCGTGGTATTTTCCATTTCCCTTTATTTAAACGCTCAACTAAAGGATCAGTTAAGTAGGCAATCAAAGCTGCAATCGCAAAAGGGGTTAATACGGGCGCTAAGTGATAAATAAAGGCACCTAAAAGCCCTATACCAAAAAGGATTGCGACAAATAATAGGGATTGTTGTAACGGGTTCATGGTTAATCTACCTCAACAGGATCCTCTGGCAGAACATCATTGGGCAAAGACAAATTTTGCGGCAACAGCGAATCTTGTGTTGTAGGGTGCATTATTTGTTGTGGTTCAGATGCCAAACCCCATCGGTAGGTCATTTCTACTTCAGGTAAACTCTGCATCCGATTCCCCAATGCAATCAATTGATGATCTGTATTGATTGCTTGCATCAAAAATTGCCGACCATTTTCCCCACGTGGCGTAATTTCAAAAATGGCCACTGTCCCCAAGACTTGGGATACATTCACATCAACGACGGGATCGAGGCTTCTTAAATAAGCTTCCACTTTGTTGAAATCAGCTGAAGATTGAATATCCTCTACTGCGATATGAAAAGGTTTTCCTTTTTGCGCGCCGAAGTTTCTCGCTGTTTTTGGAGCATTTCCTTTTAAGTGCTGAGATGCAATGGTAAGGCCCCGCGCTAATACCTCTTCTAAGGTTTGCCCTTCTGCTTTCCAGGCAGGAATATCGCTTTGACCAATTAATTCCCAATTACCTTCCCAACCATTTGTATCTTTGTGGTGCATCACTCGTCCCACTAAAATGGATTGTGCACTGTAGCGCGCGGAAGCATGCTGTAAAACAGTAGGAAATTGGCCCCATACATCAGTTACTGTTACAGCGGAAATATCTTCTAAATCCATTAAAGGGAGAACTAAAGGGATCCCTTTTTGTTCGGCAAGCTGCGTAAGATGACTTTGCAAAGCGGGATCAGATTCTATGCCAACTAAGCGTCGCTGAAGTTGATCTTCAATTGCTAACCATAGCACCACATTCGCGGGTTTTTGCTTTAATATTGTGCGCCCCATTTTATGAATGAGTTGGTTAACGAGATCGGCGCTATATTTTACTGTGAGCGTATTCCCTTCATAAGCATATTGCTCAACAAAATCGGCCGAATTTTCCAAAGCACGTCTGACTTGGGGATTACTTTGAATGCTAGGATCGCCGCTGGCGCGCTCAATGATCTGCGCTAAACCATCTCTGACCAAATTTTGCCATTCTTCTTTACTTTGCGATTGGCTTGCTAATGTTACGTCATAATTATTAACGGCAGCATAGACTAAGCGCCCTGTCACCAAGAGCATCAGCAACGCGGCAAAGAACCATTTGGCAAGTTTTACCATGGTTATTCCTCTTGTCATCAAAAATGGGATCATTTTAGAGCCCTTCTCAGCTTAGCTCACAATGCCGAAGAACTGTGGGTTGAGTATATCAGAGTTAAACAACATACCGAACCCCACTATACTCAAACAATTTGCTCGAGATCCCCCTAAACGAAAGCAAAATGGGAGAGTATACTCGAACCAGTTTGAATTTAGGCGAGGCACCAAGCAAAGGAAGCCCCAGGCGCGTACGCTTCGGTACGTAACCGGGGTAAGAGAGCGACGGCAACAAAGCACAAATTCAAACTGGGAAGAGTATAGTCGCTTTCACCAGCGTTGGTTGGTAGAATAAGCGATTCTATTCACCATTTTAGGTTGTTGGGGATGTCTGAGCAATTCACCTATCGCGATGCTGGCGTTGATATTGATGCCGGAAATGAGTTGGTAAACAAAATAAAAAAAATCGTTACAACGACACACCGTCCAGGCGTACTTGGCGGGATCGGAGGTTTTGGCGGTTGTTTTGATCTCTCACAATTTCATTACAAAAATCCTGTATTAGTTTCTTCTACCGATGGCGTAGGCACAAAACTACGTCTAGCCATTGAAAGTGGCTACCATAGCACAATTGGTATTGATCTTGTCGCAATGTGCGCAAACGATCTCGTTGTCATGGGCGCAGAGCCTCTCTTTTTTCTGGATTATTTTGCAACCGGAAAGCTTGACGTGGATGTAGCTGAAAAAGTTATCTCTGGGATCGCTAAAGGCTGCACCGAAGCACACTGTGCGCTGATAGGTGGCGAAACAGCAGAAATGCCAGGCATGTACGCTGCCAAAGATTACGATCTTGCCGGATTCTGTGTTGGCATTGTTGAAAAAGATGAAATCATTGATGGGCGACACATTACACCAGGCGACACTTTAATTGCCTTGGGCTCCAGTGGTCCTCATTCCAATGGCTATTCACTTATCCGTCATATTATTCAAAACAAAAAAGTGGCGTTAGAAGAATCCATTGAAGGTAAATCGTTGGGTCAAACCTTACTTGAGCCTACCCGTATTTATGTTAAATCTGTGTTGGCATTGGCTAAAAATAAGCTTCTCAAAGGCGCCGCACATATCACAGGTGGCGGCTTTACTGAGAATATTCCACGCATTCTACCTGATAATTGCGCTGCATTTATTGATTGCCAATCTTGGAAGTTACCCGCCATCTTCGAATGGCTTCAAACTACAGGACAAATTAGCCATCAAGAATTACGCCGAACCTTCAATTGTGGCGTCGGTATGATTGTTTGTGTCTCTCAATCTCAGACAGAGCAAGCTCTTTCATTACTCAAAGCCCAAGGAGAAACCGCTTGGGTCATCGGAGAAGTGATTACACGCAATCACCCAGAAATCGGTGTGGAGTTTTCTGATGGAAACTAATTCTGCTTGCCGAGTTGTTGTCCTTATCGGTGGTAATGGCAGTAACTTACAAGCTTTAATCGATGATACTCGCCAACACAATCGATCTTATTCCATTGTTGGCGTTATCAGTCATCGTCCCGATGCCTATGGGCTAATACGTGCCCAAAACGCTTCAATCGCAACAACCGTTGTCGATCATCGGCAATACGATGCGCAAGCATTTGAAAGTGCTTTACTCGATGCAGTTAAAGCTTACTCGCCAACCTTAATTGTGATGGCTGGGTTTATGCGTATTTTGACAGCAGAATTTGTTGATCAATTTCCTACGCAAATACTCAACATTCATCCCTCGCTATTACCTAAATTCAGAGGGTTACATACTCACCAACGTGCCTTAGAAGCAGGCGAAACAGAACATGGTGTCAGCGTTCATTATGTCACTAAAGAGTTAGATGGCGGACCCATAATTGCTCAAATCAAAGTCCCCGTGCTCCCTGATGATGAAGTGGATACCTTAAAGGATCGTGTTTTTACGGCTGAACACTGGCTTTATCCTCAAGTTGTGGAGTGGTATGCGCAAAAACGCTTAAAATGTGTCGAAAATATTGTTACATTAGACGGCGAGCGGCTTGGGCCGCTGGGTCTGCAGTTAACCTTACCAACAGTTCGCTCCAACGCAAACTTATAGGAAGAGCTATAAATTGAGAAACCCAATCTCCCAACTCAATTTTCTTTTTTTTAGCACATTAATGGCAATTTTGATCTGGATGGCAAGCCCTAGTGTTAAAGGCTATGTCAAAGATGAAATTACAGCTTTCCCATTAAAAGCCTTCGAAGCACATTATAATGTTAACTGGCTAGGTCTCTATAGCGGGGAGTCAGTTCATAAACTTCAACGCAGTAAAAATGGTGATTATCATTTTGAAACGCGTACAGAGCCCCGTTTGCGTTTCCTCCCTTTTCATTACGTCGAAAGCAGCGATTTTATTTGGCAAGCTGGCAAAATTTTACCACAAAACTACTATTACAATATTCAAGAAGGTAAACGACATAAAAAGGGAAATGTATCTTTTGATTGGAAAAACAATACCATCAAAAATGCACAAATTCGCACGCCGTGGGAAGCCACTATTCCTGAAGGCGATATTCAAGATAAGCTCACACAAACATTGAGCTTGCGCCAAGCGCTCATAGCTGGAAAATCTGATTTAACCTACATGGTCGCCGAAGAAGACAAGCTCAAAAATTACTCTTTTACCGTTTTGGGCGAAGAACGATTACAAACCAATATTGGGACTTTTGAAACCATTAAACTAGAGCATGTCTCCCGCAAAGGACATCGCACGGTCATGTGGTTTGCTAAAAAATTAGATTACTTACCTGTCAAAATGATCCAAACACGTCGTGGAAAACAAGTTGCGGGCGGAGAAATCGTTTCCTTCGCCCCCTTAAAAAGCTAAAACAAAAAACAAGGACGTATTTATGCGCAACTTAACGCGTCAAGAAATTGAATCTATTCATGCGGGAGCCTATGAAGAGTGGGCGGTGATCACCATTGCGGGATTATCTTCTGGCTTTGCTTTTGGCGTTTTTGAAGCTTTTGAGTCATTATCTTTGACCGCTGGGCTAAAATTCTTTGCTGCTTGCAGCATCCCTACCGCTTTCGTCAGTGCAATTATCGTTGGCGGGATCGGACTTGTGCAATGGGAAGAAAAGTCTGCATAAATAGATGCAGCTCGTTTGATTCTTTTAGAAAGTTTTAACCCTCGTTTTGTTATTGCGAGAAGCAATCCATTCTTATCATCTCTCAAGGATTGCTTCGCTAACGCTCGAGCCCAAATCAATAGCAGAGAAAGAAGAAACATACTACGCTATTGGCAGCGTCACCCCTTTTTGCCCTTGATACTTACCGCCTCTATCGCCGTAAGAAACTTCGCAGACTTCATCTGATTCTAAAAATAACATTTGAGCAACGCCTTCGTTGGCATAAATTTTCGCAGGCAACGGAGTTGTATTAGAAAATTCTAATGTCACATGACCTTCCCATTCAGGCTCTAATGGCGTCACATTAACGATAATGCCACAACGCGCATAAGTGGATTTTCCTAGACAAATAGTCAAAATATTACGAGGGATCCGAAAATATTCTACTGTTCTAGCCAGTACAAAAGAATTGGGTGGAATGATACACGTATCCCCTACCACATCAACAAAACTGTTTTCATCAAAATTCTTAGGATCAACAATACTGGAGCGGATATTCGTAAATATTTTAAACTCATTGGCACAACGAACATCATAACCATAGCTAGAGGTACCATAAGAAACGACTTTTTCTCCTGCAACGTATCGCACTTGAGTACTGACAAAAGGCTCAATTAAACCGTGCTCTTTTGCCATGCGTTTTATCCATTTGTCAGATTTAATTGTCATTATTGTTATTTCCTTTTCTATATATTTGTTCTGTTTTCTTAAGACCCTCATCCGGCGCTTCGCGTCACCTTCAAGCGGGCGAAGGGAAAGAATAGCGAATTCTTTTCAGGTTCCCTCTCCCGCTTCGCGGGAAAGGGTAAGGGTCTTAAATCTTTAATTTTCCACCACAATTTCTGGCATTGCAGCAGTATAATCCACTGCTCGCAAGCTTAATTTTGCCGCGACCTGCTGCGCCATTTCCCAATAGGGCTCCGCAAGTGGGCTATGCGGTTCTGCGGCGACGACAGGAGTTCCTGCGTCACACAATTCTCGCACCTTTGCAACCAATGGTAACTGTGCTAATAACGGCAAGTTGAACTCGTTCGCCATTCTCTGGCCACCTTCTAGCCCAAAAATAGGCTCTTGGTGAGAGCACTGTGAGCAAACATGCCAGCTCATATTCTCTACAATCCCTAAGACCGGCACTTCAACTTTTTCAAACATTTTGCAAGCCTTTCGCGCATCAAGCAACGAAATATCTTGTGGCGTTGTGACAACAACTGCACCACTAATGGGAATTTTTTGCGCTAAGGTGAGCTGAATATCGCCGGTGCCAGGCGGTAAATCGATAATCATATAATCGCACTCTGCCCATGCCGTTTCATTAATAAGCTGTTGTAAGGCGCTGCTTACCATAGGACCGCGCCATATCATGGGGTTCTCTTCTTCAATGAGATAACCAATTGAAATGGATTGCACGCCCATGCTTTCAATGGGTTGTAGCTTCTTGTGCTGTGTGGTTGCCCGAAGACCTTGTTTACCCAGCATGCGGGGTTGGCTCGGACCGTAGATATCGGCGTCTAATAAGGCCACACTAGCCCCCAACCCTCGCAATGCCAGAGCAAGGTTGACAGCAACCGTTGATTTTCCAACCCCACCTTTTCCTGAAGCGACAGCAATAATATTTTTGATAGCTGACTTTGGTTTCAAACCTTTCTGAACGGCATGATGACGTACTTTCCAACGAATATTCAGCAAAATCTCATAGCCTGGCCAGTCTGTTTGAATTGCTAAGCTAATTCTTTGTTTTAACTCAGAAATTTTATGCAAGGGATAGGGGTATTGTAATCGAATCGCAATCTTGTTCTCGTGGATAGCAATTTCGTGAATAAGCTTTGCGCTGACTAAGTCCTTATTCAAATAAGGATCGACAATAGTACCCAGAATATTGGTGATCTGGGATGGGATAGGGGCAACCATAACACTATCTCACTCAAGTGGCAGGAACATAAATTCTGGGGGGCATTTTACCACGTTTTACATGAGAAAATGGAACTTATATATATAAGTAGTTATACTCTTGGCACTTTAGTCTTCGCAGATAAGTTTTTGGCGTTGCTGCCTCGCTATCCTGATGTATTTTCACATATTCCGGTAGCTCGGAGCTTGCTTCTCGCCGAAAACTCATCTGCTTTGACCATAATTTGCCGATACGACAGTCCCCCTCTTCCAGAGCAGGGTTCAGATCTTGAGGAACACAATGACAACCAAAGCAAGTCCACGACATATTCTGGTCACCAGTGCGCTATATTATGCCAATGGTCCTTTACATCTTGGCCATATTTTAGAAACGATTCAAAGCGATATCTGGGTACGGTTTCAGAAGCATCAGGGGCATCATTGTATTCATGTATGTGGTTCAGATGCGCATGGAACCCCCATCATGCTAGAAGCTGAAAAACAGGGACTAAGCCCTGAACAGCTCGTTGGCAAAATAAACACCGAACACAAAAATGACTTTGCTGCCTTTCTCATCGACTTTGATAATTTTTACACGACGCACTCTCCAGAAAACCAAACCTTGACTGAACTTGTCTACTCAAGGCTATACGCAAAAGGCGATATCGTCGCAAGAAATATTACGCAAAGTTACGATCCGGTGAAGAATATGTTTTTACCCGATCGGTACGTCAAGGGAGAATGCCCTAAATGCGGCGCCAAAGATCAATATGGTGATAGTTGCGAAGTCTGCGGAGCAACGTATAGCCCAACTGAATTGAAGAACCCGATTTCAGTTGTTTCAGGTGTTCCACCTATAGAAAAAGATTCTGAACACTACTTTTTTAAATTAGAAAATTACGCAGAACTGTTGAAAACCTGGACGCACCAAGGCCATTTGCAGCCTCAAATTACCAATAAATTAAATGAATGGTTTGATGCAGGTCTTCGTCAGTGGGATATTTCCCGTGATGGTCCTTATTTTGGATTTGCTATTCCTAATACTGAAAACAAATATTTTTACGTCTGGTTAGACGCACCCATTGGTTATATGGCAAGTTTTAAAAACTACTGCGAACGCCACCAAGATGTTTCTTTCGACGCCTATTGGGGGAAAAACAGTACCTACGAACTGTATCACTTCATTGGTAAAGATATTGTTTATTTTCATGCCCTGTTTTGGCCTGCAATGTTAGCTGGCAGCGATTTTCGTACCCCAAGTGCTATCTTTGCGCACGGATTTTTAACCGTCAACGGTCAAAAAATGTCAAAATCACGCGGCACATTCATCACTGCGCGAAATTATTTAGATCATTTAGCACCCGAATATCTACGTTACTATCTCGCTGCAAAATTAAACGATGGTATTGATGATCTGGATTTAAACCTGGAAGATTTTATTACGCGAGTCAATGCTGATCTTATCGGTAAATTCGTGAATATTGCTAGCCGTTGCGCTGGTTTTATTACTAAAAATTTCCAAGGAAAACTATCAGGTACATTATATAACGAAGCACTTTATCAACGCTTTGTTGAAGCAAGCAGCCAAATCCGAGATGATTTTAATTCAAGACAATATCATCGTGCTATCCGAGATATTATGGGACTGGCTGATCTTGCAAACCAATTTATTGATGAAAATAAACCTTGGGAATTGGTGAAAAATCCAGAGAATGCTGAAAAAGTGCAACAAGTTTGCACCATGGGCTTAAACCTGTTCCGCATTCTCAGCATTCAACTTAAAGCCGTATTGCCACAAGTTGTCACCAACGTAGAAAGCTTTTTAAATGTCCCTGCTTTCAAGTGGGAAGATATTTCTGCGCCCTTGCTAAACCATACCATTAATCCTTATCAACCTTTAATGCAACGCATTGATCCACTCCAAGTAAAAAGTTTGCTTGAAAAAGGAAAAGTATCTATGACTGAAGCTTCGCCAGAACAACCCGTAGAAAAAACAGAGAAAAAAGCCTCAGATATCGCCCCTGTCATTACTTATGATGATTTTGCCAAAGTTGATTTACGTATTGCCAAAATTGTAAACGCCGAACACGTTGAGGGCGCTGATAAATTGCTCAAACTGACATTAAATATTGGTGAAGAAGACCGTCAAGTATTTGCAGGTATCAAGTCTGCTTACCAACCTGAAGATTTGATTGGTAAATTAACCGTCATGGTTGCCAATCTTGCACCTAGACAAATGCGTTTTGGATTATCAGAAGGCATGGTCTTAGCAGCAGGACCTGGCGGCAAAGATCTCTGGATATTAGAACCTCACCAAGGGGCACAGCCTGGTATGAAGGTTAAATAAATATCAGATGGCAACGAAGCCCCACCAGGCGCGTACGCTTTGGTACGCAACTGGGGTGAGAGAGTGATGACAACAAAGCATAA
>MKTN01000065.1 GCA_001898235.1 Gammaproteobacteria bacterium 39-13
TTCACCGCTATCGGTGCGTCATCTAAGCTGGTAATCATCAGATTTGCTGAGGCAGTTTGCCCTTCAAAATCCCTAAATTGATACGTAAATACTTCATTAAAAGGTTGATTATTTACATTATGAAAAGGATCAGAAAGCGTATAAGTATAATTACCGGTTAATTTCTCAACTTCAAGCGTATTACCTTGACTATCTATAACTAAAAATGATGTCAGCAAGTCTAGTGTTATTCCTCCTACAACAGTAACATCTGAAACAAAGCCTCCATTGGCGCCAAAGCGATTATCTGATAAATCACCTGGTCCAGGTGGAGTCGCCTGAATAGAAGGGACAATAAGAGAACCTGTTAGTTCATTATTACCTGCTTGTTGTGCAGAGCCTGTTCCTGGAATATTTGCCTCTGCAATGGTATTGGCTGCAGATTGATCTGTAGCGACCGGCTTGTCATCAATAATTTGAACATTAATTGCACCAACATTGGTTGCATTTTGATTATTAGTAACACTGTAAACGAATTTATCAGTAAATATTCTCTCTCCTGAGTTTACAGTAAATGCTTGTGGCGGTGTTAAGATTGCATGGTTCAACGTATAAACAAAATCACCCGCATCATGCCCGCCTACATTTAAGACATAAAAGGTAAGCGTATTACCTTCAGGCGTGATTAATACCACCTCACCAGGAATAGAGCGGTTTTCGGTTGAACCTGAACGCGCGGGTGGTGCGAAAAATGCGTTAACCGTTCCCGCAGAAGCACCTAAAAGAAAAACATTTCCGCCAAATTGCACAGAAGTTTGCGTGTTTAATAAAACTTCTGTATTCAGTCCTCCGGTAAAAGCTGCATCTACTGTAATACTAGGAGTAGTAGGAAGAGAAGGAATAGGCGTAACGGGCGGAGGCAGCTCAGTGTTACTAGAGGGAATAAATATGGGGATAGAAACATTAAAGAAAAACGGTAGGATTGGTAATTCTGAAAGTAATTCAAAATCATTTTCATCAAAAGCAGCGTTGATTTCAACGGTTACACCTTGTGAAAATACCCCACTACTGCGCTCCATCTGTGCCACCTGCCCCACTTCCCGATGGCCCGTGCTTACAGGAATATTAAACAGATCCTCAAATTTTACATTTAGAAAATTAGGGTCTTTTTTGGTTGTTTCAGGAAGGGAATCTAGGAGAGCAATAAATTCCTTTTCATCAAGGTTTACATATTCCTTCAAGGCTTTTTCAAATGGTTCAGAAATATTGCTAAAATGCAAAAGCGATGGACGTACTGGTATGAATACCCCATCTGTAGTAAGAAAAGTATCACCATTAAGCTCAGTTGTTTCGTCTGCCATTCCATCCCTGTGACACTTTCATCGCATGTTTTCCTAACATGCAGAGCTAACCTATCTTATAAAGCTGTTGCTTAGAATATCAACTTATAAAATCTCTCTAACGCATCCAGCCTTAGAACACTGCAATTAATGAAGGTATGTACCAAACTCCTCCGGAAGCTCATCAATATCATTTTCACCAATATCAATTGTTTGAAGATTTTTTAAATTTGTTAATACTAATGATAGCTTTTTTAAACGATTATGCCGCAGATGGATCCTTTCTAAATGTGATAATTGACTAAATTCAGGCGGGACAATAATAAGTTTATTAAAATCTAGGTTAATCACTTTTAAGGAATTTAACTTACCAATACTTCTGGGCAATATTTCTAATCCGTCATGGTGCATATTAAGAATTTCTAGGGCGAACAGATCACCAATTTCCTCAGGTAGTGAACTCAAATTTGGATTATTGCAAATATGCAGCTCTTTTAAAGCCTTTAAATCCCCAATTTCCTCTGGAAGAGCTGTAAAAAAATTATCATTTAAGTTTAACTTTTCTAAGTGCTTTAATTGGCCTATCTCTTTAGGTAAATCCAATAGGGCACAATGATTAAGATCTAATTCTACCAAATTACATAAATAGCTGATTTCGCTTGGCAAGTTCACCAATTGATTATAAAAACCCGTAATACGAAGTACTTTAAGGATCTTGAGTTTATTTAAATGCATTTTAAATAATAAAGCCGGTAATCGAGTAATATATTTCAATTCAAGTGTATGATCTTCCATGCTATTTAAAAAAGCCATAGCAATATAAGTATTTATTTTTCCTAAACAGATATCTAATTCAATCAAATCTTCAATATTTTGTAGTCCTTTATCAATTAAGTTAAACATCACTTTAAACTGCGAATTAATTGTAATGCGATTAGAGTTAATGCTTCGCAGCAATATTTTCTTATGCTTAATCAGAAATTTAAATTCTTTTAGCATACTTTCTTTAGAATGTAATTGGTGTTGATGTTCCATTTTGCAATACCTGTATATTCACAAAAAAAGAAAGCAACTTTAATATTAGATTATGAGAAAAAGACAATGAAAAAAATCAGACTTTAGTCGCAGATCAAAAATATAAATTTAAAAACAATAAAACAGTGATTATGAGCAAGAATTTATTTTAATGCTGCATATTACTTTTTATAAGATTACTTATCGTTCCTATTATATCATTGCAAAAATCTACCATATCATCCATGTGCCACCGTTATTTCGTGGTGTTGAACACTGAGTTGTTCGCTGATATGTTGAACAGTATTTGCCGACATTGCTCCAGCAAACTGCGCACTAGCATCATGAGAAACTATCGTTGAAGAAGAAGATGCATGAAAATCGCTACTACTTTGCTCTGTTGAATTCATTTGCGCTGCAGGTTGCATTTCAGGCAATTTTGAAAAATCTATAGGTTGTTTGTCAGTCAAAATATCTTGCGTATGTAGTGTTGCTCCTTTTGCATCTGCGCTAATGGTAAATCCTACGTCTGCAACAGAATGAGTAACACCGTTTGCTGTTTTATAACTGGAATAGCCGTAAACTGTATTACCATTCACAGTTTCTTGATGGTTATCTGAAGTAAGAGATATCGAAACGATACCTAATTGAGAAAGTGATTCAAATTTTCCATTAGATAATAATACGCCAAATTGATTAAAATTCTTATCTCCTACGTCTAGCATTCCATCATGGTTCGTATCGAAAGCAATCAATCCTTGTAAATCTGTTTTTGCTCCAGGGGTATAAGAAGTAAAAGCAATTTGATTAATATTGGTTAATTTACCATCTCCATTGGTATCGAGCATTAACACCCCCTCACCTGAGGTTATCCAACCAATATGTTGCTGGTTTCCACTCCCAGTAATATCATTTATTGTTACAGAAGATTGTGAGGCTGATAATAAATGTATCCCCTCTCCCGTAAGATCGAGTACAACAGGCGTTGTCGAATTTAATCCGGTAAAGGACAACGACTTAGTGGCCGAAGCGCTTCCATCTTTGTCAAATAAGGTATAATTAAAACTTTCTATGCCAGTGGGAGTTCCTATTCCAGCATTATAGGTAAATGTATAAGCACCTGTATCAAGATTAAAGACAAATGTATTATTATTTGAATCTGTAAAGGTCTCTTCGTTTCCTGAAATGCTCGACGTGCCTGTAAAATCACTCCCGGCTGTAATTGTTATATGTCCTACGCCATCCGCTCCTACGGTATTTGTGACTAAATCAGTTCCAGTGCCACTTGTTAAGGTGAAGAGATTTCCTGTTTCAGAGGTGGTGATAGCAGGTGCATTTACGCTTTGATCAAATGCGGCTGGGACATCATCATTTACATTGATAGTAAAAGTATTGCTTGAAGTGCTACCATCTGTATCTGTGAAGGTAAAATTAAATGCTTCTGTCAAAGGTTGACCATCAACATTGGTCACAGCATTACTGAGCGTATAAGTATAACTTCCATCTGCATTCACGACAAAAGTATTACCAAATCCATCTTGCGCTGTTATAACGCCATTAACAGGCGCGTAATCCGTGCTACCAAAGCTCACCTTTGACACCACACCACCATCTGCACCAAAGGTTGAACCACTAACACCAATCAATGAACCACTGACGGTTGTTGTCGTAGAGCCAACGCCTGATCCATTTGCTAAGCCTGCTTCATAAACTGTGCCCCCATCCACTGCTTTTGCTACTGGCGCATCATCATTGACTTTAATCGTTAAATCGTTGCTCGCTGTGCTACCATCAGCATCGGTAAAGGTAAAATGAAAAACCATGCTTAAAGGTTGATTATTCACATTGGTCACGGCATGATCCAAGGAGAAGGTATAACTTCCATTTGGGTTAATGGTAATTTGGTTACCCAAACCATCGCTAACCGTAATCACACCTGAAACAATACTTGTACTCCAACCAGACATCGTTGTCGTCGTATTAGTAACTGTGCCCCCATCTGCACCAAAGGTCGATCCATTTACACCAATCAATGAACCGCTGACTGTGGTTGTGGTGGAACCAACTCCTGAACCTCCGGTTAAACCTGCTTCATATACCGTACCACCATCCACTGCTTTTGCGACTGGCGCATCATCTCCTACTTTGATAGTAAAGGTATTGCTGGCGGTGCTACCATCTGCATCTTTTAATGTATAAGTAAATACTTCAGTTAATGGTTGACCATTAACATTAGTCACGGCGTGGCTAAGTGTATAAATATAGGTACCATCTACCTGCACCATCAAAGTATTACCATAATCATCATGCGCTGTAATCATGCCATTCACTGGCGTATAGGTTGAACTGCCAAAAGTTATTTTTGATACAACGCCACCATCGGCACCCAATGTACTACCTGTATTCAAAATTAAGAAACCGCTTACTTGGGTCAACGTAGAACCAACCTCAGATCCCCCTGTTATCCCTGCTTCATAAACTGTGCCACGATCGACCGCCACTGCTACCGGCGCATCATCCCCTACATTTATAGTGAAAGTACTACTTGAAGTACTACCATCCACATCTGTCAAAGTAAAATTGAAGACTTCTGTCAACGGTTGTCCATTAACATTAGTCACAGCATGACTGAGCGTATAGGTATAGCTGCCATCTGCATTCACAACAAAGGTATTGCCATCACTATCATGCGCTGTTATAACCCCATTAACAGCCGTGTAATCCGTTCCCCCAAAGCTAACCTTTGAGACAACACCACCATCT
>MKTN01000066.1 GCA_001898235.1 Gammaproteobacteria bacterium 39-13
TATGTTAAGAATAGGTTTTAACGCCAAAGAGCTCGGATTTGCGATCATTGGTCAAAATGCTGATCCAGATGAGCATTCAAGTCGTTCTAACATTGAACAAATGATTGGAAGAGTGATGCGATTGCAAGATGATAAGGTCGGGTACATTTTATGCTTTAGTAATGTGTTAAATGAAGTAGTAAATCCTTTGCTGAAAAATCAACCTGTTACCCAATCTGTGAATTCTGATTATTTAGGGCAATGTAATACCTATTTTGCTAAAGGCGAAAACATTTGGGAAGTGTGCGATGTTGCTGACGCGGAAAAACACAACAGGTTGAGCAATGCAAAATCCAATTTCAAGAGAAGATTTCTTATCAGAAGTCAGGCTATCCCAAATTTTCAAATAGAGCCGGACGATTTAAGTGATGATGAATCTGATGAGGATACATTTGATGATACTGAAGATTTTACTACTATGTTCCATTTAGGGATGCATTCGGTCCCGCTTGTTGAATCCTATATGAAATCAAGAAAGAAAAAAGGTCCATTTAGAGAAGCTTTAGAAGATTCATTTGGTGGGCTTGTTTCATATCTTATGTATGAGTCTGAGCATGAACACAAGGAGAAGCATCGAGATTCATCAGCTAAAATTTGATTTTTTCTCTTATCAGTTTATGTGATGTATCAAAGATGTCTATCTTAAGGGTAGACATCTTTTTCATTTTCCTCATTTCTTACGCAAGCTTAATTTCTCCTTCAAATTAAGAAAGCTAATCTAAAATTATGCGTAAATGCATAAGCTATTTCTTGATTATTGCTTTCAACGCTTCATAATCACCCATTTACTGACAGAGTTTTCATGAAAGGCATAAGCTTGATTGAAGTATTAGTGGCAATGCTTATTTTTTCGGTAATGATATTAAACGTTGGGGCCATGTCATTGCAAAGTTTAAAAATAACTCATATAGCATTGAATAAGACCCAAGCTTTGATGCAAGAGGATATGTGATGAATGAAGAGTATAAAAGGAATGACCCTCGTAGAGCTCATGATTAGCGTGACTTTAGGAGTTATTGTAGTCGGGGCTAGTTTGCAAGTTTTTTTAACCTTTAAGCAAGTCTATATGACACAGCAAGGGCTAGCGAGAATACAAGAAAATGCCAGGATCTTGAATATGATATTAGGAGAGGTGATTCAAGCTAGCGGCAATATTGGTTGTAACGCGTTTAGAGAAGATATTTCATTTTATGTCCCTCCTCATATTGATAGTATACATTTTGGATTAGAGCGCACACAGCGTATTCGAGGGATAAGTATAGAAGCACTGAAATCTGATCCCATTTCATATCGTCTATTATCAAAGCGTATCAGCCCTGATAGCGACATTTTATGGGTGAAAACGATTAAAAAAAATCGTTCACTTATTCATCCCGCATCATTTCTAGATGCGGTTCTTTGGATAAAAGGACCGCCAAAATTATACAAAAATCAAATCCTTTGTTTATCTGATTGTAGTCATGCTGATTTTATAAAAGTCTATGAAGACGTCAATAGAGGCGATCGCTATAGTTCGGTTCCCATCAAGATATTTCCTGGTGCTTTGAGTAAGCAATATGGGCAGGGGGCAAGCATAGGCGTTTTATCATCGACATTTTTTTATGTTGGTAAGACAAATCGGAATAATCAAAACGGGTATCCGGTGATGGCACTTTATAGCACAGATTTAAATGGTCGAACCTTGGAGTTGATAGAGGGTGTAGAGCATTTTGAAGTGAGATATGGTGTTAAAGTAAAAGAGAAAATCATTTATTTTGCACATCATCAGGTGTCCTCATGGCAAGAGGTGGTTAGTGTTCGCATCTTAGCTTTACTCAACTCTATAGAAGATGGATTAAAAGCCCCCAAGTTTTATCAGTTTAGAGATAAAAATGTAATGCCATCTGATAGATTAATACGTATGTGGTGGGCATTTGAATGGACTATCAAGGGTATAATGTAAAGGTATATCTATACCCAAATCAGATATATGGTGGAGTGCTAATTATCGTATTAGTTTTTAGCACACTTATTGCCTTAATTTGTATCACTGCAATGGAATCGAGTACATTGCAACTTAAAATGGTGAATAATTTTCAATTACTAAAACAAATACAACAAGAAACGCAACATCAAGTGCTTTTGCTTGAAGAGAATTTAACCGATTATTTTTATGAAGAACCTCCTGAACATACTGATTTGCTTCAATTTGTGCCCGATACTTTGCTATTTGGTGAACCGCAAGGCAGTCGTTATTATCGTGTTAAAGTAGAAATTGAGCAGGAAAACGGCGCACATTATAGTCTTAGCACGACATATGGAGTAAGAGACGGGAAATTTTCTTCACCCTTCATCGCAAAGCATACCAATATTCAATCGTCGCAGGATTCCTTGCATTTTTATCATGTCGACGAACATTTTTTACATAAACGCTTTGAATGGATGCCATCTGAAGCACTCAAGCTAAGTGAACCTATAAAAGTTGAGCCACCTCAATATCATTTTGAATTAGAAAGTACACAACAGGCAGAATTATATAGACAATTTAAACTTCAACATGCCAATAGACAACCCATCATTTATGTGATGGATAGCGAAGGCAATCTCCTGGGACTGAATTATCAAGCTGAGATAGTGCAGAATATTGATTTAAAAAGAAAGGAACAAAGTTTACTTAAACAATGGAAATTTGCCAGCTTAACTGCGATGGATGCGTTTTGGGAAAACCGCTGGCATACCGTTTTAATTGGCATAATGCCATCTTATCCCATGAAATTATTTGCATTTGATGTCACATTCTCGTCTAAAAAACTAGAATTAGAAGATTTGCTTTGGCAAGTATCATTGCCAGAGAGTGCAGTTGTACACAAACCTACTATCGTCCGTTTTGCCAATGCACGCTGGGGAGCTGTTTTTACTTATATCTTAAATCATCAAGCGTATGTTGCTTTTGCTGATGTGCAAAGTGGTAATATCTTTAAAGAAATTGCTTTGCCTATCTATTTTTTATCCACAGAAAAAACATTGGAATTATCTGTTATTGCTACTGTAGATTCAAAAGCAAGAGGCTTTTGCGATGAAGCTTATGTGGGAGATAATAATGGCAGATTATGGAAAATAGCGCTGGATGGTTCTCCGATTGACTGGCGTATTGCACAATATGTTGATTTGTCTTTAGGTAAAATTGTCGGACAACCACTGATTGCTAGGCATCCTGAAGGAAAGGGGGTGATGGTCTATCTTTTGATACAAACACATGATAGACGTCATAAAATAGTTGCATTATCTACAGATAAACAAAATGCCTTCACAATTTCCTTTGTAATTGATGAATATTGCCGGGTACAACAACCCTTACTGAGGCAAGGATATTTGATTGCTTCTATGGATGAGTTAAATGAAACAAATAAAATAATGATATACGATACCTTCACAGGTAAAAAAATAAAAGAATCTAAGCTAACGTTTTTAGAGGCGTCTTATTTAGATCCGCATCAAGCTTTTCACCCGCCTTTTATTTTTACGAATAAACCGCGAGAAAAGGAAAATCTGGTTGTGGTAAACACAACCAGAGGACTTACCTTTGTTAAGATGGAGATTGATTATGCAAGACTTGGCAGAAGGACTTGGGAGACAAGTTTTCATTAGTCTTCAGATGATTACTCAACTTCTTCTAGCATTTTTTCAGCAAAATCTACTGTCCTAAAAGCATCAGGTTGAGTAATTTCATTTGTTTGCAAAGCTTGAAATATTCTTAAGAATTCCATGGTAACTTTATGGTTTTTAGCAAAGTGAATCATGGGTAATGTCGCATCATGAGATTCTTTTATTTTGATTGAAGAGGTAATAAAAGTCGAGATAATCGGTAGCCCTTCATTATACAATTCTTCGACTAGTTTTTTTGGCAGCGCTGCACTAGGTTGGTATTGGTTAACAATCACCCCTTCTACCCGCAAGTAAGAATTATATTTTTCACGAATTTCGGTTACCCCTCTAAAAAGATGGTAGATAGCGTTTCGTGAGAATAAGTCGCAATCAAAGGGGATCAAACAGGTATCAGTGGCAATTAATGCGGACTGAGTAAAATAATTCATCGCAGGGGGAGTATCGATGAAGATATTGTCAAAGTGATCGAGTTTATCCAAAAGGCTACGCAGCTTATAAATTTTTTGGCGATTTTCTAATTTAGTGAGCAAATGCTCTAAATCAGGCGAAGCTGGGAGAATATATAAATTTTTAAAAGAAGTGGCATGAATAAATTGATTAGCCTGCGAGGCACTAAAACGAAACTTGAGAACTTGATCAAAATAGTCCGCAACGGTTGGGGTAAAATTGGCTGCGTTGCGACCTAACAAATATTGGGTCGAGTTTGATTGAGGATCAAGATCTACCACTAAGGTACGTAATCCTTTATCGGCACTGATTGCAGCCAAATTACATGTAATGGTAGATTTTCCAACGCCACCTTTTTGGTTAAAAATGACCCTACGCATCACGCCTCCAAAGCTGTATAACTAACATATTTTGTTGATAAACCCTAGGGTTATGATGCCACATGTAAAAGCGTGCAACTATCTCCTTTTTCTTATAAGAGAGTGAAAAGGGGAGGCAAAGCTTATTTAGAGCTCGTGTTTCTGACTGAAAGAAGGTGGGACTAAGTCAATCAGATAATGATATACTCTCCACATTTGAATTTTAGTCGCACCAAAGCGTAGCGAAGGTAGTGGCAAAGTTTAGGGCGAAGGCTATTTCGAACGATAGTGTAGGCATTAATTATGGCTGATATTGAGACGTTCACATCAACAATCCCCCTCACAGTAAAGCGGATCCCTTTAGAAACGGTAGTGATCCATTTTGCGGGTGACTCTGGGGATGGAATGCAAGTTGCGGGCATGCAGTTTACCCAGTCTTGTGCAACGCTAGGTAATGATGTTCGTACGTATCCAGATTTTCCTGCTGAGATCCGAGCTCCACAGGGGACTTTGCCTGGCGTTTCAGGTTTTCAATTAAGTTTTTCCGAACGTAATATTCATACGCCAGGGGATGCTTATGATGTCTTGGTTGCAATGAATCCAGCTGCTTTGAAAGTCACCCTTAAAAATTTAAAAAAGGGTGGGATCCTCATCATTGATGAAGATAAATTCACTGATAAAGATCTAAAAAAGGCCCAATTTAGTGATAACCCTTTAGAATCATTAATTCTCACGGAATATCGTGTTATCCGTTTACCAATGACCTCGCTCACGCTGAAAGCGTTAGAAGAGATCAATATGTCGCGTGCAAGCGCACGAAAATGTAAAAATATGTTTGCATTGGGCGTAGTTTATTGGCTTTATCATCGCCCCTTAGAAGATACCAAAGAATGGATCAAAGAACGATTTAAAGACGCAAGCGATATCACAGAAGCTAATATTTCAGCTTTGCGTGCAGGTTATCATTACGCTATTACGGCTGAATTATTTGCAGAGCATTACACTGTCAAAGCAGCAGAATTGCCTGTGGGCGAATATAGGCAAATTACAGGTAATACAGCACTTGCCTGGGGATGTATTGCCGCATCAGAAGTGGCTGAGCAATCTTTAGTGGTGTGTGGATATCCTATTACGCCCGCTTCAGATATTTTGCATTTATTAGCAAAATATACGCACTTTGGCGTAAAAACCTTTCAAGCTGAAGATGAAATAGCTGCAATCGGCGCCGCAATCGGCGCAGCTTTTGGTGGTAAGTTAGCATTAACCACCACCAGTGGTCCTGGATTAGATTTGAAAAGCGAAGCTTTAGGATTGGCTGTCATGACAGAGTTGCCGCTTGTTGTGGTCGATGTACAACGAGCAGGACCTTCTACGGGGATGCCAACCAAGGTAGAGCAATCTGATCTACTCACGGCTATGTTTGGCCGTCATGGCGAGTGCCCATTACCCGTGCTTGCTGCAGCGACACCTGGCGATTGTTTTTATATGGTGATTGAAGCTTTTCGCATTGCTGTTAAATATATGACACCTGTTATCTTGTTAAGTGACGCATATCTTGCCAATAGTGCTGAGCCCTGGAAGATCCCCAATACCAGCGATCTGCCGAAGATAAAAGTAAATTACCAACAAGAAAAAGAGGGATTTTTACCTTATAAAAGGGATGATGCTTTATCTCGTCCTTGGGCTATTCCTGGCACACCTGGGTTAGAACATCGTATTGGTGGCCTTGAAAAGCAACACGAATCCGGCAACATCAGTTATGATCCTGAAAATCATCAGAAGATGGTGGATTTAAGAGCGGCAAAAGTTCAAGGTATCGCAAAAGATCTGCCCCCTCTAGAAGTTCTTGGTGCTGAACAAGGAAAAGTGTTGATAATAGGGTGGGGCGGGACTTATGGTTCTATTCGTACTGCCGTTGAAGAATTGCAAAAAGAGGGATATAGCATTAGCGCGACCCATTTGCGTTACTTGAATCCTTTGCAGACACAGTTGGGTGAATTAATGCGTGCCTTTACGCACGTGCTAGTTGTGGAATTAAATACGGGGCAATTGTGCCAACTATTACGTTCGCAGTTTTTGGTAGATGCCAAAAAGGTTAACAAAGTCGCCGGTAAGCCATTTGGCGTGAGCGAATTAAAAGAACGTATTATGCCTTATTTGGAGAAGTAGATGACGACCTCTAAACCACTTGCTATTGAAGTTCAAGCAAAAGAACCACTAACAAAAGAATCTTTTGCCAGCGATCAAGAAGTGCGTTGGTGCCCAGGGTGCGGGGATTATGCAATCTTGGCAAGTGTTCAAAAGGTATTACCTGAATTAGGTATCGCCCGAGAAAACACCGTTTTTATTTCTGGTATAGGGTGTTCTAGTCGTTTTCCTTATTACATGAATACTTATGGTTTTCACACCATTCATGGCCGTGCGCCAACAATTGCGACAGGATTGAAAATAGCCAGACCAGAATTATCTGTTTGGGTTATTACCGGAGATGGTGATGGTCTTAGCATAGGGACCAATCATCTCTTGCATATGATGCGAAGAAATGTTGATGTGACAATTTTGCTATTTAACAATCGCATTTATGGTTTAACTAAAGGCCAATATTCACCTACTTCTGAAAAAGGTAAAAAAACCAAAACAACACCGATGGGATCGCTAGATCATCCATTTGACCCTGTACATCTTGCACTTGCTGCAGGATGCAGTTTTGTTGCTAGAGCAATTGATGTGGATAGCAAAGGATTACAATGGGTGCTTAAAGAGGCTGCACAGCATCGAGGAACTTCATTTGTTGAAATCTATCAAAATTGTAATGTTTTTAATGATGGAGCCTTTGCTGATATTAGTGATAGAGGACATAGAGCACAAAGAACCGTAACATTAAATCCGGGGCATCCATTAGTCTATGGCCAAAATAATGAATTGGGCCTTGCTTTTAATGGTGAACGGTATGAAACTATTTCGATGCTTGATGAAAAGGCTGTCCAAAAAGTCACCATTCATCAAAATGATGCTTCAATTGCACCAGCAATTAAGTTAAATGAGATGCCCTTCCCTGAATTCCCACTCCCCATCGGAATTTTCCGTGCTGTTTCCAGACCCATCTATGAACAAGATGTTGATGCGCAAGTATCACAGGCTATGCAAAAGCAACCACATGCTTCATTAGATGCCTTATTACGCTCAGGGAAAACTTGGGAAATTAAGTAAAAAATCTCTCTCGATTCAAAAGACTCTCATCCGCCTACGCTAAAAGCTACGGCGTGACAAGCCCTAACCCTCTCCCACAAGTGGGAGAGGGGAACGGAAAAAATTTGGCAATGGGTTACTTCGTCTGCGAAGCAGAACTCATCACTACACCTTCGGCGGAATAGGCTTCATCATCAAGTTGAAAGCGGATGGATAGCCCAATCTTTGACGATAAATACTGGTAAAGGTGAGAACATTTTTAACATATTCTCTCGTTTCTTTATAGGGGATGGACTCTATCCAAATGTCAGCTTCTTGTTGTTCCTCTGGTAACCAGCGTAGGGTACGTGTTGGGCCGGCATTATAAGAGGCTGTAGCTAAAATGGTATGACTATGCATTTGATCTTTTAGATTTTTTAAATAGACAGTACCAATTTCAACGTTTATTTTAGGTTCATGCAATGAATATTCAGAGTCATAATTGATAGCATGTTTTTTAGCAAGTGGTTTGGCCGTAGTGGGCAGAAGTTGTAATAGCCCTCGCGCTCCTGCAGAAGAAACTGCTTCAGTAAAAAAAGCACTTTCTTGCCTTGCTACACCAAAAACCCACGCGGGATCAATGTTATGTCTTTTTGCATTACTGACGATATCCTTTTGGTGGGCTAGTGGAAATCTTAACTGAATATCATCCTTAAAATCAGCTTTTGCAATGGTAAATATTACGACATCATGTAGATGCATTTGATGCGCTATTTGCGCAGCAGCTAAAATTTCTTGTTCATTCATTTTATCAACAGCTCTAAACCATTCAACGCGAGCGATAGCTGTTTTTCCAAGATGTGTAAGTTCGTGAAATCTTACTATTGCAGGTAATTCGTTCACATGTTTTATCATGGCCGGTTCAGTTGGAACGGCTTGATGATGCATAGAAAGCGATTGTTTTAAGTGTAAGCTTGAAACAAAACCATAGTAGCTCCTGGAGGCCGCAAGCTGTTTGTAAATAGGTAATGCTTCAGCTGTATTCCCCATTGCTTCCATGGCTCGAGCTCGCCAGTAGCGCCAACTCTTATCATCTTTTAATTCATTTGGCAGTCGGTTTATCCACATTAGTGCATCAGCCCAATCGTTTTGTACTAGTGCTAATCGGATCCGCCATTCAAGCGCAGGAGTATCTAAGGTATCATCTGATAATTGAGCAAGCCATTCTCTTGCAAAAGGACTTCGCTGATGTGCAAGGTATACAGCAATATCGCGTTCAATTTTTCCACGTTGGCTAGTTGAAAAAGCGAAATTATCTTTTTGCGCTTTCCACCATTGTAAAGCCTTTTCTGGTTGTCTTCTTGCTAATAGTCCCATACCTTGGGTGAGCATCTTCGCTGTTATTTTATCGTTTGTCTCTAAACGTAAAAGAAAGTTTTCAGATAAAAGTAAGTAAGGATTTTTAATTAATTTTTCCCATTCATGTGCAAAAGAGCGTTCTTTCGCTGGGAGTTGTTTAACCAGATGTTTTGCTAGCGTAAAATTTTTCTCGTCCAAAGCGAGTTTGAATCGGTCCCAAATAAGCTTTTCAGTTAATCCTCCTGTTTTTGCCCAAGCCTTAAATAACTGATCGCATAAAGGAGGAAGGGAGTGTCCCACCAACCAAAGTGACTTCGCTTCCTTGAGATGAGCAGGATTCTGAGTCAGTTGAAATTGAGCGTAGTGGTAAGAGCAGGCGAGCTCTTCATTGGTATTATTTTTTGGATAACCTTTTACAAACTGCGTCCAATTTTTGCTTTTGGCCATTTGTTCTAGCCATAAATTTCGCAGCGATTGATTGTAGGGAAAATCAGGATATTTTTGAGAAAATTTTTCTATTTGCTCCAGACTGACACTGGCTGGTTTGGTTGTTTGAATTTTATGCTTTAAATCATAGTATATTAAATAAGGATATAGCGGGTAAGTGGTGATTTTCGCAGCCAAACGTTCATAATTAGCATGGTCATTTTTCTTTAAGGCATGTTCTGCCCGGATAAAAATGTCTCTTTGTGTAGCAAGCTCTTCTTGCGAGAGAGTGCCTGCAAAAGAGGAAAAGCTTAAATGAACTATACAGAGTAAAAAGCACGCACGCAGTATATGCCAATTCATTTTGATGGCCGAATTTTTTTGTAAGGGAGAATAATTTATCATATCGCAGACATCATCAATTCGCGAGAACCTTTGCAACTTGATAAAACTTTGTTACGATGTGCGAAGCTTTATGAGTAAAAAAACTAACAAATTCCTATGATCTTGTTAATTGATAATTATGATTCCTTTGTTTTTAATTTAGCTCGCTATGTAGCAGAGCTAGGGCATGAGTATGTCGTTTATCGCAATGATAAATTGAATATAAATGATATAAGGGAAATGGCACCTAGTCATATTATCATTTCACCAGGACCTTGCTCGCCGAATGAAGCAGGGATTTCATTGTCGCTTATTGAGCATTTCAAGGCTGATATTCCTATTTTAGGGGTATGTTTAGGACATCAAGCCATTGCCCAGGCTTGTGGTGGAAGAGTTGTACGAGCAACTTATCCTAAACATGGGAAGGCAGATAAAGTTTATCACCAAAATGAAGGTATATTTAGAAATATACCTAGCCCTTTTACGGTGGGTCGTTACCATTCTCTAATAGTAGAAAATGAATCCTTACCTATGGAATTGAAAATTACGGCGTTGACAAAGATTGGGGAGATCATGGCTTTACAGCATAGGGTGTATCCTATATTTGGCGTTCAATTTCACCCGGAATCTGTGCTAACAGAGCATGGACATACCTTGTTAAGCCACTTCCTGCAAAGCGCGGCTATTTAATAATCGATTATTTTTTCTTGAATGAACCGCCAGGTCGCCCAGGTGGTTTGTTTTTAGGCGGATTTTTTTTGTTGGTGGGAGATTTGGTTTTAGATTCTTGCCCTGAAGGTGAAGAGAAAAGGAAATTTATTCTTGATTGTGCAGCGTTTTCAGAAGAAAGCTCTGGTGTAGATGGTTTTGAATAAAGTTCCTGTTTTAACTTTGTTCCTGGTTGAACAATAGAGGCTTCATTGTGATCGGGGTAATTTTTTTGACAAAATTTGATAAAAAAATTCTTAAGTTTTTCTTTGTCTTTGCAAAGAAATGAACCTTTAAACGGATCATGCAGCCAAAGATCTTTATTATTTAAAATAGCGAAACCAAGCGAGTGCATTTCATGTCGTGAGCTTAAAAGATTGGCAATAAGCACTTTTGGGGTAGATGCGCTGAGTAAATTTAATAAATTGTCAAAAAAGGTTTGATCAAGTTCTTTTTTAGGCGAAATTTGATGAAGAGGCAGTTCTTCTTTTTCAGTAACCGCTGAAGTTTGCAAAAGTTGTAATTGAATTAATACTTGTTCTGCTTCAGGGTCTTGCTCTGCAATACGTTCTATTGTTTTGAGCCACTTTAAATTTAAGCGCAGTGACAACGTAGCTTGGTGTGCTTGAGGGTTAACAGGGACCATAAAAGGATCTTGCAGATAAGTAACTTCATCCTCCCAAAGCATTTTTTTCAAAGCTTGATCAGTGCTTTGCCTTTTGGATGTATGCGGGGAAGAACCTTCTTTGATATGATGCAACAAGATTTCAGTTTGGCTTGTATGAAATTGTGCCAGCTGTTGATCACGCACTTTATCCAGTTCTTTTGCGCGCATAAGATGCCGTATAATCTGTGGCCAGCCTGGTGGTGCATATTCACGCGTATTGTCAGCCATACGACATCGCCTACAACTGCATAAAGCCTATCTTATTAAGTATACACACTAACGTGCTGTGGATTCAATCATCTTTCATGTATCTACAAACAGCGATTTTGCTTGTGAGAGAATCGCCATTTTTTTAGCTGATAATCTCTAAAGAACCTTTGCGATTAAAACCTAAATATCATATGATGCCTTTTATTGTCGGTTTCAATGATGATTTCAGTTAAAGCGTTAAGGGGCTTATTGTGTTACAAAACGAACAAGGAAATATTCAAAAAATTGAAGTTCAACAAAAGCTCTATCTAGCTTATGCTCAGGCTGCTGAGAGATATGTAAGAAAACCAACGATTTATAATTGGGAAAAAAAGGAAAAAGCATTCGAAACTTATAATGCTACAATTATCCGATTTAAGAAAAATACCGACTAAGAAATCCTCGCCAAAATACTTAGCTTCGCAATGAAGTACGTTTCCAGTTAGTAAAATGAAAGTTTCCAATTGCAGTCACGTGAATGATATGTGACTGCATCAGGGTGAAACAAAATTAATATTCAAAGCCTAGTGATCTCTGTTTTTTTAATCAGTTAGCCTTACGCGAGGCGGAGCTATTCCAGTAGTTGTTTTTTAATGAGACATTAAGCTTCTGCGTAGTAGGACTGTATAGTGAATACACGATAGCTACGATAGAGCGCAGGTAACAACCTGCCTTCGCTGAAGCTACGGCAAGGCTAAATATCAGCCGCGTCGAAGCAATAGCGTAGACGGGAGCCTAAAAATTAAATGCGAAGAGTAGAAAACTCATCCCAAAGGGGATGAGTTAATCCAATTACAAGCTACTTGTTCTAATAACGCCCACACCAACGCCTTCAATAACAAGCGGTTGCATGTTTGCGTTTAAATAGATGGGGGAATGATCAGGATTTTCTGCTCTTAATTCAATTTGATCGCCATGGCGGAAATACCGTCTTACGACCACTTTGTTATTTACACGAGCAACAATAATTTTTCCATTCTCAGCATGATCGCAGCAGTGAACAGCGAGAAGATCGCCGTCTTTAATGCCTGCATTCATCAGAGTAAGGCCTTGTATTTGTAGCAAATAGTCAGGTTTTGGATTGAAGAATTCATTTTGAATGCGCATTCTGCCGTCAAAATTTTTCTCAGCATAAACAGGACCATCAGCATTATGGGTTTTGACAATTGGTAAGCCAATACCATGCTCTTTTGCTAATTGAATACCGCGCGAAGTCCCTGGCGCTAAAGTAATCGCACCTTTGCGAGCGAGTGCTTTCAAATGATCTTCAGCGGCGTTAACAGAACGAAAACCTAAGGTTTTCGCTATTTCTGCACGCGTTGGAGGAGCACCCGTTTTCTCAATATGATTACGGATAACTTGCAACACTTCGGATTGGCGACGAGTGAGATTCATTGATTGTGGAGAGGAACTTGTAGGCATAACTTTGCTTCCCTGTTCAAAGGTACAGAACCAGTATAGCTATCGCATCTAGAGTTCGCCAACTACGCTCACACTACATTAAAGAATATAACGAATTTCTAGCACAAATAATATTTTCATACATCAATATTAAAATGAGATTGGCATTTTAGCAAAGTTTAGTGCGTTGCAAGATGTTAAATAAAACGAAATATTGGATTTAAAAAAAGGATAATGAACAATTGAGCATTTTGTAGTGCACAAAAAGCATAAGAAATTTTAAGGTAATTCGCTTGGTTCTATATCAGAAAGTGGGCCGGACCAATCTTCTGGGTGAATCGTATCATCTGCATAACCTAAGTCTTCCCGAGGCATTTCGAATGGACCAGACCAATCTTCAGGCGCTGGAATTCGTTTTAAGTCGAGCTCATACCATGTTTCGAAATCAAGCTCTTCTATTTCTCCTGCAAAATATTGTATTTCCACATAGTCATCGAGATCGTCAGAAGCGACGACTTCAAAAATATGATTGTATTCCTGATCCTTGTACCAATCACCGATTGCTGGGTGTTCATGGTGACGCATCATTCTCTCCTTTTCAAAAATTTAGGGAGTTCTTCCACCCTCTATTCATAGCATTCCTTATCTTCTTAAGATATCACTGTCAGAGCTGTTATGTCATCTAGTTAGCACAAATGTATGGATGAACATGCTAATTTGTTTTAAAATCAATGAATTAAGTGCTTTTAAAATTGTTTAGTTGCTTGACATGAAATAAGACAGCGCAGTAGTTTAACCACTTAAAAAGCACTTTCTTCGAAAGCTAAGTTGGTAATCTTCTGACCTATAACTTTAACAACTTATATTTTAAGAGAGGTCTAAGAGCTTGTTTAAATTAACAGGTAAAGAAGTCCAATACCCAAGACTTTCTGATGTCGTAGGGTATATGATGCGTAGAGGAAAATATTTTTGTATTTCATCTATTGTGAGTCATGAATTTGTTTTTTTCTCCGATATTTACCAAATACACTTCAAGATGCGAAGGGGTGAAGTGTTACGCTACTGTCGGGGGCTGCCAAAGTTAGGGTGAAACAAATCGGAATGCGGCCCACACTTTATCAATATAGCTGTGTGCCTAAAAACGTTATGGGAAGAGTGTGTGACTTAAAAGGGAGTAATGGATATGACGGGATTTTCCCAGCTGTGTCTTGCGGTTGCATTAATTTGGGGGATCTCCTTTTTTCGCATTCCACTATTTGCATGGACAGTACTCGTTGCGATTATTCTTCTTACTTTAGGTAAATTACATTGGATAGGCCTTTCAGCGTGGTTTATTTGGCCGATTTTTTTAGTTGTAGCACTTTCCTTAAACATCCCTGTAATTCGTCGGCAATTGACACAGAAAATATTTGCTTGGTTCCGCAGCGTTTTGCCTCCCATGAGCGTAACAGAAAAAGAAGCCATAGAGGCAGGGGGGACTGGATGGGAAAAAGATTTATTTCAGGGAAAACCTGATTGGCAGCAGTTAATCAACATGCCAAAACCAGCATTATCAAACGAAGAAGAAGCATTTTTGAATCATCAAGTTGAAACATTATGTGGTATGTTGAACGATTGGCAAATTGTTCATGAACAAAGTGATTTGCCTGTAGCTGTTTGGAATTATCTAAAAAAAGAAAAATTTTTCGGTATGATTATTCCAAAACAATACGGTGGATTAGAATTTTCTCCTTTTGCCCACTCTGCTGTCATTACAAAAATAGCAACTCGTAGCATTAGTGCTGCTGTGACTACAATGGTGCCTAATTCTTTAGGGCCTGCTGAACTTCTTTTGCATTATGGAACTGAAAGCCAGAAAAATTATTATTTGCCACGTCTTGCTGAAGGTAAAGAAATTCCTTGTTTTGCTCTCACTGCACCTGAAGCTGGCAGTGATGCTGGTGCTATTCCAGATAAAGGAGTTGTCTGTAAAGGGCTTTTTGAGGGTAAGGAAGTTGTGGGTATACATTTAACCTTTGATAAACGTTACATCACATTGGCGCCTGTTGCGACGGTATTTGGTCTTGCCTTCAAATTGTATGATCCTGAACACTTGCTTTCAGATAAAACTGAAGTAGGGATCACACTGTGTCTTATTCCAACGAATCATCCTGGTGTTGAAATTGGGCATCGCCATTTCCCTTTGAATATGGCGTTTATGAATGGACCTATTCGAGGAAATGATGTTTTCATTCCAGTAGATTGGATTATCGGTGGCTCGAAGATGGCTGGGTTAGGCTGGCAAATGCTGATGGAATGCTTATCTGCTGGAAGGGGAATTTCATTGCCTGCACTAAGTACTGCATCGGGAATTTTAGCTTACCGAATGACGGGAGCTTATGCCGCGATCCGTAGGCAGTTCAATGTGGCAATCAGTGCCTTTGAAGGTGTTGAAGAAGCACTAGCAAGAATTGCAGGCATAACCTATATTTTGCAGTCTGCACGTACTTTTACCGCGGGTGTTCTGTGTCAGGGGATTAAGCCTGCCGTGGGGACCGCAATCTCAAAATATCATATGACAGAAATGTCGCGTAAAGTCATGAATGATGCGATGGATATTCATGGTGGGCGGGGTATTATGCTTGGGCCTCATAATTATTTGGGCAGAGGTTATCAGAGTATTCCTGTAAGTATTACCGTTGAAGGGGCTAATATCCTGACGCGATCATTAATTGTATTTGGTCAAGGTGCTATACGTTGTCATCCTTATGCTAGAGATGAGATGAAAGCTGCCGAGTTTTATGATCAAGATAAGATTAAAGCTATTAAAATGTTTGATAAATACTGCATGAAACATGTTGGTTATTTTCTTTCCACTTTCACAAGATGCATCACTTTTTCTTTAAGTCGGGGACATTTGAGCTTTGTCAAAGGAAAAGATAGGCTACAACCTTATGTTAAAAAATTAAATTGGTTAAGTGCAGCATTAGCTTTATGTGCAGATACGGCGTTATTCACTTTGGGGGGTGAATTAAAACGTAAAGAAAGTATTTCTGCCAGACTGGGGGATGTTTTGAGTCAGCTTTATTTAGCAAGTAGTGTCTTGAAATATTATCATGATAATGGCCAGTTAATGAGCGATGAACCATTGGCAGAATGGTCATTAGAGACTTGTTTATATCATGCTCAGGAAGCATTTTACGGGCTTTTTGAAAATTATCCCATCCCAATTGTTGGAAAAGTATTGAAATGGCTCACTTTTCCTTTTGGACGGGCATTTTCGTTACCAAAAGACAAACTAGGCCAAAAATGTATCCAGATGATGCTAACAGATTCTGATACAAGACAAAGATTAACAGAACTTTGTTACATTGGAAAAACTGCTGAAGATGCAAGCGGACTAATTGAAATGACTTTTCAGCGGCTCCTTGTTGCAGAGCCTAGTTTATTAAAAATGACTAAAGCGATTAAAGCAAAAGAAATCAATAAAAATTTAACTTTTGAACAGCAAATTCAAGTGGCATACGATAAACAGATCATTGATCAAAATGAAGCTACCTTACTGCGAGAATTTGAATCTTTACGTAAAAAGGCAATAGCTGTAGATGAATTTACTCAAGACTATGGTTTAGGAAGTCAAACACAATGCAAAACAGAATCAATCAACGCCCAGGTAGGGTAGTGTATGTAGTTGATGGTGCGCGCACTCCGTTTTTAAAAATGCGTGCAGAGCCCGGCCCATTCTCTGCCGCAGATCTAGCTGTTACAGCCGGAAAAGCACTGCTTATGAGACAACCGTTTTCACCAGACAAATTTGATCAAGTTGTTGTTGGCTGTGCAGGTCCCAGTGAAGAAGAGGCCAACATTGCCCGTATCATTGCTTTGCGATTGGGATGTGGCAATGCTGTACCTGCTTTTACGGTACAACGCAATTGTGCTTCTGGGTTACAAGCAATCGACAGTGCAGCGCAAAGTATTAGCGACGGAAGATGTGAACTCGTCTTAGCTGGGGGTACTGAAGCTATGAGTCGAGCGCCTTTGCTTTACAGTAAGGCAATGGTACGTTGGCTTGCCAAGCTGCAACAAGCAAAAGCATTACCAAATAAGATGAAAACTGCCCTGAAATTCAGACCACAATTCTTGGTTCCTGTGATAGCACTTTTAAAAGGGTTAACCGATCCGGTTGTTAATCTGAATATGGGACAAACTGCTGAAGAAGTTGCGTATCGGTTTGGTATTGATAGACAAGCAATGGATCAATTTGCTATGCAAAGCCATCTACGCGCAATGCAAGGTCAAGCGATGGGTGTATTCGAGGAAATTACGCCTCTTTATGGAATAGATGGAACTGTTTATGAGCAAGATGATGGCATCAGAGCTGATTCGACCTTAGAAAAGCTTGCAAAGCTAAGACCTGTTTTTGAAAAGCATGGTAGTGTTACTGCAGGTAACAGTTCACAAATTAGTGATGGAGCAGCGTTTGTCATTTTAGCGAGCGAAGATGCAGTTAAACACTATAAACTGCCTGTATTGGCAAAAATTGTAGATGTTGAATGGGCAGGATTAGATCCAGCTATTATGGGGCTAGGTCCTGTGCATGCCATAACGCCAATCCTACAACGCAATCAATTAGCTTTAAAAGATATTGATCATATGGAAATCAACGAAGCTTTTGCTGCTCAAGTAATTGGGTGTTTAAAGGCATGGAAAGATGAAGCTTATTGCCAACAGTTAGGATTAAATACCGTGATGGGTGAAATAGATGTGGAACGTTTAAATCCTCATGGAGGTGCTATTGCTATAGGGCATCCTGTTGGAGCAAGTGGTGCTCGCCTAGTCTTACATTGTGCCAAGATGATGGAAAAAAATAAGACACAACGAGCGGTGGCTAGCCTTTGTATTGGTGGTGGTCAAGGTGGAGCGATTTTATTAGAGCGTGTGACTGGAGTTTAAAATGGATCAAGTAATGATGAGTAATTATGAACACTGGTCTTTAAAAATAGACGCAGATAATATTCTTTGGTTAACTTTTGATCGAAAAGATAGCAAAGTAAATAGTTTAAATGAGAGCACTTTGCGTGAATTTGATCAAATTCTAAATAGTCTTGGCCAAAACAATCGAACCAAAGCGCTAGTGATTCGCTCTGGAAAAACAACAGGTTTTATTGTTGGTGCAGACATTTCGCAGTTTAAATCCCTAACGTCTGCAGAAGAAGCAACACAACTTATCCGCAAAGGACAAGAAATTTTTAATAAGCTAGAACGGCTAGAAATGCCTACGATTGCTTTAATAGATGGATTTTGCTTAGGCGGCGGCCTCGAACTTGCTTTAGCATGCAAATACAGGATTGCAGAAAATTCACCTAAAACGCGGTTAGGGTTGCCTGAAGTCAAATTAGGGATCCATCCGGGGTGGGGGGGAACGGTTCGGTTGCCAAAATTGATTGGCCCTCTTCAAGCTATGGATGTCATTCTTTCTGGCAGAAATCTATTGCCAAAAGCTGCGAAAAAAATGGGAATTATTCATGAAGCAGTCCCTCGCAGATTATTAGAGAAAGCAGCGCGGGATTATGCGCTTACCCCGCCGCGACAAAAGGAATCTTTCCCTTGGCGTCAAGCATTGAATTATAAATTGATAAGACCTGTACTTGGACGTTTATTTACTTCTCAAGTAAGTAAAAAGGCAAATCCAAAACATTACCCATCGCCATTTAAAGTCATCGAAAACTGGGTTGCGCATGGTGTAGAAACACCGCAAGCCATGGATGCTGAAGCCGATTCTATCGGGAAGCTGCTGGTATCTGATACTTCAAGAAATTTAGTCAGAGTCTTTTTCTTGCAAGAAGAACTTAAAGGTTTGGGAAAGGGTTTGAGCTATAAACCCCAACATGTGCACGTGATTGGGGCAGGTGTGATGGGAGGAGATATTGCTGCATGGTGTGCATTACGTGGCTTTAAAGTTACCCTTCAAGATCAAGCACCAAAATTGATAGGCAATGCTTTAAAACGTGCTAATGAACTGGCAACGAAGCAGTTGAAAGAAAATTATCTTGTGCAAGAAGTCATGGACAGATTATTTCCTGATCCAAACGGACTTGGTATAAAAACTGCCGACGTGATTATTGAGGCTATCACAGAGAAACTGCAAGCGAAGCAAGATCTTTTCCAAGCGATTGAAAAACAAGCAAAACCAGATGCTATTTTGGCAACGAATACATCGACGATTCCATTGGAAGAAATTTGCACTGTACTTAAAGATCCTACCCGTCTGGTTGGGATCCATTTCTTTAATCCAGTACCCAAAATGCCGCTGGTTGAAATTGTTAAGGGTGAAAAGACGAATAAAACAGTTATCGAACAGGCTATTGTTTTTGTCGGCAAGATTAGTAAATTACCCTTACCAGTTAAAAGTTCACCTGGGTTTTTGGTAAATCGTATTTTGCTTCCCTATATGTTGGAGGCAGTTGCATTATTAGAGGAAGGTGTGTCAGGACCTGTTATTGATAAAGCTGCGACGGAGTTCGGCATGCCAATGGGACCTATTGAACTTGCTGATACGGTTGGTTTAGATATTTGTTTAGCCGCTTTAGAAAAATTGAGTGCAACCACGGGTGCAAAGGTTCCTGAAAAATTAAAAGAATATGTTTCACGTGGCGAGCTTGGAAGAAAAACTGGAAAAGGTTTTTATCAATATAATAAAGGAAAAGTGATTAAACCTAAGCCGGCTACTAAAGAGACAATCCCAAGTGATGTAACTGATCGTTTAATTCTAAGATTATTAAATGAATCAGTGGCTTGTTTACGTGAAGGCATTGTAGACAGTGCAGATCACTTAGATGCAGGTTGTATTTTTGGATTTGGTTTCCCTCCCTTTAGAGGCGGTCCGATTACGTATGCGCGAACACAAGGCGGTGCCAATTTATTAAAGCAATTGGAAGAACTTGAGTCGCGTTATGGTAACCGCTTTGCGGCTGACAGAGGTTGGCAAACAGGAGAAGTGGCTTAATCTTGCCTATTTTGGGATCTTCATCTTTCCTTCTTACGCTTGCAGTAGAAGGTGGCAGAATGCCGGATAAAGGTCCTTCAACATAAGACTCTCACCCTAAACCCTCTCCCGCAAACGGGAGAGGGGATAAGATAGGAAGGGAGTCTATTCAAACGGAATTAAAAAAACGAAAAGGGAGACAAGTGTGACTAACACTGAAAAATTGAACATTCGTCAAGCCGCTGTTCTTGGCGCTGGTGTCATGGGAGCGCAAATTGCAGCGCATTTAACCAATGCTGGGATCCAGACAATATTGTTTGATTTATCATCAGAAAAGGGTGATCAAAACGCAATTGTTGAAGAATCACTGCACTCGCTTAAGAAATTAAAACCATTTCCTTTAGCAGAAGAGGGAATCGAAAATTATATTATCCCTGCCAATTATAATACCGATCTGGAAAAATTGAATCATTGCGATTTTGTCATAGAGGCCATTTCTGAAAGATTTGATTGGAAGCAAAGTCTTTACAAGAAAGTATGTCCTTATTTATCCAAAAACGTTATTTTTGCGACAAATACATCCGGTTTAAGCATCGAGAAGTTAGCCAAGGAATTACCTCCTGATTTGCAAGATCGTTTTTGTGGGGTACATTTCTTTAATCCGCCCCGTTATATGAAGTTGGTAGAAATTATTCCTCATCCTAAAACAGATCAACAGTTGCTAAGCCAGCTTGAAACCTTTTTAGTTTCTCGTTTGGGTAAAGGTGTGATTTATGCTAAGGACACCCCTAATTTTATTGGAAACCGCATTGGGGTGTTTTCATTGCTTGCTACGCTATACCATAGCCGTGAATTGGGATTAGCACCTGATATTGTTGATGCTTTAACAGGGCCATTAATCGGTAGACCTAAGAGTGCTACTTATAGAACGATGGATGTTGTGGGTTTAGATACCATGGCACATGTTGTCAATACCTTGAAACAGGATTTAACAGATGATCCCTGGTTTGCGTATTTTGAGCTTCCCGATTGGATTACCCAACTTATTGATAAAGGTGCTTATGGACAAAAGAAGGGGGTAGGGATTTATAAAAAGGTAGGGCAACAGATCCAGGTTTATGATTTTCACGATAAAACTTATCGTTTAGCTAGCACGCATATTGATAATGATGTGTTGACACTCTTGCGTCAAAAAGATCCAGCGTTGCGATTAGGATCTTTACGACAATCTAATCTACCGCAAGCACAATTTTTATGGCGTGTTTTTCGTGATCTATTTCATTATTGTGCTTACCACCTCGAATCAATTGCACATACTAGCCGAGATATTGATTTGGCGATGCGTTGGGGATATGGTTGGCAGCAAGGTCCTTTTGAAATTTGGCAGTCTGCCACATGGCAACAGGTGGCAGACTGGATAAGCCAAGAAATTGAGGCTGGCCAATCGATGTGTCAATCACCTTTACCTACATGGGTCAAGAAGCCGGGATTTGTTGGCCCCTATCAGGAAGGAAAAGCATTTTCACCGAAGACTCAAACTTTTGAAGCTCCTTCATCGTTGGCGGTATATCGACGTCAGTATTTCCCAGATCAGGTAATAACAGAACACGCTAATGAAGGGGAGACAGTATTTGAGACATCTGCCGTTCGTATGTGGACGTTAGGTGATAAGATCCCCATCTTAAGTTTTAAGACCAAAAAAAATTGCATTGGGCCAGATGTATTAGAAGGGATCCAAGAAGCAATTGCTCGCGCAGAAAAAGATTATGATGCTTTAGTATTGTGGCAGCGACATGATACAGATTTTTCTGTTGGTGCGAATCTGAGTGCGGTCAATGAGGCGACAGGTAATCGTCTGGAATTCGTTGAGAAATTTGTCAGCAACTTTCAAAAAACTGCTATGGCTTTACGTTATGCGAAGATCCCAACTGTTGCTGCAATTAGGGGCTTAACTTTTGGTGGTGCTTGTGAATTCAGCATGCATGCGACACGGATTGTGGCTTCCTTTGAGACCTATATTGGTTTAGTTGAAGTGGGCGTAGGATTGTTGCCAGCTGGAGCGGGTAGTAAAGAATTGGCGTATAGAGCTGCGCTTCGTGCTGTTGATGGAGATGTATTTAAAGTATTACGTACCTATTTTGATCAAATTGCACAAGCAAAAGTATCGACTAGTGCCATTGATGCAAAAAGATTAAACTATTTACAGCCAAGTGATGTGGTTGTTTTTAACAATGACGAGCTGCTTTACATGGCGAAAAAACAAGCTTCCTTACTTGCTGACTTGACTTATCACCCCCCATTGCCGCCTAAATTCCCTGTGGCTGGGAAACCTGGGATTGCCAATTTACGCACCTATCTTGTGAATTTAAAAGAAGGTGGATTTATTTCTGAACATGATTTCTTCATTGGTTGCCAAGTTGCACATGTGCTTTGTGGTGGTGAGGTAGAAGCAGGCACTATCGTTAATGAAGATTGGATGCTAAAACTTGAACGGGAAGGAATTTTAGCGCTAGTGAAAACGAATGAAACCATGGAAAGGATAAAGTACACACTTGAGAAGGGTAAACCCTTAAGAAACTAGTATGCTCTGCACATTTTGCTTTTAGACTTTGTTGGTAGCGCTTTTAGCAACGGTCATGTATTAAGTATACACTCCTGTTGCTCATCGCTTGCCGTATTGCCTAAAAACAAACTGGCTTGAGCCTATTTCCTTCTTACTAGAATACTAATGACAGGAATGATTCATGAGCACTCAAATTCAAGATGTTTATATTGTCGCCGCTGTTCGTACGGCTGTGGGTAAAGCTAAAGGTGCCTTTCGTTATACAAGACCGGATGATTTGCTAAGTACAGTTTTACAATCTGTAATGGCAAAGGCTTCGCAAATACCGCTTGAGAAAATAGATGATGTGATTATTGGTTGTGCGATGCCTGAGGCGGAACAGGGGATGAATGTCGCTCGCATTAGTGCACTTTTGGCAGGACTTCCAGAGAATGTGCCTGCGGTGACTATCAATCGATTTTGTTCTTCAGGTTTGCAAGCCATTAGTATGGCTGCCGATCGTGTCGCCTTAGGAATGGCTGACATTGTGATTGCCGGTGGCGTAGAAAGTATGAGCATGGTTCCTTTAGGGGGATATAATTTTTCGGCTAACCCTCGTTACTTTGAAGATGAGCATATTGGCATTGCCTATGGCATGGGGATCACCGCAGAGAAAGTGGCACAAAAATGGAAAATTTCGCGAGAGGAACAGGATGCTTTTGCTTTTGCAAGTCATCAGAAAGCAGTTAAGGCTATTGAAAGTGATGCATTTTTAGAGGAAATTATTTCTATTCAAACCCAAACTTCATTGCCTGATTTAGAGACAATGCAGGTAAAGAAAGTGATCCAAGATGTCCGCCAGGATCAGGGGCCGCGCAAAGATACCAGCCTAGAAATCTTGGCAAAACTGCGCCCTGTTTTTGCACGCGAAGGGACAGTGACTGCAGGTAATAGTTCGCAGATGAGTGATGGCGCAGCTGCATTATTAGTCGTGAATGAACGTGTATTGGCTGAATATGATCTCAAACCTTTGGCAAAGTTTCGTGGATTTGCTGTTGCTGGCGTTGCACCTGAGTATATGGGAATTGGTCCTATCGAAGCGATCCCCAAGGTATTAAAGCAGTCTGGATTAAAACTGGGTGATATTGATTGGGTAGAACTAAATGAGGCCTTTGCCGCACAAAGTGTTGCTGTCATCAAAACGTTGAATATTAGCGAAAGCAAGGTGAATCCTTTAGGAGGTGCGATTGCTTTAGGCCATCCTTTAGGTGCCACAGGTGCTGTGTTGGCGACTAAATTAATTCATGGCGCACACAAGCGGCAGCAAAAATATGGTATGGTCACTATGTGTATTGGAACGGGTATGGGAGCAGCAGGGTTGTTTGAAATGTTATGATGAGATTTAAACAACACAGATTGAGTAAAGCAACTTGTCATATACGGTTGCTATACTTGCTTGTATTTTTATTTCATTCTACCACTTTAATGGCGCTCATTTTTGATAACCAAGAAATTCCAAAAACCGTGGTGCTGGAAGATACTGGTGATGTGTTAACCTTACGTGGCGCTGCGCTGCACAAGATTTTTTTTACGGATGGTTATATCGGCGCCTTTTATTCATTAGATGTGGTTAGTACACCTGCTCAAGCGCTTGCAGATGCAGGACCTAAACGTATGTGGTTTTTTTTCTTACGTTCATTTGATTCACCTAAGAAGTATTGGGAGCAAGCAATCAAAAATAATAATTCGCCTGAGGTGCTCGAAAGAGATCAAATTAACATCAGTCAGTTTTTTAAGATGGTTGATTATCCTTTGAACCAAGGGGATATTCTTATTTTGGATTACATTCCTAACGTAGGAACACGGGTTATAGTAAAAGGTACAGTACGTGGGATCATTAAAGGTAATGAGTTTTACAGCTTGATACTTAAGGTATGGATGGGGCGTCAGCCGCCAAGTGAAAAGTTTAGAAAAGATCTATTTAATTTGTCTTAGGGCATTCACATGTGACAGTTATGTCGGTAAAGTATGATTCAGAGGCAATGTGCATGAGTTGATTGTCAAAACAATTATGCAATACCTTATGCCACTATAAATAGAGCATGGTACTTTTCTTTTAGTTAAGGGAGTAAATAAACGTGGCCAGGAACCGGGACACTTCAATGAAATCTAAAATAATTACCTTAAGTACGAGCTTGGTCTTGAGCTGTCTTTCCAGCCAAGTTTTTGCTGCCGGATTCGCAATCCAAGAACAAAACGTCACGAACTTAGGCCTTGCATATAGCGGAACTGGTGCGCTTGCTGAAGATGCAAGTACCACTTTTTATAATCCAGCCGGATTAACAAGGTTAAATGAAAGCGAAATCGTATTAAGCGGAATCATCATTCAAGGTGATTTTGATTTCACTGCCTCCTCCGCTACTACTTCTCTTCCAGCGGTAGCAGGAACGACAACAGCCGCTGTACCGGGCGGCAATACGGATGATCCAGGTACAGTTGCTTTTGTTCCCGCTACATACATTTCTAAGAGAATAGATGAGCGCTGGGTATTTGGTTTTTCTATTAATACACCTTTTGGCTTAGATACTGAATATCAAGAAGATGGTATTGCTCGTTATTTAGCAACCAATTCAAGTATTAAGACACTGAACTTTAGTCCTAACATCGCATATGAGTGGTTCCCTTGCCTATCGTTTGGTATTGGACCTGATGCACTATGGGGTAAAGCAGATTTAGAAGCTCGCATTGGTAATGGCAATGCTTCTACCGATGGTTTCCAAAAGAACCACGCACAAGGATGGGGGTATGGTTGGCACGCCGGTGTATTATGGGCGCCCAGAACAACAACTCGTCTTGGTTTGAGTTATCGTTCGCACGTTAATTTCCACGCTGAAGGGAATAGTGAAAACTTAGTGCCTTACAGTGCAGTTAATGCGGGTCTCCCTGTTTTATTACCCATTTTCCCTACTCAAGCTGGTATTTACCATATCCAGAGAGTACGTGCTGACATTACATTGCCTGAAACATGGACATTGAGTTTGTATCATGCTTTCAATGAATGCTTTGCATTGACTGCAGATGCTGCATGGACAAACTGGAGTCGCTTCCATACATTAAGATTACGTTTTGATCCAGGTGCGTCTTTCACGACATTGACTGGAACAACGGCTGGTTTAGATTCTGATACTTGGGAACATTTTAAAGATGCTCGCCGCGCAGCATTGGGGTTAATTTATACCTACAATCCAAACTGGCAATTTAAAGGTGGCGTTCAATATGATCAATCACCTATTCGCGGTGACTTCCGAACTGCACGCCTCCCCGATAACGATCGATATTGGTTAGCATTAGGTGCTGGGTATACTGTTAATGAATCAGTGAAGATTGACGTTGCTTATGCTCATATCTTCTTCAAAGATTCCGATATTAACGAGCACGCACCATTTAGCGCTAATACCGTTACCCCTCTCACTGCTGCTACTTTAAGTGGTAGTTATGAAGGGAATGCTAATATTTTCGGTGTTCAAATTCGTTATGATTTCGTATAATCAGATGAAGTTAGCAAAACGCTTGACGAAAAGGGGTTATGATTAAAGTTATAAAAAACCATAACATTAATCATAAGTAGTATAGGTAAGGGAAACATCAGTAACTCAGAGAGCTCGGAAAATCCGAGTTCTCTGGGAATAAAGTGAAGTTATCCCAATAGGTAAATGGACTATGAACGTTATGCCACGGAAAACAGATAAACGTATTAGACTGATTGAAGCAGCCAAGGTTCTTATCCACCAACAAGGCTTTAATTTAACAACTCTTGCTGATATTGCTCAAGAAGCAGATGTTCCTCTAGGTAATGTGTATTATTACTTCAAAACCAAAGAAGCTATTGGTATTGCAGTGATTGAAAAGCGTGCGACTGAATGGTCAGAGCGTTTGGCTTCATGGTCTGAAATTTCAGATCCATTGGCTCGCTTAATGGCGCTTGGAAAATACAGCTTAGAAAACTTGGAAATTACAGCACGTTTTGGTTGCCCTATCGGTGGTTTATGCCAAGAATTAGGCAAACAAGGTGGTCCTTTATCAGATCTAGCTGCAAAATTATTGCATGATATCTTGCAATGGTCTGAAGAGCAGTTTAGAGCGCTGGGCTTTGATGAAAAAGCACCTGGCCTTGCATTAAACTTTATTTCAAGCATTCAAGGTATGTTCTTGTTAACGCATACTTTTAAAGATCCTAAATTGGCTCAACGCCAAACAGAAGAGTTGCGTGCATGGTTAGAGTTACTAGCAAACCGCAAAGTGCAAATGCCTGCTGCAGTACATGCTAGTCATTTAGAAGAAGAATTGGTCGACTAATTCTTTTTTCTTATTTCTATAAAAGGCCCCCGTTTAGGGGGCTTTTTCTTTTAAGCTTTCGCCACAATAGTAATTTCGTTTAAGGGAGAAGTTTCCCAGCCTCTCACTTCATATTCGTTGGCATAATTTCCATAAAGAGTTGGAGGTTCTGTCAAGGTAGCAGTTTCTGCATTGAGATAGACTGTTGCAACTTTTTCACCATTACTTTTGTCGGTAAATACAATTGGGCAATGATTAAAGCTACCGCTGTAGTAACAAATCCAGTAAACCAGACTATAATTAACAGGCTTGCTGACATTTGCGGCAATTCCTTGACCGGGAGATGAAGCAAGTTGTGAGTCTAAGGCAAGAGAAGTGAAATTATTGAAAATGATCTGTGAAGGATTTTCTGCATATGCAGTGGCAGAAACCAAAAATAAGCTAGCAAGTATACTTCTAGCATGTTGGGATTTTTTTCGACACATAAATACCATATCAAGCTCCTTTTACATCAAATATTTGGCTACTAGCTAGCCAAGATTGCGCTGATGACTATAAAATGATGAAAACAGTTGCACAACCGGCTGAAATTATGCAGAAATCGTTACATCAGTTATTAATTGATGTGCCCACCCAGCAGCTTTATTATCTGCAGCAAGGTAAATGCTATAAAACCTATCCTATTTCTACTGCTATAAATGGCGTAGGAGAAAGAAAGGGTAGTAATCAAACCCCTCGTGGTTGGCATATAATTCGAGCCAAAATAGGAAAAGCCCGCCCTGTTAATACCATTTTTGTAGGCCGGCGCCCGTTAGAAGAGATGTATTCGGCATCGATGGAAGAAAAATATCCTGATAAAGATTGGATTTTGACACGAATTTTATGGCTAAGCGGTCTTGAACCTGGGAAAAACCGCTTGGGTGAGTGCGATACCATGCAGCGTTATATTTACATTCATGGATGCCCTGATAGTAAACCAATGGGAATTCCTTTGTCGCATGGTTGTATCAGGATGCGCAACACCGATATTGTTGAATTGTTTGAACTTGTTCCACCAGGCACTACAGTTTTTATTCGAGGGTAAGGGTAAATAATGAATGACGCGATGATGGGTCCGGTTATTTTAGATATTGAAGGGTTAACGCTGACAAAGGAAGATGAAGAGGTTTTAAAGCATCCTGCCGTTGGCGGGGTTATTTTCTTTAGTCGCAATTATGAAAGCCCTGAACAATTATCGCAGGTTGCTCAGCATATTAGGTCTATTCGTCCAAATTTTTTAATGTGTGTTGATCAAGAAGGTGGACGGGTGCAGCGATTTATTCGTGATTTTACGAGATTACCTAAGCTTAGAATTTTAGGCGATATGGTAGAAAGTAAAACTTATTCTTTAGTTGAGTGCCAAAAAATCAGTGAAAAGTTAGGTTTGTTAATGGCTTTGGAAGTAAGATCATTGGGCGTGGATTTAAGTTTTGCACCTGTGCTTGATTTAGATATGGGAATAAGCGATGTCATGAGAGACAGAGCGATCCATTCTGATCCTGCGATTGTTTCAACGTTAGCAACAGCCTATATTCACGGGATGGCAAAAGCAGGGATGCAGGCAACGGGTAAGCATTTTCCTGGACATGGTTCGGTTAAGCTAGATTCCCATTTAGTTTTACCTGAAGATCAAAGAACTTTTTCTCAAATTTCCCTAGATATTCAGCCTTTTAAAACACTGATTGAAAATGGTATTGCAGCTATCATGCCTGCACATATTGTTTACCCTAAAATTGATCCCTATCCTGTGGGTTTTTCTGCTTATTGGTTGCAATCAGTATTAAGACAGAAATTAGGATTTAAGGGCGCTATTGTCAGTGATGATTTGTCGATGGAAGGTGCTAGCGGTATTGGTGACTATGCGACACGAGCACGTACTGCATTAGATGCTGGGTGCGATTTTGTATTAGTTTGTAATAATCGAAAAGGCGCAATCAATGTACTTGAAGGGATCCGCCCTCAGTTTGATGAAGTGACACTACGCAGACGTCAGAGTTTATTAGCGAAAGGTGAGGTACCTTCTTGGCAACAGCTATCTAAAACGCCTCTTTGGCAGGAAGCTGTGACAGTCATGGATGAGTTGCAGATTGCGGTTTAATGCGGCAAGTAATTAGTTGTGATGGGTCCTTACGAACCTTTAGATCTTTGCGTGAGCGAAGCGAACAAATATCCCACTTTGTAAAGGGGGAGCGCTAGCGGAGGGGGATTTTTTGTGGAATGCTAAATCCCCCGCTCGCTTACGCTCGCCGCCCCCTTTACGAAAGTGGGCGAAATGCGCTATCGCGCGAAAGATCCTTATCTGACTTCTTTAGTAAAATAGCGCAAAAAAGTCAGAAAAATAATCCACCAAATCTCTTGCAGTTCTTTCTAAAACCCCCTAATCTATTAGTTTTATATCGTACTTAGTTCGCTACCTTGCATAATGGCTGAGAATAAAAATGACGGTTGATTTTCACCCTGCGGAAACTGAAGAAATAATGGAAGATATACATTCACCTGAACGGATTAAGCAAATCTTTGCACGAGCAAAATGCTTATATAGCTCCTCAGCTATAGAGCAAGCTTTGCAAGGCATGGCAGATGTTATCCACAAAGATCTTCAAGATGAGGATCCTGTGGTTTTGTGTGTCTTAATAGGTGGTGTTGTCTTGACAGGAAAATTGCTCACCTTATTAGATTTTCCGCTACAAGTTGATTACATTCATGCAACTCGGTATGGTGATAAGACAACGGGTTCTCGCCTTGAATGGGTAGCAAAACCTAGAGTTTCTCTCAAAGGTAGAACGGTTTTGATCGTTGATGACATTTTGGATAGAGGCGTTACATTAGCAGGTATTGTAGATTACTGCCGCGAACAGGGTGCAAAAGAAATTAAAACGGCTGTTTTAGTCGAAAAGGAAGTTTCTAGACCTGATGATGCTGTGCAAAAAGCAGATTATACAGGCGTGGTTGTCGAAAATCGCTATGTATTTGGTTATGGTATGGATTACAAAGGATATTTGCGGAATGCACCGGGGATCTTTGCCGTTGCACCTCAAGATCAATAAAAGGAATGATGAACAAAGTCGCAGTCATTGGCGGTTCTCGTTTTGCCGCCCTTAAAAATTTAAGTTTAACCCATAGCACCAGTGTAAAAACACCTTATGGTGAGCCTTCTGCACCATTAAGCTATGGTATTTTAGGCGATCAAGAAGTGGTTTATTTACCAAGGCGGGGCAGCGCAGAACCAATGGATCCCCACGAGGTAAATTATCGCGCTAATATTTGGGCTTTGCGCGATGCCGGAGTCCAAACTGTGATTGCAACGGCTGCTGTTGCCACACTCACTAACGATTTCTTACCTGGCGATGTGATTATTCCTGATCAGCTTATTGATTACACTTATGGCCGTGAAAATACATTTTTAGGCGAAGATGCTAGTATTGCTCATATTAGTTTTGCTTATCCTTATAGCGAACTTTTGCGACAAATTGCCATTAAAAAAGCAAAGGAAGTAGGCTATCAAGTGATTACAAAAGCAACCTATGGGATTGCTCAGGGGCCACGGCTAGAAACTATCGCTGAAGCAGTTAAATTGGCGCAAGATGGTTGTCATCTAGTTGGTATGACGGGTATGCCAGAAGCTGCACTTGCTCGAGAGCTTGGGCTGGATTACGTATGCATTGCATTAGTGGTACGCAAAGCGGCAGGCCTTGAACACGATGAAGAAAAGGATGCTGCAAGGCTTACTGCCAGAGAAAATTGGGTAGAAAACTTAGTGGAAGCAATTATTACTGGAGCTTAGGTTTGTTGCTTTGGTCGATGGGTGGTACGACGGTTACTACCTTTAACATACGCTCACTAATCTTCAGTTGCGATTTTTCTACCGCTGGAGGATTAATCATAATTGCCAAGCGGTTATTCAAAACATAAAAATTCATATCCCCGCCTTGTTCAGCAAAATGTTCCATGTCGCCAAACGCAAGAATAGGAAGGTTTTCCACGGCTTTGATAATTTTTGGAATATTATCTTGCTCGGTTTTAGTAACAAAAAGAATTTGGCAATGACCAGGTGCTTCTTTTACTTCAGAAATTTTAGAAACAGCAATGGTATGATCGTTAACTACTTTACCATTAATAGAATTAATGGCTTCAAAGGAGGGAATAAGCCCTAAAATACATATATTTATATTTCCAGATGTAAGTGCACTTGCTGGCCATTCAACAAATTTTGCAACGTAGCGTAAAAAAGCTGCTTTTAAATGATATTCACGGGATTCTGGAGAATATTCTCCTCCAGTTGAAGAATCAGTACCGCCCATATCAGGCGCACCGCCTTGGGAAGCTTGTGGAGCATTGTTAGGTGAAGTGTAAACTACAGTGGAAACCAAAGTAATAATGGATCCCAGCGATAAACCTATCAATATTCTAACTAAACTCTTGTTTATTCTCATGCGTGTTGCCAAACTTAGCTTTGTGATGTTCGCATATTTACCGGTAGTACAATCGTGAATTCAGTAAACATTCCTTCTTCAGAAGTCACTCGTAATTCACCTTTGTGTTGCTTTACTACTGTATCATAGCAGATCGACAATCCAAGACCAGTATTCCCTTTACCAGTGGGTTTAGTGGTAAAGAAGGGCTCAAATACTTTGTCGAGGAACTTTTTAGGGATCCCCACTCCATTGTCTTTCACTTTTATTACTACCGATTGAGCTTGTTGCTCCATGGTGACTGTTAATGTAGGTTGATAGTCTGGAGGGGACAGCAGCTGCTTTTCATGTAAGGCATATAGAGAATTATCAATGATGTAGATTAAGACGCGACCGATCGCTTGGGGAGCTGCAAGGACTTTTTCAAGATTGGGCGCATACTCTTTGTCTAGTTTTATATCAAACTTCCCATGTGTAGATCTAAAACTTTCTAATGCAATTTGAATGTTGTCATTCATAAGATTTTTAAGATCAACCATTTCCTTTTCAACGCCAGCTTCTTGAGAGTGAAGAAGCATATTTTTAACAATGTTATCCGCTCTAACACCATGCTCTTTAATTTTGCTGCAATTGGTTTTAAGATCATTCAAGATTTCTTCAATGTAGCTAACAGTTTCCTCACCTAATTTTGATTTGTTGCTTTCAAGTTCTTGATTAAGTTCTGATACCAATTCAATAGAAATTTCAGAAAAATTATTGACAAAATTTAAAGGATTTTTAATTTCGTGGGCAATACCTGTGGTCAACATACCCACTGATGCCATTTTTTCCTGCATAATTAATTGATCTTGGGCATCTTTTAAATTGCCCAAAGCTTGATTAAGATCATTATTCTTAACGGTTAATTCATGTGTTCTTTCGGCAACACGATTCTCTAATTGGCGATTGGTTTCTTCGAGTTCTTTTTCAGCTTTTATTTTTCGTTCCACTTCAATATGTAGCTCGACAACCGTATTTTGTAGACGTGCGAAAGTCCATCGCAGCACAACCAGTAATATAAATACAAGCACATACAAAATAATTCGAAAAGCATCTCCTTCGTCAAGGAATGCTTCAAACTCAGTTTTATAAGCTTGATTTAAATCATTTAGATTAGAAACAATAGGAACTTGAAATAGGGCTTCGTCAATTTCTGACATTTGTGGTTGAAGTTCTAAAATCTTGTCTGCATAAACTAATGCTAAATCAAGCTTAGGTAACTTTTGTGGTGCCTTTCGAATTTCATCCACAAGTGCTCTGAGTTCTTTAGGTTTTCCTTCCGTGCTTTGGCTGACGTAGATAAGTGTGCCGCGGAAAAGGTTATTGATTTTATCAAGCTGTTGGGTACGATAGTCTTGTTCTAAGCAGCTTTCAACTAATTGTGTATTCGATTCTGATTCAATGATTTGTGATAAAATTTTAGAGAAACTATAGATTGCATTAATTAAAACAGGGTTAATGCGCTCAAATTTTTGCGTCAATTCAGCCTTTTCTTTCACAGTGGCTTCAAGTTTATTAATTTTTTCTTCAATAGAACGATTTGGGTGCTTTGCAATGGTTTTTTTAAAATCAGAAACCATTTGTTGTGCGCCATTTAATGCTTGAACGATAGGATCATAATTTGTTAATAACCCGAAACGGGTAAGAACGATGGCTTCATTTAATTCCGCATCAAACCGCTGCAATTGATTGATATCTTTTTCATAACCTTCATAAGGGAAAGGTCTTAATTCACTTAAATAATAAATTCCCGCGATGATCAGCACGATGGCGGCGATCGAGAGACGAATAAGAAAATTTTTAGTTTTCTCTGTCAGAACCATGCTTATCTTTCGCTTTCTGGAAGTTTGCCTGTTAATGACTCTAAAAATTTAACAATCAATGGAATATCATACACTTGAATAGGTTGTCCGATTTGGTAGATGCCCATTAATTGAATAGCGTCTTCTAGGGTATTGACTGAACCATCATGAAAGTAAGGCGCACTTAAAGCCACATTTCTTAATGATGGTACCTTGAAAACAAATTTGTCTTCTTCTTTTCCCGTCACGTTAAAATACCCTAAATCTGCTTTTTTGATTTTTCTAGGTTCTACAAAGAAGTCTTTATAGATCCCCAATTTTTCAAAAATATTTCCCCCAACATTGACGCCTTGATGACAGGTAATACAGCCATAGCTTTTGAATAGCTGATATCCTTTTTTTGCATCATCAGATAACGCATTATTGTCCCCTTTAAGATATCGATCAAAAGGGGCATCAGGGGTAAGTAAATTTTTTATGTAGGCGACCAGTGCTTCTGTAAGATTATCAGCTGTCACCTCTCCTTTATACAGTTTTTTATAGCTTTGGTGGAGTGCTTTATCTTGCTTGATTCTTTCAATAACAGTAGGCCAGTTATTAGCAAAAACCTGAGGATCGCGAAGATGATCATTTATGACATCTTCTAATGTTTTCGCGCGTCCATCCCAAAATTGTCTAAAGTTAAGACTAGAATTAAAAACAGTAGGCGTATTTACTGCACCAAGAGAACCACTTAAGCCAATATGTTTTGGTAAATTGTCTGTACCGCTTCTTTTGACAGAATGACAGGAATTACAGGATAGCGAAGTGTTTTTGGAAAACAAAGCACTCATATAAAGCTGTCTTCCAAAACTAACCATCTCGGGATCAGATTTTTCGGTCACGGGAATGGGGCGTATAGGCTGATTTTGTTGTGTATGGCCTATAGGGGAAAGCAGTGTAATAAATAAGAAAGGAGCGATCAATTTCGCTTTGTATTGCAACAATGTCCCCTCCCTGGTGCTACTCCCTTCTTCTTTTAATAATAGATGATGATACTCTCACAAGTCGGAAATTCTCAGTAAGAATTGTTGCTTGGATACAGGATCTGTAAATTCATTCCCTTGAATAAAAATCTAACATTCTGATTTTATTGTACTAGCTTAAATATTAGGGAGTATTCATTCCCTGTAGTATGCAGCTGCACTACATAGAGATGGTGAAAGAAATGACAGCAGGCCAAACTGTTGATTGGGCTATGTCAAGTAAGAGTGAACAGGATCCTAACAATCAATCCCTTGCTGTAGATCAGTCAACAGGTAATTTTTCTCTTTTAAAAGATGCTGAACTAGATGAAAATGGCATCTTATCTTTGGGCGAATACCATGTCTCACTAGAAGGCATTTTCTTATCGCTGTCTAATGCCAACATTCCATATGAAGATATCCTCATCGCATGGGAAAATGCCTTTGTTGATTATCTTGTGCTGCCTCCAGAAAAATTTGTATCCATTTTGAATAAAGCTATTGGTGAAGATACGGATGATAGTGCTCCTAATTTCTTGAATGTTTCCTGGGAAGATTTATTTGATGTACCTGTCACCGATGGCGGGGGAGAGAGTGTTTCTGTTGCGCAAGTAACAAGCGAAGGAGGTGTAATATCAGTAGAGAAAGTTTTTGATTCTAATGCGATTTCTAATTCATTATTCAACACAGTGGTGACGATACAATCTGTCCCCGTTTCTTTTTCAGTGCCCCTTCCTTTTTCACAACCATTATCAATTTTACTCCCAACTATTCC
>MKTN01000067.1 GCA_001898235.1 Gammaproteobacteria bacterium 39-13
TAGAATTCTGTTGATCAGTGTAATCTTTGGTATTCACTTTGGTATAGCTTTCAGCAATACCAATTGCTACATCTTGGGTTAGACTCCAGTCTCCCCCAATCGCAAGCCCCGTAGCATCGGCTTTAAATCCTTCAATTTCATGACGTTTATGCTGATCATAAGTTGAGGCATAAGCCTTGACCCATGCACCAAAATGACCGCGTGTGCCATAAATTTCTGAAATATCGCCAAAGCTAACACCATTATAGAGCTCAGTGTCTCTTTGTAATTTATATTCTTCTTCTTGCAGAAGTGGCCCTAATCCATGCAAATCTTCCAGGCGCATTTGCACACTATCAAAAGCATTATCCATACTGATCCGTGAAGAAGTGGGTAATGCATAATTAAATGGTGGCGCCAATTGTAATAAGGCATTATCCAATGTTGTCACATCAGGTAATAGCTGTAGTTGGCCAAAAAGATTGAGCAGATCTGGATTGGTTGTACCACCAAAAATTAATGGCTCTAATGCTTGTGCCACCGCTAATGGAATATCGGGTTGGGCGATTAAAGTAATTGGCGCTATCACTGCTTCCAATACTAAATCATTAGGAAAGAGAGGATCAGTAGTCGTATAAGTAAAAGAAACCAATGCTGATTGAGGCTGCACTAAAGTAGGAATGCCCGGTGGAGGCGGAGGTGGTGCAGCAATAACACCACCGAGGGTCTGCACAACAGGAAATTTTGCACCATTGGGAATAAATTGCCCTGTCGTGCCCAAAGTGGGTGCGAGTATGCTACCAGCGTTGAATGTCGCTGTACCAATCACTCCAATAAAGCCAAACCCTCCCGCATTTGGGCTCTGGATTTCTGGAGCAAAAGTTCCAGTAGCACTCTGAACATAGTTACCTGTTACAGCTAACGCACCATCTTGCTGAATGGCTAATCTGCCACTATTGTTTGCATTTGTTACCGTAACAGTAGAGCCATTATTAATTTGCAGTGATCCATTCGCATTGATAGCTAAAGTTGACGCGCCCGTTCCCGTCACATCAGCATTGCTCACCATGCTGCCACCAGCATCAATGGTAAGCGTATTGAAATTATTAACTAGTTGATTTGTTGTAAATGTGCCCGCTTTTACCTCAATAGTTTCAATATTAGTAATAGGACCATTTGCGGTAAAGGAAGCAAGCACATTAAGCGTATCGTTGCCGGCTTTTCCATCCAATGCGGTAAAACCACCGCCGGTTAAATTAAAGGTATCGTTGCCAGTGCCGCCATTTAATGCCTGCAAACTGGTGCCTGCTAAATTAACAATGTTTCCATTGAAATTACCTAGGGTGGTGGTACCCGTCACCGTTCCCCCATTAAGCTGCAAGGTTGATGCATTCCCAGGGCTTGAGGTAATGTTTCCTGCAATCGTCCCAGCATTCATTGTCAACGACGTGCCACCACCACCTGACAAAAACACATTCCCAGTGATCGTACCGCCATTTTGAAAAATCGGAATATTAGTCGTCGCATCACTAAAATCAATGGCAGTTTTTCCAACTGGCGCTGTGATATTACCAGAGTTAACTAGACCATTAGGTACGATGGCACTCTTTCCTAAGATAACGCCATTTCCAGCGCCGGTACCACTAATGGTACCGGTATTAGTAATCCCGGTTAAATTTCCAAAGATTTCAATGGTTGAATTATTATTGGTTACCGTCGAAATGGTGCCGAAGTTATTGATGGTACCTGAGATATCATTGGTGACGACAATAGCAGCGCCAGTGCCTGTTGCCCCAGTAGTTTGAATCGTGCCAGCATTATTTAAATTGGTAAACGCAGCATCAAAGCGAACCGCATTGCCATTACCATTAGAGGTATATTGGATAATACCCCCAGCATTATTGGTGATAGAGCCATTATAGGCAGCGCCGACAAAAATAGCGTCAGCATTATTATTAGAAGCTTGAATAGTGCCGGTATTTTGAATATCGCCTGCTGCTGCAGCAATGATGCCAATACCATTTAAACCCGCTGCACCACCGTCAATTACCCCTCCCGTTTGGTTGGTAATGGTGGTGAAATCTGCGGCGACATAGACAGCATCGCCCTTACTACCCGTTGAAATAATAGTGCCTGAGTTGGTCAAAGACATCCCAGCTGCGCTGGTAATGATTGTTCCCTGGGGATCATTTCCGCTAATAACACCGCCTGTTTGGTTGACGATGATAGTATTGGCGCCCCCAGCAATAATATTAATACCACTGCCTAAAGTAGAAGAAATCGTCCCTGAGTTGGTAATATTCGATGTCGCAGAAACATTGAGTGCGTCAAAAGCACCAACTGCAGAAATAACACCGCCAGTATTATTCACAACAGTTGCTGGCTGTTTTATCTCTATTGCGTCATTCGCAGATGAAGTGACTGTACCAGAGTTATTTAATGTTGAACCAGCTTCGTTAATCAAAACTGTTGATTGCGTGGCGGCACCATTATTTTGAAGAATTGCACCTGTTTGGTTACTAATGGTGGCATTAGTTCCTCCCGTGGCAATTTCAATTGCACTGCTTCCCGCTCTAATGGTCCCAGAGTTAGTAATAACAGCCGAATCCGCGGCAACTAATATCCCATCAAGTGCCGCTGTTATCCTGGTTCCTGAACCTACTGTGATAATGGCACTCGTTCCGGTTGTAATATTAATAGCGTTTTGACCGGGGGCTGTGGTCAGGATTGCATCAGGTGCTATTCCACTCACATTAGACGGATCTAATTGTACTGTTGCCGTCGCATCAACTGTAATGGCATCATTCGCAACATTGATACTTATAGAACCTGTGGGTGTAATTTCAATATTACCAGCAGTACTAGCAATAAGCGGGGCCGTTGTATTTGAGTTAATTGTCGTTGCCGCGAATATAGAAGGGGCAACAAAAAAAGAAGATGCTAATACTGCATGAGTAAGACCTAACTTTTTCTTCATCTTATGCCCACTCATGGCGTACTTTTATAAATGCTGCATGACGATGATAATCACTTCTAGAAGCGTAGTCATATTGCAGCGTCACAGAAGTGTTCTGATAACTATGCACGGCAATACCAGCTCCAACTTCGATGCTATTTTCAGAAGGTGAAACCCCTTGATTTAAGAATTCAAACCCACCTGCTGTAAAAAGTGCAGCCGCAATTTGCTTGTCATTGCTAAAGTCATGAAATGCATAGGCATGTATTTCTGGCACTACATAAGCTTTTTCAAATTCGTTTTGATATTCGAGCTTAATACCCGCCCCTAAAGGCAGGAATTCCATATTGCGATATCGTGTATAAAGATCTAAACCAAAAGCATCTTCTTCAACATAATCTTCAACATCAAAGAAAGAATACATCAACATCAATTTAGGAATAGCTCTAAACTTGCCGCAGCTCCATGTATAGCCGAACTCAGCATAAGCATTAAATTCTTCAGCATCAAAATCGGCATGAGCAATCCGCACAAAGGGAACACCACCTACTGGTGGCACTAATATATTACGATTATTATCGTAATCGTTATGTGCGTATGTCACCGCCATGTTGAGGTAAAACGGAGAGATAAATCGATATCCGGCATAAAGTGTGCCTTGGAATCGTTTAATATCTAAATAACTGCCTGAAATATTTCGTTGTTCAACTTGGGCATTTTGATAGCCTATCGCTGCACCAATGGCGAGTCTTGGACAAACTAGGTAATCTCTACCAATAACAATTCCCCACACATCGGCATCATAGCCTGGGATAATGCCTCGAACGCCTTGTCCTATGTTATCCCCTAGCACTTGGATCCATGCGCCATGCACAATTTCTTTCGGCGTTTCAGGAACAGCTGGAGTGGTCTCAGCAGTTGCTGTATCACTCCCCGCTGTCACCGCGGCAGTATCTGCTGTCGCATTGTTCTTATCTTTGTTTTCTAGGTTTAACGCGTCATCTTTTTTTGCATTCTTTTGATCTTTTTCTTTGCTTTCAACCTTAGCGGCATCAGCACTTTCAATTGCTGCTGCAGGTTGCTGCTTATCATTCGTCGTTGCGGTGCTATTTGGGGTGATTATTTCTGGATCAGCAGGATCATTTGAAACGAAATGAACTGTAGCTTTAACCGCTTTTGGTTTTGCTTCCTCTACTGTCTTAACCGTTTTTGGTTTTGCTTCCTCTGCGGTCTTAACTGTTTTTAGTTTTGCTTCCTCTGCGGTCTTAGTAGCAATTTTTTTATCGTGAGTCGCATCTACTGGCGCAGGCGCAGCATCTATCAAACTATCGCCACTGGATACGCCTGTTTGTGCAGTTACCTTGATGAGCCTATCGCTCATGACAGAAAGTATTTGACGCATAGGTCCTTCTGACGCTGCTCGAAGGCTGCCATCTGCAGCAGGTATTAAACTTTGCAATGCAAGGTATTTTTGTTGCTGAGTTGGTAATGCATCTAAGGCAAGAATTAAGCTGTTAAGCTCAGGGGCGTTAATAGCGGCATTTGGTCCAACAACCAAAAGCATTGAATCTATATCTGGGTACGGCGTTGCTGAAGCTTGTTGTGTATAACAACCGGCTAAAATGATAGCCACAATAGAAGACAACTTTGATTTATCGCCGAACATCAACATCTCTCCCTGAATGATTTCTTCAATCCTATCATTGGTGTGGCTTCACCCAAAGCATTTCAAATGCTTCAAGCAAAAAATGTCTACACCTTAGTTGTGCAATAACAAAATTTAGTATTCTTAATAGCTTAAATCAATGCATTGCTCAGTTGTATTCATGGTGACAGAATACACATCCACCAGTATTCTCGGCGAGCCTCCAATCATGTTAGGCAATGAGAGGGCGTAAATTAAAAATGAAACGGTTATTCATTATTTTATGCTGCGGTATTCTTGGTTGCAGCACTGCTCCCAATCAACTCTCACCTTCTGCGCAAAGAGTTATCACACAAGCAGAACAAGCCAATATGACGCTCCATCTTTATACTACACAAAAATTTGTGATTAGTGCCTATGAGCGTTTGCCTGAAACAACACCATCCACTATTCATGTTTATATCGAAGGAGATGGAAACAGTTGGAAAACAAGATACAAGTTATCAGACAATCCAACGCCTCGCCAACCTTTAGCATTAGAACTTGCTTCGCATGATCCTCACTCTCATGTCATTTATCTTGGTAGGCCTTGCCAATATACCCCTCATACTCTAGATACTGCCTGTCATTCAAAATATTGGTCAAGTCATCGTTATGCGCCTGAAGTTATTGAGTCGATGGATGAAATATTAACGGCGCTTAAAAAGAAAACACATGCCACGCACTTTGTGTTGATTGGTTTTTCTGGTGGCGCAAGCGTTGCCACACTTTTAGCTTCAAAGCGCCAGGATATCAGTAGTCTTATTACGGTAGCGGGTGATTTAAATCATGAAACCCTAAACCAGTATCATCGTACCTCTCCTTTAATCGGCTCACTTAATCCTACGGAAGTAGCTTCCTCACTAAAATATCTGACACAGCATCATTGGAATGGTTCCAAAGATCGCGTCGTGCCAGTTTGGATAGCTGAGCAATTTGCAAAAGAAATTGATAACCCTGCTTGTGTACACATCCACACCTTAAAGGGAGTTAGTCACCACAAAGGCTGGGTAGCACATTGGGATGAGATTTTAAAAGAATCCCTGCTTCGCTAAAGCGACGCAGGGCAAGCCAGGACACCCATCTTCATCCTCCTAAATGGATGTCCTCTCATGCTCGCAAAGCAAGCCAGTAAACTAATACCTTCGATAATGGGCCATGTGTCGCTTTTGCGAAGCGGGGTTGTGCTTCATCACATTTCTTTTTAAAATCCTTTTTTCTTAGTTTTTTAGCTTATGAAGTCCATTTATAAATCCTACAGCACCTTTTGCAGCAAGCTTCGACAGCAGCAACTGCTTCGTCAATTACCCAAGACGCGGCAATTTCGCTATGATTTTTCAAGCAATGATTATTTGGGGCTTAGCCAACATCCAGCCTTGATCCAAGCGGCAATAGCGATGGCTGATAAATCGGGGGTAGGAAGCAAAGCTTCAAGGCTGATTGCAAGCGATCAAGCTGTCTTTCATGCGCTGGAACACAGTATTGCACAATATAAACATTCCCAGGCAGCTCTCATCTTTAGTAGTGGCTTCCAGGCAAATATTTCCGTATTAAGCGCTTTGCTTGATAGTAAAGTCCTAGGTGCTGCCCCTTTAGTTTTTGCCGATAGACTCAACCATGCCAGTATGCATGTCGCCTGCCAGTTATCCCATATCAAACAGCAGCGGTTTTATCATGCTGATTACGATCATCTGCGATATTTATTGGAAAAACACAAAAGCTCAACTCAGCCTAAATTTATTTTGACTGAATCTGTTTTTGGAATGGATGGCGATCAAGCTTGTTTATCCACCCTTATTGACTTAGCCAAGAAATACAACGCAATGCTCTATGTCGATGAAGCTCATGCCACCGGCTTATTAGGAAAGCAAGGCTATGGGTTAACCGAAGATTATGGTAGTGAGATTGATGTCAGCATGGGTACCTTTAGTAAAGCATTAGGAGGCAGTGGCGCTTATGTTGCCTGTAGCCACGTGCTAAAACGCTACTTCATCAATCGTTGCCAAGGATTTATTTTCTCAACCGCCCCATCACTCATGCAAGTTGCTGCTATGCAGGCAGCATGGGAATTAGTGCCTGATCTTCAGCCTCAAGCAAAGGCACTCATGCAACAAGCAGAGCGCTGTCGCGCAACATTACAAAGCTTAGGTTTTGATACTGGTTTATCTTCTACACATATTATTCCAATTATTTTTAAAGAGCCGGAAAAAACCTTAAAAGCACAAGCTTTTTTAGCCAGGCGTGGGATCCGTGTCAGCGCCATTCGCCCCCCCTCAGTGGGGCCGAATCAAAGCCGCCTCAGGATTGCATTGAATGTTAATCATACAGAAGAAGCGATATTAGCGCTTATTGAAGGATTAACAGAGTATAGAAAACATCAACTATGACTCAACTTGAACCAGTTTACTTTTAGGCAAGATGGCGCCAACAACGAAAGTAAAAGGGGAAGAGTTTAGTCATAGCACATGGATTTCGGGTAGACGCCGAGTGCTCTCGTAACCGGAGTGTACATAAAAGTACATGAGGATTGCGACAGTGCGAAGGCAACACCCTCGGAAGTTCATGTGCGAAGACTAATGAGTTTTGCGGTAAAAGATGTTTAATTGTCCTCTAACATCTTGAGGATAACAATAGATGCGATAACCACCTGGTTTGTAGTAAGCGCTTTCTATACCGCATTCAAACCCATCACTGTTTCTGCTATAAGGGCAAGCACATTTATCTGGATAAGCATTAATACTAATATCCATTACCATTTCTCTGACTACATCATTATCTTGCGGCACGGGTGGCTGCTCAGCAGCAGCCGCCAATTCCTTTTTTTGCTTATCTGGATTCAAAATGGCATCGACAGCATTAACGTTACCACCTATTTTATTGCCTTTACCACCAACTCCTGCAGCAGCAGCGGCATTACGCGATCCTTGCTGACTAGCGCCATATACAGCCTTCGCTGTAGGTGCATTTTGAACATTTCCTGAGAAGGTACCCCCTTGCTGCGGGTTTCCCTCATCGCCTGCACCCAGTACATCGGCAAACAACATCCCTGGCTGGATAGCCAGTAAGATAATTGCTAAGTATTTCATTTTCTTGAGGAAATAATTATTTTTCATCATCTTTTACAAAAAGTATTTGTTTCTTAAAGATTAAGCTGATTGCTACACAAATGCAAAAGAAAGTCGACCTACCACTATATAATTATAGCATTCGGATTTAATGCACCCATCGCATTCCAATCGCACTCAGAAACCTTAATTTACAGTTTCATTATTCTTGCCATTGCGAGGTGATATTCTTATGTCTCTCCAATCCTTAATTTGAGTGGAATTGCCATGCCGGCATTGGCAATGGTTGCCTTAGTTTTTAGAGGTTGACACCGCTGATGCTATTTTATAATCCCCTCGCGAAAACAGCTTTTCAATAAGGCAATATAAAATAATAAATAAGTAGCGACTTCCCATTTCGCGGATCTTTAATTTCGAAATACCTTCTTTGCGATTATACCAAGCATTCGGCACAACCGTGTAATGAAAGCCACGAATGATAGCTTTCAGCGGCAATTCAACCGTTAAATTGAAATGATTCGCGAGCAAAGGATTGAGACCTGCAATCACATGACGACGATAACATTTAAACGCATTAGTGACGTCATTATAGCGAATTTGAAATAAAATTCGAATGAAATTATTGGCTAAACGGTTAAGTAACAATTTATGGCGTGGATAATCTACTACTTTACCGCCTGTATTAAAACGTGAACCAAAAACACATTCATATCCTTCTTGTAGCTTCTTATAAAAAGTAACCACATCTTCGGGTGAATCTGAACCATCTGCCATTACAATGACAACAGCCTCTCCAGCAAATGCTCGTAAACCACAACGTACAGCTAATCCAAAACCATTGGGCGGAGAATTTTTCACCCAACGCAAAGTCGGATATTGCAATGCTAGCTGCTTTAATACCTCTTCTGTATTATCAGAGCTATTGTCATTAACAACCACAATTTCATGATGGATTTTTTCTTCCGTTAAACGTTGAATCAATCTTGGTACGGTATGGATAAGATTATTGGCTTCATTGAATGCAGGAATAACAACGGAAAAAAGCCCCTTTACCCCTTTCTCAAGCCATTCTAATTCAAGCGAGCTGCCCATAGGTAACCTTCATATCTTTGATAGTATGATAAATTTCAGCCAACGTCCTAGTGAGATCATATTGATAGTCCCATTGGGGAAAATCTTTTTGGAATTGGCGCACATCACTTATCCACCAAATATGATCGCCAATACGATTATCTTCAGCATATTCCCATATCATTTCTTCACCACTAACTTTCTGGCAAAGCTGTATGGCTTCTAGTATTGAACAGTTATTACGAGGGCCTCCTCCCAAATTATAAACAGCGGCCTCTTTAGGCTTTTGAGAGAAATGCCAAAGCGCATTGACCAAATCATAGCTATGAATATTATCTCGGACCTGTTTGCCTTTATATCCATAGATAGTATAAACAGAACGTGCAAGATTACATTTCATCAGATACGATAAAAACCCATGCAATCTCGTACCGGAGTGTGCAGGCCCGGTTAAACAACCGCCGCGAAAACAAGCGGTTTTCATGCCAAAATAACGACCATATTCTTGCACCATCAAATCTGCAGCAGCTTTTGAAACGCCAAAAAGACTATGCTTGTTGTGATCAATTGACATATTCTCGTCGATGCCCACACCATAATAAGGGTGATTTGAATCGATTTCCCACCGCATGGGCAATTCTTGTAGTGGCAAACTATTAGGCGTATCACCATACACTTTATTCGTGCTTAAAAACATGAACGTAGCATCTAGGCAATGAAGCCTTGTCAACTCTAAAAGATTTAAGGTGCCATTCGCATTAACGGTAAAATCTGTATGCGGTTGCAAAGCAGCCCAATCATGCGAAGGCTGCGCTGCGCAATGGAGCACCACCGAGATTGATTTTCCATAATGCTTAAATATTTTTTCAAGTGGAGCATAATCTCTAATATCACAAGAAAAATGGGTATAGTTGTTGACGCTTTTTTGCAAAGCGGCCAAGTTCCATAAAGTGCAAGCATCTGGGCCAAAAAACTCTTTGCGCATATTGTTATCGATACCAACTACTGTCATCCCTTTTGAGCAAAAGAATTTAACAGCTTCTGAACCAATCAATCCTGCAGATCCCGTAATTAATGCTACAGACACAGCAACTTCCTTTTAGCTTATCAATAATTTTTGCACTCTAATAAATTCAAAATGAAAAAATATTTACTCAAACCAGTTTGGATTTAGGCAAGGCGCGCCAAGTGAATAAGACCCGAGAAGTGTACATCAAGTACACGACTGGGATGAGCGCAGGCAACACAGTCTAAGTTCAAAATGGAAAGAGTAAACGAGATTATACCTGGAAAATAGGCCTAAGCAGAGTGGCATTTTTCTGTATCCAAGTATGGATTTCTTCTATGATCATGGGGATCGTTATCTCCGGTTGCCACTGAGTTTTCTGATTTACTTTTGTGAAGTCTGTAACATAAAACGGGATATCAGCATCACGTGTTTTAGGATCCTGACCGATGTGAATAGTTTTTCGGGTACATTCCTCAACCATTTGTGTCAATTCTAACAAGGAGACACTATTTTCGTTGCCGCCACCCACATTATAAGTTCCAAAGGAATGAGATGAAATTTGTTGCATTTGGATCTGCAATAGTCGAAAGAGATCTTTTACATGCAAAACATCTCTTACTTGCAGCCCTTCACCACCAAATCCCATATATTGCAAAGGTTCAGCAAAAAAATGACGTGCTACCCATAAGGCCATAAAGCCTTGGTCAACTTTTCCCATCTGCCATGGACCAGCGAGCACGCCACAACGATTGATAATCGCGCGCATTCCATACATCTGGTGGTATTCTTGTATAAGCAACTCTGCGCATAGCTTGGTCGCACCATAAAGCGAGCGACTTCCTTCTAAAGTAAAATCTTCTGAGATCCCCCTTGGGCTTACGCCTTTACAATCAGTATTCTTAAGGATAAATCGTCGATTTTCAGGTATTAAGGGTAAATCACGCAATTTAGCAATGGGATAAACACGGCTGGTAGAAAGAAAAATTAAATCCCCACCAGATTGACGTAAAAATTCCAGACAATGAATAAGACCTAATAAATTTGTATTAATTAAGTAAGAAGGACTTTCACCATATCCTGCGTGAACGCTAGGTTCAGCAGAGCATTCTATCAACCAATCGACAGCCCCAATGCGTTCTAGATCTTCTTTATTTCTGACATCACCATGAACAAATTTTATGCCGTTTTGTTGAAGTCGCGCTAAATTTAATTCACTTCCTTTGCGACTTAAATTATCTAAGCATATCACTTCAACATTAGTTTGATATTGTTTTGTTAATACTGCCAAAGATGAACCAACAAAGCCTGCCCCACCTGTGATAAGTATTCGCTTCATACCCGATCCTTCTTGATAAATACCGCATATCCCCCACAAACATCTTGATATGGCTCATAAGCATTTAAAGATGCACCATCATAAGTGTTTGTGACCAAAGGCGGCAAAATAAGGGTATTAAAATAGCCCTGTCCGATTAAGCCGCCAATCCCATTATGCTCAAATGATCGATTAGCATGGCGATCGCTCCAATAGTTGTACGCTAACACGAAAGAAATGGGGCTAGGGTTCATCCAAGGAAGTGCTGCATAGTGATTAACAACAAAAATAGGCGGCATGACTTTAGTCATACACTCTTGCAATTGGGCTTGTTCTACTCGTTGCTCTTGAATATTTTGAATACTCGCATTACTAAAGGCAATGAAAATACAGGTTATAAAAACCATTCCTGCTAATGCAATACCACCATCAATCCATTTTGATCTTTGCTGTGATAATTGTCTTAAAGCACCAGCGATAGCCAATATCCAAAAGAAAAGTGCAATAAAATAATAATTTACACTACTTCCAACTTTACTACTTGCAGGTAATAACGTTATTGCCCAGGCAAGTAAGCCACAAAGGCCAAATTTTACCATTTTATCGCTATGTATTTTGCGAATAATCTGTTTATTGCTGCATTGTGCCCCGATTAAAGCAACCCAAAGTACCGCGGCGGGGAGTGTTTTTTTAGCGAAATCGACTAAATTTTCAATTAACATCGCCCATGAGAGCGGCACGGCCGTATCCACAAAGAAAATTGTCTTGAGAAGCGCAGCACTTGCCAGAGAAATGGTCAGTGCATACCCCACTATCAGCACAACGCTAAATAAAAGCACGGCGCGCCATTCTTTTTCTGTCAAGAGAAAAAGACCTATCGCAATCGGCATCACGATATTAATTTGTTTGCATGCCCAAGATAAGTAGCAACAAATAGCGGCAAGCACAATGCTCATCAATGTTTTATTGCGCAAATAGTTAAATAAAAAAAGTGCGGCGATAACATCACAAAGAAGCGCTAATAAATCTGGACGCACGGTGATAGCCCAATACCCTACTAATGGCCCTAACCACAATAGCGCGCTCAGCGAAAATGCAAGCGAATAAGGTAAAGAGCGTGATTGATTATCATTCTGCGCTAATAATTTAGCGTTGATTAAAAATCCTAAACTAACTACCGCTAGGGTAATACAACGGCCAATGGTAGGAATAAATGCATCATTTAAATGAAAATGATGCATGATAAGTGAAATCAAAGAACCATAAAAACTATAAAATAACCAATTAAAATAAGAAGCACTGTAAGGGATCTGATGTGGATCATTATAAACAGGAATGAAATGGTGGTACTTCCACATGGCGAATAGGGATTCTTCTTCAAACCCACTTGTTACCACGTGATAAACTGACTTAAAAGAAATGATGTGTTCAACTCTAAACCCTAATAACAAAAAAGCGCTTATCGCGCCCATCCCTAATATACTAATACTGAATGAATCAAATGATTTTTTCATATGTATTGCCATTTTATGAACTGTAAGGTTTCATACCATAAGTAAATACGAAAGCTCGTAAGGTTTTCATCCAAAAAGGTTTAAAAAAGATCCTGTCGAAAAAATTATATAGCGGCAAAATTCCCTTTGCAGTGTCTGAGGCGACATAACGAAAAGAAAGTCCTTCTACATAGGCTGAATCAACCGCTAGGCCAGCCTGGGTGAAAATGTTGCGTATCTTGGCTGGTAGCACAGGACGCTCATTCGGTGTAACGCCTTTTGAACTATAAAATGGCGAACTTCTATCGCGATAAAGATACATGAAAGGATTCAGACGGTTGGGATCAAAAGCAACAAACCTCCCCCCCGGTTTCAACACTCTAAAAACTTCCTTGGCACACAAAGTTGGATCAGGTAAGTGATGTACCAAACAACTTAACATCACGATATCTACACTATTATCTTGGAAAGGCAAAAATTCAACATCTGCTTGTAAAAAATTAATGCCTTGCGATTGTTTCCTGCCCAATTGTAATAATTGATGGCTTAAATCTAACCCCAAGCAATAATAGCCGCGCTCATGAAGATGCTGAGTAAATATGCCTGAGCCGCATCCTAAATCTGCTATTAATGCGTTTTTTTCAGGCATACTCAGTTTTATTACTGTATCAACTATCTTTTGATTGGCTGCATCGGTAAAGACATTGTATTCTTGTTCCCGAGCTAAACTATCAAAGAAAGCAATTTCTTGTTGCTTATTCTGTAACACAACCTTACCTATATCGCTTTTTAGGCTCAGGGAAAGGCGTTTTAACTACTGTCAGTATATCTGATGTCACTAGTTTAGCTTGCTCGCCCGTCGTTGAAGCAGTTGATGATTGACCTTTCATTACCATTTTGAGATTTTCAAAAGGTTGCTCAAGATCGCTTGGTACATATTGATAGTGCAACGAATCTTTTGTCGGTTTATCTGTGGCCGTCTCACACCCCAACAATGTTCTTGTTACTTTAGTTGGACGGTAGTGTTGGTTTTTTAGATTTTCCAGTTTTTCCAAAATTTGATTAAGCTGATGGTGAGCGCATTTATTATTCTCAGTGATTTGCTGCGTAGTCATCTCTATGTTGGGAATAGGTGATTTTTCTGATAATCCCCAGGCACTTAATCGCACTGAAACCAAATAGCTTGCTCTACGTAAGGTTTCAGTAAACCAACTTTTTCTTTTCGTTGGAATAGTTTTTGCAATTAATGCATCATTGTCTTTTAAGACTTTATTGCATTCGTTTAATACTGTTCTTGCGCGCTCGGCAAGCTGTTTATGCGCATTAACGGGAAGAAAAACAGCACTATTAGCAGAATTAAAATCAATCTCAGTTAAAAATTCTTGAGCACGCTCTAATTGCGCTGTGATTTTTCTTACCACTTCCTTGCACACCCGCTCCATTTCTATTTTTTGCATGGCGGCATTTCTACTTACGTTCTGTGGCGTATATCGAAGAGGAAAGCGGACTGCTTCCAAGAATTTTAAAAACAAAGAAGGATTTGTATTATCTAAAGATTGTTCATATTTTTTTAGTTTGGCAAGTACTGCCTGTGCATTATCTTGACCAACCATGCCCACCCATTGCGAAATATAGCGAGACTCACCTTGCGCACCTTTAGCTAGGCCTGAAACCCGAAATTCTAAAAATTCCTCAAAATGAATAAAAAAATCTTTGGTTTGATTTAAGAACGCTTTCACTTGCGACATCTGCATTATCATTTCCTTCCTTGATACTCACATGCAAGAATTTTAAATAGGTAGTTTTATAAATAATTGCTATAAGGCCATGTTGTAGACACGTGAAGATACGCGATAAATCATACTCGCTAGGGAGAAACTTTCAATAGTGAATAAATAAGAAGTGAAATGAGAAAGGGGGATTGCTCCCCCCGGTTGACTAACCTATTAAGAAAATGATTTATATCTGCGAGAAAAACGGGAAGTATGATTACCGTTGGGCTCAACGAAATCATAAAAATGCTCTTGTCCGCTCAAATGTCGTTTTGAATGTACGCCTTTGTACCAAGTAACAAGCTCTTTGGGATCAGTCATATGTCCGCCATTAGTCATCTTGCCGTTACTTTGCTTTAATAACATTTTTTTGAGCACTTCTACGCGTTCGTTTTTTCCTTTACTTTTTGCTTTTGATAATTTTGTTTTTAGATCCCGTCTATGTTGCTTGTCATGTGATAAATGTCTATGCAAAGAATACTCATAAGGTATTACTTTATCTTGCCCTGGGTGTGTTGCTCTTTTCCCCAAGAACTTTGAAGTCGTCGCTACAGGTGGCTTTACGACGGTATGGCAACGACTTTCACGTGGTAGCGTTTTATAATTATCAACTACATCTAATACCCATCCCCCATAAATCATTGCATTGCGCATTCCTCTTTCCAAAAGTGGAGCAACAATTTTGTCATATAAGGCATGAGTCGGTTTCCAAAAAACACTGGCAGTAAGTAACAGTGCAATAGAAGCAGCTTCTAGCAAGGTAACCATTCCCAAAGCAGCAACAGGGAATAAAAGAGCAGCACCTAAAATGAGCGAACCAATGTTAACAAGACGCGCTCTGCTACTAGGTCTATTAAAATAAAGTGCAACAGAGGTATCAATTAAGTTTGCAAAGGAACGATCATTATAAATCTGAACGTCATAGCCTGCATTTCGCAATCTTAAGACTGCCTTAGTTGCAATCGCACCGCATAAAGAATGACCATAACATTTAATACGATTAGCAGGCACTCCTTGAGAAATAAGACGTTTTACCTGAAAAACATAATCATTAATTAAATCTTGCTCGGAATAGACTTGCCCTTGGCTACGCGCCACACCTCTAAAATTAAAGGTGATTATTCTTTTATTTAAATTTAAAGCGTCTGTTGCTAAACGATGAAGATAAAATTCGTAGCAATCACTTCTTCCCCACCCATAGACAATATATTCTTTGGGATCCTTATTTTGGGCAAACATCTCAACGGTATCTAATTTCACACCGCGAGCAGCCGGCAATAACTCCCGCTGTACCTCTATCGCAAGCTCTTTTTGCATGATTTTGTGCTCATGGTTCTTCTTAACAAATTCTACCCACAAGCCATTTAGCTTTGCTCTTTGAGCGGCCGTATAAAATAATTTTCCCCAAATCCATTTGAGGCCACGTAGTTCACCAATTGGAATAAGCTGTGCGCGAAGCACAATTTTTCCAACAATAATACCAATGCCTTTTTTTAAGAAATTCATGAAAGATCTCTTTTCGATACGCTTAGGCGTTTAGTCCTATCTACACGTAAGCAAAGAAGCTTAACCTTACACTCGACCATTAAGTGTAATTCAACGTATGTGAAGAGATAATCGTAACATGTATTTTTGACAGCTTGAATAACCATCCAGTATCTTTACAAAAATAAGAATGGTGACTTACAAGATAAGAAATCTAGCTAACCACTTTCTTAAGCGGACACAGTACTCCCTGCACGGCGACGTAATACTGAGAGCACTTCCTTAAAAGGGATCTCTTTCATTCTTAAAAGCACTAACAAGTGAAATAGTAAATCAGCTGCCTCTTCTGATAAGGTTTGTTTATCTTCAATCACAGCAGCTAATGCAACCTCTACCCCTTCTTCACCTACCTTTTGTGCAATTCTTGAAAGCCCATCATTGAATAATGAGGTAACATAACTTCCCTGAGGACGTTCAACATAACGACTTTCAATGGTTTTCTCTAGATGTGAGAAAACATCATCTTGTATAGCCTTTGCGACAGAATTTTCGGGGTTACCGTCCCCCTCTTCACCATCCTCATATATTTCTCCTTTAAAGCAAGAAGATGTGCCTTGATGACAGGTTGGTCCTATAGGACGTGCCGTCACTAAAAGAGAATCACCGTCACAATCAGGAAAGATATCGCAAAGATGTAAATAATTGCCCGACGTTTCACCCTTTACCCATAAAGCCTTCTTGGAGCGACTAAAGAAAGTGACTTGCTTAGTTGCAAGCGTCATTGCCAGTGATTCTTGATTCATATATCCCAACATCAAAATGCGCTTAGTTGCTTCATCTTGAACAACAGCAGGGATCAATCCTCCCATTTTTTGCCAATCTAATTCATTTAATGATTGCATTATTGCCTCACGCTGATCCCATTTTGTGCCAATACTTGTTTTAAATTTGAAATCTCAATGTTGCCATGATGGAAAACACTTGCAGCCAAAGCGGCATCTACTTTTGCCTCAGCAAAAACTTGTACAAAATGCGCTATCTCACCTGCGCCACCTGATGCTATCAACGGGACATCAATAAGAGGACGCATACTATAAAGCTGCTTCATATCATATCCTTGGCGTACACCATCATTATCCATACAATTCAATACAATTTCGCCTGCACCACGATCTTGCACTTCTTTTATCCATTGCATCGTTGTGCGATTAGTCAGCCGTGTTTTTTGTACATTGCCCGTATATTGGCAAACAAAATAATCACCATTTTGAAACAAACTATCCATACCAATCACTACACATTGGCTACCAAAACCATCAACTAGTTTATCAATCAATGAGGGATTTTCTAATGCAGGGCTATTAATCGAAATCTTATCTGCGCCTGCATTCAGAATTTTTTCAGCATCCTCATAACTTCTAATACCGCCAGCAACACAAAAAGGAATATCCAAACATTTGGCAACATCGCTTACCCATGCTTTATCAACGGTGCGTCCTTCACTACTTGCCGTAATATCGTAAAATACCAACTCATCGGCACCACATTCAGCATAATGTTTGGCTAAGCAGAGAATATCTCCGACAATATGGTGATCGCGAAACTTTACCCCTTTGACAACTTTACCTTCTTTTACATCTAAACATGGGATAATTCTTTTCGCTAACATTATGCCACCTTTGCTAAAGCTTCTTGTAGCGTAAAACGCTTTTCATACAATGCTTTCCCTACAATTGCGCCATAAAGTTTTAAACGTTTCAACGCCATAATATCATCAAGTGAGCTTATTCCCCCTGATGCTTGCAAACGCAATGTTGGATAACGTTCAAGGCATTGTTCATATAATGAAAAGTTAGGACCTTGCAAAGTGCCATCGCGAGTTACATCTGTGCACAATACGTACTCCAATTGTGCCTCCATATAATTTTCGATGAGTTCCCACAACCTTTGCTTACTCTGGGTTTGCCAACCATTCGTTAGAACGATAGGGTCATTGTTCTTATCCATAATGACATCCAAAGCAATCACAATTTTGTCTGCTCCAAACTCTTGCATCCAAGATTTTACTTCTTGCTGGTTTGTCACAGCCATACTACCTACAACTACGCGTGAAGCGTGATCGGAAAATAAAATTTTAAGATGTCTATGTGTACGGATCCCACCGCCTATTTGCACCTTCAATTGATCAAGCTGACAAATTTGTGCAACCAATGAAGATTGTACCGGTTTGCCATTTTTGGCTCCATCCAAATCGACAATATGCAGCTCCTGCGCACCATTTTTTGCATATTCATTGGCAATTTCCCAAGGATGTCCTTCATATTCGGTCATTTGCTCGAATTTGCCTTGGTACAATCTCACGCATCTTCCAGATTTAATATCAATAGCTGGTATAATTTGCATGTTTTTATCCACATTGTAAAAAATTGTTTAATATCATAGACCCTACTTTTCCAGACCGCTCGGGATGGAACTGTGTTCCATAAAAATTACCCTTGGCCACAATCGCGGAAAATTCAACACCATAGATGCAACTTGCTACTGTATGTTCAACTACAGGTGCTGCAAAACTATGGACAAAGTAAACGTGATCTAATTGTGTTATTCCATTGAGTAAAAAATGCTCAGGTTGCTTCATGATTAATTTATTCCATCCCATATGCGGCAAAGGATAGCCATCTTGAGGCAATTTATTCACGCTTTGCGGAAAAACCCCCATCCCTGCTACATCGCCTTCAGCACTGCTATCAAATAATATTTGCATACCAGAGCAAATCCCCAATACAGGTTGCTGACAGTTAAGAATCGTTTGAAGTAAACCTTTTTCCTGCAGTTGCCCCATTGCTCTTTTTGCCGTAGAAACTCCAGGAATAATGACATGGGAAGCTTTTGTAATGACTTTGGGATCTGCCGTTAAAGAATATGTCTTACCTAGGCGCTCTAAGGCAAATAATACTGAAGCCACATTGGTACCACAGCCATCAATGACTGCTATCCCCGTCTCAGATGATTTTTCGGTGTTGTTGCCTTCGCCATTCTCACAACAGTCATGTATTTCGTATACGCTCCTGTTGCTCGAAGGCTCGGCTCCTAACCCAAAAGTCATCTGCTTTGGGTATGTCATAATGCCCCCTTAGTACTGGGAATGCCTTTATCAATACATTGAAATGCTTGGCGTAAACTACGGCCTACTGCCTTAAATATTCCTTCTACCATATGATGCGTATTCTCACCGGTGACACTAATATGTAATGCTGCCCCAAGATTTTGCGCTAACGATCGGAAAAAGTGTGGCACACACTCAGTAGAAAGCTCACCTACTTTATCTCGGGAAAATTGACCTTGAAAACTGAAATAGGACCGCCCACAAATATCAATCGCTACCTGCGCCAAAGCTTCATCCATTGGCAAAACAAAACCATATCGTCCTATTCCCTTTTTATCTCCCAACGCTTGCTGTAAGGCTTGTCCCAAAGCAAGTGCGGTATCCTCAACTGTATGGTGATCATCAATTTCGGTATCCCCACGCACATTGGCTTCTAACCCAAAGCCACCGTGCTTGGCAAGTTGCGCTAACATGTGATCAAAAAATGGAATGCCTGTTTCGATGATAATTTTATCGTTACTATCCAAATCAACGGTAATATCGATATCGGTTTCTTGCGTTTTGCGTACCACACGAGAGCGGCGTGCTGCTTTGGTGATAGTGTTTACAATGTCCTGCCAAGTAAACAAGGGATCTTTACCAATTTGAAGCCCCTTAATACCCATTTTTTTAGCAAGTTCTATGTCTGTATCCCTATCACCAATCACAAAAGAATAATTACAATCCATTTCTTGAGAAGATAAATAATCTAATACAAGATTCACCTCAGGTTTGCGACAATTGCATTTGTCTTCAGGAAAATGCGGACAAATGCGCACAGCCTGAAAATCTATTCCTTGTGAAGAAAATAATTCTAACATCATCTCATGCACAGGCCAAAAATTCTCTTCAGGAAAACTGTATGTTCCTAAACCATCCTGATTAGTCACCATAATGAATTGATATCCGGCCTCTTTTAATGACAATAATGCAGGGACGACACCTGGCATTAAAGCAAGTTTTTCCAGCTTATCGACTTGTTTATCTGCTGGCTCAATAATTAAGGTGCCATCTCTATCAATGAAGAGATATTTTTGCTGTTTTTTCATCGTATTAACCTTGATATCTAACCTGTGACAGCTGCAAGTACATTTAACAACTTTTCGTTTTGACTTGGTAACCCTACACTCAGACGTAAACAATCATGAAGTTGTGATTTATCGTTAAATTTTCGCAACATAAACCCCTGCTCAACACAATACCAATAAATCTTATTAACATCATCACATTGCATCAGCAGAAAATTTGCCTGGCTAGGCCATATTTTTTTAACAAAAGCAAACTTTGATAGCTTTTCTTGCAAAAATGCTCTTTGGGTTTTCACAATTTCAATATATCCTTTAATTCTTTCAATGTTTTCCCAAGTGGTGGCTTGCATTGCAGCTTTGAGCGTAAATTGTGAAACAGGAAAAGGGGGCAATAAAGCTTGTAAAAATTTAATCAGTTTTTTTTCTGCAATCGCTACACCACACCGGATCCCGGCTAACCCAAAAGCCTTAGAAAGCGTTCGCAATATGACTAAATTGCTTACCTGTTCTATTTTGCTTGTCATGCTCATCGTATCTGAAAATTCTATATAGGCTTCATCCACAACGACGATAGCTTGAGTAGACACTTTCTCTGCCAGTGCTAAAATTTCTTCAGCAGGAATCAGGTTTCCTGTTGGATTGTTGGGTGAGCAAATAAAAATAATTTTAGTTTTAGAATTAATACTTTTTTCTACTGCGGTTTTATTCCAACTAAAATCTGCGTCCAATGGCACATCAATGATTTTTGCACCTTGAAGCTTTGCACTCACGCCATACATACTAAAGGTCGGCGAGCTAATGATGACTTCATCGCGAAAGGGGTGACAAAATAATCTCATTAAAGCATCTATGCCATCATCACTCCCGCGTGTCAAAATAAGATTTTCTTGGGAAACACCATAATAATTAGCCAATTGGCACATCAATGCTGGCGGGTTAGGCAAGGGGTAACGATTGATCCCTTGTATGGCCATCTGCTCACAGGGATCCCAGGGTAATTCATTCATATCCAACCAAATACCATTTTGATTTCCCTGGCGATCGATGGGATAAGGCTGAATGTCTTTTAAATCCTGTCTAACCAATTGCTCAATATTAGTCATTGCTCGCCTCCTGTAGACGCACCGTGACTGCATTTTCGTGTGCCCCAAGTTGCTCTATTACAGCAAGGCACTGGGCATAAGGTCCCAATTTTTTTAATCCAGCTTTGGTTGCTTCTTGGATCCCTACTCTTTTCATAAAATCTAATACCGATAAACCGCTCCACATCCTCGTTGCGCCCGCAGTGGGTAACACATGATTAGCCCCTGTCACATAATCACCTAAGGTTTCAGGCGTCCATTTTCCTAAAAATACAGTTCCGGCATTATTAATCAGGGAAACATATTGTCTAGGTGATTCTACCTGTAAGCTGAGGTGCTCGGGGCCATATTGATTGCTTATTTCTATTGCTTGATTAATATCGGCAACAATAATGGCGGCACTTTGACGCAAAGCTTCAATTGCTATTGCCTGACGTGGCAATTTTTCAATTTGAGTTTCAAGACAACGCTTTACCTCATCGACAAATGTTTCACTGAGTGATACGAGGAAAACCTGAGAGGCTTTATCATGTTCTGCTTGGGATAATAAATCTGCAGCCACAAAAGCAGGGTTAGCAGACTCATCAGCGATAATAAGAATTTCTGATGGACCTGCCGGCAGATCAATACTTACGCCGGCGGCATCTTGTGCACAAAGAATTTTTGCCTGCGTAACCCAGTTGTTTCCTGGACCAAATATCTTATCTACCTTGGGGATAGTTTGCGTGCCATACGCCATCGCAGCAATAGCCTGCGCCCCCCCTATTTTGTAAACATTTTCAATGGCGCATTCTTGTGCTGCAACCAGTAAATAAGGATTGACACAACCATCTATAGCAGGTGGCGTACACATGACTCTAACTGAGCACCCCGCAATTCGAGCAGGAACTGCCAACATCATTACTGTGGAGACTAAAGCCGCACTCCCTCCAGGTACATACAATCCTACCTTTTCAATCGCCCGCCACTGGGTTTCACAGAGAACACCATCACGGCTGTCATAACACCAATTTTCTGGGATTTGAGATTGCGCGTAATCTCCTATTCGTTTAATGGCAAAACGAATAGCCTCCAGTTCTTTCGCTGATACTTTAGCGCGTGCCTCTTCAAAAGCTTGCGGCTCTACACGAATACTTTCTAATGTTACCTTATCAAATTGTTGCGTCAGAGTGCGTAATGCTTTATCACCTTGTACTTTGACTTCTCGAATAATCTCTTGCGTTTTCTCTTGCAAAGCGTCTTTGTTCTGCGATAAAGGTCTTTGTAATAATTGTTTTTTTTCTATTGCGTTAAGATTATTCCAAAATAACTTTTTCATCTTACACCTGTATGCCTAAAACATCATTTTTTCAACTGGCAACACTAAGATAGCGCTTGCCCCAGCTGCACGTAATTTTTCCAAGGTACTCCAAAATACCCCTTCACGAGAAACAACATGAACCGCTACGCGTTCATTACATTCTGCCAACGGCACAATGGTGGGAGCTTCTGAGCCAGGTAATAATTTCTTAATGTCGTTGATAGCATTTTTAGGTGCATGAAATAAAATATATTTGCTTTCTTGGGCTTGTAATACGCCGTCTATTCTTCTTAACAGCAGATCGTACACTTCCATTTTTTCTGGAGAAATCGCCTCACTGGCTTTTACTAACACTGCTTGGCTTTGTAAAATCACCATCACTTCTTTGAGATTGTTTTCTTCTAGCGTGCGTCCCGTTGACACGAGATCGCATATAGCCTCACTCATTTTTAAGCGAGGCGCTATTTCTACTGAGCCTGAGATATTAATCACTTTGGCATCAATATTGTTTTCGTTGAGGTATTTATTCAGTAAATTAGGGTAGCTCGTTGCAATACGCTTGCCTTGTAAAGAAGAGACTGTACTTTCCTTGGGACAAGCAATCGATAAACGACAGCGACCAAATCCTAGCAATTTAACGCGATCAAACACTTCGCCATTTTCAGCATTTTCTTGTTCTTGCAATACATTTTCACCAATGATGCCGAGATCGCATACTTTATCCCGAATGAGTGTCGGAATATCGTCATCACGAACTAATAATAAATCAATCGGTAAATTTTCTGCTGAATAAAATAAGGAAGATTTAGATGAGAGTAGTTTTAATCCACAACGTTGCAATAATGCGATGGAATCTTCACTTAAACGACCTTTCTTTTGAATGGCGATGGTAAGCCTAGCGTTCGCTTGCATTGTTTCTCCTCCGGAGCCTTTCATATATTAGATTGTATCCGCCCGTGCCTAATGTTAAACATCTGGCAACGCGACCAATTGTTGTTACACTTACACCTGTTTTTTCATGAATTGCACGATATGCCTCGCCTGCTTTAATCGGCTCTACCACTCGCCATCTATCTGCCATTGCTTGTCGCTCTGTGGGGGTACAGAGATCTTCAAAAAACTTTTTGGCTTCTTCTACTGAACGCAGGGATGCAATTGCCTCATACAATTGATGCTCTGATTCTTCTGTGCTTTCATTTCCTGTGTGACGTACTTTCATTACTACCCCCAAAAAAAACAATGTATTAACGTAATAGCACGTTAATACATTAGCTTAAGCCTCAATCAGTGTCAAGCTATCTGGCCTTGCGTCCGCAAATATCCGATAAACGAGCAGGTACTGTGAAAATATAAGGTTCTACATGATGGTTGTGGTTATCCTAGACAGGGATATGATTGAAGTTGCTAATCCTTCTTAAAGTCATGTGACTACCAATTGAGATTGCTTAATTGAAAGGGGTAGCAAGTGAAAAAAAGTATGATATTGTTTTGGATTCAGATCGTCATTTATAAAAATTACAAACTGAGCACATCTTGGAGGGGAAAATACAATGATGGATTCACCCGGTATTGAATTTGAAGGAATGTGTAAGAAGTTTACCCAGCTTTCTCTGTCAACAGCAACCCCATTGGAAACAACAAATTATGTGCTAGATCAAGTTTTAGATCATATTGCATATAAAAATAATGCTGAAGCATTTTTAAAAACTGAAGGGATCTATCGCATATCAGGGACTGAGAAAGCGGTACGCGAATGCTATGCTAAAATACAAAAAGATCCCAATACAGCTTTACTCAAAGATCAACCTGAAATTATTCAAAACCCTCATAACATTGTTGGTGTTTTAAAGAAAGCGTTATTAGATACGCGTATTAAATGGTCACCCCAGGCTTTAAAAGCACTCGCAATCTTTCAAGGCGCTTTTCAAGTTAAATCTCAAGAAACTAAAGCTGAAAATCTAAACAATACAGATCTTACAGCTGCTCCCGAAGAATATAGTCCTCGCTTGTTCAGCCAATTAATTGTTGATCTTATCCAATGTGGTGCGATTGAAGAAGCAAAACTTTTGCATAACTTAACCCATTTAGGTTATTTAATTTGTCAATATCAGGCTTTCAATAAAATGACTACAAGTAATATGGCTATCGTGATGACACCATCTTTATCTGCGCTGACAATGCATCAATTGCCGGTAGATAAAAATTTATGGATGATTGCGACAGCAGAAACTATCGATCCTAAACTGGTGCAAATTGCTCCTCAAGTGCACGATACTATGATCGCTGCCTTTTCCAGCGAGGAATGCTTTGGACTTTCTTTTGACAAAATGTATTTTTCTTTTGCAAAAGCGCTTCTTGAACAAAAATTAGAACGATTTTCAAAGCCCTCATCCAAACAAAGTGTAGATAAAAGATCTTTTATCAAAAATCCCCCTGAAGGACAGCAGTTCCCTTCTCTTCGACAAAAGGTATCGAAAGAAGAAAGAATGCTAAAAACCAAAAGCATTTCTTTATACAGTGAGGACGCATTTAAATCATATTTACACTCTGAAAGCGAGGCTGAAGATAAGGAAAACCACCGTAAGTTGCAACGCTCACCTTCTTTTCTAAATTCTTTTACATTTTCAAAAAATCCTGATAAAAAATCTCAACAAACGTCAAGCAAGCAAAATCAGGGGGAGCATCCGGAAAAAGATAAAGAAGGCTCTAAAAGTAAAATCTCTGGCTGGAAACGTTTTTTTTCGCAAAAGCACTAAATAATAAAAACAAAGAGTACTTAATGTTCGCTTAAGGCAGTACCTCGTGTAGGTACTGCGACACTTCATTTTCTAACACTGGCAAATGAATGCATTTACATCGTTTAATTTTTAGATTTGTAAAAACTTCTTTATTTTCAATTATTTCTATTTTTTGTATAAATTTACAGTCCACTTAAGAAATTACTTTGTTTTTGAACTAATACCAATTTATTTAGGTCACACCCTATATAGAAAACCTTGAAGACTAGTGATAAGTGGGTGGTCTATGCCAGATGTGACTATAGCCAGTTTCTTAGGCTCTAAAACGACAGAAAGCATTAAAGCAATGTGCATTAACTATGATGTCGTTTTTGATGATAAATTTATGGTAGAGCAGAATTTGTCTAAAGAGCAATTTCTCACTCACATCATGGGAAACTCCTCCACTTTTAATAAAGTCTTTCAATTAAGAACGCCTTCTCAAGGTTCTATCATGGACCAAGCACAAATTAGCGCGATGAACAGAGAAACCAATGCCAGGCATATGAAAATTAATTCCCTGATCCGCGCCGTGATGATCCGAGATTTAACTGAAGAAGCTTTGCAAAAATTCTTGCGTCGCGAAGAAATGAAAGAACGCATGCGCGCCTTACATGATCTTATCCGTAAACTTTCTGCTGCAGAGGATGCTCGGCAATTAGCGATTTACGAAGCAGAACGCATGCAGCTTGAAGAACAAGCTCGATTTATGATGGCGATGGCAGAATATGATAGAGCCCATCATGACACGATGAAACAAATAGAGAGCTGCTTTAAATTACATGATGAATTAACGGCAAAACATGCACAATTAAAAGAAGAAAAACAACAGATCTTGATGGAACATGCTGAACTTGTCGTTGATGACTTATCTGATGTTGACAATGTAGGCGAAACGTTTGCTGAAATATATGCAAAACAGAATAAAGAAAATCCCCAAGAGATGAAAAACTATCGTGCTGAAATGTTTGATATCAACTATAAAGTAGATAGACGAATGGATGCTTTGCACAAAGCGCATTCAGATAGAAAACAAGCACTCAAAGGTGAAAGCCCTGTTGGTCGTCAAATGTTAACTTCATTTAATATTTCAAATGATCCGGCTTTAAAAGAAATAGAATATCAAATGAAGATGTTAGAAAGCTATAGAATAAATCAGAACAAAAAATTATTTGAAAAATATAAATTAGGAACTGCAAATGATATTCCTGAATCTGAATGGAAAAAAGTAATTAAATTTGCAAGCGAACAAGATAAATCATCTAATGGAATGGTGAAATTAAAGGAAAATAAAGAGAAAAGAATGAAAAGTAAGGATAACATTAATGATAATTTGAAAGTTGTAGAAGCAAAATTAGAGAAAGCGGGAAATATTAATGAACAGAGAAAACAAGATCATCGTGATTATATTTCACATCCTTCTCACAAAGATCAAAAGTCAGGAAATTTCACGGAAATAGAACTGGATAAATACTCCCTAGATATTTCGAACATGAGAGACAGAATGGATGCATTACTCTCAAAAACAACTCAGAAAAAATCTAATGCCATGTAGCTCATTCATCTTATTTAGTTAAATAATAAGTTACAATTGTTGTAATTACCCACACTATACACTAATAATTGTCTTAATTTCATGGATAAATGTCTTTTACACAGTTATCTCATATTGACTAATATTTGTTCTATTGTATTATTAGGTGGCTAAATAATCTTCAATTGTTTTCGGAGTATTGAAAATGTTAGGTGGTGTAAAAGCAGAATTCGACTTTGAACTAGCTTTTTTAGGCGTTGTCGATCTTGTTAAATTCAGAGAAATTTATGCGATGCTTTATAGCATGAACCGTGATGAGCAAGAACGTGGCATGCAATTAGCTGAAAAACTAGAAGATCCTGAGACATTCTTATCTTACAAAAATGTAGCTGATGTTACTCCAGGGACCATCGGTTATCGCGCACTCAAGCTATTAGCAACTCATCAAGAATACAAAAAAGCAGAACAAGAACTTGCAAAAGCACTAAAACAACAAGAGCTACTAGAACAAGAACACGTACGATTAAAAGCTGAAAAACAACAAATCCTTCACGAGCATGCTCGCAATGTGCTTACGCCTTCTTATCAAACAAAGAAAGGCTCTGCACCTTGCATAAAAAGCACTACACACACAGGTTACCATCATTACACACCTTCAAATAGAAAAGGTGACAAAGATAAATGTAATGTAATGTAATCTTACCTTTCTTCGATGCAGCGATTATTGCAAAGATAATCGCTGTTTTCACCAAACTTTTAAATCTTTTTACAATCCCTTCGCAAATATCTCACTACTGGAGTAATTATGTCTCTCTCAGGCATTACCATTCGTTATGAATTTGAACATCATTTTTCTGAAAAAGAACGCATTCGCTTTTGGCCCATTAGTCTGCTCTTGAGTAATAAAAGCACACTAGCAGAAGGTGAAGCACTCAAAATTAAATTATTACTAAAAGAACGAGCACGGTTTGATTTGTTTTATCAAGCAGCTAAAAAACAAATCAAAAATAATCTAAATGAAATACGATTTATTTGTGCAGAAATTAAAGCTTTAGAACAAGCGCCAGATTTATTTATTGATACAAAGAAAAATAAGAAAAAAAGAGATAGCGAAGGAAGCGATAAAACATTTACTTCATCTTATCAATTGAATTTAAATGAAATGGCTAGTGCTTTATCAGCTCATGATGCGGAGACTCTTCTGTCACGCCCTAAAAAGGCTAAGTGCGTCATTTTATAAAAATTTCATGATTATTGTTATCTGCTCTCCCGAAAGACGGGAGAGGATCTGACTCAAGCAGCATCTTCGCTCAATAGTTCAAAACCTACGGAATATAAACCAAGCCCAAAAAGCGCACCAACCGTAGAGCCTAAACCTATGCCCATTAAGATAGCAATTGGTGCGGGCAATGCCTGCGTCAGCACCATTTGTAAAGCGTTAGCAGATGTTTGAAAAGAGAGACCAGAAGCAGGACTCATTAAACTAACCACTCCACCAATTACGCCTCCAAGAGATCCAAAAAATAGAGATCCTGCGCCAGATAATTCGAGAGCGCTAGGAATATAATTTCCTCCACTTACCGCGGAGATCTCATTTAACATTAATGCTCGCACATGACACCTTTATCAATTTAAAGTTGGTAAAATTAGCTGTATTTACGCTAATTATTAAGGAGTTAGCTTACTATAGGTAACATTCACCTACAATATGAAAAACTCCCCTACTTCCCGAAATTCAATGTGTTCTTTGTTACACCATCCTATAGGGGCAGGGTACTTTTTATTGAAACTTCCCTTCTTACAAGGCACTATCAAAGAGCAATATCAATAATGTATAGTCACAGCAGATGGCTTTTCGACGAAGCGGCAAAGTGTTAGAGCCACAATAGGATGTATATAAAAATACATGACTATTGCGAAAATACGCAGCCAACAAAGTCGAATAATCATCTGCGAAAACTAATAACAAGGAAAGTTAAATGAAAGAATTAGATTTAAACCTAATCAATCAAATCTCAGGCGCAGAAGTCATTGTACGCCCCTCAGGCGTTAGCTGCGAATGCTGGGTAGCAACGGAGGTGATTGTTGCACTCACCTATAACGGCTATTTAGATCGCGAAATAGGCTATCTCATTACTGATTCCTATTGCACCACACGCGAATATCAAACCATGTATGACGCACTTGCATAGTCTGCACAGATGAGTTTTCGGCGTCGTTGCCTTCGCTATCTCGCTATCCTCATGCATTTTTATATACATTCCGGTAGCTCGAAGCTTGGCATCTAGCCGAAAAATCATCTGCTTTGACTATAGAATAACTTTCCTTAACACAAATGCAGCCCTTTCAAAGCGGCTGCAAATCATGCATATACATCTCTTATTTCCTCTCATCTAAACGCCTGTTCCCTTGGTCGCAATGCTTTTGAGTGTCTTTAACCCCATGCGTTAACATATGTCATTAAATTAAATAACTAACGATAGAACGGGGATATTCATGCTTTATTCGCCAACATTCAATGCTAATGAAGAAACCAAGATGCTTGAAGTAAAGGAAACTGCACTTTCCTTTGTAAGATTTTTGCATCGCGGCTCCGGCGGATTAACCTCTTTGTATCAAGATAATGCGCAAAATAAATACGTTTTGAAATCTACCTTGGGCGAAGATGCGGCAAAAGAAGCCGAATTCAACCAAAGACTGGGTAGATTATTTCACTATGAAAAAGGTAATAGAAATTGGGATAATTTAGTCCTTCACTACATCGAAGGTATGGATATTGATCGTTTTATATCAAAACATTTGGACACCCCAAGTGTAGATGAACTAGGTAACGCTTGTTTTGCCCAAGATTATTTAACAACTCCTTACGCATCTTTTGCTACCGGACTAGATAGAAATATCAATATTGCTATCAAAATCGTTGAAGCGCAAGAAACGCTTTTCAAGCATGATATTATTCATAACGATCAGCAACTTGCAAATTATGTTATTAGCGAAAATGAAACTGGTGTAACTGTGCATGGCATTGATTTTGGCGCAGCTTCAGATATCGCTTTGCTTATACCAGAAAAAAAGCAAATGCTGATGAAGGAAAATATTGCTGATTTAATTGAAGCGCTCAAAGAAATATTACCACGAGAAAATCATCAAAAAATTAAAGATTTATTAAGCAATAAAAAAGAACTTTCATACCAAAAAGTGATAGCAGCTTTAACAGAGCAATTGTCTCCCAAACAAACAGCTGTTGTTGAAGAAAGCCCAAAATCTGAATTACGTTCCAAAACTTTCACACCCGCATTTGTTAAAGAACAAAGCAGTGGTCTCCGATTAATCTCTTCACAAATGACAGAGCAACTTCTGTCAAGAGCAGAAAAAAATGCATTGCAAAGGCATCAAAGATTTATTCAATCACGTCTGACGACCAGCATCAAATCAGGGAATTTAGTGCAAGTGATTTGTTACTTTGCACATGGTGGCTCTTTAGATGAAACGATGGTTGAACATCTCAAAGAACATAATGAGACAATCATTGCGAAGGCTTTGGCACGTCACATAGAAGCATTTGAAGCAAAACAAGAGCATGTTGCTACTTTAACAGAATCGTTTTCCAAAATCTCATTTTAATCTTAGGCGATCTTTCTTCTCAAGCTACCTGCTTGAGAAGACCCCAAACGATTTGGAGTGGGAGTGGCCTGTGTTAAATCCACTCTTTGTGCAAAATGTGGCGCGGAATAAAGTAGTGTGGGATTCGTAGCTCCAGATAAATCAATCAGTCTCCTTTTTCAAGGATCTCAATAAAATCATTTTTAAGTGCTAATTTTTTCCTTAAATCTTCAATTTCTTTCAATTGCCTTGCCCTTTTACTTTGATATTCTTTTTTACTTTTTTAGATGGCTTTACTACATCTTGTGCAGCTTTTCTCTTCTGAGAAATTTCACTTTGTAGTTTATCCGATAACGAACTTTCGACTTCAATAGGAGTGTGTCAATATTGGCTCTGAAGGTAATGCTTGTGTTTGTCTCAATAAGTCGTCGCCCAAATTAGGTTCCGCTAATAATGCATTCTAAAACTCGTTAGAGCTCTCTTCTGTAGAAACAGGTAAAATTGGATGTAACGGTGTTTGTTTAGATCCGTTGTCTTGAGATGCACCAAACATTGACATGCTTATCACCTTAGCTTTTGCTCGCTGCCTAACAGCATAAAAATAATTTACATTGATACCTTTTAATAAGGATTAAACAGTCTGTCAATTGGGATTACAGTCAGCAATTACACTCTGCTGCGCTTCTTGGCAAATTGACAACCGTGGATTGGATATTATAATGGCCGCTGAAATATGCTAAGCATATTTGGAATCTACAAGTAGTAATGGAGTAATCATGAAAGTATTAAGCAATAACGAGATCCAACAAATTTCTGGTGGTACAGATCCACTAGTATATTTGCTTATCGCTGGTAGTTTTGGTTTAGGGCTATACAATACTTTTAAATTAAACGAATTAGATGATTTTGTAACTTCACTTAGCATCATGAGTTTCTATCAAGAGCTTCAGTTATCATGGTTACCAGGTTATGAAGAGTCGATGGAATACTCACCTAATCAAGTAATCGATATATTGTACTCATAAATATTAGCGCTAGGATTTGAGTGAGAGTAGCAAATCGCACTCAAATCCCGAGCGCAATGAAGATTCAACATTCTCTATCGCTCAGCAATCACCCTACCCTCAGTAACAATGTCTATGCAAATGTCATACAACTCATCTTTGAGTTTGTCCCATAGTAGCATTTCTTCTTGTATCGCCTAAAGGGACATCATTAAAAGAACCCATTCCGCCATACCATCTTCTGATGATTTCAGCAATTTCTACAATATCATAATAATTATTTTTAGAATAATTATATATTTTTCCTAATGCTTTATACCAGGGGTTATCACTATCGGTATGTCTAAATGCCGTCAAAAAATGATATAAAACTTCTTCTAGTTTTTCTTTATGCTGTTCCATGATATCCATGATATTTATCCTTTCAATAATATAGAGAAGATTTTCTTCATCTAAACAGTGACATTTTATTGTTTTCTGAATGTTAAAACCGCCTCTTCACAAGCCCTGTAAAGCGCTCTTCGCAAACGTACGAAGTTTTCAGTTTCATCTATCATTATTTGTCCATCTTTATATATAACTATATCATTGAATGTTGCCATGCCTGCGTATGTTCGTTGGATATCACTAGCAATTTTATCTAACTCATGCGGCTTTTTTAGCTGTTCAAGTATATTTTTATAAAACTCATGATAATACAAGCAAAGTCCTGTATTGCCAATTGTTAGAAAAGGAAGTATTTCTTCTATGAGCGATATAATTTTTTGGCTTGGGTATTCCATATTAACTCTATTATTTTCTAAATGTTAAAATCGCCTCTTCACAAGCTGCGTAAAGTGCTCTTCGCAAATCTATGAATTTATCGGTTTCATCCATTAATATTTCTCCATTTTGATATAAAGCTATATCGTTAAATGTTGCCATCCCTCCGTATGTTCTTTGAATATCGCTAGCAATTTTATCTAACTCATGTGGTCTTCTTAATCGTTCTAGTATATTTTTATAAAATTCATAGTAATATAAACAAATGCCTCCATCACCAATTTTTAACAAAGGAAGTATTTCTTCTATAAGCGATATGATTTTTTGGCTATGGTATCCCATTAATATAAGACCTTGATGTAAAAAATTTAATCTTATTTCATTTTTGCACGTGGCAATGAAGTCTGACTTTTTCCTAGATAATTATGGCGTTCGGTTAAAAATCTGTGCACTCTTTCACACTCTAAAACAAACTTGAATATTTCACCTTTCAATTCCATATCTATTTTAACGTCAAAAAAACGTTGACCTGTCTTAGGACAAGTTCCTTTAAATGTAAGAAAAGTAGATATGTCGTATATATGTTTTATTTTTGGTTCAAGGGGCGCCTTTGTATAAGCGATTATTGGATCCACCATTATTTTTAAAGTGACAGGATCTTTGTATCTTTCAGGCACAACGGATATACAACCAACATCGGTCAATCTTTGCTCGAAGCTTTTAGAAGGAGCGGGGGGAAACTGTAAACGTCTTTGTGCTGCCATTTGAAGAATACGCTGAATAAATTTTTCATCTGATTCGGATAAAGCAGGCTTTTCTTTCTTCTTTTCCTTTTGATCCTTTTGCTTTGCATTCTTGCTTTTCGTATCGTTGCCCTTATTTTTTGTTGAGTAACCCGTATTATCTTCAATGCCTGCATTAAGAACGTAGAGTGCCCCTAATCCCATTATCAATAAAAAAATTGAAGCGGACCCAAATAGCAATGCCGTTGTAGAAAGTATTGAAGGCATTGTCATATAAAAATTTACAGAAAAAAAAGTTGCAAGAACTGCAAAAGAAGAAAGGATAACTTTATTCATAAGATAAACTACTTTTCCAATTATCAGAGAACAATTATTTAAACAAAATAAACATCATAAATGGTATTTTCTTCAAAACTATCTGAGAAAATATAACCAGCTAGAATTCCATATCCATATCCAAGTGTACCACCAATGAGAACTCCCATTACCCCAATTAAGCTATATCCGCCTACAGCACCCACAAAGCCAAAAAGTTTTCCAGATCGGCTGATAAATTGTCGCTTAAACTCCTCGTCAACATATATCAGAAAGTGGTTATCGTCTTGGAAGCCACCATTTATTAATTTTAACTCATTCAAAGCAAGCGTTCTCATATCTTTCCTTATAATTATTAGAGAGTAACTTCGATTGCCTTTTTTAAATTTTCATAATTTTCTTGCATTTTTTCTGGAAAGTTTTCCTTGAATTTATTAATCAATTCCATACAAAATTTAACAATAACTTCTTTGTATAATTTGGCATCAACATAATCAACTCCTTTCTTATATTTCATATAAACTTCTCCTTTCTCAGCTTTATAGGGAAAATTGTTTTCCCATGAAACTTCTATTTTATCTGCAACTCTACGTAAATACGCATGTGGCAAAAAAGAACCTCCGTTATTTGCCGTAAATCCATGTCGAACATTCCAATCATAGATTTTCTCATGTAAATCCATATCGACATTATCCCAATCTACATCTAAATATTTCATTACATCATTATCTTCACCTTCTACTAGTTGAAATTCTTCAAGCATTTCAACCGCGATTTTAGATTGAGTAACGGCTGGGAAGGGATCTTCAGTTATATGATAAAACAAAAAATCGCAAAAGAAATCAAGTAGAATTGCTAAATCATAACTAAATGTTGCATCAGGTCCAAAATCTCTATATGCAAATAAATTTTTCCCATTTACCCAAAAAAATGCGCTACCAAACATTAGATATCTATCATCATGTATTTCTATTCCTCTTTCAGTATAGAAATCAAACTGAATTGCAAATTTCTCTTTGTCTCCAAATATTTTCATCTTATCCCTCAATTATCTTTTAAGTAATTTTTTGTATTCTGCGTGTGAGATTAATCCATCATTCATAAATTGTTTCAATATATAACTATCAACATTTTTGCTAACTCGGGTAGAAATCTCATAGGCATGCCATTTCGTAGACTTCCCCGTTAAGCACACAG
>MKTN01000068.1 GCA_001898235.1 Gammaproteobacteria bacterium 39-13
GCAGACCAAAGAAAATCCTGAACTGTTTCCGATCCCCTCTACCGCTTGCGGGAGAGGGCTAGGGTGAGGGTCTTAGTAGGTTGATTGTTGGGCCTAAACGCCTAACCTACGGCTTGATATCAAGATCCAAACCATCCACCCGTATCTCCACCTGCCCAGCAACTGGACTTTGTACATTTATCGGGAAATACTTTTTCACATTTGAATTTAAATTCTTGTTCAGCGCTAATATCTTTATCTTCAAAACCTGTAGGTTGGCATATTTTGTTCGTATAGTGACCAGAGACACGGATCTGGCCCATGACAAAAATATTATCACCAATAGGATAAACGCTCTGATTTTGTTCATGAGAATAACAGGCAATGTAGCAGCCAGGAGTGCCCTGAAATTCATTTCGCGTTGGTAAGATTTTTTCTGTGGATCCTTCGAAAGGTTGATTTGCCACAATGACTTTTTCATTGTAATAAACTTTGAATTCTTGAGGTAGTAGTGTGCTGTCGCACATTTTGTCTGCCGCATACACATGATTGAAAAAAAGTGGGGTTATCATGAACAAAAGGATTTTTTTTATCTTCATCATAACCCCCAGAGATCAAAGCATCATGATCTGCTTTTAAATGGTCAATAAATAAGTGTTGAAATTTTACTATTTGCCCAACAAGTAGATTTTTCACACATTGCTGGGAAACTTTTCTCACATGTTTCTTTCATTTCTTTTGACACGCGAATGTCTTTCCCTTCAAATCCTGCTGGAATACAATACCCATCATGAAGGTTTCCTTTGACGCGCACTTGCCCCATAATATAAGTGTTATCACCTACAGGGTAAGCGCCATATTGGGGTGCGATTTTGGCATCGCTAGAATAACAAGCGATATAACATCCAGGAACTTCATTGTAGTCATTATTGGTGGGAAGAACATTTTCTTTGCCACTTTTGAAAGAATTACGGGAAAGACCTACTTTTTCGTTGTAATACACTTTTATATCATCAGGTAATAATGATGTTTTAGGTGCAAGTTTCCCTTTTACTTTAGGGAGCTCAGGGGCTGTTGCTGCAGCAGGCGTAGTTGTTGCCGTCGTAGGATCAGCTGAGAGTACACCGGTCGTTGGCGCTGTCGTTGAAGTAGGTGTTGCATCTTGCTGCGTTGTGACTGCCGTAGGTGCTGCTGTTTCAGTTTTGGTGGCAGTGGGTGATTCAGCCTGAGATGCCATTGGAAATAATGCAGCAGCCAGGATCCATTTTAAATAAGGTAAACTGCAGTTTTTCATCGTTCTTTTCCCTATCCTTTTTAAATTAACAATTTGCCTGAAATGTCTAACCTACTGATTAAATATTCCCGGACTTCCCTATGAGAGAATTTCTTGTCGTATACCCTTACTCGGTTAAAACAATGAAAGGTTTAATCTTTTAGAAAAGACTTGTATTGATTTACAGTTAAGGAGAAGTTGAGGTCGCTGTTGACTTGAGAGTAGGACGTATTTCCCCTTTTGTATAAGGACGATTTTCTTCTGTAAAAACTTTTTTCTCTATTGCTACTTTTATTGCGTCATCAAAAGCTTGCTTTAAAACGCCTTGCTGTTCTTTTGGGGCAATAGTGAGATCAAATTCTGTGCCAGGAGATGCATTCATAACCGCCAAAAGGCAAATTTGTTCTGCTGCAAACTTGAATTTTTCTGGATCTTTCTCTAATCCCGCTGGCGTTGAGTAAACAATACCTTGTTGATCTGGAGAAGCTTGAGCATAAGCTTTTACTTTACTTTCTTTGCTTTGTTTGAAAGTAAGCTCCAAGGCTTCGTGTTGTTTAAAATCACCAATCCTAGTCGTTTTTATGCCTTCACTAGGTACTTTTAATCGATGGATCCCTTTTTCGCTTGGTGCATCAGTGGGATCGATTTTACGGTTAGACTCTTGTGCAGCATAGTCAGTGATATATTTACGTAATTTATTCAGTTCAATGCCAGTTTGACCTAAAGTTTGTTGTGGCGAAGAAGAGTGTTCTTCTCGTTTTTGAAGAGCAAAAATAGGAGTCACAACCTTTTTCCTACTGGCTGAGGGCAGTTGAGATGGAGCAGTATTGGATCTCACGCGTTGCCGTATTCCTTCGTTTAATTCTGGCTTGTTAATTTCTGGATCGTCTATCCCCTTTTCCATGCTGGGGGGGGCATTTTCTTGTGCTTTTTTCTCTTTAGCTTCTTTATCTTTAGTTTGTGGATTTTTAATTTGTTCATAATGACGTACCATCTTGTGGAAATCACTACGTTGTTCTGGTGAGCGAAATGTTTTTATTTCTGGACGAGATTTCGCAACGGTTGATTCTGTCATGTGTTGTTCTAGCATGGTTACAATAGAAGGATCGCCCGTATTAAGTATTTTAATTGGTTCACCTTTTTTGACTGAACTTTGAATTCTTATTAGTGTGTCAATCAATGCTGCAGATTGCTGATCTTTCGGTTGGGTCTCAAGTTGTTTTATTAGGTTTGAAAGTTTCTCTCTAATTTCTTTTGCAGTAGCGTCATCAGGGACTTTGTCTGAAATTAGACTTCCATCTTTTTCAAATTGCCATGCGAAACGTCCTTCTGGCTCTACGCGAATATGGTTTAACTGTACTTTTCCATCAGGAGATAAGGTAGTCACTTTTTTGGAAGTTAATTTTTCAAGATTATCAAGCAAATCGAGTTGTGAAGGAGTTAGTTGTATTCGGCTTTCAAAAACAGACAAAATTTTATCGTCAGTTTCTCTGGCAATTCTCTCTACAACTGCGACTCTTGTTGCATAGCTGAGATATTCATCTCGTTTTTCTAGATTGCCACCTTGTTCAGCTTCTTTTGCCAATCGCTCGTATTTATCTTGCTCTGCTTTTATCAACAGAAGATCACTGTTATATTTACCAACAGAGGCAGGGTAACTGAAAAGCGTAGTCGCTAGAGATTTATCTTTTGTTTGTTCAATATTCGTATACAATTCACCTAGTTCTTGAACTTGTTGTAGATGCTTTTGTCTCTCTGTAGAATTTTCTGCTTTGTCTGCTAGAGATTGATATTTTTGTTTTTGTTCGTTGATAAAAGGTAAGAGTTCATCTACCTTAAGCGAAGGTGGATATCCCAGTAATTTAAGGGCAAAGGATTTATCGCCTCTTGCTTCAAAATCAGCAGCAATCTTTTCCTTTTGCGCATTAGATAATTTCCCACGTAAAGCAGCCAATAAATAAACCCCCTTCATTTTTTCGCTTAAAGGGTTATCATATAGCATGGAATAATTAGAGAATTTTTTTCTTTTATCGCTTGGTTGAGTAAAACTAAAATCATCTTTTAATGAACCGATAATAGGATTGTCTCTTTGATATGCTTTACCATAATCGATACCGTAAAATTGATAGACTTGTGGATCTTGCGGTGGAATAAGCGGGATAATAGCTTTATTTTGTCCCTTTTTACCAATACCATCATGATCGCCCGCGGATATCATGCCAATGAGTGATTCACCAAAGCCAGCAATTCTGTCATCGGAGATGGCAGAGGCTGCATCAAATTCTTCTTTCGTAATATTAGGGGTAATATTACCATCCTTATCCATTTTTTCATAACCAATCACTTCGTCATCTTTTTTGATTTCCTTAAGCATATTGCCTTGCGCATCCACTTTATAGAGTTCACCTTTATCCGTTTGCAAAACGGCTACACTCGCAAGTTCTGATTCGCCACCTGTTAAGCGGCCACTTAAATCTCGGCAGCCGGGTGTCCAAGTTACAACGGTGGCAATTTTAGGGGCACCATTGGCATAAGTTCCGTTAATGGTGTCAATTTCTTGCGCGGTCATCCCACGAATTTCTGCCAACTTCGTTGCAAGGGATTCCACAATAGCATCAGAGTTGGCGGAAGTGGGCTTATTTTTTCTAAGATAAAAGGCGCGCCAGCCCAACATGATTCCGCCATAAACAAGTCCTGAAAGCCCTGCGGTTGCTGCAATGAGAAAAGGATTAGCCAAAAATTGAAAGGACTTCCCTGTGGTGGTTTTCATCATTTTATTCCAACCAGGGCCCGTTCCCCCTAAAACCATTTCTCCATCTTGTTTTACCATGTAAATTTTATTGGTTTCATCCGGCTTTGGTTGATTTTTTCCGCCTTGAATTAATTTTTTGATTTTAGTGGCAAAATGATCGCTTGCTTTAACATTGCATTTTTTTTGATAAGCATCAAACAGAAGCCCACCCATACCTTCATTCACATAATAAGCTTGCCCTGCTTTTACTTCGTGTAATTTACCGGTAGAAAAAAGTACTTTCTTGGCTTCACTCCAAGAGGGACCATGACGATGTTTTTTGTAGGGATTGTCTTTACCGAATTTTAAGATCCCATTTTTGGGAAGGTTGTCGATATTGATATTATTTAACAATTCTTCAGCCATCTTTAGCTTTTCTACTGCTTCGTAATCTTTAGAAGCAGCAGCTTTCTTCAATTCAGTAAGGTATTGAGGTATTTTAGGATCGTACATCATCAGATCGATGATAAAATTTTGTTGGTCAGCGTTTAAGCCTTTAAAAGAAGGAAACTTAGCCATTTTACTATAACGCTGTAATAATTTATCAATATCAGGATTGCTAGATTTTTTATTTTCTTGACGTAAACCATCTAAATTTATCAGCATGGATTTGATATATTCACGATAAGCTGGCGCATCAATGCTCATGCCAACCATCCCTTCTTCGATTCCTAAGGGTTTATCCATGACATAGATTAAACCCCCAACCACATCTCCAGGCGCAACCTTAAAAGATTTTTCGGGTAACTTAGTTAAATGTCTTTTCAAAGTAAGGACCCCTTGAAATTAATGCACATACACGTGAATGCTTGCTGTCTTTAGTTGATTGCTTTATTGTGCATTGCTAGCATTGTTGTGTTTATGACTTTACGCAAAAAGGTAAAGTTCAATTTACTGTTGAGTGCGAAAACAGCCTATCTTTTTCCCCAATCTTATAAATAAAGGGAAGAAGGAAGGAGGGGAAGTGACTAAGTTTTTGTATTTTAAGATATTTCTTCTTTTAACGAGCTTAGGCTTGGCAACCACCGTATTTGCTCAAGTTGATGTATTCGCTGATCGCCTTGTTTTAGCTCATGCTAAAGGGGAGCCTATCCCCAATCTTTCTCGTGAAGCTAGCATTGATATGTCAGCTGCTTATCAAATTCAGGCTGCATATGTTAAGGGGCGATTAGCTAAAGATGCTGTTGCTGGCTTTAAAGCAGGATTAACCTCAAGTGAAGCTCAAGCACATTTTGGGATCAATCGACCCATCTTTGGCGTGTTATTTAAAAGCGGTAACTATTCTCAAAATTCAACCATCTCTCTCAAAAAATACCATTATTTGATGGTGGAAACAGAATTAGGGTTTATTACGCAAAAGCCTATTAAACAAACGGTCAATTCTGTCGCCGAATTGAAATCTTATATAGGGCAGATAGTGCCAGTTATTGAATTGCCAGATGTGGGATTTGCTTTACAACCTGTTAATGCTTCCGATTTGGTTGCTGGGAATACAGGTTCAATGGGGTATATCTTCAATGGAAACATAAATTGGTATGGTCAAGACGTAAATTCTCTCGCGGTGAGCTTGCTGCATGATGGTGTCATAGTGAATCAAGGACAGGGAGAAGATGCCTTAGGTGATCAGTGGGAAGCGTTACGTTGGTTAGTGAATCAAGTGTTGGCGCATGGTTGGTCTATAGAAAAAGGTCATTTATTGATTACTGGCGCCTTAGGAGAAATGGTGCCGGCTAAACCTGGCAACTATCGCGCGCAATTTAATGATGGCGCTGTTATCGAATTTAAATTCACTTCCTAAGCTGAGATTATGACAACATTAGCTATCACAGGCCTATATGCATCGTTACTTTCCTTTCTCATCATTGTACTTGGTGCACGCATTAGTCACATGAGAATGAAATACCGCGTAGGATTACTGGATGGCGGCCATCCTCAATTGACACATGCTATACGTGTTCATGGCAATGCTGTCGAATGGGTGCCATTAGTCCTTATCTTATTTGCTTGTGCGGAAAGTCAGCATCTGCCTTATTGGGCGTTACACCTTTTAGGTATTACATTGATTATGTCACGCTTACTTCATGCATGGGGGGTATCACATTCTTCAGGGAAATCTTTTGGGCGCTTTTATGGCATCATGAGCACTTGGTTAATAATACTTATTTTAGGAATATATAATTTATACGCATTTATCATGACAAGGTAATAGTGGTTTATGGTAGATAATGTGCCTTTATTCCAGCCTATCTTTGGCGAAAAATGGCATCAACTGCCACTAGTGTTTAAAAATCATTATGCCGTTCGTCCCTATTCTCGCGATCAAATTAAAGCTCAAGGGACAATTACCGTCAAATTTTCATGGCTATTCAGGGTGCTTAGTCCCTTTATTCACTGTTTTGGGATTTTGCCTCCTTATCGGGCAAATCAAATTCCTATTACAGTATTTTATTCCTGTGCTCCTGATCCAAGCGCTTTTTGTTTTAATCGTATTTTTTATTACCCTAAGAGAGAGTTTGCTTTTCAAAGCAAAATGATCCCCTTAGGTAAAAATCAAATCGTTGAATTAACTAAATCGCGTTTTGGTTGGAAATGTGCTTATGATTATGAGAATAATAAAGTAAAGCTTAAACATCAGGGCTTTATATGGAAGTTTTTTTCTTGGATGATCCCTCTACCGATTTCTTTGATACTTGGAAAATGTCATGCAGAGGAAAATGCAATAAGCGAAACTGCTTTTAACATGCATATGCAATTTATTCATCCATTATTTGGCGTAACCTATGAATATTATGGCACGTTTGAGATTGTTGAGATAAAGGTGAACGATTGAACACAACGCCACAAACCGTTTACATCATCTACGATGGAGATTGCCCATTTTGCTCAAATTGCGCAAAAGCTTTGCGCATTAAAGAAACGATTGGCTCACTTAAATTAATAAATGCCAGAGAAGAAAATATTCAGTCTTTGCTGAATGGGCAACAGTTTGATTTGAACGAGGGAATGTTAGTCATTATGGAAGGGAAATATTATCACGGGGCGCAAGCCGCATATATCTTATCTCTTCTTTCTACGCGTGTGGGATTATTCAATAAATTAAATTTTTTGTTGTTTCATAAACTATTTTTAGCAAGAATGCTTTATCCAGTTTTTCGTGGGATCCGTAATGTTATTCTGAAATTCAAGGGGATTTCTCCCATTGAATAAAATACGGATTTTTTCTAAAATTCACTGCTGAGGATTAATTTTTTTTTCCTTTGTAATATGCACTTCACTTTTGTGTTGATTTTCTAAAAATGATGTTTTGTTTTCTGATTTCAGTTTAAGAGCATTTAAAAGAAAAGAGAATTTTGATTTTTTTTCAGTAACAGGTTGACCTGCATTCTCAGCGGATGCAGTTGCAAAATTACCTGCATTTAATTTAAGGATCTTCTTTTTGAAATCTTGATCAAAAATAATGACTAAACCACTTGGTTCATGTAAAGCTTCTTCTATCGCTTCCTTTTTCTTGTTAGGATCGCTAATACTGTTTAAGTAGCTTATAAAATGTTTTTGGATCTCACTTTTTTTCTTTTTTATACTTTTAAGATCTTTTTCACTAAGTCTGCTTATGTGTTCAATTGAAGATAAAACGGCGATAATGTTTTCCCACTTTTTTTCCTGTATTTCAATTGATAACTGTGTTTTTCCTTGTGTATTTGTTAATTTTAAATTTGCCCCATGCTTAACCAGGATCCTAATGCATTCAACATGATTATCAATTAATCCTATTTCTAGAGCAGTTTTACCCGTATCGATGATTCTAGTATCGAGATCATAAAAATGGATATTATTTTCCAAGGCGCTTAAATTGTTGTATGCTACAGCTAGATGAATCAGCGTGATCCCGCGGTTAACAACATTTTCTCTTGGCGGATTAAGAGAAGAAAAATTTGATTTAATATTCGATAACTCGGGATGATTTTCTACTACAAAAGCATTTATATTAGCAACGCTGTTAGCTTCTAATGACAGTGCTGCTTGGATTTCTTTGGCGATACATTCATGGTCAAATTTAAGGTTTTTGTTAATGGTTTCCTTTAAAGAAAGTGGATTTCCCTTATCATCTTTCTTATAAGCGAGCGAATCATCTAAATAGCTCCCCGGATTTATTAACACCCACTTATTTTCATCGGCATCAAAACGTAATCCTATTCTATGTAATCCGCTGCTTAATGTGAAGACAACATCGCTTGCGTTTTCCGAAATGGTTTTTTTAAGTTCATCGAAGAAGTTTTGCAAGTTAGCATTAATGCAAGCAAGTGGTTCATTATAAACTTTGATAATAGCCTTATTTTCTAGTGCTTTAGAAGCAGTTGTTTTAGAGATGGTGTCCACATCGGTTTGCACAGGTCCTCCTGGAGGCGCATTAATAAAAAAATTTTCACCAGCATTTTTTGCTAGTTGATATAAGGCAACACCATCGAAAAAAGGCCGCATTTCCAGAAGATGAATATCTTCATCATCTAGGGCCATTCCATGTTTTATTTTGTTTTCTGTTACTAATAATTTTTGTTCAATGTTATTTTCGTTGATTTTCCCTTTCTCAAAATCATCATTAATTTTATCTATTCTTGATAAAAACACGAATTCTTCATTTTCTCCACTAAAATAGGCTTGCACCCACATTTGGGTTAGGCCTGCGCACACACCTTTGTATTCAACTTTGTATCCTAATTTTTGCATTAGATTAATGATGGCGTGCATATTCACGTTTCTTTTGTAACTTGTAATTGTTGAAGAAAGGACCAAATAGAGAAACTTATAGTTCAATGATGGAGTAAAAAAACAATTGTTGCTTAAAAATTGCTTTGATTATATTGGATCGATATAAGAAGGTGGGTAAGAAAAATCGCGAATTTGGATATACCATGCTTTCCACGCAATGCAATTGCCATGGTTCAAGTGCTTAGATTATCTGCATATAATTAAATAAACATCATTCTTGTCATTGTGAGCATTCGCGAAACAATCCCTGAGACGCAATAAGATATGGATTGCTTCGCGCGTTATGTGTCTCGCAATGATGAGGCTATATTCCAATCACTGCAAAATGACTTTCCATTTTTTTGATTTGAAGCAATTGCAATGAGTAGATATCACAAAGGCTTTTACCTACAAAGACTTAACCTAAAATGCCAAACTTGGTTTCACCCATCGAAGTTGAAAAGGCATGTTTTTTAACGAGATCATTTTCATCAAATAAAACGATAAGTTCTTTTGTTGTATCGTTGCTACCATGTGCAAATGTATTGGCAATAGGGACAAAGCTTAATGGGGTCGCTGCGCTTTTTTTATGTCTATAAGACCATTTTTCGCTACCATCTTGATTAAAATCTACATTGCTAGGATCCCCAAACTGAGCCCTAATATCTGCTTTAGTTGTTTTACCATTATTTATCATAGTGGCAACCTGCGCAGAATCTAGTGCACTAATAGAAGGATTTCCTGTGCTTGCGCATCCTGTTAGGAGGAGGGTAGTGAGAGATAAAAGTGCGATTTTTTTTTTCATTTGATACCTATCTTCTTACTTTTTTGACAGCTTCTTAACTTAAGAGGCTAGCTTTGCAAAAGTTGGGCTAGAAAACGCGCCAAGTTTACTATAAGTACCTTGTCTTGCAAGACCTATTTTATGAAACAGCACTTTTTGATGAAAAAAGATTATAAAAAATCATTTGCAATGAATGATTTGCCTTCATTGTTATTTATTATTAAGGAAGTATCTATTTTTTTTTGTTTTGATGTTGGGCGTTTTCTTTGCGCCTTCGCTCTAATTCTTCCTCATCTCTTTTGCTTCTTTCTGTCTGGACATGAGAAAATGGAGCAGGGTTAATTTTTATTGCTCTCTGATTTTGTGGACTCTGCAGACGTCGTCGTTCCAATTCAGCTTCATCCCGTAAAACTCTTTCTGTTTGCATAGCATAAATGCTTGCATTTTTGTCTTCATTATTCATACTTTCTCCTTAATTTTGAAGGTTTTAGTGTGGACGATGTCCTACAGGATCTTTATCTTCTGATTCCTTGCTTTTGTTTTTTCTAACTTTTTCTGCATTTTTGTTAATATTTTCGCGACTTGGGTTAATTTTTCCTGGTTTTTTTCTGGGATCAAATAATGGATCGCCCGCCTTAGGTTGACGATCGGGACGATGTTGGTCAGCGTGTAACATGACTCTTTCCTCATTTTACTAGGATAAGAATTTCAGTTTAATTTCATATTTTCACTTAAATCAATAAACATCTCATTGGTAAGTACCATTATTTGTCGTAGTATCACGTGAATTAAGAAAATCTTGCTGTTCCCTCTTTACTGTAGGCGGAGTTGTGGGCGCATTCGCTGAAGAATGAGGACGATTTCGAGGATTGTTATCTGTATTGGTTATTATTTGCCCTTCACTCTCATGTGAGGGTTGACGTAAGTTTGAAGAACCATAGGTCCGAATACCATTGGGATTTGCACCACCATATTGCGCACCAGGGTTATCGCTAGAACTAGGATTGTTGTTAGACTTAGGGCTAACTTCAGCTGTGCTGGCAGGGCCAAGAACCGCTGCATTAGGATCAACTTTTGCCGCATAAAGGTTGAATGAAGTTAAAATAAGAATAAACAATGCCATATTTCTAATGAGCATAATTACTCCTATCTACACCCACAGTTCATACCCATATTTTAGATTAATACAAAGTCAGTAAAACAAGAATATTTGCACAGAGGTCAATCGTGTATCTTCAAATACAAAGATAAATTCTAAGTAGTAAGTGGAAAAATCAAGAAACTACGAATTAGCCGTCTCTGGCTATAAATTAGAATATTTTGCAATGAATAAAGCAAAAATAAGTGAATGCTTATTTTTGTCGTGAGCTTCATTATATGCACGCTTTATTTAATATTTAAAATTGTTGAAAATTTTAGTCTATCCTTTAGGTGTGTTTTTAGTTTTTCTAAAAGCTATTTTGTTTGATAGTCTTATGGAGGAATTTTTATGTCTAATGATCCTAAAAAAGAACAGCAAGAACGCGAGCGTCGTGAAAGAGAACAAAAGATGCGTCAAAATCCTGAACAACAACGTTCAGGCCAAAAAGATGCCAATCAAGGTAAAAAAGATCCTTCAGATCGTAATCGTCCTTAATCGCTGAATAGTGGAGGGAATGATCCCTTCACTATTTTCTTTTATGCTCTATGTATCCCTTCAAACTTGAGTAAAAATAACTCATCTACTAGGTCAACTCATTGAATCAGCTCTTTTATCTTAGATACAAAAGAGGTATTATTCTCTTAAAAAAATGGGAGTATAATATGGCACAACCTCAATTGACACTTTATATCGGCGGCAGCTGCCCATATTGCGCACGTGTTACAGATTATCTACAAAAAAATCCAATGAAAATTGAGATCAAAGATGTCTGGTCTGATGAAAGCGCAAACAAAGAATTTCTAGCATTAACTGGAGGACGCACTCAGGTGCCTTGTTTGAAAATTAACGATAGTTTTATGCATGAATCTTTAGATATCATAGAAAAATTAAAAGAAATTCAACAGGCAGATATTCAAAAAGAATGATGACTGTGGTCATTTCAAGTTGTATAACAAGGGGCAAAAAATGCCCCTTGTTTTTAACATATTCTACATAAGGATTTATTTTCTTGTATTTTCTCTTGAGTTTCTTCTAATGTGGAAGTTTCTCTTTTAGATGGTGTTTGGCAATGTTTTAGATAGGCTCCAGCCCCAACAACAATTTGTTTTACAGTTCCACCCGTTATATAATTTCCTGTCACTCCGCCAATAAAACCCCCTCCCAAAGCAGCCCCTGGGATAATAGCCATCAAAGATAATAATTGATATTCGTCTAAATTGCTGAAAAGAACAGTATAAAGCCAAGCGAACGTAGCAGGAAGTGTTGACATCGCTGCACCCAAACATGCCCCGTAAATAGTAAATTGAGTGCTTTTGGCTATAGGATCTGTTTCGGATATTTCATTTTCATCAATTTCTACTGATAGATCAGTTTCCATATCGGTTGCTGGAGCGACGCTTTTTTTCATTTGTTTTTCCTTAGATTAATTATCGAAATTGAATAGGTCATTAAACTTATTCAAATGAGCTTAAGTGCAGCGAGAAATAAGGAATGGTAATCAGGAATACCCAGCAAATTTTTGAATGAAAGGATGAAAGTTACAAAATGAAGAACATGATCTCATACACAATATTGCTGCATGAAACGTAATGCATTTTAAGTCTTTTATCTTTTGAATAAAATACATATAGTTTTTAAGTTCTGAACGTTTGTGCTGCGAAGTCTAATATATTTTTTAATGAAAATAAAAAAATTCTCTCATTTTTGTAAGAAAGATAGTTTACTGCATGGTAAAACCTTGCTTATGTATTCTTAATTGTAGAGAAATAGCTTTTTAAATGATAATTAAGTCATTTCTTTATTGGAAGGAATGGTTTTGATGGTATAAAAAGTAAACTCAACAGCGCTATGAGTGTAAATATTATACCAGCGAAGAAAGTAACAGCTGAACCGTATTGATCCCACAAGATGCCAGCAAGGATGCTAGCAATTAGCATAACAATGCCACAAATAAAATTATAAATACCATAAGCAGTCCCACGCAATGCGGGTGGCGATGTATCGGTGATCATCGTTGTCAGTGTTCCTTGAGAAAAAGCCAGATATAAACCCCATAAAACAGTACCTAATAATAGCATAAAAAGATTGTTGCCGATCCCTAAAATAATATCTGCAGCAATTAGAAAAAACATCCCAATTATCAGTACCGTCTTTCTATTGATATTGTCTGAAAGCACTCCTGAAGGATAAGCTCCTAGCGCATAAACGATATTCATTACAATCAATATTACAGGGATAAAGGCAAATGAAAGCCCTATTTCTTGCGCTTTTAATATAAGAAAAGCTTCACTAAAGCGTGCGAGGGTAAATAAACCCGACATCATTACAAGTTTCCAATAAGTAGCTCCTATCTGACTGATACTACGTATTTGTATTTTAACGCCTGTTTGTTCAGGGTGGTGAGCAGGTGGCTCTTTTACGCCGAATGCCAAGATGGCAACAGACATAAAAGCGGGGATAACAGCTAGCCAAAGCACATTACGAATATTGCCAGAAAATAACAACATCCCGCCAATAGCTAAAAGAGGGCCTAAGATTGCCCCTACCGTATCTAGTGATTGTCTTAATCCAAAGCAAGTACCTCTTATTTCTTGGGCTGCAATATCGCTTATCATCGCATCACGAGGTGCACCACGGATCCCTTTTCCGATGCGATCAATAAAGCGAGCCATTAAGGTTACATTAACGGTATTTGCCAAAGGAAAAAGAGGTTTTGTGAGTGCTGCTAGACCATAGCCAATGACAACAAGTAATTTTCTTTTACCGAAATAATCACTTAGTGTTCCAGAAAATATTTTAACAATATTAGCCGTAGCTTCTGCAATACCCTCTACAAGGCCGACTGCAGCGATACTAGTACCCAGTGTAGACACCATGAAAATAGGCAATAAACTGTGGATGAGCTCTGAGGATAGATCCATAAACATGCTAACAATCCCAAGCGCCCATATACTGCGAGGAACGGCAGCAAGTCTTGATAAGTAAATGGTTTTTAGTTTCTGCATCGATATTTCGATAGCTTAAGAACTCGACAATCTATTTTATGTTTATCGGTTATGCATTGAATTTATTATAGTCTTATTACTGTGTTTTGCATCAGTCATAAATGAATAAATAATTTTCAAAGCCTGACAAAATTTTTTCTTAATTGATAGGAATTGAAATGCTAGATTACTATTTAGTACATTATTTTATGAGAATAAGTGAATTAATATTCATGGTGTTTACGTATATTAATTTGGTAAAAATAGCTCAAGTCTTAATCGCTAAAATATTGCAAGAATCTTGACAAGTATGTTGTTGTTAAGTAACCTGCCGGATTCTTCAGTGGTGCGATATGACACTTCTAACGATGACAATCTTTCTTTTCTTTAAAGAAAAATTCCAAACTTATTCTCCGGTTCAAAAATTTGCTGGTTATTCCTGAAAACGAACGCTTTATTGCTCTTTCTAATACATGCTCATTGCTTGAGTGATGTCATTTATTCCATTAAAGGGGATGATCAATGATAGGTCGTACATATACCGAAGAAGATAGAAAACTTATTCAACAACACATTACTGATTTTGAATCGCGAACATCTTTGGCTATAGAAGAATTGTATTGTTTAAACGGGCTAAAAAGTGAGTTACAGGCTAATCATAGTGAAGCTGTTTATAAATATGTAAAATCAGGAACCCCTTTAGCTTTAACACGCCTAAATTTTATGTTTCCTGAGCTTGAAGGCGTCAATGAGTTGATTCGACAAGGTAAAGATCTATCGCAATCAAGGCCAACGCCCACGCGAAGGAATAGAACGCGTAAAACTCGTGATGAAATAGCAGAAAAGCCAGTGGAGCAAAATCAAGAAGCAAATATTGAAGTCATTATTAACAAAAGCCAACCTATTCAGCCAGCCATTTTTGAACGAAATGAAAAGGATCAGTTATTAGTTCTCACCTTCTTAAAAATTGCTAAATCACAAAAAAATGATCTATGTTTATCTCAATTACAAACTCAGATGAATTTAATGCCAACAGGTTTGCTCAGTAATACTTTAGAAGATTTGGTGCAAAGTGAATATGTTGAAAAGCAGGTTATAGAAAATGAAAGATATTATTCCATTACTCAAGATGGGCTAGACTTTGTTCAATTGCTATTGACAAAAGAAAATGGTTCTAGAAGCGATGCGCCTGATTCAAATAAATCATTGTTAGCATATTTTTTGCCGAATTTCTCCTTGGGCAGATATTCAATGTCACGCCCAGCCGTTCTTTCTGCTGAATATAAAGCTATGTCTCAGTTACAATCCATTAATGATAAAGGCAAAGAAAAGAAAGAGTTTAATGATTCATCTTCCCAAAATATCACAGGTGATCCCGATTTCATTTTATTAAGATTGCTAGACGAAACTCAAGAGAAAGGGATGGATTTTTCTGAGATCCGGAAGAAAATTCCTTTAGAATCTAGTGGACTGGTAATAGGAGTAATAAGAAATTTATTACGCAGAGGATTGATTACTGAGTTATGTGCTTATTATTATTGTATCAATGATGAAGGTAAGGCTTATTTAGCGCGACATTCTTCTGAAGCAACTGTCTCAGTTTCAGATAAAGATAATTTATTTGGGAGTACTTCTCAGTTTTGTCCTGCTTTTAGAGCTTCAACAAATGATCGAGGCCAAACCACGACAGATATGAGTCGATTGTATCCACCATTTACGCCAGCGGCACTTTTGCAAACCGAAGAATTGGAACACGCACCAAATTCTTGTATGCAATTTAAAACACGTAGGATTTAATTATTAGCAAATTTGATATGGCGCTTCTGTAGCATATTTCACTGAAGTTAAATTTTTATAAGAGGTTTACATGTTAGACTTTGTTACTCATATTTTTCGCAAAAAAGATGTTCCCTCTCCTGCGTTAGGGACAACGCAGCAAGCTGTTAAATCAATTGAAAAACTTGAAAAATCCCTTAAGACTGCGCATAAAATTGAACCCGCTGTTGTCGCTGGATGTATGTGGCTAACTTATAATCTAATGGATATCAGGAATAAATTTTCCCTTATTGATTCGAGTGGTTATCTAGTGCCTATTGTTTATGCTATAGCAACATCGGCCTCTTCTAAATTAGTGCCACAGAAAATCCACCAATGGGGACTTTCTTATGGTATTGATATTGATTCTCTTTATGTATCGGTAAAAAAATTACTTAGCCCGGAATTAAACGATATTCCAAGTAGTACGCTTAAGGCGTTAATAAAGGCTTTTGCTGATTTTAAGGACATGCAAGAAGAAGAAAAGATAACAGATTTAAGAGAAGGATATAGAGAATTTAGAAAAAATACGATCCAATATTTACGGCAAATGCAACGTATTGTTCAATTACTAGAAAATCCCAGCCTAGCTATAAAGAAACGAGAAAAACAATTAAAAAAGAGCGCAGAGTTAGAGCATATTCACTCCGACCTTATTGAGATTTTTGAGCAATTAGAAGAACTTATCGAAAAATATGAAAGCCAAGGTTATTTTGATGCAGCGTCAATTGAAGATTGTGTAGCATTCCTCGATTTTTTATGGAAAACAGATCAAACTCATCTTGTTACTGCAATGGCTAAGTTAGGAGCTTCTTTCTATGAGAGAGAGGATGTAGTTGAATTTGCTAAAAATGCGAATAACAATGTTCTAGGTTGGCTCTCTTTGGATTTACCTCACTATTCATCTGCATCTGATAATAATGTCAAGTCTGACAATGACACAGATTTTGATTTGGCAGAAGCTGCTAAAGATGCGAATAACAATGTTTTAGGTTGGCTTTCTTTAGATTTACCCCGTGCTTCCAAGATGGTATCTGATGACGAAGATAATTCTGAGTGTGAAGCTGAAAGTGATTCTGAGTTTGAAGCTGAAAGTGATTCTGAGTTTGAGCCTGCAACGATAGCTCTTACAAGAAAAAGGCTACCTTAAGTAGTTTGCTATATCGAGCATAAGCAACGATAGATCGTGTATGCTAAATAAATCTCCAAGAGATGAGCCTGAAGTGGCGGGCTCATCTCTTTCAGAGAGCTCAAAATAGTCTAATCTTGGCTAGCGTGATAGGCACCTGCCCATGCTCCAAAAATAATTCCTACAAGTGCAGCTAATTCAGTACGCAAAGCAAGCGTAATAGGTGGAAGCTGACCAATACAAAGAAACGCAGCGGCAGCACCTAATGAGCCCACTAATGCGCCAAATTGTAATGCATTGTCTGCTAGATCCCCTGCACTTACAGCTTCTATTTCAGAGAAGGTGAGTTCTTTCATTATTGTTCCTTACTACATGATAGGAATAAAAGTTTTAATATTTGTTTAACAATAAGTTAATGTATGCAAATTAGGGTAACACTCATGTGCTAACCAACTAACATTTGAATATATCTATTGAAAGATATAAAAATAATGCAAGAGTTTAACGGATCTATTGCATAAAGGCTTATAGAGAAAACACCCTTTATCGTATTTAAATATGCCGTTAGTCGTGAAATCTAGAGTGAGGTAAAACTATGCAATATGGACCACTGGTGATAAGCATAAATGGTTATCATGTTTATCCAGATCAGAATATTGCGCAAGTTTTACAACATCCCTTGGTGGGAGGGGTGATTTTATTTTCCAATAATTTCCAAGATAAAACCCAATTAAAACAGCTAACAGATGAGATAAAAGCAATTAGTCAAGAGAACAATAAATCTTTATTGATTATGGTTGATCACGAAGGGGGATATGTACAAAGATTTCGAGTAGGCTTTGCTGCTATACCTGCGGCCAAGGTATTGGGAGATATTTATGATATCAATCCTGAGACAGCTCTAATCTATGCAAACCAGTTAGGGATTTTAGTAGGACAAGAACTCAAAGAGGTTGGTATCGATATTGTGCTTGGACCTGTTGTTGATTTAGATAAAGGAAATGGTGTCATTTCAGGGTTAGATAGGGCTTACCATCAAGATCCTAATGTTGTCATTCAAATTGCCAGTGCTTATATCCAAGGTCTCGAAACAGCTGGTGTGCATGCAACGTTAAAGCATTTTCCAGGACATGGTGGCGATATAGGTGATTCTCATATTACAGAGCCAGTAGATAATCGTTCTTGGGAAGATTTAAGCACGACAGACTTATTACCTTTTAAAAATCTGATTGAAACAGGGATGATAGGTGCCGTTATGCCGGCGCATATTTTATATCCAGAAGTGGATAGCGAGAATACTGCCGGCACCTCAAAAATATGGTTAAGCGATATTTTACGTGATGAATTAAACTTTGATGGCGTTATTATTAGCGATTGCTTATCAATGGTCGGCGCTGGTAGTGGAAGTAACATTGAAAAAACGCTTCAAGCGTTAGAGTTTGGTGATATAGCGTTGTTGAGCCATCAATCACCACAAGAATATCTTTTGCTGCTAGAAAATTTAGAAGCACTACATATAGAATGGTCCTTAGAAAGTGAATCACGTGTGGAAAATTGGCTCACCTTTTTTTGTGACAATGAAAGTTATATTCCACCCAGTCTTAATCTCCCTATTGTAGAATCTATCAGTGAGCCCATCATGCTTTAAGCTTTTTCCGTTGATTTTTAAATAGCTCAAAGTATTTGCACGTATCAACGCTGGGATATTTCGCATAGCGTAAGACAATGAAATAGATAAAAAAATACTTGAACGCGCACATATCATTGTTAGCATAGGATTAGATACACCGTTAAGTTTTTAATGATTCTTTAGATATATGTAATATGTCTCATCTGCGATAGAGTTGTTATGCCGCAAAATCTTTCAGGAACGCTTTTTGATGATATTTTTACAGCTATCAAGGATAATAAGTTGTTGCTACCTATACAGCCTGAAGTCGCAATTGAGATGCAACAATTGAGCGAAAAGCCGGATATGACTGTAAACGATCTAAAGAAGGTGCTTGGAAAAGATCCTGCTTTGACTGCCAGAATTATCCGTCTTGCTAATAGTCCACTTGCTAGAGGGCTTGTGCCAATTAATAGTTTAGATACTGCAATCAATCGATTAGGGTTTCGATTTGTTAATTATGTGGCTTTGGGATTAGCAATGAGACAATTATTTGTTGCAACTCATAAGATCATAGAAGAGAAAATGAAAGCAGTTTGGCTTCATTGCAGTGAGGTATCTGCTGCTTCTTATGTTTTGGCAGCACATACAAAATTATTTCCGCCCGAAGAGGCATTAGTTGCTGGGCTTTTACATGAAATTGGTATTTTGCCTATTTTAACTTTTGCTGAATCGTATCCAGCATTAAGAGATGATGCGCTTGAAATAGAATGTCTTATCCAAAATCATTCGCAGAACTTAGGCAAAGTTATTTTAAGTGCTTGGCATTTTCCTGAGCAAATTATTAATGTTATAGAAAACATGAATAATGTAAATAGGATTATTGATAAACCCGATTTAGCTGATATTGTTTTAATTGCTAAAATACATGTTGTTCAAGGAACAAATCATGCTTTAGCAAAAATTGATAAGGAAAATATACCTGCTTATGCAAGGTTAGGGATGGATCGTAAAAAGGATTTTTATGCGCAACCTCACCTCCAAGTTGCCTTGCAATCGACCCAGCAGGCCTTTGCTTAGTTGTTCAAAGCATTATAATATATTTATAATTACGTTTCTAAAACGTCTTCCGTGATTTTACCTTCTTGAGCAGTACATCTAAATCCAAGCCGACTATATTGTAGTATTTAGGACGGCATTTTCTATATAATGCATGCAAAGGAGATAGAAATGCTTGGTAACCATTTACTTGAAAAAGCGAAAATTTTAACAAAGCAGTATCCTGATATCTTTGCTGGTAATGTGTATGCCGCAAGTTCTTATTTAGTAGTGGTGAAAAGTGTTAAAGAACTTGATATTGAATTTAAAAAAGACGAGCCTGAAGGCGCAGTTCTTACAAAAGAACTATTATCATTTTTAGAGACGAAAATACAATTTCAATCTAAAACTAATCTTTATCTTGTGATGGAGGATGTTATTCGGTTTGCTAGAGTATGTTTTCAACAAGATAGTAATGTAGTAAAACAACACGCTAGAGATCTATTACGTGAATCGGATAATATTATGACCCATCTGTCTGAAATTATGTTTAGCAATTTTGAATATACTAATTTTTCAGCATTATCTGAATTGAATATGCAAATTTTGGAAGAATATGAAAAAAAAGAAGAACAAAGTGCAGGTACAATGACTTCAACTGCTGTTGTTCGATATAAATAAAAGAGATTGGATAGAAGCTATGTTTTTAATACACGGTATTGCGGGCGCTTTGTTTCCAGAATCTTGTCAATTTTTATACTTCCAAGCGAAGTGATTGTTCATTTACAATCATTTGTTGTATTCATCTCAGAAAATAAAAACAACAAATGATTGATTTTTTTAATATAAATTAGTGCCTTATATTCCTTGCCATTTTTATCTATCAATGGTTCTGATATGTATTCTATACTTTAGAGATATGAGGAGGGGGTATGAGTAAAGATTTTGATTATGAAGCAAATGGTTTGTCCGAGAAGTATCCAGAAATATTTCATGGTGAAACTGATATAGCGAAATCATATTTGATTATTGTCGATTGCATTAAAGAAATTGATAAAGAATTTGTTAAAACCCATAGCATTGGCGAAAAACATAGTAAGACGCTAATCAAATTTCTTGAAAAAAAGATACAATTTGAATCTAAAACGAATTTTTATCTTACCATGGAAGATGTTATTCGTTTTGCACAAGTATGTACTTCTCAAAATAATCTACAGCTAAAAAAAATTGCTGATCGGACTTTAGATGAATCAAAACGAATCATGCAACATTTAGTAGATGCCTTATTCAAGCATTTTGACTTTACTAATTTTTCGGCATTGAGTGAACTCAACATTAAACAATTGGATGAGTCAAAAGAAAGAGGCGATAGTCTGCTTCCAACAAAAAGAAAATTTTAAGGGAGGATTCTTTGACTTGCTCTGTAGTTTGCAATAATAAGACAGACGAATATAAGAAATATCTGAGGTAAGTTGTTGAATCGTTACTCGATGAAAAAAGTAGCCCCCTGAGTAGGGGGCAAGAAAAGTTAAGCGGTGGCAAAAGCTTCTTTTAATTTTTTCGCCACAGTTTCATGCGGGATCTGTATGTATTGAGGTAAGCCGTTCTCATAAGGAGGATAAGCTTCTCCTGCGATAAGTGGAGTGAGATAAGTACGGCATGCTTCAGTAATGCCATATCCATCTTCGCTGATAAATTCGCGAGGAACGGTTTTTTCCACATTCGCTACTTTGGAAAGTGAAACTTCTTCAATATGCCAACGATAAGGACTATCACTATCACGCACGACAATAGGCATAACAGCATTTTTGCCAGCAATGGCAAATTCAACCGCGCTTTTACCTAAAGCATACGCTTGATCAACATCGGTTTGAGAAGAAATATGACGTGCAGCGCGTTGTAAGTAATCTGCTACTGCCCAATGATTTTTGAGACCTAATTCTGATTTAACCATTTGTGCTAAATAGGGGGCAACACCGCCTAATTGTGCATGACCAAAAGCATCCTTAAGGCCCGATTCTGCCAAGAATCTACCATCAGGATGTCGGGTGCCTTCAGAGACGACAATCACACAATAACCTTTAGATTTAACGGTGGATTGCACTTTTTGTAAGAAATCCGCTTGTTGGAAAGGAATTTCAGGGAAAAGAATTAAATGTGGTGCACCATTGGCGTAAGGTTGCGCTAAAGCGCCTGCTGCAGCAATCCAGCCTGCATGGCGTCCCATTACTTCTAAAATAAATACTTTGGTAGAGCTTGCTGCCATTGAAGCGACATCAAGACTTGCCTCAAAAGTTGACACAGCCACATATTTAGCCACCGAACCAAATCCAGGGCAGTTATCTGTGAAGGGAAGATCGTTATCAACGGTTTTGGGGATCCCGATGCACGTGATAGGATAGCCCATTTCTTGGCTTATTTGGGAAACCTTGTTTGCTGTGTCTTGGGAATCGCCGCCGCCATTATAAAAAAAGTAGCCTATATTGTGTGCTTCAAAAACGGCGATTAATCTTTCGTATTCTTCGCGATTTTCTTTTAGACCTTTGAGTTTATAGCGACAAGATCCGAATGCCCCTGCTGGGGTGTGGCGCAATGCGCCTATCATGGCTGAAGATAATGTGGAAGTATCAATGAGTTCTTCCTGGAGTGCGCCGATAATACCGTTTTTACCGGCAAATACTTTACCTATTTTATCGGTATGGAGTCGCGCAGTTTCAAGGACGCCGCAAGCAGTTGCGTTAATAACAGCGGTAACGCCACCGGATTGAGCGTAAAATGCATTTTTTGGAGCCATGATATTTTACCTTTTCCACACATGAAAGTGGTTTGCAGGTTACATTTTTTAAGCAAGAATTACTAGAAGCGGGCCGTAAAAATAGTGATTTTCCGTGTAGACAAGGGCCGGTTCTAGAGCAGCGCATTTACATAGTCGTATGAGTTGCCTAGAAGGTGCTGCAACATAAGATCACCGCAAAAGAACAATTTTGAGGCTAGTAGTGGTAGTTAGTTAATTTGCTAATAGTTAGATGAGAACATGAGAAATAATTTTTACCTTATTTTCAAAACCTTAGTGAACCTTTGTACCTTAAGGGGCAGCCCAGCTGATTTACCCTATTCTTACTTTTGGTTAGTTACGCTAATTTTTATAGAAACAATGCTCAATATTGTTTCTTGGGCGCGCATTAAAGGGGCGCCTCTTTTTGAAATTGTGTTGGCAAGCTTATTAATGGTAGGTTTGCTCATGGGCATTATTTATCTTTTATTAGCCCAACGAAAAATGCAGCAACGGTTTCTTAAAGTGATGATAGCATGGCTAGGAACAGAATTTTTATTAGAGCTTTTTTTAAAATTCTGGCTCATCATTTTGCCAAATGCAGCATTGACAATGGAAGTTCAAGCGGGAATGGGGTTAACGCTTTTAGTGTGGAATGTACTTATCAAAGCACGCATTTTTAAGCTATCCATGGAAATGAAGATGATAAGCGCCATTTTAATTATATTTGGGATCATGGTAGCGTCATTTATGCCGGTGCAATTGATTTTAGGGCCTTATTTACCACAACTTGTACCACAGTCTTAATTATGGGGAGATATTATGCATATTCATATTTTGGGGATTTGTGGCACTTTTATGGGAGGTATTGCGAGCCTAGCTGTAGCAAAGGGGTATCGTGTTACCGGATCAGATGAAAATGTATATCCACCCATGAGTACTCAATTAGAAAGCTTAGGTATCAAATTACAAGTGGGTTATAAAAGTGAACATTTAAAAGAAAAGCCTGATATGGTTGTGATTGGCAATGCGCTAGGGCGTGGTAATGAAGCTGTTGAATATGTATTGAATGAAGGGTTGCCGTATCAATCAGGACCACAATGGTTAGCTGAAAATTTATTGAAAGATAGATGGGTAATAGCCGTTGCGGGTACTCATGGTAAAACCACTACCACCAGTATGATTGCATGGATATTAACTTATGCCGGATTTAATCCAGGCTATTTAGTCGGCGGGATCCCTGCTAATTTTGGCTTATCAGCGAAGTGGGGGGATGATCCTTACTTTGTTGTAGAAGCTGATGAATACGATAGTGCTTTCTTTGATAAACGTTCAAAATTTGTTCATTATCGTCCACGCACCTGTATCTTAAATAATCTTGAATTTGATCATGCCGATATTTTTAAGAATTTGGATGAGATTAAAAAACAATTTCATCATTTAGTGCGAACAGTACCTGGAAAAGGGGCATTAATTGTGCCCAAAACAGATGAAGCATTACAAGACGTATTGAAAATGGGCCATTGGAGCGATATTAACTATTTTGGCCCAAATGGCGATTGGCAAGCAATTTTAAAAACGCAAGATGGCAGCCAATTTGAAGTAAGTCATCAGGGGAAAGTTTTAGGTCAAGTTAATTGGTCACTGATTGGAGATCATAATGTGCATAATGCACTAGCTGCAATTGCAGCTTCTGTGCATGCAGGGATAACACCGCAAGTTGCGATAGAAGCGCTTGCAGAGTTTCAATCAGTTAAACGACGCATGGAAGTGCGCGGACAAATCAATGGCGTGACAGTATATGATGATTTTGCGCATCATCCTACAGCAATAAAAACAACCGTTGCAGGACTCAGAGCAAAAATAAGTAAAAAACGCCTTATTGCTATTGTTGATATTCGCTCAAATACAATGTGCATGGGAACGCATCAAGCTGAACTTGCTGATGCCTTGAGTGAGGCTGATCACGTTTTTGTTTATCAATCACCTAAAGTAGTTTGGAATGTCAAAGAAGTGCTGTCGCCCTTAAAAGCCAAAGCAAATGTTTATCAAGATACGCAGTCTATTATTGATGCTTTGATCCCCTTTGTTCAAAAAGAAGATCATATTCTTGTCATGAGTAATGGTGGATTTGATAATTTACACCAGAGATTATTGCAATCACTAGCACAGACAGAGACAGTAGTATGAATTCAATGCAAGAGGTGACCTTAGCTTTTGCAGGTGCTTCCGGCGCACCTTATGGATTGCGCTTGTTAGAGCAATTAGTGTTAGCGAAAGTTAAGGTTTCTCTGGTGATTTCACCTGCTGGGCATATGGTGATTCATGATGAAACAGATTTTCAATTGCCTGGAAACCCTAAAAAGATTGAAGAATTTTTAACGGAGCACTTTCAGGCAGCACCTTCACAGATAAAAGTGTATGGCAAAGATCAGTGGTCGTCTCCTTTAGCCAGTGGTAGTGCATCTCCAAGAACGATGATTGTTTGTCCCTGTAGTGCAGGATGTCTTTCTGCAATTGCTTTAGGCGCAAGTAATAATTTATTGGAGCGTGCTGCAGATGTTGTTATTAAGGAACAAGGTAAATTGGTTTTAGTGGTAAGGGAAATGCCACTTTCTGCAATCCATCTTGAACATATGCTGAATTTAGCGCGTTTAGGGGTGTGTATTATGCCGGCAAGTCCAGGTTTTTATTTTAAACCGCAAAAAGTGGAAGATTTAGTGGATTTTGTCGTAGCAAGAATTTTAGATCACATTCAGGTGCCTCATCAGTTGAGTAAAAGGTGGGGAGCGCAATAGAATTAAAGGTGCATTTTGCGCGAAGCGCATCAAGCGCTACGCTCACATTGGAATTAAATGTGAAATATCAATGAAAAGGAATTTCCATGAAAACAAAATACACTCTCTTATCTTTTTTCTTTTTCTCTCACATCACAATCGCAGCATTACCTCCTACTGCTGAAAGTATGCATCGTATTAAAGCGGTGATGGATTCAAAAGAAGTCTATGACAAATTAGGCTCTGTCAATTGGATCACTTCTATTACTGAAACCAAAGAAGGGTATAAACTGCAATCAGAAAAATGCACACTGATGGTTAAAGTGGAAAGGATGCCACAAACCATGCCCGGTCCTTCTCAGCTGTCAGTGAAGGCTGGCGAGTTGCATTGCAAATAGCCAGATACACTTTCTAAAAATCGACCGTTATGTGCGTACAAGAGCTGTTAAGTCTTTTGTACGTTCTCCTTTGATTACCTATATTAAATAGACGGATCCGTCGTTCACTGTACATATTTTGTTATTTAGCTAGGTAATAATGCGCATGTCTGAGGAACCAGACCATCATTCCAATCGACACTTTGCTATGAGATTGCAAAAGTATATTGCGCATGGAAAACAACATGGCTTTGCTTTATTACATAAAATTATATTTTTTGTTGCGCTGCTCATGTTTCTGGCCTTTCTTCTTTGGACCTGGCGTTGGCTACATCCTGTTAAAAAAGAAAACCGTTCTCAACTGGTTAATGTAGTTTTAGGAAAAGCACAAACAGAGAACATTCCTGTTTATTTGAACGGTTTAGGCTCGGTTATCCCTTTAGATTCCGTGACAGTAAAGACTCAAATCAATGGGCAATTACAAAAAGTCTTTTTCAAAGAAGGGCAAATGGTGCGAAAAGGGGATCTATTGGCGTTAATTGATGAGCGTCCGTTTAAAGCCCTATTAACGCAATATGAAGGGCAACTCGTCCATGATAAAGCTTTGCTTGAAAATGCAAAACTAGATTTAACGCGATTTGAAGCACTTTGGAAAGAAGATTCTGTTGCCAAGCAAACATTAGATACACAACGTTCTTTGGTAAAACAACTTGAAGGAACGGTAAAGTCAGATCAAGGTTTAGCAGATACCGCTCGGGTCAATTTGATTTATTGCCGTATTATTTCACCTATTAATGGACGTATTGGTTTGCGTTTGATAGATCCAGGTAATTTTGTGCAAACATCTGATACAACTGGTTTATTTGTCATCAACACAGTGCGCCCCGTTTCAGTGATATTTACCTTGCCTGAAGATAATATCCCACAAGTAGTACGGCAAATGACCAAAGGAAAGACATTAAAAGCAGAAGCTTATGATCGTGCTCAAAATCAACTATTGGCGACAGGCGTTTTATTTTCTCTAGATAATCAGATTGATCCTGCTACCGGGACAGTAAAGTTAAAAGCACGATTTAAAAATGATGACGATGGTTTATTCCCTAATCAATTTGTCAATATAAAGCTATTAGTTGATACGTTAAATAATGCAACAGTGGTTCCTACCGCTGCTGTACAATATGGTACAAAAAAGTTTATTTATGTTTATGACCATGAGAAACAAACTGTTCATATTAGAGAGGTAGAGGTGGGAATAACCTCTGGTGATATGACTGTCATTACCCAGGGGGTAAAATCAGGAGAGTCGATTGTCGTAGAGGGGACAGACAAACTTTCTGATGGGATGAAAGTAAGTGTTTCTGCTAGTCAAGAACCTGTTTCAAAAAGCGACAAGAAGGCTGCGTAGATGAATCCTTCGCGTCCCTTTATTTTGCGGCCTATTGCGACTTCTTTACTCATGGTAGCCCTTTTATTTAGTGGTATTTTGGCTTATCAATTATTACCTGTTTCTGCGTTACCTCAGGTAGATTATCCTACTATCCGAGTTTCTACTTTCTATCCAGGTGCTAGTCCAGATGTTGTTACTTCATTGATTACAGCCCCGCTTGAACGTCAATTTGGTCAAATGCCAGGGCTTAATCAAATGACCTCAACAAGCTCAGGAGGCGCCTCTCTTATCACATTGCAATTTACATTAGACATGAGTTTGGATGTCGCTGAACAAGAAGTGCAAGCTGCTATTAATGCTGCTTCCAATTTTTTACCGACTGATTTGCCCAATCCCCCAGTATATAGCAAAGTTAACCCAGCAGATGCGCCGATTATGACATTGGCACTCACTTCAAAAATGTTACCGTTACCACAAGTTGAGGATTATGCAGAAACACGTTTTGCACAAAAAATTTCACAATTAAGTGGTGTGGGGTTGGTGAGTATCAGTGGTGGACAGCGCCCTGCGGTTAGAATACAGGCTAATCCTACAACGTTAGCTGCTTATGGATTGACCTTAGAAGACTTGCATACTGCTATTGCAAATGCTAACACCAATTTAGCTAAAGGAAATTTTGATGGAAAGCGTTTATCTTATACCATCAATGCAAATGATCAGCTATTAACAAGTGAAGCTTATCGTCCTATCGTCATCGCATTTAAAAATGGTGGCCCTATCCGTATTTCAGATGTAGCAACAGTGATTGATGGTGCACAAAATGTGAAGCAGGCAGCTTGGGTCGATACAACGCCTGCTGTAATTTTGAATATTCAACGTCAACCAGGGGCAAATGTCATTGAGGTAGTTGATCGTATTAAATCCTTGTTACCTCGCTTAAAAGCGACTTTACCTAACGATATTAACGTTGAAATAGTAGCCGATCGGACTAATACTATTCGTGCTTCGGTACATGACGCACAGCTTGAGATGTTGTTAGCAATTGTCTTAGTTGTAGCGGTTATTTTCATATTTTTGCTCAATGTGCCAGCAACGTTTATTCCTAGTGTCGCTGTACCTCTTTCGTTAGTAGGTACATTCGGTTTAATGTATTTATTGGGATTTAGCATTAATAATTTAACCTTGATGGCACTCACTATTGCGACAGGGTTTGTAGTCGATGATGCTATTGTAATGATTGAGAATATTTCTCGTTACATTGAGCAAGGTGAAGATCCCTTATCTGCTGCTTTAAAAGGTGCTGAGCAGATAGGCTTTACCATTATGTCTCTAACTGTTTCATTAATCGCCGTGATGATCCCCTTACTTTTTATGGGAGATATTGTTGGTCGGTTATTTCGCGAATTTGCCATGACGCTTTCTGTCACTATTTTATTATCAGCTTTTGTATCGTTAACTTTAACACCAATGCTATGTGCACGATTATTACATTATCACAAAGCCGATAAAGATGGACGATTTGAAAGAGCCGCATCACATTTTCAAGAGCGTATCATCAGCGGGTATGGAAATTCTTTGAGCTGGGTTTTTCGTCATCAACCATTGATATTGTTTATTGCTGTGATGACATTAGTCGTGACATTGGCTTTAGTTTATTTTATTCCCAAGGGCTTTTTTCCACTAACAGATACAGGATTTGTTCAAGGGATCTCAGAAGCGCCACAATCGATTTCATTTGAAGCAATGAGTGAACGTCAGCAATCACTGGTTAAGATAATATTGCAAGATCCTGCGGTGGAAAATGTTTCTTCTTTTATTGGCATTGATGGCACGAATGTGACATTAAATAGCGGACGCATTCAAATCACACTCAAGTCTCGAGATAAGCGTAAAGATAGTGCTAGCGCAGTGATTAATCGATTGCAGGAGAATTTGAGAGCGATATCAGGCATTACACTTTATATGCAGCCGCTACAAGATATTACGATTGATGATAGGGTGAGTCGCACGCAGTATCAATATAGCTTAAGTTCGCCCGATGCCAATGAGGTGTTCACTTGGAGCAATTTATTAATGAATAAATTGCAGCAAGAAGCATTATTAAGCGATGTGACGAGCGATCAACTCAACCAAGGATTACAAACAAATATTCATATTGACAGGGATACGGCATCGCGATTGGGCATTAGCACACAATTGATTGATAATGTCCTTTATGATGCATTTGGCCAACGCCAGATCTCCACTATGTTCACGCAACTTAATCAATATTATGTCATTCTGGAAGTGTTGCCTGAATTACAACAGATGACAAATTCATTAGAAAATATTTATTTAAATTCAACTGATGGTAATGCAATTCCACTAAGCGCATTCACGCAAATCACTCAAGGCACAGGTCCCTTGGTTGTTAACCGTCAAGGTCAATTTCCAGTGACAACCATTTCATTTAATTTGAGCTCAAATGCTGCGCTAGGTGATGCGGTAAAAGCGATTAATGATGCTAAAAAAACGCTTGATATTCCAGAGCATCTACAAACTGGTTTTGAAGGTGCTGCTAAGATTTTTCAAAACTCATTGGCAAATGAAGGGTGGTTAGTCGTCGCTGCCATTATAGTTGTCTATATTGTGTTAGGTATACTTTATGAAAGTTATATTCACCCCGTCACTATTCTTTCTACCTTGCCCTCAGCCGGTATGGGGGCCTTATTAGCATTGTTATTAACAGGAAAGGAATTAAGCGTTGTTGCATTGATAGGGATCATTTTGCTTATCGGCATCGTGATGAAAAATGCCATTATGATGATAGATTTTGCCTTAGAGCTTGAGCGTCGTTCTGGTAAAACCGCGCAAGAAGCTATTTATGAAGCTTGTTTATTGCGATTTCGACCTATTTTGATGACTACCCTTGCTGCTATGTTGGGAGCAGTGCCTTTGGCGTTTGGTCAAGGGATGGGGGCGGAGCTTCGTCAACCGCTTGGGATTGCGATTATTGGTGGCTTAATGTTAAGTCAATTGTTAACGCTTTATACAACACCTGTTATTTATTTGGCATTCGATAAAATATCAGCCAAAGTGATGAAGCGAGGTACTTCACCTTTGCCGCCAACTAACCCCCTTGCGGGGGATGTATGAGTTTATCGTCTCCATTTATTTATCGTCCTGTCGCGACAACTTTGCTTGCATTGGGGCTCGCTTTTGCTGGTATGATTGCTTTTAATTTTCTACCGGTTTCTGCATTACCGCAGATTGAATTCCCCACTATCAATGTGCAAGCTTCATTGCCTGGTGCAAGTCCAGAAATAATGGCAAGCTCAGTGGCAACGCCATTGGAACGTCAGCTGGGACGTATTGCAGGGATCACAGAGATGACTTCTTCTAGCACCTTAGGTACGACCAGGGTGACTATTCAATTTGATTTATCGCGTGATATTGATGGGGCTGCGCGTGACGTACAGGCAGCTATTAATGCGGCACGCAGTCAGCTACCAACAGATTTGCCTAATCAGCCGACCTATCGAAAAGTCAATCCGGCTGATGCTCCTATTATGATCCTTGCACTGACTTCTGATACGTTTACCAATGGCCAAATGTACGATGCCGCTTCAACTATTTTGCAACAAAAAATTTCTCAAGCTGAAGGCATTGGAAATGTTATCGTCGGCGGAAGCTCATTGCCTGCAGTGAGGATAGAGTTAAACCCAACAACATTGAATAAATATGGAATTGGACTTGAACAAGTTCGCACAGCAATTGCCGCATCTAATGTAAATCGTCCTAAGGGCCAGTTGACCTCTGGGCCACGCACAGCAGAAATTGCTACAAATGATCAGATCTTTAGAGCATACCAATATGAGCCTCTGATTATAGATTATTCTAATGGTTCGCCTGTGCGGGTTTCTGATGTCGCTGAAGTAACCGATTCAGTAGAAGATTTGAGAAATGCAGGCATGGCAAATGGTAAACCTGCAGTTTTGTTGATTGTTTTCAAGCAGCCTGGTGCAAACGTTATTGAAACGGTAGATAACTTACGCAAGCTGATGCCGCAATTGAAAGGATCAATTCCGGCCGGAATAGATATCACTGTCATGATGGATAGAACCACCACTATTCGTGCCTCTTTACATGATGTGGAATTGACCTTAATCATTGCCATTATATTAGTGGTTCTTGTTATTTATGCCTTTTTAAGAAATGCAAGGGCAGCGCTCATTCCAAGTGTAACGGTACCACTTTGTTTATTAGGTACGTTTGCCGTAATGTATCTGTTAGATTTTACCTTAGATAATCTTTCCTTAATGGCCCTTACTATAGCAACAGGCTTTGTTGTCGATGATGCTGTTGTTGTGCTTGAAAATATATCTCGTTATATTGAAGCGGGTCTTAAGCCGTTACAAGCGGCTCTTTTAGGTGCTAAAGAAGTTGGTTTTACCGTTTTATCAATGACAATATCATTGATTGCTGTGTTTGTCCCTATTTTGTTGATGGGAGGAATAGTTGGTCGTTTATTCCGTGAATTTGCGGTGACTTTGTCGGTGGCGCTTCTTGTATCGCTGGTTGTTTCTCTTACGATTACGCCAATGATGTGCGCTTATATTCTTAAACCAGAAATAGAAAATAATAAAACGCATCGCAGCATTATTATGAAAATGCGTGATCATTATGGGAAAGGATTGCATTGGGCTCTTGATCATCAACATTTTATGCTGCTTTTGACCCTGCTCGCCATTATCATGAGTATCATTTTGTATCGTATTGTACCAACAGGCTTTTTTCCACAACAAGATACAGGAAGAATTTCAGGCTCTATTCAGGCACAACAAAATATTTCATTTCAGGCGATGAAAGAAAAGCTGAGCGCTTTTGTTAAAATTGTCGGTGAAGACGAAGCAGTACAAAATGTTACCGCTTTTGTCGGTAGTGGGGGGCAAGGCCGAACCAGTAATGCTGGAAGTATGTTTATTTCATTAAAACCGCTCAGCGAACGTAAAATTTCATCAGAGCAGGTTATCAATCGATTGCGTAGTAAATTACAAGCGGTACCTGCTTCAAATCTTTATTTAGTCTCGGCACAGGATTTAATAGTGGGGGGACGTCAAAGTAATGCACAATATATTTATACGCTTTCAGCCTATGATTTGGATACTTTGAATACATGGGTCCCCAAAGTCATGGAAAGACTGGCACGATTACCTGGTATTGTCGATTTAAATAGTGATCAATTAGATCATGGACTGCAAGAATATGTTACCATTGATAGAGATACTGCTTCACGATTTGGGATCACGGCAAGGGAAATTGATAACACGTTATATGATGCTTTTGGTCAGCGTCAAATATCGGTTATGTACAGCAATATGAATCAATATCATGTGGTGATGGAGGTGGCTCCTGTTTATTGGCAAAGACCAGAAACATTACATGATATTTATGTCACTTCATCTACTGGGCAGCAGGTACCGTTATCTGCATTTGCCAGTTTTGAGCCATCTTTAACTTTGCTGCAGGTGAGTCATCAAGGACAATTTCCTGCAGCAAATTTTTCATTTAACCTGCCTCCTGGTACCTCATTGGGTAAAGCTGTTGATATGATTACCCACGCTATCAGTGAAATGAATATGCCTGAAGGAGTAATTAGTGGTTCATTTCAAGGGACAGCGCAAGCATTCAAAGCCTCTTTGGCTACTGAAAAATATTTGATTTTTGCTGCTTTAATGGCAGTTTATATTGTTTTAGGGATGTTATATGAGAGCACTATCCATCCCATCACCATTTTATCAACGTTGCCTTCTGCCGGTGTGGGTGCTTTGTTGGCATTGCTTCTAACACATACGGATTTGACTATAATTGCGCTGATTGGAATTATTTTATTGATAGGCATTGTGAAGAAAAATGCCATCATGATGATTGATTTTGCGCTTGAGCTGGAAAGAAAAGAAAATAAGTCTTCAAAAGAAGCCATTTATGAGGCTTGTATACTTCGTTTTCGTCCTATTATGATGACAACAATGGCCGCAATGTTGAGTGCTTTTCCCCTTGCCTTCGGCCAAGGAGTAGGCGCTGAGCTTCGTCAGCCATTAGGAATAGCCATTATTGGTGGATTACTTGTCAGTCAATTGCTGACCCTATTTACCACGCCGGTAATTTATCTGACCTTTGAAAATTGGGCGAATAGCTGGCGAAAAAAGTTTGCGCGCAGCAATACTCAAAACCGACAGGGCGAGGTGCCGAGCGCATGAAAAAGTTCGCTTCGTTAGGTTTTTTACTTTTAGGCGCGATAGGCTGTACAGTTGGACCTGATTACCAACGTCCCTCTGTCCAAATTCCTGAACAGTATAAAGAAGCGCCTGTTGGATGGAAATTTGCCTCGCCAAATGATGAGTGTTCAAATGAAGAATGGTGGAGGGTATTTAATGACTCACAATTAGACGCCTTAGAAGTCCGCTTAGAAATCTCTAATCAAAATATCAAAGCGGCTTTTTATCAATATATGCAAGCACGAGCTTTAGTGACACAAGCACGCGCAGCTTATTTTCCAATCATTAGTGGTTTTGGATCCGTTACCCGTGAAAAATCAGCGACATCATCTGCTTTATCATCAACGGCAGTGTCTGGTTTAAGTGCCGGAACCGGATCGACGCCAACTGTGGGCGCACCATTTACCAACTATCACCTTGAGTTAGACGCATCGTGGGCACCTGATATATGGGGAAGTGTGCGCCGTACAGTGGAAGGTGCTGTTGCTGGAGCCCAAGCAAGTGCTGCCGAGGTTGCTGCAACGCGTCTTTTGGCACAAGCAAGTCTTGCGCAGTTTTACTTTGAATTACGTGGATTAGATGGCGATCAAAAAGTATTAGATGACACAGTCAAAAATTATCAAAAACTGCTTCGTATTACTCAAAATCAATACAAAGCAGGTACAGCATCACGTGCGAATGTTTTGCAGGCACAAAGCTTACTTGAATTGGCTGAGGTGCAGGCAATAGATAATGGAATTTTACGTGCACAATATGAACATGCCATTGCGGTGCTTATTGGTGTGCCGCCTGCAGAATTTTGTATAGATGCCAACCCCATTGCTTTTACGCCGCCCTTTATTCCTGCTGCGTTACCTTCCACTTTATTAGAGCGTCGTCCTGATATTGCGCAAGCTGAGCGTTTGGTCAAGCAAGCGAATGCGCAAATTGGGGTAGCGATAGCCGCTTATTTCCCCGTACTGACCTTGACAGAAACGGGAGGCTATAATGCGACCAAATTAGCGAACTTATTTTCTAAGCCTGCGCAGTTTTGGTCCTTAGGTGCACAATTGGCAGATACGTTATTTGATGGTGGTCTACGTAGTGGTCAAGTTGAAGCCGCTTGCGCAACATTACACCAAACTGTTGCACAATATCGGCAAACCGTATTAACGGCGTTTCAAGATGTTGAAGATAATCTTGCCGCTTTACGAATATTAAATGAAGAATTTAACAAACAAAAGCAAGCAGTCAATACGGCGACGGCAGCGCTCGATGTTGTGTTAAATAGCTATAAAGCAGGAACAGCCGCATTTGCTGATGTATTAA
>MKTN01000069.1:0-33219 GCA_001898235.1 Gammaproteobacteria bacterium 39-13
GGTTTTTATGCGCCGACAACATACTTTCCTTTGCTAATTCCGGAATGTTTATTGGTTGAACCTACTGAAACCGAATCTAAGCAAACATTAGATCAATTTGTGACTGCAATGAAACTTATACGCGAAGATATTCTACATGAACCTGAAAAAATACGCAGTGCCCCAAGTCGTTTACCTTGCAAACGTTTGGATGAAGTAAGAGCAGCACGAGAATTAGAATTGGTATGGCAACAGGAAAATAATTCTTCCTCTTTTAGGGGAGATTAGCTTGATCTCATGTTGCTGCTGGTAGAAGATGTAAGGGTGTTTGGCATTGACTTTATTTTCGGTTAATATGGTTTCCAAGCCAGTTAAAGGCTAAGGAGCTCTGCTCGTAACAATTTGATTTACAAAGCCAATCTTTAAATTTTAAAGGTTGCGTTTTGTGAAACAACGCGTCAGGGGCATATTAACAAAATAAACTTGATAACTTAAATAATAAAGTTTCATGGTTATTAAGGATGATTTTCCATGCGTATGAAATCCATTTTGGCAATTTCTGCTTTTTCAGCTGTGACTTTTTTAGCTGGCCCAGCTAGTGCTGCTCCTGCTGATGTGTTCAGCGGCAAAACTCAAGCTCAGCCAGCTGATGCTAAGGCTAAACCTGCACAAGCAGCTAAATCCGTGCAAGCGAAACCTACGCAAGCAGCTAAATCCGTGCAAGCGAAACCTGCGCAAGCGGTAAAATCCGCAAAAGCTGCACAACCTGCGAATGCACAACCACAAGCTGAGCGATTAGATAAATCTAAGCACCATGCTCATCGTAAAGGCCATAAGCATAAAAAGCACAAGCATAAGCACCATAAACACCATCGGCATCACCACCACCACCATCATCGTCATCATCATGAGCACTTTCACCCTGTGCACCGTGAGATCCCAACCAGTAATTTCTTAGTGGGTGGTTCATTAGGCTATGTGATCCAAAAAGAAACCTTTGAATCAACTTTTACCACTGCTTTCCCTACCGCCTTTCCAGGAATCATCAGAAACTATAATGTAGACGAGAAAGATTCAGGGGTGTTATTTGGGTTATTAGCAGGCTGGCAATGGCGTTGTCATCGCTGGATGTTTGGTGCTGAAGCAAGTGTTGATTTCAGCAGTGACTTTCAGTTAAACCACAAATATGCTTACTTGGATTCATTGGGCGTTCCAGGTATTGGAACAATACTTTACGATCGTGGCGATATTTATGCGTTAACGGCAAGAATAGGTTACTTTGTTACGCCGTTCTTTATGCCATACGTTCGCGTTGGTGGGCAATTAAGCCATGACGAGGTAAGCTATCAAACCTTCTATACCGCGTCTCTTGCTCCTGATTTTAGCTCCAGAACAAAAGATGTGTATGGCTATGTTGTTGGTGCTGGTGCAGAGTTCCCAACTTATATTGGCAGCTCAACGATCCGTTTTGAATACAACTTTGTTGAAACACAAAGACTTGTTATCGAAGATAACTCGTTCCCAGCGCTTGGCGGAAGTCATAAGTTCCATTCTCCTGAAAGTCATGTAGGTAAAATTTCTTTCGTATGGAACTTTTTGTAAACGAGTTTTAAAGTTAAAACCTAGCGCCAAGTTGAATCCTCAACTTGGCGCTTTTTTTTGTCATTTTTTGGAGTAGTGCATGAAAATAAATCAGCGACTAACCCTCAGTTTTTTAGGGATGTTGCTATTTGCTAATACTACCTATGCGAATTGGCAGGGAAATTGGTTAGTAGGTGTTTCATCCGGATATGCAGAGCGTCGCGGTGATCTTTCCATTGGCTTAGCCTACAACTTGCCTAACATTTTTTTTCCAAGAATGATAAATGACTTTGAATTTAGTGATAAAGGCCTCATTTGGGGAGGGCTCGTTGGTTATCAAGCATTCTGTGGAGCATGGCTATTGGGCACAGAATTACATGTCGATTGGGATAATTTTGATAAACGAAGAGATTTTGTTTTCCCTGATTTAGCAGGAGTGCTTAGCTGGGATGTAAGAGGTCGCTATGAAAGAGAGCCACTCATTGCATTGAGCGCGCGCGTTGGATATGAAATGGCGCCTTATTTTTTGGCTTATATGCGTTTAGGGGTAGAAACCAGCAAAGATAAATTAGATGTCAGAGTTGCAGCAGATACATCCATGTTTCCTTTTGGCGTCATTGAAATGCATGATAGCCGTTGGCTTTATCGCTATTTAGTAGGGGTTGGTGCTGAGACACCTGTGTTTTGCACCCCATTATCATTAAGATTGGAATATAACTATCACTCTAAGAGCGATGCATTAGAATCTGCTGGTGCAATTTCATTTCCATTTTTTAATCCTGTGCTTTCAAGTTATATGCATCCTAAAGAAAATTCGATTAAAGTATCCGTCGTATGGAATTTTGTTGCCTAATTAACTTCCTTTGACAGCAGGAGATTTTACAACTAATTGTAGATCTATACTCTTCTTGTTTTATTCTTTTGCGCATTCTAAGGACAGAATGAACATAAAATTAACCACTCCTTTTTTATTTATCAGTGCATTACTGATGAGTCCAGCTCAAGCTTATTGGCAAGGGAGTTGGCTTATTGGAGCATCTGGTAGCTATGGTGAGCGTTCAGGTGATGTAGATATTCAAATGGTCTATACCACAAATTTTGTTCCAGTTCCCCTGCGGACATCCTATATCACTGAGAAATATGTAGACAGAGGAACGATTTGGGGGCTTTTTGCTGGATACCAAATAAGATGTAATCGTTTTTTGGTAGGACTAGAAGCCAATTATGATTGGGATGACATGAATAATAATGCGCATGACTTCGCATTTTTAGATACATTGGCGCAAACAAGCGTTGTCGTTCCGCCAGGAAATTCTTATATAGCCACAGCGCAATATGAACGTGATCCCACTTTTGGCGTATCTTTTAGGTTTGGTTATGACGTTAATCCTTGTTTCATGCCCTTTATCCGCATTGGGGGTGAAACTAGCAAAGATAGCCTAACGCTTTCATTTGGCGGGGTGCCGTTTTTGAATTCTTTAAGTACGACCATTAAAGATAGCGATCGCATTTATCGTTTATTTGGTGGTGTAGGAGCAGAAATTTCTTCCATATTATGGCGTTCAACTTTATTACAGCCAATTTCTTTTAGGGTGGAATATTGTGTGCATGCTGCATCAGATGATGCAGTAGAAGCGGTGGGAATGATTAATGATGGAACCTATTCGCCACTTTTTGTTAACAAAATGAAACCCGTTACGCATACCGGCAAAATATCAATTGTTTGGAACTTTATTTAAGATGCTCCTATGAAAAGAAAATATGGCTCATATTTGTTTATAGCACTTTCTTTGATAGCTTCTTCCTGTCATGCAATGGAAGATCAATGGGAAAAACATTGGCCTGAAGTTGTTTGGAAAAATGCCTGGGTAAAAAGTTGGGTATTAGGTTTTTCTGCAGGTTATGGCGATAGAGAAGCAGGCACAGTGGCGCAAGTACGTTATGGCAATTTTCCTAATATAATGCCTGCCTATGTTGTGAGAGACTATAGTAGTTTAGGGAAGATATTTGGCGCTTTTGGTGGTTATCAAGAAACGCGAAATAATTGGCTTAGAGGCATTGAAGTCAACATTGATGATCACGAAATGGATACGAGTCTTCCTTTTGCATTTTCAGATCCAAGTGGTTTGGTGGGTTGGACTGCCAAAGCGCGTTATAAACGACGATTAATGGCAGGGCTGACGGCAAGGGTTGGTTACCAACTAGCAGATTATATCATGCCTTATGTACGCTTAGGGGCAGAAGTAGGAAGAGATACTTATTGGACTTCATTTTCCAATAATACCAATTTCGTGCCAGGAACAACTGTGCGAGAAAAAACGTGGGTATATCGATTTTTGTCCGGTGTAGGGGCAGAGTTTCCGATCTATTGCACCGCACTAAGTATGAGAGTGGAATATAATTATCACTCCAAAGGGAAAACACTAGAAGCAGATGGCATATTTACTGATGGTGTATTAAATCCTATTTATAATAGCAATCTTCAACCTAAGACACAGTCAGGAAGAATTGCAATAGTTAGGAAGTTCTCATAAATTTTTTCCTTGGTTGAGAAACTTTCATAACTTGCGACTTTAGTCTTTTACTTTTAAAATGAAATGGTGATCTCGTCAAAAAATTGACGTTTATAAAGCAAATCTTGCGTCTGTTTGACAAAAACCACAGTCATGTTTATACCGAATAATATCAAGGCGTTTAACAAATAAGTTTGAGGTAAGTGAAAATGAAAAAACTGGGAATTGCAATTTGTCTTTCCTCAGCTTTATTGGCATCAGCAGCACAAGCATGGGAAGGGAATTGGTTGCTGGGCGCTTCAACCGGCTATTCCGCGCGCGAAGGAAAAAATTACATCACAGTTATTGATGGCACATCAGGTCGTCAAAGCAATGTTACTTTTCGCGAATACGATAATAATTGGACTGTTGGTGTCTTGGGTGGCTATCAGCTGTCATGCAACCGATGGGTAATGGGATTAGAAGCCAATGTAGATTGGCGTGAGGACGACAATCATCCTTTTGCTTTCACTGATACCTCTAATGTAGGTTGGCAAGGTTTTGCTAAATACGAACGTGATTGGATCGTAGGATTAACAGCAAGATTAGGCTATGAAATTGCGCCTTACTTGATGCCTTATATTCGCGTAGGTGGTGAATGGCATCGTGATGAGATAAATCTAAATATTTCCAGACCACTTGGCGGGCTACAAGCGGTATTAAATGGAAAACGAGATGTTTTTCGTGTGGTGGGTGGTATAGGTATAGAAATGCCTATGGCTGCGATCCCTGTGTTGTCTAGTGTGAGCTTTCTTTCACATCTTGCTGTTCGACTAGAGTATGATTATCACTCTACAGGCCGTTCAGTTGGTGCAACAGGTACGACAAATGATGGCGTTACTTTGGTTTCATCTAGCATGAACCCACACGAACAATCGGGAATTCTTGCTCTCGTTTGGAACTTCTAAATCATATGGGAGCGTAATACGCTCCCTTCTTCTTAAATAAGTGAAAGCATGGCACTTAAATTGAGAAATCTCGTTCCCCCTTTGAGTCTTTGCTTTGTTCTGTTATTTCCCTTTAGCGTTAATGCGCAATGGGAATACAATTGGCTAATAGGCTTATCGGGTGGATTTATAGATAGAGACGGGAGTCTTGATTTAGCTATTTTTCATCAAGCAGGCGAATTGACAACCTTAACGATTGAACAAGAAGATTCGGGATTCTTTGCGGGTCTTTTTGCAGGCTATCAAGCCAGGTGCAATAAGTGGTTGGTGGGCGCAGAAATAAAAGTAGATTGGCAAGATTTAGGAAATGATCGCGACACCGCTTTCACCGATGCTCTCGGAAATGGTATTGCACTGAGCTCGCGATATCGTCAAACCAATATTGTGGAACTATCAGGACGATTAGGTTATGAAGTGTATAACGCAGTGATGCCCTATGCACGATTAGGTTTTCAAACCAGTCGCGACAGATTAACTGTTTCTGCAGCTGATCCAAGTATCGGTGCTGCTGAAATAGATGATCAACATCGTGTTTATCGCTTATTGACAGGTGTCGGTGTTGAGATGCCTATTCCTGTTTTAATGGGTTTATCTTTTAGGATGGAATACAATTACTTGCCTAAAGGTGGCAGAATTGACGGTCAAAGTTTAGCGCCGGACAATGTCACTGTCGGTACTGCAAATATTAGGCCTCACCTCCATCAAACTTTTCTTGCATTGGTTTTAAATCTTTTTGAAATATAAATTATCATTCAAGATAAAGATGCAAGAAGCTTATCCACCGTGAAGTTGTTATTATCTTTTTGGATTTGATTGAGTGTCATTTTTTTGACATCCGTGTAGCTCAATCAAGACAATGTGCGAGTTTGACAAAAGTATAAGTTAATTTTATACCTAAAAGGTGTGTCCTTAACTAACATAGTGTTTAAGGTGAAAACGTGAAAAAACTAAAAATGGCATTATGCCTTTCTGCAACTTTGTTAGCGTCTACAGCAGCGCAAGCGCAATGGCAAGCAAATTGGCTATTAGGTGTGTCCTCCGCTTACAGCTGGGGCGATGGTGATGTGGATTTCACTGCATTCAACTCTACCACAGGTTCTTTAGTAACATTTAGCCAAGGTTTTGATGCCAAAGGTTGGGATTGGGGCCTCTTGGGTGGATATCAAGCCCGATGCAATGGTTGGTTGCTTGGTCTTGAGCTCAATGTAGACTGGCAAGATAGAGATAATACGGAAAATTATGCATTTGCAACGGTAGGTAACACTGTTGTAGGAAATGCCACTGTTAGTTTCGATCGTGACACTGTTGTTGGTTTAACTGCGCGTTTAGGGTATGAAATCTCTGATTGGTTTATGCCTTATTTACGTGCAGGGGTAGAAACCAGCGAAGACAAAATTTCTTTTAGCAGCGCTATTCTTGTTCCTGCCGCAATTTCAACTGCGAATGATGGAGAGCGCCGTTCATGGCGTTTTGTCGGTGGCGTTGGTGCTGAAATGCCTGTACCTGTGCTATCTGGCCTGTCATTACGATTAGAGTATCAGTATCACTCTAAGGGAAGATCTGTAGAAGCGACTAACTTAGCGAGCGATAACGTGACAGTCATCACCGCAAGTACTAAGCAGAGTGACAATCAAGCCAAAGCGGCTTTAGTTTATAATTTTAATATCTAATCATTTCCCCCAAACTAGTAGAGCGCAAAGTGCGCTCTACTTTTTTTCTTCCGCTCTTAAAATTGTGCTCGTAATCTATAATTATGTTTGCTGAGTTGCCCGCCTTTGTGAAAAAATAACAATAAATAGATAAACGGGTAGTTAGTTCAGTGATAGACGAAAACGGATTTCGCTTAAATGTAGGCATTATCTTGATTAATCAACAGGGACAGTTATTTTGGGGGCGACGAGTAGGACAAGATGCTTGGCAGTTTCCTCAAGGCGGTATTCACGATGATGAAAAGTTAGAAGATACCTTATATAGGGAATTACAAGAAGAAGTGGGTTTGACATCTAAAGATGTTACAATTATTGCACAGTCTCAATATTGGTTTAGTTATAGGTTACCTAAACGTTTAGTGCGCAGTGATACGCGCCCGATGTGTATAGGGCAAAAGCAGAAGTGGTTTTTGCTGAGAATTCTAGACGAAACAAAAATAAAGTTAGATGCTACAATAAAACCTGAATTTGATGACTGGCGCTGGGTCAGTTATTGGTTTCCGCTTTATCAGGTAGTCGCTTTTAAACGAGAGGTCTATAGACAGGCATTGGCGGAATTTGCCCCCATTGTTATGACTTTAAAACAGCCGTTGATGACTTTAGATCTTTTAGATCACTAAATCATCGTCGATTGATAATAATACTTACAGTAATTGATTTTAGGCTCAGACAAATAACCGCATCATAGCGAAGAGCAGAAAGTCTAAAATTCGAATACGAATGATATACTCACAGCAGTCGCTTTTTAGGATAGGCGGCGCGACTTCGAACAATAAGAGTGTATGTAAAATACATGACTGTTGTGAGAACGTTGCGGCAACAATCCCCCTACGCTGAAAGCTACGGCGGACCTTAGCACTAAGACCCGCCGTAGCCTTGGCGAAGGCGGGCACCTAAAATGCGAATGCGAAGAGTAGCACCGGATGTAGGGGAGAGGTACCGTTGCTGAGCGTTCTGCGGCAAATTGTACAAGAAGTCAATGAAGCACAAAACTTAAGTGAAGTTTTAAGCATCATTGTACAACGCGTTTCTGCCACCATGGGTGTAGAGGCTTGTTCAGTTTATTTAGCAGATAGGCAACAAGAACGTTATTTGCTCGCTGCATCAGTCGGGTTTCTTGAAGGCGTTGACGGTAAAGTCCACATTCATTTTTCAGAAGGTTTAGTGGGGCTGGTCGGTGAACGTGAGGAACCCATTAATTTAAGTGATGCTCCTAATCATCCACGTTATCGTTATTTCCCAGAAACAGGTGAAGAACGCTACCAAGCCTTTCTGGGGGTACCTATTATCCACCAACGTAAATTAGTGGGTATCTTGGTTGTACAACAGCGACAACCTCGCCGTTTTGATGAGGGAGAAGTTGCTTTTTTAGTCACTATCTCTGCTCAGTTAGCAGGAATAGTGGTACATGCACAAACTGCAGGTCTTATTTCTGATGAATCCACAGATAATTATGTTGGCACTACCTTGCATGGGGTTGCTGTTTCTGCAGGCGTCGCAATTGGTACTGCAGTTGTTGTTTTAGCAACAGATCTAGACGCGGTTCCAGATCGTGAAATTGAAGATGTTGAAAAAGAAATTCAAGCATTAGAACAGGCTTTGCGTTTAACCCGAGCTGATATTGAAAGATTAAAGCTTCGTTTAGATAAAACTTTATTACCAGAAGAACAGAATTTATTTGACGCCTATCTTAGCATTTTAGACAGTCCTAGCATTAAACAAGATATTATTACCCTTATCCAAGAAGGACATTGGGCACCTTGGGCGCTGCGAAAAATTATCAAGCGTCAAGTTCATAAATTTGAATCAATGGAAGATCTTTATCTTCGTGAACGTGCTTCAGATTTGCTGGATCTAGGGCGGCGTGTTTTAGGTAATTTGCAAACCGAAAATCATCCTGTTCAGGCGTATCCTAAAAATACCATTCTAGTTGGCGATGAAGTGTCTGCTTCGGCATTGGCAGAAGTCCCACAAGGTCATTTGCGTGGTGTGGTGTCAGCCAAGGGATCTGCTAATGCGCATGTTGCCATTTTAGCCCGAGCAATGGGGATCCCTGCTGTGATGGGTGTGACTGGATTGCCGGCACATAAATTAGAAAGTAAGCAAATTATTGTTGATGGGTACAATGGTGAAGTGTTTACTTCGCCTTCTACTGGCATGATTGCAGATTTCTGCCGTTTAGCAGAAGAGGAAAAAGAGCTTTATGCTGGCCTAGACGAATTAAGAGAGCTTCCTGCACAAACACCTGATGGTATACGTGTTTCGTTATATGTTAATGCGGGTTTGGTCGCAGATATTCGTCCTGCGTTACAAGCAGGCGCAGAAGGCGTTGGATTATATCGCACAGAAGTACCATTTATGATCCGCGATCGCTTTCCGGGTGAGGAAGAGCAGTATTTAATTTATCGCCAATTACTTGAGAGTTTTGCCCCTAAGTCGGTGACCATTCGTACCTTGGATGTGGGTGGCGATAAATCATTACCTTATTTTCCTGTGCAAGAGGATAATCCCTATTTAGGGTGGCGTGGGATCCGTATCACGCTAGATCATCCGGAAATTTTCTTAGTACAGCTTCGTGCGATGCTAAGGGCAAGCGCTGGTTTAAAAAATTTACGCGTGCTTTTTCCAATGATTTCTAGCATTAGCGAAATTGAAGAAGCATTGCGTTTACTGCGTCAAGCGCATCGTGAAGTGATGGATGAAGGCTATGATGCCAGATTTCCTGAAACAGGTGTAATGATTGAGGTTCCCTCGGCAGTTTATCAAGCTGCAGAAATGATTAAACGAGTTGATTTCCTTTCTGTAGGCAGCAATGATCTGACGCAGTACTTACTTGCTGTTGATCGTAATAATGCGCATGTAGCGAATATTTACGATTCTCTGCATCCGGCAGTGATTTATGCACTAAAAATGGTTGTAGAGGCTGCAAGAGGACAAAATAAGCGCGTCAGTATTTGTGGTGAGATGGCTGGTGAGCCTGTTTGTGTGCTTATCCTATTAGGATTAGGGTTTGATATGCTAAGCATGAATGCACATTGCATTCCACGGGTTAAATGGATAATTCGAAATTTCACACTGGAAAGCGCGGAAATGCTCGTTGCAGAAGTGATGCAGATGCATCATGCCCGTGATATTCGTCAGCATTTGGAAAAGGCCTTAGACGGCGCGGGTCTTGGTGCTTTAGTGCGAGCGGGTAGATAATTTTCTTCGCTTGCGCGCTAAAAGCCAATATGGGAAGCATAAATGATAGTATTTCTTGCCTATGTAATCGTGGGCATTTTCACTGGCATATTGTCTGGGTTATTGGGGTTAGGCGGAGGCGTCATTATTGTTCCTGCGCTAACAGTATTATTCGCTTGGCAAGAATTTCCAAGCGAATATATTATGCATCTGGCTATTGGAACTTCTCTTGCCACCATGATAATAACAACCATCATGGTGACATGGAGCTATCATCGTCGAAGTGCTGTGCAATGGTCTTTGTTGAAATTTTTCCTACCAGGCATAGTGATAGGTTCATTATGTGGTGTGTCAATAGGTAAACACCTTTCAACACAAGATTTGCGTTATGCATTTGCTTTATTCACCATTATATTGGGCGTACGAATTATTTGGCACGCGAATGCGCCACACATAACGAAGCCGATAACGGTACCTGCACCAATTTTATTTCTTTTTGCATTATTGGTTGGTGTTCTTGCTGGTATATTGGGAATAGGCGGTGGAATAGTATTGATCCCGCTTTTCCTCTGGTTAGGATTATCATTAACCCACGCCAGTGCAACTTCTGCAGCATGCGCCTTTTCAACAGCATTTTCAGGTGCGCTCACCTCAATATTAGTTGGATGGAAAGCCTCTGGATTGCCAGCAATGACTTTGGGCTTTGTTTATTGGCCAGTCGCGCTTCTTTTAGGCATAGCTAGCTTAATTGGAGCGCCTGTTGGTGTTTACTTAGCGCATCGTTTGCCAGTGCCTGTAATTAAGCGTATTTTTGGCGGAATACTGCTGATTATTGCTTGGCGGATGTTGCCTCTGCTTCGCTAAAGCTTCGCAGAGCAAGCTCTTTGACTTTCTCGTTAAAACTTACTGAGGGCTTGCCCTGCGAAGCTTTAGCGAAGCAGGGAATCAATGGTACACTTGGGTCACTATGCTTCAATATCCAAACATAAATCCAGTTATCTTACACATTACTGATACCTTACAGATCCGTTGGTATGGCGTGATGTATTTAATCGGCTTTGCTGCGTGCTGGCTTGCGGCTCGCGTACGAACCAAAAATCTTCCGGGTTGGGAAACAACCGATCGATTAAATGATTTATTGTTTTATACAGCACTTGGTGTCATTTTGGGTGGTCGTATAGGTTATATGCTGTTTTATGCATTACCAGATTGGCTACAAGATCCCTCTGAACTGTTTAAAATTTGGCAAGGTGGGATGTCATTTCATGGTGGTTTGCTTGGGGTTGCTATTTCGACATGGTGTTTTAGCCGTCGCTACCAGCTTTCACTTTTAGCAGTGGGCGACATCATGGCGCCTACGATCCCGTTGGCGCTGGCGACGGGTCGTTTGGGAAATTTTATTAATGGTGAATTGTGGGGACGTGTGACAGATGTTCCTTGGGCAATGATTTTTCCGCATGCAGGGCCCTTGCCTCGTCATCCCTCGCAGCTTTATGCAGTACTGCTGGAAGGGGTGCTTCTATTCACTATTTTATGGATTTTTTCGCGCAAGCCACGTAAAACCGGCTCTGTGTCTGGTTTATTTTTACTTGGTTATGGTTGCATTAGAATTTTTGAAGAGTGCTTTCGTCAGCCCGATCCACAATATGGCTATTTAGCTTTTGGCTGGCTCACCATGGGACAAGTATTATGCTTGCCTATGATTGCGCTTGGTTTATACCTCATCTTTATGCCCACTAAACCAACTACAACTTCTTTGCAGGCAGGGTAATCATGAAAGCATATTTAGATTTGATGAAACGAGTATTAGAGCAAGGAGCGCGTAAAAGTGATCGCACTAATACTGGTACCTTAAGCCTGTTTGGTCATCAAATGCGTTTTGATTTAAGCCAAGGCTTTCCGCTAGTGACGACTAAAAAGTGTCATCTGCGCTCTATTATTCATGAATTATTGTGGTTCCTTAAAGGTGAAACCAACATTCATTATTTAAATGAAAATGGCGTCACTATATGGGATGAATGGGCTGATAAGGATGGCGATTTAGGCCCCGTCTATGGAAAGCAATGGCGTTCATGGGCTACACCAGATGGTCGTACGATAGATCAAATTAACCAAGTGATTGAACTTATTCGCAAGGATCCAGATTCAAGGCGTTTAATTGTGAGTGCTTGGAATGTGGCGGATATAGATAAAATGGCATTGGCGCCTTGCCATTGTTTGTTCCAATTTTACGTTGTTGATGGAAAATTATCTTGCCAATTATATCAACGTAGCGCCGATGTTTTCTTAGGCGTACCCTTCAATATCGCTTCTTATGCATTATTGACTATGATGATAGCGCAAGTCACAGGGCTTAAGTATGGTGAGTTTGTGCATACCTTCGGTGATGTGCATTTGTATTTAAATCATATTGAGCAAGCGAAAACACAGCTTGAAAGGCAACCTTATGCCCTACCTCAAATGATGATGAATCCGGAAATCAAAAATATTCATGATTTTCGTTTTGAGGACTTCATATTGAAGAACTATGAATGCCACCCAGCCATTAAAGCCCCCATAGCTGTTTAGAAGTAGTACAGTGAAAAAAATTAGTATTGTTGTAGCAATGTCTGAAAATGGCGCAATCGGTCAAGATAACCAATTGCTTTGGCATCTTCCTAATGATTTAAAACATTTTAAGGCCCTAACGTTAGGAAAGCCGATCATTATGGGGCGTAAAACTTATGAATCTATTGGCAGACCCTTGCCGGGACGACAAAACGTCATTTTGACGCATGCACGATATTTGCGTATTCCTGATTGCGATGTAGTTCATTCGGTCAATGAAGCGCTAGATGCTACTCAAGATGTGCCAGAAGTGATGATAGTTGGAGGTGGTGAAATTTATCGCTTGTTTTTACCATTAGTGACTTGTATGCACATTACTTATGTTCATACCTCTATTGCTGGAGCCGTATCATTTCCTGAGTTTGATGCGACACAATGGGAAGAAGTTTCACGCGATCATTTTACCAAAGATGAGAAACATGCTTTTGATTATAGTTTCGTCACTTTAGTACGCCGTTCTTAAATATAAAAAATCTCGTTGAGGGGTTAGGAAGTGCTTTAAGGAGGAATTATGCTTTTTATTCGAAGTATTAATTATCTTATCGGTTACATTGAGCAACATTTAGGAAAGCGCCTTGGGGTTGAATCAAGTAAAGTAGAAGAAGCTTTAGTTGATAAATTAAAAATAAAATTAGAGCCTATTGTGCAAAGCTTGCCGCCGGTCTCTCAAATCCATGGAAACCCCACCAAATCAAAGTCCACAGATCAATCAGCATTATCTTCTGGACAACCAACAGATTTGCAGCAATTGCAACAACCAAAAGTTCCGACTCCTTTGCCGCCATTACCAAGTGGTAACCATGCAAAAAATCAAGAAAGCGTAGAGAATGTGAAGGAAAAGTCAGAGTCTCTGCTAATACCACAAAAATCAGATAATTTATCTCCTTCGCAAGAAGGTTTGCAAGTAAGTGACAACAGTGGAGTACAGGCATCTAAAACGGCAATAATATCAGAACAAGTTGTCGAAGGTGTGGTAACAGGAATGTCACAGTTGAGTCTTCAGGGCAAAGAAAGAGCACCAGCCTTGACCTTACCCGTATTGCCATCTAAAACCCAAGTCTTACGTGATTTTAAAGAAGAAACTGTTACAAAACTGGATGATGTTAAATTAAGACTTTTGGGGCGTTCAGGTCCATTAACTTGGGGAGCACTTGTTAATTCAAGCGAAGAAGATTTTAAAACACATCTTAAAAATGAATTGAAAAATGAAGAAACAACTGACAAAAAAATGTATATCTTGGCGCGTTTTATGCGACAACTACAGGTTTTAAGTGAACGAGCAAAAGAAGATTTAGTCGTTAAAGAAAAGGCAGCTATCAAAGACGAAGAAAGTGTTGATGCACATTTGCTTAGTTTGGTTCAGATTGCAATACAGGAGAATTTACGGCTATCAAAAGAGGTATTAGAAGATGATGAAACGACCTTTACTATTGCATCATGGCTACCTATATTATCGTTTAAATCTAAACCTTGTAAAACTGAAGCCATTCTTTTAGCTTGCCAAGAAGTGTTAAATAATTTTTTCGATTTTTGCCAATTAGTGAACATGCAGCGTAAGCTAACATCTATTAGAACACCAGGTTCTATGGTAGATGTTTTTCCAGGGACAATGCGAGCAAACAGCACGTTAACGGTTATTGATCAACGTACGTCTGATTATGTTATTGAAAACCTTTTGAGTGAAGCAGAATATCATGCGCATCAAAAACTACGCATGAGATTGCCTAAACGACTTGCTACCTATGATGAAGAAGTTGGCAAAACAAAGCGAAAAACACTTATGCCAAGTTTGTTATCTTTTAATGATATCGCTGCTCATTATTCGGAAGATTCAGAAATATTTTGGGAAAAAACGCTATCACAAACAGATGATCTGAGAAATCTTTTGCTGAGTCAAACACCCTATATGGCTTACTATTTTGGTAAATCACAACGATCTACAGATTTCTGTGAACAACTCCACACTGTCTTAGTTGCTACAGCTGACACGATGGCTCCGGCGGTGGCTAGAAAGCATAAGGATTGTAATAAGTTAAAGTAGGGGATCTCTGCTTCTATTTTTTTGTATAAATGAGGGCAAGTAAGGGAGATTAAACTTGCTTTGAATGATTAAATTTTGACAAAGCATGCGAGTCACGTATAATCTCCTTTTAATTAGTTGAATTTCTTTCTTTAATAAATGAAACTACTTTCCCCCAGTTTTATCGGTGGTTTTGCCCACTTTTTAAGTCAGTTAATCGTCAAGACTCTTAGAGTGGATATTTGTGTCCATCCTAATGTTGTTGTTGAGCGCCAACATATTTATGCCTTTTGGCATGACAAGCAATTTGCCCCCATCATGTTATTGGCTAAATCAAAATTAGGCCAAGGTAAGCATGCCTGTTTAGTTAGTGCTTCTGGGGATGGAGAAATGCTTTCCGAATGGTTAAAGCGCTTAGGATATCGCTTAGTTCGTGGCTCTTCTAGCCGAAAAGCCCTGAGTAGTTTAGTGAATCTGATTGCAGTCACCAAAGAAGGGTATTCGGTAGGGATCACAGCAGATGGTCCACGTGGGCCCATCTATAAGGCCAAAACTGGTCCGGCCTTTATTGCTTATAAAGCAGGAGTAGGATTGATCCCACTTGGTGTTGCTTATTCTGCTAAATGGCAATTTAATAAATCATGGGATAAATATCAGTTACCTAAACCTTTTGCAAAAACAGTGATCTATATTGGTGAGCCACTTGCCATTACCGATATCAGCGACATGGATAAAGTACTTGAAAATGTAGATCAAGCCATCAATGATTCTGATCAAAAAGCATTACAGATTTTAGAAGGGCGTGAAGAAACGCTTTCATTTTCTTATAATTCTCTTTAGATTTCGCTTTTGCTTTTTCCGATCCCCTCTCCCGTTTATGGGAGAGGTAGGGTGAGGGTTTTGGTACTTGCAGATGGCGCTAAAAGTAATTTCAAAATACCCTCCCCCGCTGCTCAAAAGCCGCGACCTCCCCCGCTATTTGCTTACGCTAAAAGCTTCAGCGTGAGCGGTAGAGGGATTTGTCTGCCTGCGACAGACGAGAGAAAACCACGTTTTTTTCTTTTATATTACGCTTCTGTATATACCGTTGTTTTTCGCTTTCTAAGTGCAGGGCGCCAGCCGGTGCCAATCACAATTGAGCCAAGTACTAGCAACATGCCGATCACATCATACCAATGCAAACTTTCTGCTAAGAATAAAATAGCAAATAAAGTGGTCGCCACTGGCATTACGCCACCGAAAATGCCTGCCGTGCTAGCAGGAATGAAGGAAAGTCCCCAAGCCCATGCCCAAAAGAAAATAAGGCTACTAAGGGCTGCAATGATAATAAGACTACCTTCCCAGGAAGAAAAAACGGAAAGATCAAAGGTGCCTGTGAATAGAGCACAAGGCAATAAAGTAACAAAGCCTACCACATTGGCAATAAAAGAAGATCCTAAGGGCGTCATACGATCCGCCAGCTTTCGGCCGATAATCGAATACATTGCTTCAGGGATCATTGCTAGAAAAACCAAAAAATCACCGAAATAGGTGTGGTTAAGATTCTCCATACCTTCAAAATGATCAAGGTTGATTACGAGGATCCCAAGCATTGCTAGAATGAGAGCAAATAATTTAGGCCAATTAAGCTTTTCTTTTAGCATCCAAACGGCGCAAATGGCAATAATGGCAGGTAAAGTGCTACCAACAATGCCTGCAGCTGTAGCGGTCGTATGCTGCAACCCCCAGACGAAGAAAAGGTTAAATAAAAAGGCGGCAAAAACGCCTTGCAACACCCCAAAGATCCAATCCATCTTCGTCAGTTTTCCTTCAGGATGCTTAGGATCGATAATGGTTGTGCCAGTCATTTTTAAAGTAACGGCTAAAATAACGGAACTTAAGAAAAATCGGCTTGCCAACAACATGAACATAGGCATTACGGCAAGCAAAAATTTACTTGTTACCACATTAATGCTGATACCGGTTTGGGCAATAGCTAAAACGATATAACCGACGAGTAATGACCGACGCATGATAAATCCGGATAAATTATTTAAGGACAACAAGGGATATTTGAGTGTTTACAATAAAATTCTAGCAGAAAAATTTTGGCTTGAATAATGATTTTAGGTATAAACAAATAATTTCCCGATAAATGGCATATTTTTCATTTTTAATACTTGTCGTTTTATTTAAGTATTTGTGAATGCCTCTCCCAATATCATTGCATGTATTGCGAAAAGAGCTATTAATTTTGCAGGTAGTAAAAGGCGTTTTCTTACCTTGAAATTAGCATCTAATTTATTGAACTGTATTTACTATAACAATAATTCTTTTTTGCGTTTAAATTTAGAGGGAAGGGGTTGGCAACGTGGGCAAAAATAGGTACTACGCTGCCCAAGTCGGATAGCATGAATAGGGGATTGGCATGATAGACAAGGCTCTTCTTGTCTATCATATACTTTTAATTCTTGGCTAAAATAGCCTGGTTTGCCATCACTTTGGCAAAAATCTTTTAAAGTGGTGCCACCTTTCTTAATTGCTTTGCCTAGTACTTTTTGAATGGCCTTATGAAGATCTTGATATTGAGTAAGTGAAAGTGCATTGGCTGGGTACTCGGGATGTATTTTGGCCATAAATAGGCTTTCACTGGCATAAATATTGCCCACGCCAACAACAACTTTTTGATTCATAATAAAAGTTTTGATGGGAGAACGATGCTTTTGTGCTGATTGATATAAATATGTTGCAGTGAATTCAGTGCTAAGGGGCTCAGGTCCTAAATTTTCCAACTGTGCTAGAGTGTGGTGGTTTGGCAACCATAGTAAAGCACCAAAACGACGTGGATCGTTTAATCTTAGTATTTTATTAGAGCTCAGTATGCAATCAAAATGATCATGTGCACGTAAGGGGGTTGTTGCAGAAACAATGCGTAAAGTACCAGACATACCTAAATGGATAACAACGGTCCCTGTTGGCACTTGAATTAAAATGTATTTTGCTCTTCGGCTAACTTCTGTAATAGTTGCATCAATCAGATGATCTTTTAATGCCTTGATGGGAATAGGCCAACGTAATTGTTTATGACGGAAGATGACTTGAGTAATGGTTTGATTAACAAGGTGAGGGCTGATACCACGGCAAGTGGTTTCAACTTCGGGTAATTCAGGCATATATCACTTTTTAAATATTAATTTTTCTCTTGTTGCACCAGAGGCGCATTATTCCCACTTTGTAAAGGGGGAGCGTCGCGAAGCGACGAGGGGGATTTATATCCGGTGACGCTAAATCTCCCTCGCCCTTCGGGCTTCCCTCTTTACAAAGAGGGAGTTTTGTTCGCTTCGCTCACTTGTGCTACGAAAATTGTCTGGTAGGTGTTGTTAATTTTTCCCTAGCGCTTTATATCCAATGTCACTTCGATAAAACACACCATCCCAAGCAACCTTCTTTACAATGCGATAAGCTTTAGTTTGTGCATCTTGTAAGGTTTCACCAAGGGCTGTAACACAAAGCACCCGTCCGCCATTCGTTAAGATCCGTCCCTCTTCGATTTTAGTGCCCGCGTGAAAAATTTTATAAACTTTACTGGGCGCAATATCATTTAATGTCGGACATACATCTCCCTTTTTAACTTCATCAGGATAGCCTGCGGCTGCAAGCACTACGCCTAATGCATAGTTAGGATCCCATTCGGCAACATAAGTGTTGAGCGTACCATTGAGAGCATCTAGACACATTTGAGCAAAATCAGAAGCTAAACGCATCAAGATGGGTTGGGTTTCAGGATCGCCAAAGCGGCAGTTATATTCCAGCACTTTGATTTCTTCTTTAGGAGAAATCATCAAGCCTGCATAGAGAAAGCCTTTAAAAGGATAACCTTCTTGAGATAACCCTTTCAGGGTAGGTTCTATCACTGTTGCAAGAATTTCATCATGCAAATGCGGGCTAACAAGAGGTGCTGGCGAATAGGCGCCCATACCACCCGTGTTTGGACCTTTGTCGCCATCATCACGTGCTTTGTGATCTTGTGATGTTGCTAAAGGAACATAATGTTCCCCATCACATAGAACGATAAAACTCACTTCCTCACCTTCAAGGAAATCTTCTATAATAATTTGGTCACCCGCCAGCCCAAAGCGCTTATGAGATAGCATGTCAACCACAGTACCTTCTGCTTCAGTCTTATCTTTGGCAATGACAACGCCTTTTCCTGCTGCCAGACCATCTGCTTTAATTACAATAGGATAAGCGCATTCGGCTAAATACTGTTGTGCAGCTTCAAGGGAATTAAAAACACGCGCTCTTGCTGTAGGGATATTGTGTCGTTCCATAAATGCTTTGGAAAAAACTTTTGAACCTTCCAATTGAGCAGCATCTTTTGTCGGACCAAGACAGGGCAAATTCCTTTGCGTAAAATAATCAACAATACCTGCTACAAGTGGCGCCTCAGGCCCAACAACCGTAAAATTGATTTGTTGAACTTTGACGAATTCGACAAGCTCTTCAAAATGAAGTGGATCAATAGGAACATTTTCTACCTTGGGTTCACGATAGGTTCCTGCATTTCCTGGCGCCACATAAACCGTTTTGACTAAAGGAGATTGTGCTAATTTCCAAGCCAATGCATGTTCACGACCACCATTTCCAATCACTAATACTTTCATTTTATTTTTTTTCTCTTAATGTCGAAAACATCTTGTCCCTGTAAATATCATGGCTATGCCAAGCTCATTGGCACAATCAATGACTTCATTATCGCGTTTGGAACCACCAGGCTGGATAATAGCCGTGATGCCAAATTCATGTGCTTTTTCAATATTATCTTTGAAAGGGAAAAAAGCATCTGATGCCATCACAGCACCTTTAAGATCCAATTTCATTTCTTTGGCTTTTAAAGCAGCAATTTCAGTGCTAAAAATACGTGACATTTGCCCTGCGCCAATGCCAAGCGTTTGTCCGTTTTTAGCATAGAGAATAGCATTAGATTTTATATATTTGATAACGTGCCAACCAAATAACAAATCTTGTATTTCTGCTGCGCTAGGAGCGCGTTTTGTCACAATTTCTCTTGTAATAGTATTAATCCCACTATTATCCTGCGATTGCACCAAGATCCCACCATTCACACTTTTAATGTCTATGCGATGCGCCATCGCATGAGTTGGAACTGCATGAAATTGGAGTAGGCGACAGTTTTGTTTTTGTTGAGCCAATTGAATAGCCTGCGTCGTAAATTCTGGCGCAATTAAAACTTCAACAAATTGTTGATTAAAAATATGCTGTAATAACTTATCATCTACTTTTTGATTAAAAGCGATAATGCCGCCAAATGCAGAAATTGGATCACAAGCATAAGCTTTGTCATACGCCTGCAAAAGAGAAGTACCAACGGCAACACCGCAAGGATTAGCATGTTTTACTATTACACACGCTGGTTGTTCAAAATTTTTGACACACTCAAGTGCTGTGTCACCATCTAAAATATTATTAAATGATAATTCTTTGCCTTGCAGCTGAATAGCGGAAGTAATGCAGTCGGGGGCAGGGGAGGCCTCTTGATAAAATGCGCCTTGCTGGTGTGGATTTTCGCCATAGCGCAATTTTTCTTTAAGTTGATAATTTAGTGATAAAGTTCTGCCAAATCCGGTAAGTGGTTGTTGATCAATCTTTTGTCCAAAGAAATTGGCGATATTGCCATCATAAGAGGCAGTGTGCGCAAAAGCTTTAGCTGCATAATAAAATCGAGATTCTTCTCTGACAGTACCGTGATTATTTTCTAGTTCGAGAATAAAGCCTTGATAATCACTAGGATCAACAAGTATTGTGCACCATTCGTGATTTTTAGCTGCAGCTCGAATTAAAGAAGGCCCACCAATATCAATGTTTTCGATGATATCTTCTAAAGAGGCATCTGGCTTTTGACTAACTTGTTCAAAAGGATAAAGATTTACAACAACTAAATCGATATCGGGAATATCATGCGCAAGCATAATATCGCCATCAACATCGCGTCTACCGAGGATGCCGCCGGCAATTTTGGGGTGAAGTGTTTTCACTCGACCATTCATGATTTCAGGAAAACCTGTATATTCATTAACGGTGATTACCGGTAAACCATGTTGTTTGAGTAAAGAGGCGGTGTTGCCAGTAGAGATAAGTTCTACGCCTCTAAGGTGCAGACTTTCTGCTAAAGGGATAATATTCGTTTTATCATAAACAGTTAGTAATGCACGTTGAATAACGGTTGATTCATGCATGGCGTTTGGCCTATGTAGTGAAAATTAAAAAACCTATTCTAATCCATACTCTGCAAGGCGTTTGCGCAAAGTCCCTCTTGCCAACCCCAACCAATCTGCAGCTTTGCTTTGGTTGCCACCAGTATAATCTAAGACAGTTTTAAATAATCCAAGTTCCACTTCCTTAATCACCATTTCATATAACTTTTGAGCTGGTTGACCATCCAGTGCACAAAAATATTCTTGGATCATCTGCGAAACGACTTCTCTTAACGGTGTTTGATTTTTTGAGGACGTTGGTAAGTCCTCTTCCGTGACGCATGCTTCTATCATTGCTCTAGTTCCATTACAGTCGCAAAAAAAGTTTCAGCAGCATCTAGCTGTGCTTGGGCATTATTTAATTGATTAAATGCATGTCTAAATGCGCCACCATGACGCTGCCCTTTGCTGTACCAGGAGACATGCTTACGAGCGACGAGCACGCCTCTATCTTCACCGTAAAACGCGTAAAGATTTTTCATATGATTTATCATCACATCGCGAATCATTTGATTCGAAGGGGCAGGATAATGCTCTTGGTGAACAAGATAATGCATAATTTCTCTGAAAATCCAAGGCCTTCCTTGTGCAGCCCTTCCAATCATAATGGCATCAGCTCCCGTTTTTTCGAGAACCAATTTTGCTTTTTCTGGCGTATTGATATCGCCATTCGCAATAATAGGAATAGAAACGGCTTGTTTTATCGCGGCAATAGTATCGTATTCGGCTTCACCATTAAACATACAAGCGCGAGTACGCCCATGTATAGCAAGTGCTTGGATCCCGCAAGATTCAGCCATTTTAGCAATGTTGACGCCATTTCGATGATGCGTATCCCAGCCAGTACGAATTTTAAGTGTGACAGGAATTTTAACAGCGCTAACAACTTGTTCTAAAATTTTCGCGACCAAAGGCTCATCTTTGAGTAGGGCAGATCCTGATAATGTATTACAGACCTTTTTGGCGGGACATCCCATGTTTATATCAATAATTTCAGCGCCTTGTGCTTCGTTATAACTTGCAGCTTGCGCCATCATGTTAGGATCGGCCCCAACAATTTGTACGGAGCAAGGACGTGTTTCGCCTTCATGATTTGCGCGCCGTTTGGTTTTTTCGCTGCCATGTAGCAGGGAATTTGCACCTACCATTTCAGAAACAGCTAGGCCTGCGCCTAAATTTTTGCATAATTGTCGAAAGGGTCTGTCTGTCACCCCAGCCATGGGTGCCAAGATAATGGGATTGTCTATTTCGAATGGCCCAATTTTTAATTTAGCCGGCTTAGTTGTTTTTGATGATTCTGACATGACTGGTGCTCTTACATTGGGAAGAGAATTATACTCATTTAATAGCCAGAATACAGCGTTTATACTCTTCCCTTTTCCTTTAATGCTTTCGTCGCTTTAGCGAAGGAAGGTTGTTGTCTACGCTAGTTATTTACTTTGGTGCCTACCAGCAAAACCCAATCTTCTTGGGTTTTGGGTATTTCAAACAAAAACCAGGGACTGTAGGCAGCTTTAACGGCATCAAGTTGCTTAGTTAGTAAGCCTGAAAGCACGATATTGCCACCTTCAGCACAATATTCCTTGAGATGTGGAGCAAGTTTGATTAAAGGCTCAGCTAAAATATTCGCTAAAATGGTTTGAGCTTTTACAGAGCCTGGTAATTCTTGAGGTTGTATCGTGATGAGCTGTTCAGCGGAGAGTGAATTTCTGGCTGCATTTTCAGCAGAAGCGATTAAAGCCTGAGGGTCATAATCTACGGCCCATACTTGTTTTGCGCCAAGCTTTAGGGCTGCAATGCCTAAAATGCCTGAACCACAGCCATAATCAATAATCACTTCATCTTTTGGGGGATGTGCATCCAACCATGAGAGGCATAGCGCCGTGGTGGGGTGGGTCCCCGTTCCAAAAGCAAGACCAGGATCAAGTGTGACAATTGCAGCATTTTTCTCTTCTGGTAAAACGGTGTCACTTGGCACAATCCATAGATTTTGCCCAAATTGCATAGGATGAAAATGCTCTAACCACGTGCGAGTCCATTCTTGATCCGCAAGTGGGGATATTTGAAGTGGAGTATTAGGCAAAAAATCGCTAAGCGCTTCATGTACGGCGTTGATTGTAATATTGTCTTCAAATAAGCCGACAATTTTTACCTTGTTCCAAAGAGGGGTTTCACCAGGGCGTGGCTCAAGAATAGGGGTTTCCCCCGCATCGAAGAAAGAAACGCTAACGGCGCCAAGTTGCTCTAGTTGCTCACTACATTTTTCACTGAGCATTTTGGGAATTTCAAAGGAAACTTCTAACCAAGACATGTATACGCTTTCCGTTTTGAATTTATGCTTTGCTGCTACTCTCTCACCTCAGTTACGTACCAAAGCGTACGCGCCTGGGGATTCGTTCGCTTGGCGCCGCGCCTAAATTCAAACTGGTTCGAGTATATACAGAAATAAGGGCAAAATTATACCACACTTCAAGTAGTGAAGCATCTAAGAACCCTATGGCAAGGGGTTATTCTGCGTCAGGACGGTTAATGTATTCTTTTACAATGTCAGCTGAGAGATCTTTAAGTTGATGCAAGATGCGGTCAATCGTTGGATTCATTAAACCATGGTTTTTGATATCTTGTGTTAAATCTTCTAAAAGATGGGTAAATTTAGAAAGTTCTTCCAAAGCATCATGCATATTGCGCTTATCAAGCGTGTCATAGAATAATCCAAACTCATATCGCAGTTTACTGAGCTTGCTGAACTTGCTTGAGGTGATCCCTTCCTTTTCAAGTTGCTTACAAAGATCAGTGAATGCCTCATAGGGGTGAAGGGCACTGTCAAATTTTTTAGGAGCGCCAATACCCATTATCTTTTTCAACCAATTCAGCATGTTGGTAAATCCTACCTCTGTTATGGTTCTTCGTAGAATTGCTGTTCTGTCTTTATATACAAGAAATGGGATTTATCCCTTTATATTTAACATAATAGCATACTTATACTAGTGGCATCTCCTTCTGGCTGTATGCGTAGTTGTTGAGATATTTTCTCGTTCAGTCTGGTTAGTTTTTGATTGGCGATTGCGTAAAAAGTAGTGTGAATGATTGGTTGAATGAGTTGTAAAAGCAGTATTGCTTTTATTTTTCTGTTTAGAGACATTGTCTAATTTCTTTTCTAAATTTGAGATCCGCGTGATAAGTTTTTCGTTAATACGTTTATTTTCTGTGATCTGTTGATCAAGCTTTTCACGAGTGATTAAATCTCGGTAGGTACTATATCCGGCATAAATTGAAATGGCTAATAGCGTAGGGATAGTGACGATAGGCTCTAGCAAAAAACTGGGTAATATATGGTGAATGAGTGGTGCTGCAGACAATATAGTTAGGGTTGAAAGCACGATGGGCATTATTTGAAAAGAGGTTTTTAAGGTCGAAGCAAATGAAAGGACCCCTTTAATGGCATTGGTGATTCTATCAATCCATGGTTGCCAGGATGCTTTTAATGCAACCAGAGATTTGTAAAGTTCTTTTGCTAAAAGATGGCAAAAATCGTAAACATTGTTATAAAAAGTATAAAAATAGTGCAATGTTATTTCGTAAAAAGGTAAGTGATTCGCGCGCTTTTTCATACAGGTTAATCATCGTTGGACAAATAATGTCGGCATTCTAACAAAATACGAAGATATTGCAAAATTAAAATGGAATAACGTGTAAATACATTAAAACTCATTCTCTTATTGTTGAATTTCATTTGAATGTGTCAAATTAACTAAATATTTTTAAACCAACAATCCCTGTCACGACAAAACAAAGAAAAAGAACTTGAATCCAGCTAAGTGTTTCACCAAAGAAAAATAATCCTATTAAGACAGATCCTACAGCGCCAATCCCAGTCCAGATAGGGTATGCCAAGCTGATGGGGATCACTCGCATTGCATAAGCTAGTAGCCACATGCTTGCTATAGCTGTTAGCAAGAACATCATGGAGGGAAAAAATTTAGTGAAACCTTGGGTTTGTTTAAGAAAAATAACCCAGATAACCTCTAAAAAACCGGCCAATAGAAGTGCTATCCAAAAAGATGTGGTTTGCATTTTCGTGCATAAGTTTCCGTCTAATAAAGTGATTTAAATGTAACATACTATGATTGTAGGGGTGAAGGATAAGAAGAGAGTTATTGTATTTCTATCGCAATAACTCTCTTTACTGAAATGTTAAACGTGGTATACCCAATCTTTTTGGTATGGTGCTTTTGGAACATCCATCCAGTGGGTCACATTGATGTCTGAACCTGAGGAATAAGGGTGGCCGTACCATCTTCCATTGACGTAATCTAAAATATGAATTTGAGAATTTGAAACAACTGCTAAATAGTTTCCGTTTAATTTTGGCGGCTTGTCATCTGCCTTTACCCACTTGTTCATTTCAAAACTCCCCTACGAGATAAGTGAAAATTTTAGATTTAGATTGATTGCAATCATTTATCGGAAGCTTTCGAAAAAAGATAAGTTTTTCTCTGTAAGCACAATCAGGTACTTTTTTGACTTTTAGTTGTTTTGTAGTACATTACCAACAGTTTTTATAGTGCTATTCATTTTATTATATTAGGTATAATTATGCTTCAATCTTTTTCAATCTCTCAAAATCAAATGGCACATATTTTAACGCTTGCAATAGAGCGGGTGGGGAACTTAAAAATACCAAATAGGTTTTTAAGTGGGGAATATAATAGCCAAAATGAAAATATTCTATTTTTTAACAAAGAAATTTTACCGTTTTTAACTAACATTATTTTATTTAGAGCCCCCTTTGCGGCACCTCTAGAAGAGCTTGAAAAAACGCTTGATGATGCTGATAAACAATCTATTTTTTGGGGTGGATTAGTGACAAGAAATTTTCAGCAAGCAGAGGTATTATTAGCGAAAGATTCTGAGGCACAAACTTGTATAGAAAGCTTTACTGAAAAGCTGTTACAAGCTGTAAAAGATGAGGTTGAGCCTGAGCAAATTAACGCAATATTTGCAGGTTTTATGGGAGAGTTAATTCGATGCCAAAATGGGATGTCGGCAACGATTATCCATAATTTTTTGTATCTTGCAAAAAAAATGGGATCTCAAAGAGAAAATGATCCTCATTCTATAACATTGAATTCTTATATTTTTATCTGTAATTGCTTACTAAATGGATTAAAAATGAAGGAAAAACTAAATGCTTCTCAAGAAAGTAGCATTAGAAGTATCATATTTATTTTAATGGATTCTCCCCTCTTTAATCTGCCTTATAAAAGAGAATCTTATGAGAATAAAGAATACCCAGAAAAACCATCACTATTAACGAGATTAAAACAATTGAAATTATCAGGGAAGAAAAAAGATCCTGAAGCAAAGAAATATGCAACGGTAGAGTCTCTTTTAGGCTCTTCTTCTCCTAAACAGCTTGGCAATACAACTTGTAAGGATAATGCCTTTCCCTCTCCTTCTCTTGTTCGTGAGCGTTCACTAAGCGTAGCGGTAAAACCTAAAGAGGTTTCTGTTGTTACTACCGCTAAACCTAAATTTGATCCAAATCAGTTTGGTGGTTTTTCTTACGTAATGCCACTTTCTCTGCCCGCGTATCAACACCAGAGTACTAAAAATAATGAAAATAAGGAAGCAGATACTCAAGAACATGTTGTTGTAGAAAAGAAGAGTAAAAAGAAATTGTAAGAAACTACTTCCCCTGATGTCTTGAGACATCAGGGGAAGTTGAAGAAAAGTTATTTTTTGATTTTGTCTTCTAGGTAGTGAATTGTTGTGCCGCCGTGTTTAAAATTAGCGTCGTGCATGAGTTCCTGATGTAACGGAATATTCGTTTTAATTCCATCGATCACGACTTCACTTAATGCATTGCGCATACGGCGAATAGCTTCGTCGCGTGTATTACCAAATGCAATTAATTTTGCAATCAGAGAATCATAATTAGGTGGAACCTGATAAGAGCTATAAATGTGCGAATCAATTCGGATCCCAGGACCGCCAGGGGCGTGATACCAAGTAATTTTACCGGGGCAAGGAATAAAGGTTTTGGGATCCTCTGCATTAATACGACATTCAATGGCATGACCATGAATGCGAACATCTTCTTGTTTAATACTTAATTTTTCGCCATTGGCAATTTTTAATTGCTCTTTAACGATATCAATTCCGGTGATCATTTCAGTGACAGGATGCTCAACTTGAACTCGCGTATTCATTTCAATGAAATAAAATTCACCATCTTGATATAAAAATTCAAAAGTCCCTGCACCACGATAACCAATACGTATGCAAGCATCTACACAGATTTTGCCAATTTTTTGCCGCTCTTTTTCCGTGATCCCCGGTGCTGGAGCTTCTTCCAACACTTTTTGGTGACGACGTTGCATAGAGCAATCTCTTTCCCCAAGATGGATAGCGTTGCCTTGGCCATCTGCGAGTACCTGGATCTCAATATGACGTGGCTTTTCTAAATATTTTTCCATGTAAACAGTGCTATTACCGAAAGCCGTGTTAGCTTCAGTTCTCGTCAGCGAGATAGCGTTTAAAAGAGAAGCCTCGCTGTGTACGACGCGCATACCACGACCGCCGCCACCGCCTGCTGCTTTAATAATAACTGGGTAACCAATTTCCCTGGCAATTTGCAGATTTTTCTGATCATCATCAATCAACGGACCATCAGAGCCAGGAACACAGGGGACTCCCGCTTCTTTCATTGCTTTAATAGCAGAAACTTTATTTCCCATTAAACGAATGGTATCGGGTCTTGGTCCAATAAAAATAAATCCGCTTTCTTCAACTCTTTCGGCAAAATCAGCATTTTCTGCTAAAAAGCCATAGCCAGGATGAATAGCTACTGCATCTGTAATTTCTGCGGCAGTAATGATGGCAGGAATATTCAAATAACTTTCAGGAGAGGGTGCGCGTCCAATACAAATAGCCTCATCTGCCAAGCGAACAGGAAGCAGATCTCTATCGACTGTTGAATAAACAGCAACCGTCTTGATACCCAATTCATGGCAAGCACGTAAAATTCTTAAGGCAATTTCGCCGCGATTGGCAATGACAACCTTATCTAACATAGTTTTTACCCCTTACTTAATAACGAATAGGGGTTGACCGAATTCTACAGGTTGACCATTTTCCACTAAAATAGCGGTGATTGTGCCTGCTTTGTCGGCTTCGATTTGGTTTAACATTTTCATTGCTTCGATTATGCAAAGCGTATCACCCACTTTTACGGTTGTTCCCACCTGAACAAAGGCGGGTTGATCAGGTGCTGGGGCGCGATACATGGTGCCAACCATTGGAGAAGTAACAATATGTCCTTCAGGTAAGCTAGCCGTTGCATCAGTTGCAGTATTGCCTGCTGGTAATGGCGCTGAAGCCGCTATAGGGGCTGCTGCTGCGGGAGATGATGCAGGAGGCGTATGTGTCATCACATATTGCGTTGAAGATTCCATTTTGCGACTAATCCTAACGGATTCTTCGCCTTCACGAATTTCGATTTCCGCTACACCAGATTCTTCTAATAATTCAATTAATTTTTTTATCTTTCGAATATCCATAATGAACTCTATTTCGTTAAACCTTAGGAAAGTGTTTCTAATGCTGCGTTAAGCGCTGCGTAATAACCTTGCGCACCTAAACCGCTGACTACGCCCACGGCAATATCTGATAAATAGCTGTGGTGTCTGAATATTTCGCGTGCGTGAATATTTGAAAGGTGCACTTCAAAAAACGGAATGTTCACAGCTAACAATGAATCGCGAAGAGCAATACTCGTGTGGGTAAAAGCAGCCGGATTGATGATAATCACATCAGTGGCGTTTTCTGCACAAGCTTGGATTTTGGCTACAATTTCGTGCTCAGCATTGGACTGATAACACTCAATGTCGTGCCCTTTCGCAAGACGTGTTAAATGCTGGTTAATTGCTTTAAGAGTGATTTTCCCGTAAAAGGAGGGCTCACGTTTGCCTAGCAAATTTAAGTTTGGTCCATGAATTACTAATATCTTAGCCATACTTATTGCCTATATTTGACTTGAGTCTATTGTGGCCGAAAAGAAGAGAGATGTCCAATGATAGACGCAAGATGCCGTAAGATGATGAAAGATAGACGCCGTTCTCAGCAAATTTACATTCTTTATTTCTAATTTGAGGTTTTTATATTGCTTAGATGCAAATTTGAACTGAAATTGCAAATTAAAGAATAATAGCTGCATGTTTAAAGAAGATAGCAGCAATATACGCGCAGAATCTATTTTTGTAACTTTATCTAACAATAAATGGAGCTGTGATAGTAAATTTTCAAGTTTTCCCAAAATAAAGCAGGATATTGCCATGATGACATCAAGATCTTGCAATATCGCTACAATTAGCCACAAAATATCATTTTTTCAATAAATGTTAGGAAGCTAATATCGAGCTGACTAAAGTGGAGCAATTTACCATTCATTTTGAGCAAGATAAAGGCAGATCGTGAAAGATGGCAGCAAATGTCATTTCTGCAAAGATCAGAATGGTTTAAAATTGTAGCAATTTTTTAGATAATGTCTAAAATTAACTGCATTTTTAAAGAAGATCGCAGCAATTCGTTACAATAACTGAAATGCAGCCGTCTCAGTGCTCTAGGATCTCTTTATAATGTTCAAGCATGTTTTAGAAAAATGCCGTTAAATGGCAGCAAGATTGAAGAAGATGTATTCAATATGGTTAAAAATAGATGTTTTTAAACGTTATAATTTGTCTAATGTAAATAGCGTTTATTTCGTGAAAAATGACAGCAAGTTAATAGAAAATAGTAACATTTAACCATAAAATATCGAAATGTTCGTATCCAGGCTGTATCTAGATTGAGCTTCGGTGAGGTTCCCTTGGGTTGGCAGCAAGATTGGCGAAGATATCGTTCAAAGTGATGAAAGTAAAAGATTCACATGTGATTTAAAATAACTCATATCATTGCAAATTATTTCATTTTCATGACAGATGTCGACAAAATTTAAGAAGATAAGAACAATAGACTTCATTTTTATAGAATTAATTCTTTGGTTCAAGAAATTTGTAAATGGGTTGTATTGAAGTATTTTCTGTGAATTTATGAAAGATATCGGCATATTTACAGAAAATAGCAACATTTCTCCACAGAACGAAGCAATTTGCGTACATCTTATTTTATCGGACGCACGCACCTTTGATTTTGCATTTTCGCGAAAAATTAATACTAGATCGCCGAAAATTAAAACAAATAAACAAATTTTATTAACTTTCTTGGATTTTATGCTCAACCTGATCAAATTGTGTTAGGAAATTTTTAGCTGAGCTTTCTCCCACGATTCTGTATTTGGTGAGCTCATTGCCTTTCTTATCGAAGAATAAAACGGCAGGAGGGCCTATGAGGCCAAATTTCTTCAAAAGAAGTTGGTTTGCTTCATTGTAAGAGGTGACATCTGCTCTTAATAAATCCCAATTTTTTAATCTTTGTTGAACGGTTGGATCGTCAAATACATTGTGCTCAAGATGCTTACATGAGGTGCACCAATCCGCATAAAACACTACTAGAAAAGGCTGTGATTCCTTTTGTGCTTGAGATTGGATGGTCTCTAATGCGCTAATTGAGCCAATATTTTCAAATGTCAGTAGGGTTGTGTGTGGTTTTGTTGCTTGACGCCACGGGTTGTTGAGCGGCTTTAAGGGATCAAGCTCACCTTGCCAAGCCCCCCAGAATAATAATAAAGCATAAAGCGCAAATAGTGCGCCAAACCGTCCGCTCCATCCAGAACGCTGGCGGAAAGTTTTCATGCACCAAGCAGCAAAAAGACATAAAAGTCCCCAAGAGACGAGTATCCAGGGGCTATGGAAAATACGCTCAATCAACCATAAGCTTAGAGCAAACATAACAATGGCAAAAGTTTGATTGACCGCATGCATCCAAGTGCCAGATTTGGGGATGTATTTACCGCCTAGCGTTCCAATCAGCAATAAAATGGTGCCCATCCCTAATCCCATCGCAAGTAGCGCGCTCGCACCTAACACAACGTCGCCACTTTGAGAGATATAACTTAGCGCGCCAATCAAAGGTGCCGTGACACAAGGAGAAGAAATAAGTGTTGCTAAAACGCCCATAATTGCAGCGCCAATATAAGTGCCACTTTCTTGTTTAGCATGAAGCCTATGCAGAATATCTTTTAAAAAATGATGGCCAAAAGAAAGACGAAGCACACCAAGTTGGGCTAAGCCCAAATAAGCAAAAAGTCCAGCAAAGGCAATAATAACGGCGGGTTGTTGTAAACGTGCTTGTAAATTTTTACCTAAGGTCGCGGCGATAACGCCAGCAATCGCATAAGTGAATGCCATGCTAAGCACATAACATAAGGATAACCAAAAAGCTTTTCGTGTATTTAAATGTTTTTGTCCTACTATCACGCCAAAAAGAATGGGGATCATAGGTAAAACGCAAGGAGTGAAACTTAATAAAATGCCAATCAAGTAGAAAGTTGCAATAGATGTAAAGAGATTATTTTTAAGCTGTGCTTGCGCTAAATTTGGTACTTGAGGAAGATCGAGGTCAGTGTTTTGGGCTTTGGCTTGAAGTTCTTTTAAGGGGGAATGAGGTAAGGGTGAAATTGAAAGCATTTTATTTTGCAAAACATTAACTTCATACCATTTGGTTTCAGGAGGATAACAAAAACCAGTTTCAGAACAGCCTTGAAAATCAATTTGAATAAAGAAATGCGAATGAGCTTGGTTTATGATCTTTTCTAATGGAATAGAAAGAGAAAATGAATGTGTATAAATAGATTGTTCCCCGAAATAAGGGTCTTCGATTTTCTCTGCAGCAGGAAGTTGATTTTCTTGTAAAAGAGGCGTTTCTTCACCATTAGCATGTATTTGTGTAATGCGTAATTTGTCTTGGTACAAATAAGTCCCCGGTGCAATTTGCCACTTTGCATCGAGGGCTGTTGCGCTATGAGAGAGTTCAACAATAAAAGCTTGTTCTGCTGGTAACACTTTGGGTAGCGTCAATGTTGATAGCACATCAGGTTGCTTTGACTGCGCACAGATGACGTGCATTAATAGAACCAGCAAGAGGCTTGCTAATAGGTTGTACTTGGTTTTCCAATACAGCATTATTTCACCTTAAAATCTATTATACTCTTTCCAGTTTGAATTTATGCCTTGTTGCCATTGTTCTCCTCCCAGTTATGTACCCAGCGTATAGCGCTGGGATTCGTTCTCTTGGCGCTGGTATAGGAGTGTATTCTTCCTTTTGTTAAGTTGTTTATCTTACGTGAAAAAGGAAATGGTTGATCATCACTTTTCCAAGAAATTTCTGATAAACAGAGGAGCTAAGATATGACTACTGCTTATTGCATGGTTTTTTGTACCTGCCCCGATGCTACTACTGCTGAAAATATCGCGCGACAATTGACCGAGTCAAGGCTTGTGGCTTGTACAAACATTGTCCCTCACCTTACTTCTATTTATTTTTGGGAAAAAAAGGTAACAGAGGGTGATGAGGTCCTTCTGCTGATGAAGACACGACAAGAAAAGCTTGTTGACTTAGAAAAAGCGATAGTTAAAATTCATCCTTATAAATTTCCTGAATTTATTGCCTTTCCCATCATTTATGGCAACAAGCAATATTTAGAATGGATTGATGAAGTAGTGATGCAAGAATAAGGAATGATAGTCACACACATCTCTCCGCGTTGACAGGCTATGGCGTGACTTAATCTAGTAAGACGTCAAAGCTTTAGCAAGGTGAGTCGGTTACAGTGTATACTCATAACAATCGATTTTGGTAAACAAAGCCTAAAATTTCAGTGTGAAGAGTATTTAGTTTTTGATCGAAGGCTGGTTATTATAGAGCACTGTACAATTGCGTCCTTTTTCTTTGGCAAGATAAAGGGCTTTATCGGCGGCTTGCACCAGCTTATCAACGGTATCAATTTCTTCGCTGAGCTCTGCTAAGCCAATGCTAAATGTGGCGGAAAATTCAATTAAAGGATCGCTACTGCGATGGAGTAACTTTGAAAATCCTCGACGAATTTCTTCCAATTTTTTGAACACAGCAGGGCCTTCGGTTTGTGGAAAAATAATGGCAAACTCCTCGCCACCATAGCGACCAATGCTATCCATTTTTCGTAGACGTTGTTTGAGAAGACGTGCAAGACCTTTAATTACTCTATCGCCTACGGGATGCCCATGTGAGTCATTAATAATTTTAAAGAAATCAATATCAATCATCGCAAAGCTAAGTGGGGTTCTATTACGTTTTGAGCGAGTAATTTCTAGATCAAGCTGCTCTAAGATGCGAGTATGGTTTAATAACCCCGTAAGGCTATCTTCAATCATCTCTGCGCGAAGAGTACGTGAACGTACCGCACGTGCAACA
>MKTN01000069.1:33248-63297 GCA_001898235.1 Gammaproteobacteria bacterium 39-13
CCGCCACTCATTGCACTTAGTTGTTTATTGGTATCTTCCTCTGCTGAGAGGAATACAATAGGAATGCTAACAAAAGGATCTTGTTGTCTAATGACTTTGGCAAGTTCTATTCCAGAACACAGCGGCATATAGAGATCCATCAGTATTAAGTCTGGCTGAAATTCTGATAGTATTTCTGTTACTTTAAGTGGATCAATTAAGACTTCAGTAATCATTCCTGCTTGTTCAAGGTGCTGACGTACTATCATTGCTTGTGTGCGCGAGTCTTCGATGATCAATATTCTATAGGGAGGACTTTCGCTGGGAGGCGTAATGACTTCATCTATTTTTTCCAGAAGACTGGTAAATTCTAATGGGCGAACAAAATAGGCTTGGCCGCCAGCTTTGACTGCAAATAACCTTGTTGCAACATCATCTTTTTGAGAAATAAAAATAATAGGTGTTTGTTTGGAAATAGCATTGAGTGACGTTGGATCTCTTGCTGGACAATATTCAGTGTCTAAAATGATGGCTCCAAATTCATCAGGCTCTTCCATCATTTTGAGTATTTCATCCAATGTGGCGCAGGCAATGCAGGCATATCCAAAATATTTTACTTGTTCAGATATTTCTTCCACTAACTGTTTATCTTTTAGTCCGATAATCAGGGTATGACGCGAGGTGTAAGGGACCGTTTCTTCTTCGCTGATGATATTGAGGTTAATTACTTCCTGTAGTTTTTCAATGGTATTTTGCATAAGTGATAACGCTTCTGCCGAAGGTTCGACTGCATTCACTTCTAGATAAGGATCTAGTAATTCATTCAGTTTTTTTGTTAATACCATAATAGGGTGGCGTCGATCACCTTTTACAATTTTTTCAAAGTTTCGCAGCTGCTTTTTGAAAATACGTGTTTTATCTTGGCTCCATCCTTTCTCGCGGATGTCTCGAAGATATTTGCTAAGTATGTCGACTTTCATCTGCCTCTTCCCCATTGTTATAGAGTATAGGCGTTCTTCAAGGCAGATTAACATTACTGTCCCTATTGACTCCTGTAAGGACTCGCTTATGATTAGCACTCAAGAGGGGAGAGTGCTAAAACCCCTGACAATTATTTCAGTTAGCTTGATTATAATTAGTATCGAAGGTTAAGGAGTTCGCAGTTATGCGTGGTAGCAAAATTAAAGTTATACCATTAGGTGATCGTGTACTGGTTAAGCAGGATGATGAGCCACAAAAAACAGAAGGCGGAATTTTCCTGCCAGAGACCACAAAAGAAGCGCCACAGTGGGGAACTGTTGTTCGCATTGGCCCCGGTAAATTACTTGAAAGCGGCGAAGTGCGTCCTTTGTCTGTTAAAGAAGGCGATAAAGTGATTTTTGGTAAATATTCCGGCACCAAGGTCAAAATGGGACAAGATGAGCTTCTCTTTATGCGCGAAGAAGACATCATGGCTGTTGTTGAAGAATAATTTTAGTCTTACTTAGAAAACTTGGAAGGTTATTATGGCAGCAAAACAATTTTTATATGACGTCGATGCACGTAAAGCAAGTTTGGATGGCGTTGAGAAACTGGCAAAAGCCGTTCGCGTTACTTTAGGACCTAAAGGGCGAAATGTTGTAATTCAAAAATCTTTTGGCGCACCTCTTATCACCAAAGACGGTGCAACTGTTGCAAAAAATGTGGAACTTTCTAATCCGCTAGAAAATATTGCTGCAGAATTAGTGAAAGATGTGGCCTCAAAAACTGCTGATGATGCAGGTGATGGTACCACCACTGCAACTGTATTAACCCATGCGATTTTTGCTGAAGGTATTCGAGCACTTGCCGCCGGTATTAATCCTATGGATTTGAAGCGCGGTATTGATAGAGCAGTGAAAGTCGCTGTTGATGAACTCAAAAAACTTTCTGTTCCCTGCAAAGATAACAAAGCAATTGCGCAAGTGGGCACCATTTCTGCTAACTCCGATGAAACCATTGGTAATATCATTGCAAAAGCAATGGAAAAAGTTACCATTGAAGGTGTTATTACCGTAGAAGATGGCAGTGGTTTAGAAGATGATTTAGATGTTGTAGAAGGGATGCAATTCGATCGCGGTTATCTCTCCCCTTACTTTATCAACAATCAGCAAAATATGTCTTGTGAATTAGAAAATCCTTACATTTTGTTAGTTGATAAGAAAATTGCAACTATTCGCGACATGCTTCCTGTCTTGGAAAGCGTTGCCAAAGCAGGTCGTCCTTTATTGATTGTAGCTGAAGATGTAGAAGGCGAAGCGTTAGCAACATTAGTTGTCAACACTATTCGTGGTGTTGTTAAAGTATGCGCAGTTAAAGCACCTGGCTTTGGAGATCGTCGTAAAGCAATGTTGCAAGATATTGCTGTATTGACCAGCGCAAATGTGATTTCTGAAGAACTTGGTATGGTACTGGAAAAAGCTACTATCAATGATTTGGGTACCGCTAAGCGTGTTGTAATCAACAAAGAAAACACAACCATTATTGATGGCTCTGGCGCTCCTGCAGACATCAAAGCACGCGTTGAATCTATTCGTAAGCAAATTGATGAAACCACTTCTGACTACGATCGCGAAAAATTACAAGAACGTGTTGCTAAACTTTCAGGTGGTGTTGCCGTTATCAAAGTAGGCGCAGCAACTGAAGTTGAAATGAAAGAAAAGAAAGCACGCGTAGAAGATGCATTGCATGCAACTCGTGCAGCAGTAGAAGAAGGCGTTGTTCCTGGCGGCGGTGTTGCTCTGGTTCGTGTCATTGAAGCTGTGAAGAAAATCAAAGCTGACAATGCTGATCAAGATTTAGGTGTGAACATTATTGTACGTGCTTTAGAAGCACCTTTACGCCAAATCGTTTCCAATGCTGGTGGCGAACCTTCCGTTGTGCTGAATCGTGTGAAGGAAGATAAAGGCAATTTTGGTTATAACGCCGCAACAGGTGAATATGGCGATATGATCAAGTTCGGTATTTTGGATCCTACCAAAGTAACACGTAGCGCATTGCAAAATGCTGCTTCTGTGGCAGGTTTAATGATCACCACAGACTGCATGATTGCTGATATCCCCAAAGAAGAGCGTGCTGGTGAAGGCGCTGGTGACATGGGTGGTATGGGCGGTATGGGTGGCATGGGCGGTATGATGTAATCTCCCATTTTATCTTTACTCAAAAAAACCCCGCTTTTGCGGGGTTTTTTCTAAGGTAGTTATACTCTTTCCATTTTGAATTTATGCATTGTTGCCCACTTTCTCACGTCAGTTACGTACCAAAAGCGCACGCGACTGGTTGCTCGGTGCCTCATCTAAATTCAAACTGGTTTGAGTATATTTTTATTTTAATGAAGGAGTGTGAGATGAGAGAACTCAGTTTTCAAGAAGTTGCTGATGTTAGTGGTAGTATCTCTAACGCCAATTTTTCTTATATTGTAGATTGTGCATTGTCATATGGTGCGACGGGTGCGCTTATCAATATGTTAACGACCTCTGTAGAATGGGCCGCATTTGGCTACGGCTTTACAGTAGGAGCAGGCGTTGGTGCAGCCTACGCAATCACAACGATTGCATTGCATGCTATAAATTAATATTGTGCATAAAAAACCCCGCTGAGCGGGGTTTTTTGATGAAACGATACAAGCTATTTATTTACCATTTTTTTCTTTTCTTTATGTTCGGCATCATTAGCAGGTGTTGATGTGACCGCGGTGCTGTCTTTTGTAGAGGCGGTTTTCTGTTGAGCAAGATGAGGGCAGAATTTAGCATCTGGTGTAAAATCTATTTCCTCGTCTGATTCGTCTGACTCTTTATGCTCTAGGTGATTATCAAGCTGCGCTAAAAGTGCTTTGTCATCTTTGCTTGTATGCTGGGTTTCTTTTTCTTTGGTTGATGTTGCACTATTTGTCGGCGTAGAAGGTTTCTTGGTTGCCCAATTTAATAAACCTTGAGCACTACTCATAAAGCCATAGCTTGTTGCGGATACTGCAGCTGATGGAATAATTTGTAATGCTGTCGAAGCATAATTTCCTAGATAGTTTGCCATGGCGTCTAAAGGTGCTTGCATTAAATAAGGGGTCAATAAGTCGGGGCCTCCAAAGTACCAAAAAGCAACGCCAGCTGCACCAGCCAGCCCAGGTTTTGCGATGGTCCCTAAGCCTTGTGCCACACGTTTACCCAAGGAAAGAGCAGATTGTTGCATTGGTTTGACAGGCAAAGATGTTGGTTTGATTACCGTAGTCACTGCGGTTGTATTTTCTACTTTTTGTTCTTGATTAAAGTTTAAGGGTTTAAATTCATCGGAAATGAATGCAAGTGTAGCGCTAATGAGTTTAACCTGATTTGCATCGACATAAAGCGCAGGTAATCTGGAGCCTTTGTGTTCACCTTTTTTAATGGTATAGGTAGTCGCTTTTTTTTTGCCATCATATTCAAGTGTAAAGACTGGGTATTGCCACACATCTTCAGGATCCGTGCCTTCTTGTGCCAATTTGATGGCATCTTCTTCTGTTTTGAAAACACGAATGGTATCTAAAGGTTCCGCTTGTGTAATATCTTTTTCAACACATTCAAGATAATCTTCTTGATCAAGATCGTAAAAAGCGCCTGTTTTTGGATCGCGAATGTCTAAAGGATGGCTAACGAAATAAAATTTTGGCATAAAACACTCCTTCATGATGGTGGAAACGAAGAATTTTTGACAAAGCAAAATGTGTTTGGTAGAAGGGTGGACAATGCGTGAATGTCATCTGAAAATATCACACGACTGCCGCATCTTAAGAACACCTCTCATTGAATTTCAATGTTGGATATTGGGTAGCGACTATAGAACAATTCGCTGTACGTCGTTCAACTTTCTGACTGCGAGTTTTGCTCTTTTTTAGGATAATTACGATAAACGGTAAGATAGATGGCCGGTAAGCATTTTCTGGATGAAACAGGAAAGCCTCAGGCTCGTCCTGCAAAGCCTTTAGCGAAGCAGGATTAAACGTAATAAGTCACTTGCGTCATTACTTTTGCCATCCATTGCATCCCTATTTTAATGAAGAAAGGAAGCTCCGCTGCACCATAACTGATAGCTGTATGGGCATGCTTTGCTTCTTCTTCTTGCATTTGAGCAACAATCGCTCTGCTTCTTCCATCCATTTTAGGAAGTTTTTCAAGATGGCTTCCCAGATGCTTGAATACTTGTTGTTCAGTTTCAGCTAAAAATCCTAAGCTCCATTTATCACCAGCAAGTCCTGCACAGGTGCCAATTAATAAAGATCCTGTGAACCACAGTGGATTTAAGTAACTTTTGTGACTTTCAAGTTCTGTCAACCTTTGTTCACACCAACTGAGATGATCAGATTCTTCGATTGCTGCTTCTTCAAAGGCGCTGCGTAAAGTTTCTGTACGTGCGGTGAGGCTTTGACCTAAATATAAAGCTTGAGCACAAACTTCACCTGTGTGATTTACTCTCATCATGCCACTACTTTGTTTTTTTTCTTGAGAAGAAAGCGTTGGTTGAGGTTTGGCATCGCCAGGGCAAGGGCGAGAGTTGTGATTAGCTGGCAATTCCAATAGGGTGCGTATACACTTGGAAACATTGATGAGGATGCTGTCTTGCCAACGATAGCGGCGGGGATTATGCATAGTCATAGGCCATTTACCATAGGAACATAAGGAGATTTCACTAATGGGTAATGATAGCAAAAAAATAGTAAAGGCAGCTATGGTTGCCGCAATAGCGATTGGTTTTGGCGTAGGGAATGCGCAAGCATCGGCAGGACCTGCAAAAGCAAACGCGAATAAAGAAATGGAAAAATGTTATGGTATTGCTAAAGCAGGCATGAATGATTGTGGAACCCCAACGCATGCATGTGCTGCACATTCTGCCAAAGATGCTGATCCCAACGATTGGATGTACGTTCCCAAAGGCTCATGCGAGAAAATTGTCGGTGGGAAGACGAAGTAATTAACATTCGTATTTTGCTAACATCTCCTTCGGTATAGCACGAGGAGATGTTAGATCAAGATGAAAATAATGGATCTGAAACACCTTCAACAAGCATTCTGTAATGCTTTAATGACATCCTCTGAAAAATCGCTTTCCTGGATTTCATCTCATGCTCATTTAGCACCCGAAGCACAAATTTCAATTTATCGAAATAGTATTTTGGGCAGAGTCATTAAAGTATTAAGCGCCACCTTTCCTGTGTGTTTAGCGTTAGTGGGTGAACCTTGTTTTAGAGCAATATGCCGCTCGTTAATTGATGCATTTCCAGACCAATTCCCTGAGATCAATTTTTTTGCGAAACAATTTCCTCTTTTTTTGCAGGAAATTAAGGCTGTTCAACATTTAGCATATCTATCTGATGTTGCACAATTAGAATGGACTTATCATCGTATGCATTACAGTGATCCTATTGCAACAGCCATAGATTTGAGGGAATTATCTCAAATTGATGAATCACAGTATGGGAGGTTATGTTTTCATCTTCCTGCTAATTGCACCTTACTTTCTTCTCTCTATCCTATTTTACGAATTTGGCAGGTCAACCAGCCTGGGTTTCAAGGCTCACAAGTAGTGCATCTTGATGAGGGGGAATGTAGATTACTCATTTATCGGGCAGAAAATGTAGAGATAGCACAATTAACCCCGGAAATGTTCGCGTTGCTTGTATTACTGCACCAACAAAAATCATTTGAATGGGTTTGTGAAAGTATGAGTATACAGAACCCTGAGGCAGATATTCCCTTATTGTTTCAAGAGGCCATACAACAAGGCTGGATAAGTGGGTTTGAATCATGTTAAGCAATGAACTGCTATTTCATTAATCCGCATGACCTAATCGAGTAAGACCCGCCGAAGCGTTAGCGAAGGCGGGATCCTAAAATTCGAGCGCGAAGAGAATATACTATACTGTCATGAATTCTTCTTCTTGAGCTGTTACTTGCAATTTACCTGGTTGGCGTGATTGCATAGGTGCACTTTTGGGAGCATCAATTTGATCGAAGCGCTTAATCAGGGCAGTAAGATCTCTACGCCATTTTTCATGTTCGCTTTTTAGGATGGCATTTTCATGTTCGAGATCTTCAATATGTAAACGTAGTAACTCAATTACCTCGACGGCATGGGCTACTTTTTGTTCTAATTGTAATAAGAGATCTGAAGTCATATATATTCCTATCGTTTGCAGTGACTAACTAAACTTTATTTTAAAGACGTTCTCTTCATGAGGCAAGTAAGAAAAAGGATAGCAGCAAATGCCTGAAACACCAGAAAAAAAACCAACGTTGAGTCAAGTCATAATGAGTGTGCTTGCTGCCATGTTTGGCGTGCAAAGTGATAATGTGCGTCGAAGAGATTTTACCCATGGTAATCCGTTGGCATTTATTATTGTCGGTATCGTGTTATGTATTCTATTTGTGTTAATGATATATGGCGTCGTGAGCTGGGTCATGGCGGGAGTGGGGAAATAAGGTTGAACTCTATACCTCTTTGAATTAGGTTCTTTATAACTATTTAATATTCAAGCGAGCATCAGCGAAGCAATCCATCGTGAGGTGGCTAAATGGATTGCTTCGACACTGTGTGCCTCGCAATGACGTGACAAGTAACCCTGTGCCTGCTTCCATGCATTGTTAGAGGAGAAAGAAGCCTAAGAAAACAGCACTTCAGACTCAACACCTTGTGTTTCTAGCACTTGTCTTAGTTGTTTCAAGGCTTCTACCTGAATTTGTCGAACCCTTTCACGTGTCAGACCTACTTTTTGTCCGACTTCTTCCAAAGTAGCCTCTTCATGACCATACAAGCCAAAGCGTTGTGCTAAAATAGAGCGTTGTTTCTCATTTAGATTCTGCAAGCATTCGTTCAAACGCGTATATAAATTATTATTCTCAAGCTCGTTAGCGGGCTCTTCAGATTCATTATCGGCTAAGGCTTCAAGTAAGGGCTTCTCTGATTCTTCTCCCATTGGCGTATCTAAGGAAAGTGTTTTCTCGTTTAAGCGTAACAGCTTATTTACATCGTCAGGGGAGATATTTAAGGCAGATGCAATGTCTTCATAAGAAGGCTCTGTTTCAATGGATTGCGCTAATTCACGTGCTTTACGCAAATAGGTATTTAACTCCTTGATAACGTGAATAGGTAAACGTATGGTGCGAGTTTGATTCATCAATGCACGTTCGATATTTTGTCGGATCCACCATGTAGCATAAGTTGAAAACCTAAACCCACGTTCGGGATCAAATTTTTCTACCGCTCTAATTAACCCTAAGTTACCTTCTTCAATAAGATCGAGTAGGGATAATCCACGGTTGAGATATCTTCTAGCAATTTTTACAACTAAACGTAAATTACATTGAATCATGTAATTTCTAGCCTTTAAATCCCCTTGCTGTGAGAGCCTGGCATAATAGATTTCTTGTTCAGCACTAAGAAGAGGCGAAGAACCAATTTCACGAAGATAGATTTGAGTAGGATCGACCTCGGAAGTTGTTACAATTTCCTTCTCATCTTCAATTTCAATTTCAGTTTCAGCTACCTCTTCAATCACTTCTTCATCTTCGGTGATATCTTGGTCTGTTGGATTACTTCTTTCGTCGACTTCGGTGTAAGAAAAATCAATTGGACCGTTCCATGCATATTTCATTTTTTTCCCCTCCTTGGGAATTCATTCGTGTTACACCATGCATTTTGAATGCCCAGATATTTTTTTTATTATTTTTCAATTAAGTAGTATTTTTTTGATACGCATCATTTTGATAAATTGTAAAAGAGACTGGCAGTTGAACTAACAGGGGCTAAGGGTGTTAGAATGGGGAACAACCATCGACGTTTGGTGCTTCGCGTTATCTTCTCCAAAATGGGAAAGAGAAAAGAGTAACACTGTTAGTACGTTATCCAGCAACAAGGCAAAAGGTTAGAACAGATATGACCAGAGCGGAATTGATAGATGCCCTTGCCACAAAACAGCCCCACATTCCTGTTAAGCTTATTGAGCAGGGTGTGAAAGATGTCTTTGAGCAAATGTCTGTTGCCTTAGAGAATGGCCAAAGAATTGAGATCCGCGGTTTTGGTAGTTTTGCATTACGTTATCGTCCCCCTCGAACAGCTCGGAATCCTAAAACAGGAGAGTATGTGGTGACAGAGGAAAAATATGCTCCTCACTTTAAACCTGGTAAAGAACTAAGAGAAAGAGTGAATGAAGCTGCCTTCTCAGGACATGAGGAGAAATAATTAAGATGAGTTATAGTATGTTGAAACAGAAAAAAAATTGTACTATCTTTCTAGCTCAATTTGCATTTCTGCTATTCTCCTTGATGAGTTTCTCTTCGGTATCTGCGTTATGTGGAATGGATGAAGATGATGATTATTATGGTAATGCAGAAACTTGCCCTTTTAAAAATTCAGTAGAAGGGACAGAAGCATTAACCGCAAAAGATGTTGCTTTTTTAAATGCAGTTGAATCTACGCGAGTGATTAATCGATGGTATGTTCATTTTTTCATAGGTAAACCTAGGGTAAAAATAGCAGAAATTGAAAATAACTCTACGGGCGACTTTAGTGGTTTGGCAATGGGGACAGATAACATTACAGATAATTTGCTAACCGCAACGATATCGGCCGGATATGTGTGGCAGCAGTGGGCGCTTGAACTGGAGTTGTATGGCTCTAAAAAGCTTACTTATACCTTAAGCCCGGTTTACATAGGTGTTCCCCCCCCTACTGCGCCTACAGCAACCCCCTTAGCCGTTCAAGGGGAGGTTCAACAAGCCGCTCTCTTTTTGAATCTGCAATACATCGTTCCTCGATTATTCAGCTGGTATCCAAAAAGATTATTGCTGCACTTAGATGGAGGCGCTGGCGGTTCACTGAAGTCAACAAGTGTTAACACAATGAGTTTAACCGGCACCACATTCCAAAGTGGTTCTGGGCGAACTATTGCAGCTGCGGGTAATTTAGGGGTGGGTGCGAAATATCAAATTACACCTAACATTCTAGTAGATGTAGCGTATCGTTATTTCTTTTTAGGAAAAACAAATTTTGGCCCTGCGCTAGGGAACGCTGCGACGAGCCCCAATCCGGCAGTACAATTTAGATCGACAAGGTATACAACCAATGGGTTCTTTGCTGGGGCGCAGTATCAGTTTTAGGTTAAGCCAGGGATAAATGGTGATGAGAAAATCCTCACAATCTCAAGTTGCAATATTGCTAGGATTCGCTTTAGCAACAAGTGGGTGCCAGTCACAAAATGCTAAGCAATGGTGGTCAAGTCATCACCCTGCACAAGCTTCACAGGAAAGTAAGGAACCTCTTCCTCCTCCCCAAATTGAAAAAAAGAAAGCCAATAAAAAGACAAAAAAATCTATATTCAGCAAACGTAAAGTAGATAAAGCAAAGCATTCTAATAAAACCAAGTCAGCCGCAAAGGCAACCGCTTATAAAGAAAGATATGATACTGAGATGGCCACTCGCCAAAAGACTGAAGGCAAAGCGGATCTCCAAGCTACTCCCAAAAAACAGAAAAAATCTTTTCGTTCTGCAGTAAACTCATGGTGGAATAAACAAACGCCCAAGAAAGCTTCTCCTATGGTGGCAGATCTCGCTGCCCCGTCTTCTAAGCCCGCTATGCCAACAAGGGCAGAGCCAGCTAAAAATTGGTGGTGGGATAAAGATAAAGCAGACACAGGTGAGTTTTGGCGTCTAAAGTGGTGGTGGGGCAAAGAGGTTTTCTTACCGCCAGGTTCAGATGGCCTTTATGTCAAAGGGGAACAATACTACAAGGAAGGTTCAGCAAAAAGCCTAGAAAGAGCGCGTACGCTATTTGAACAAGCGGCAAAGCTAGGTAATAAATTTGCACAAGGTCGTCTTGGTGAAATGTATTATTTGGGGAACGGCGTACCGCAAAACGATGAAATTGCGGCATCTTGGTTCCGTATGGCTGCAGAACAAAATTTATCCTCTGCTCAACTGATGATGGGAGATTTATATCTTGAAGGGCGTGGGGTACCTAAAGATCTTCGGGCTGCTGAAGGTTGGTATCGTCTCGCTGCTGAACAAGATAATGTCGACGCCATTATTCGATTGGGACAATTTTATGAAAATTATTCCAATGAGCGTAGTGATCATTTGCGAGCAATAGATTTATACAATAGAGCGATACGGTTAGGCGCTGCAGATGGTAAATATTACTTGGGCCACATGTATGCTCACAGTGATGTGCTTCCCCGCAATTATCGAAAAGCGTTACAACTTTACCAAGAAGCCGGTGATGCAGGTTTTTCAGATGCTTGGGCAGAAATTGGTGAGATGTACCTGACCGGAAAGGGGGTACATATTGATAAAGCACAAGCGTTCCATTGTTTTATTAAGGCCGCTGAAGCAGGTTCTGGCAAAGGTGCTTATGATTTAGCGGTGATGTACGAAATTGGAGATTGGGTTAAAAAAGATTATAAAAAAGCACTCTTTTGGTACCGCACTGCTGCTGATTATCAATATGCCTATGCAACCTTTAAATTGGGTGAATTTTATTCTCTAGGTCTGGGAGTGCCTGTCGATTACGTGATTGCTAATTATTGGTATGAGATTGCGGCTGAAAACGATATTATCCCTGCTGAAGTCAAGTTGGGCGATCATTACTTTATTGGTCGTGGTTATTATCGTGATCCTTACCAGGCTTGGTTACATTATTGTGAAGCAGCTAAACATCGCGATCCTTATGCGCAGTTCATCTTAAGTGTGATGTATATGCGAGGGATAGGAGTTCCTTATAGTCTTGAAAAAGCTGTTTATTGGTATCAACTTGCGGATAAAAGTAGCGGTAGTGCTGTTGCTAAATATCGTATAGGACGAATGTATCAGCTAGGCGAAGGATTTGAACAAAATATTGAAGAAGCTATCCGTTGGTATGAATTATCTGCTAAAGCCGGTTATGCGGTTGCTCAAAATGAATTGGGTGAACTTTATTACAAAGGTACTTGGGTTAAAAGAGATTATCGCAAAGCGTTAGTTTACTTTGGAAAAGCAGCTGCGCAGCGTTTCGCTTTAGCTGAGTACAATATGGGGATGATGTATTACAACGGGTGGGGGGTAGCAGAAAATCGCCATCAAGCACTGCGTTGGTTTGAAAAAGCAGCGAAGCATCATGAGAGCGAATATGCGCAATTCTTGATGGGAGAAATGTATGCTGAAGGACTTGGCGTGAAGAAAGATAGAGCACAAGCCTATGCATGGATGAGCATTTCAGCTGATCATCGATTTGAGAACATGCAGGAAGAGTTGAATAAGTTGTTGTGGGGGCAGCCACCAACTGAAACTGCTCGAGCATTAGCATTATCGAAGCAGTATGAAGCGAAATATGCGAATAGGCATTTGATGGAAATGGAAAAATATTAGTAATTTTTCTGAATCTAGAAAAGGGGGAAAGAAGAAGTTCCCCCTTTTTTTATGCAATATGGTTTACATTGTTGTTGTCCTGGTTCAAATTACTCAACCAATGAAAATAACGAAGGTTGTTAGTTTTATAGGTTAATCCATGGATGGATAAATTTATCCGATTAACTTAAGGGTTCGCCCAATGAATACTGTCCAAGCAGGATATCCAAACGAATTTGATTTTTCTCAACGCTCCGCCGCGCGTGCATCGTTAGTGTGGGGGTTAGCAGCTATTTTTTATTTTTATGAACTTATGTTGCTCGTATCGCCCAGCGTGATGTTGGACGATTTAACACGCACCTTTTCTACTAGTGCGGAGCAATTGGGTAGCTTAGCGGCATTTTATTATTATGCGTATGCGGCGATGCAAATTCCTGTTGGGCTATTGATGGATAGATTTGGTCCACGAATTCTATTAACCCTAGCGGCTTGTTTTTGTGCATTAGGCTGTCTCATTTTTGGGTATGCGCCATCTTTATTTGTTGCCAAAATGGGGCGCTTTGTCATGGGGGTAGGAGGATCTTTTGCTGTTGTCGGATGTTTAAAACTTGCCTCTTTGTGGTTTCCGATTAACAGATTTGCGCTATTAACCGGTGTGATGGTGGCTGTTGGAATGATGGGAGGAGTATTTGGACAAGCTCCCGTCGCAATGTTAGTCATGAATGTAGGCTGGCGTCAGACTGCTTTATTTGGTGCCATTGCAGGGATCATTTTAAGCGTGATTATTTGGTTTATTGTGGCAGATCATCCTTTCAAAACCATGAAGGAAATGGCTAAACACCAATCGACTCAAGGTTTATCTGAAGATTTGTGGATATGGTTAAAATTCGCTCTTGTCATTTCACTATTTTTCTATCCTTTTTACATTGGGCCTCTTGCTGAAGCCATTGTGAGTGTTTTTCCTCTTTTTCATGTGATGCCATTAATACAAAATGAGATAGGATTTTTGTATGGTGGCTTTTATTTAGGATGGCTATTTTGCGTCTTTTTGTATAGTCGCACGCATTCTGTTTTGCCTTTAGCAAGGGTGCCCTTGGCGTTTCTAGGATTTGTAGTTGGCACCATCTTTCTACTGAGTTTACCATTCAGTGCGATCCAGCTCATGTTTTTAGCAATCAGTTTAGGCTTTTTTGCAAGAATGCTTTTTGCTAATAAGTTACCTATTCCAGAAGGCTTGAATGCTGTAATGAAAATTCCTCAAGTGTGGATTGCTTCCTTATATGCAGGCCTTATGTTTGTCCCGACAACAGGATTTGGTCAACTCTGGGGCGTTCCTTATTTCATGGAGCGCTATCATCTAGAAAAAGATGCAGCAGGAATGATGGTATCTATGATCTTTTTTGGTTGGGCGGTTGGCGGACCGCTATATGGCTGGATATCAGATCGTATTGGACGACGTAAATTACCGATGGGTTTTGCTGCCATATCTACATTAATTGTTATGACAGCAATTATGTATGCGCCTGTTTCACCTTTTGAGATGAAAATATTAATGTTCCTATTAGGTGCATTTTCTAGCGGATTCATTCTTGCTTTCTCGATTGTCAGAGAAATCAATGCGTTGGCACTTACCGGCACTGCAATTGGATTTATTAATACGCTCAATAATGCAAGTGGTGCATTAGCGCAACCTGTGATTGGAAAATTATTAGATGAGTTATGGGATGGAAAAATTCTTTCAGATGGTAGCCCTGTGTATTCTTTGCAAATGTACAATGAAGCTTTACTCTTTTTGCCAGTTTGTATTGTCATTGCATTTATTACGATGCCATTTATACGTGAAACATTTTGTCGTCCTCTTGCAACACGAATAGATGAACCTCTAACAAATAGATAAGAAAAATGACGGTTCAAATTCAATTGACCAACTTTGAGTTGGTTGTGTGTGGGGCAATTTTGCGTTGCAGGAGTTTTGTGTATAAACTAAATGCAAGGCGAAGTAAGGTATGAGCATGATACTCGTAATTTATCCACGGAAACCCGATCGTTTCAGTGAAAATGATGAGTATATAGTGATAGCAGATGATTTTTGGACAACATGTCAGTCATATGTGAAAGCTGTATCCATTGTGGTTCCAATGAAGTAATGAAGGGTACGTGGGTATGAAATATTTTGCTTATGGAGAAAAAATGTTTTCTCCACGGTTGTATGACGTTATTCATGATGCAACTTGTTTGGGCGCGGCGAAAGTAATGGGATATAAGTTGTTTTTCCATAACCGCGGATCAAATGATCCTTCTGGGAAATGCAATATTGTCCCTGTCAAAGATCCTTCTTGTGAAGTCTATGGTGTTTTATTTGACATCCCGGAGCGCGAGCGATACTTGCTAGATAGAGCAGAAGGGTTAGGTTATGGAAACCAAGAAGTCACGCTAAAAGTATTTCCAGCAAAAACAGAAGATGATAATAAGTTGTTACCGCTCTCTGGTGTGTTTGCATTTACCTACATAGCCTATAAAGATAATGTTTTTGAAGATTTAGTACCTTATACTTGGTATAAAGAATTAGTTATTAGTGGGGCGAAAGAACATCATCTCCCTGCTGAATATATCCACCACCTCGAACAGTTTGCTGCCACTCAAGATCCCAATGTACACCGAGCAAATAAACAAAAAAGATATTTGGAATCCCTGTTTTTATAAACATTTTCCTGGCTTTAGCTGCATTTTACCGCTATGGAAACAGCAGGCGGCTTATTTTCCTTATTCTTGGCCGCAAGTTGAAGATTACAATGTCATTGCAAAAGAACAACGAAATCGGATCTCATTTATTGCGCAACATAATGAAGCTCGTTACGAATGGGAAATTTATCATCGTCGCCGTGTCATGACGAGAGAATGTTCTTGGCACGATTTCTTTAATAATCTAACGTGGCTGTCATTTCCTAAACTGAAATGGGCGATTGTTAAGAAAGTCTGCGAAGAATTTCCGTCTGAAACTATTAAAGTGCGAAATAGTAGACAAAATCTGTTAGCCCATTTTGATGAATGCGGAATGGTAATATGCAGTGATAAAAGCAGTATTTTTGATGATATTAAGGCTTTTCGTTGGAAAAAATTATTTTTTGAAACCCCCTTTTTACAACAACATTGCCTACCTGTTTTGATGGGGCATGGAATGCTAGAGAAAGCTTTAAACCCTTATATCGGGATGACTGCAAAAGCAATTTTGTTACAAGTGCCAAGTGATTTTTTTGCGCTTTCAGGTATGGCGCAATTAAAATATGTTGATGAGGAAATAGCGAATTTTATTCAAAGCCCTGAATTTCCAAATTCGCCACAGGCATTGCAACCTTTCCCGATATTGGGATGGCCGACATGGTATCAAGAGAATCAGCAAGAATGCTTTTATGAAAACACAAACTATTTTAGAACACAAAGAAAGCTAAAAGAACCTGTTGATTTAATGGTGCTGTCAGGGAAAGACATTTTTTAATGCAATTTTCATTGTCCAAATGCAATGACAATCGAGATATATTTGCTTTAATGTGCGTTTGCTTGGGCTTCCCAACAAACAATATGTTCTGGTTTAATAATTTTATCTAAGTGTTCCAAAGCGATATCCACTTTTTCACTAGAATCAAAAAACTCTATCACAAGTGGTAAATTCAAACTCAAATCGATTAAACTCGCACCGTGTTCTCCTGTTTCTCCTATTCCACGAATAGCGCGAAAAACACTCACGCCTCTTATCATCACTTCTTTTTCCAAGTAGTTTAAAATAGGTGACAATAATTTTGAATTTTCAGTGATATATATTCTTACCATGGTTACAGCTATGAATTTCATAATTGCCTTCCTATTAGCATGCCAATCCAAGTTAAGCCTAAGCAGAGAGTGACACTTAAAACAACATTCAATAATGCCAAGTTATTTTGATTTTGTTCAAATAAATTCATTGTCTCTATGCTAAAAGAGGAAAAAGTAGTGAAACCACCTAAAAAGCCTATTAGAAGAAAAGCACGTAATGATTCTCCGATGCCATCAAATCGTTCTAACAGGACAACGAAAAGAAAACCCATTAACAAACAGCCTGCACTATTCACAACAAAGGTTCCATAAGGAAAACTTCTATTTAAAAATAGATGCACAAAAGAGGATAATCCATATCGACACATGCCGCCTAAAGCGCTTCCAATGCCAATCAGTAACACTTTATACACTCTTTCTATCCTTAGATCGTATAATGTTGTTCTATGATCTGTTTTGTTAGGCTTGTCCTAATATAGAACCCTTTCGGAACAATTGAAATGGTTTGTCCTAAATGATTCATGACCTTAATAAAAGTTTTTGCATTAGCAGCTTTTGGTCTGATTTGTAAATATTGCCCTTTATGTGCACTGAGCTCTTCGAAGTGCCCTAGCGTCATAAGTTCTGTCAGCTCTTCCCAATCTTGGCGTAAAGCAGATTGAATGCTAGTAGAGGGTGACCATAGTATAGGTGTACCAATACGTTGTGCCAATAAAGGTTTACCCGCCGTTGATTCAACGGGAACCCACAGAATTTTAGCCATCTTGCGCCAAACGCGAGAATGTTCCCAATCTGGATCATGGGGAGGGATAGGAGCTGTACATATGTAGGTTGATTCACAAGGAAGACCTAGCGAGGTCAGGGGTAAAGTTTTAAGTTCAATTGCTAAATTAAGGAAGTCAGGTTGATCAAGATTCATGGCATTTGCGCCAAGGATTTTTTCAATTAACTGGCCTACCCACCCTTTTGCTCTTAAAAGGTTCGTAGGGACTTCTTCCATACAAATATTGGCCAGTTCCTGGAGTGTTTTTCCAGCAATCGCATTAGCGCGGCTTCTCAATTCTGCTTCAGTTGTAGGAGGGGAAATTTTCATTGTCAATTTTCTACTAAAATAAGTGAAAAAGCCTACCATTTTTTGTGTGCTATTAAAATGGGGTGATGCATTGCAAAAGGATGAACGAAGATCCATGGATGAAGATCAATATCAAACGCCCATCCCTGTTTTAATCGCGCGGGCGCGCATTTTAAGAGAGAAACCTTTAGCATCACAAAAGCGTGAAACATCGCCATTTTATGCCGCCCACGAGAAAGAGAGCACGACAAAGCCTACACGGGAGCCACGACATCTTTTCAGTCCTGTGATTGAATTATTTATTGCAGGCGGTGGTGGGGCAGGGCGTGCTTTACCACAAGCTTTACAAGAAGCAGTTAATTTTGGGCTTGATCTCAAAAAAATAAAAGTGATATGTGCTACATCTGTTGGCACGATTGTGGGACTAGGTCTTACCTTAGGTATTACGCCAGCCAACATGCGTCAAATGCTAGAAGATATGCCAACAGAGAAATTCCAAGATTGGAGTTTGAGAAAGATTGTGAACTTTTTTTATGAATGGGGGTTATGTTCAGGCAAAGAAATGACTGCTTATCTGCGAAAGTTGATAAAAGAAAAGAGTGGTTTAGATGATCCAACTTTTCTTGAGTTATACCGAGCAGGATTTAAAAAAGAATTTCGTGTTGTAGTTACCAATGTGTCAAAGCAACGCATCAGCATTTTTTCTTATAAAGAAACACCGCATATTAAAGTGTCAGAAGCCGTGGCAACGGCTTGTGGTATTCCTTTGGTATATCCGCCTCATTGGATAGTAAATGCTCAAGGAGAATTAGAGGCATTTACAGACGGAGGATTGATTAGAAATTATCCTTTTGGTGTTGGGGGCTCTCCCAACGTGCCGCTTGAAAAGCAGTTGGGGTTTAATTTTGTTAATCGCGGCGCGGCTTATTCTTTAAATAATGATAAGCATTCCTTATTAGGGTCCTTTTGGGCTTATTTACGCACACTTTTTTCGATGATTCTATTTCAAGATCCTCTTTCATTATCTGACGCAATTAAAAATCGAACCGTCGTGATAAACGTAAATCACAATCCCTTAAAATTTAACGCGACAGCTGAAGAGCAAAGAGCATTGGACGAAGCAGGACAAAATGGTGTTCGCCATTTAGTCCATCAAATAATGAAAATAAAGAAAAAGCAAGATGTAACGTACTCTCATCCGATGTTTCTTCCGGCATATTCTATTAAAAGAAGTACACCAGTAGCAGACTATATTGAAACAAGGAAGGCGAAGAGGGATTGTCACATAAGAATGCTTCGCACAAAATAAAAAAGAGGGAAATATAATGGATTTTTCTATGTTTTATGCTAAGTTCATTGGCTATTACAGTATTATTGTTACTGTTGGCATGCTAGTGAATGTAAAACGCTTTCAAGCTTTTGTTTTAGCTGTTGCTGACAATAACGCGTTAATGATGATCCTTGGCATTATGCGCGTTATATTTGGCTTGATAATGGTGTTAACGCATTCTGTGTGGCATGGTTGGCCCATTATTGTTACAATAATAGGTTACGTGACTCTTTTTGCTGGCATACTGGATCTTTATTGCACTAATTGGGTGTTGATGCTTGTCAGTAGAGCGAGACATACAAGTACTTATTATTTCTTTGCACTAGCAGGGATATTTATCGGCTTAGTTTTATTATATTTTGGTTATAATCTTCGCACCTGAATTTGCAGAATATTCTCATGTACGCATAAACAGTCCTTAGCACTCTAGCTTGATGCTAAGGTTGTTATTATCTGTCGCTATCAGTGGGAATGTTATGAGATCATTACCATCAATAAGTGTCACCTTTCGACGCGTTTTTATACTTTATAAAAATTCTTTTATTGATGTGTTACCTTTTGTGCTACTTGTCTTGATGATCCAGGTTTCTTTTTCCAAGTTGTTACCTGTTAATGAAACAACAGAAACAGCTTACATATTTCTTCATGTTGTTTTGAAAAGTCTTATAACCAGTTTCTTTTTTTGTTGTGTTATTTATGCCATATTTTTAAAACACTATCAGCAAAATTTAAAATATGGGGAGCTTATAAGCAAAGGGCTTACACGTGTGATCCCAATGATTTTTTCAGGAATTATTCTTATATCACCATTAATTTTGATGATGGGAATGTTCATGATTATATCCGTCATTATTGTACCTGATAGCAATAATGCTTCTATGACTTCAAAAATTATTTTTCTTATCATGCAACTCATTATAAGTGTTGCTACATTTTTTTATGTGCTGATTGTTTTTGTCTATTGTTATCTTTCAGGTGTTCTTATTGTTTGCAAAAATTCAACAGCATGGATTGGAATAAAACAAAGCTGGAGGCTTGTTTCAGATAATTGGTGGTATGTATTCTCTCGCATGCTGTCATTACTGGTTATTATCATTATTCCTAGCATACTGCTTTATCATTTTTTAGTACAACAGACGGCAGATGGCATCATTACCGTATTCACGTTTTCATTGGGACCATGTTTGATGGTGATCCTTCATGAAATTTTAGAAAGCACCGCCATTGCTGATAAAGATATGTCCATTGTTAGGTTACCTGAGAAATGAATTCATTCATTTCTCAGTACATTTAGTAATAAACGATAATATATTCGAAGTCGTACCAAGTATTGTTTTCTAAAGGATAGTTTTGTAATAGAGAAAGACCATAACCAACAGGATAACCAACTATCCCGCCGACTAATGCACCACCTATCACTGCTAATGAAGAAGGTGAGGCTGCACCGGCAAAAAGTCCACCTAGGAATGCACCGAATGCACCATAAAAATATCCGGAGAAGGCAGCTTCTTGCTCTTTCCATTCTTCAGTAACGTAAACGGTGTAACCACCAGAAATGTTATTAAGCTGATCCTTGTTGAGTTCGTACACCTAGTTTCCCTTCATGTAAAAATTTAGGCTGGCTAATATAGCAAAATTCTCTTTTTTGAACAATGCAAACTATCCTTATCTAAGTGCGTGACTAGTTAATTCAGAGGGGAGGAAATAATGTCAGAGTTTGATGTATTAATTGTAGGTGCTGGCCCCACTGGATTGAGTGCTGCTATTTGTTTAACACAATTAGGCATGAGATGCCTTGTTATTGATAAAAAATCAGAACCAACGAAAACTTCAAATGCATTAGCTGTACAATCACGAACCTTAGAGATCTGGGAAAAATTAGGGATCCTAGATGAGGCGCTTTTGCAAGGACACCACATTACCGGGATAAATATTTACAGTAATAAAAAGCAGTTGGGATATATTTCATTGCAAGGATTGAAAGCAGCTTACCCTTATTTGTTGACGTTACCGCAAGCACAAACGGAAAAAATATTATTTGATAAATATGCTGCATTAGGTGGTGTTATTGAACGAGAGGCGGAATTTACGAATTTATCACAACATAGCCAAGGCGTGGATGCAGTTTATCTTAAAAATGGTGTAGAAATTAAACTTCAGATCAAATGGCTTTTGGGATGTGATGGTACGCATAGTCGTGTTAGAGAGGTATTAAATATTCCTTTTCTGGGGAAAGATCTATCGCAACATTTTGCGATGGCTGATTTAACAATCGATGGGCCTTTCACGCCGGATCGTATGCATGGTTTTTGGTCGCCACAGGGTGTGATGGCGATTTTTCCGATGAAAAATTACTGCAGACTAATTGCAGAAATTTCTCATGATCCTGAATTATCACAAATTAAAGGTGCACCAAGCTTTGAGATCTTTAATCAATTAATGAAAACACGTTCTCATTTTAAGGTCACACTTGGCGAGCCTTTGTGGACTTCTAGCTTTTGGATCCATGAACATGTTGTGAGCCAATATACCAAAGGGCGGGTTTTTCTTTTAGGCGATGCCGCTCATGAGCATTCTCCTGTAGGAGGTCAAGGTATGAATACGGGGATCCAAGATGCTTACAACTTATGCTGGAAGCTTGCGTTGGTTGAGAAAGGGCAAATGGATCAAAAATTATTAGGCAGTTATGAAAAAGAAAGATTACCCGTCGCAAAAGCGTTAGTAAATGCTGCGACTAAAGCGACAAATATAGTTACCACACGTTCCCCATTTTTCAAGATATTGCGTTTGTTAGCCTTAAAATGTATTACGCATTTTTCTTCTTTGCAAAATAAAATTGCAGGTGCAGTTTCAGAGCTCAATATAAATTATGCTAATGATGGCTTTGTCGAAGAAAGAGGTAAATGGCAAAGCGGAGTATTGCCAGGATGGAGGATCCCTTTTAATGTTATTCAGGATAAAGGCCAAACGATATCTTTGCAGAAATTAGTCGTTAACCATAAATACACTGTGATTATATTCTTAGGAAAAGAAAGTATATCCAAGAAAGATGTAGAGAGATTTTTACAAATGATTAATAATAAATATGCTCATCTTATAGATATACTTGTGATCACCGAACGCGAACAATCATCAGCTACAAACACTAAAGTGATAAATGATCTTAATGGGATCATGCATCAACAATTTTCAGCTCATCAGCCTTGCTATTACCTTGTTCGTCCTGATCAATATATTGGCTTTCGTGCCAAAGGTCTTAATGAAGAAGCATTGGAGGCTTATTTAAGGAAAATAGGTTTAAAAGCTTAAAAAGGCTTTCTCCTTGTAGAGAAAGCCAAATGAGACTTTAGATTAAAATCTAGTTGAAGGGGAAGGGGATATTTTTTTTAAAGCTGCATCTGCATTATCTTTATCCGCTTTATCTTTATTGGGATCGGCTTCAATTCCTTCCATAGGAGTGACATCTTCTTTAGCTAAATAAATAGTAGAGGATGTCGTTGTTATAGCGTCTTTTGCAAAAGAAAACATTGGCGTAAAACCAAATGAAGAATGACTCCTGGAGAATTGAGGCACGGTAGTCATTTCGTTTTCTTTTGGGGTTGCTTCTGGTGTCGAGTTGGATCTTTTTCGAAATTCTGGGCTTGTTTGAGGACTGTTTAATTTCTTAACAAGCTCTCTAAACTGTGGAAGAGTAAGAACCCTTTCAGCAAAAGAATCGACGGGTGTGCCTTGCGGTATATTCGCAAATATTTCCGCAAGATCCTGAGGCAAGACTGTTCCTTTGCTCATCGCAGAAATACGATCATTTTCTGCTAATGATTTGCCAAGTGAGGCAATCGTACTGCTGTACGTAACGATGCGCGCATTAGAAAATTCTTGTAGCAGATGTTTTAGCATTGGTTCATTAATGTCTGGTGAAGAGGGTGCACCATAATTTGACTCAAATAAAACAAGACTAATTTTTTGATTTCTCCATTGCGTTGCTTGCGTTTTATTCAATGCTTGATTTGCTGGAATGGCGTATTCCATTTGCCTGGCGAGAATTTCCTTTTGCGCATCAAAATCTTTATTGAAAGCAGTTTCACGTGGAATGTGAATAATATGAATATGAGCAAATTGTTCTCCTTGAAAGGTACGAAGAAGCATTTTTTCGGAAAATTGATCATGGATCATTATAATGATGTGAGCCATAGTGCTCCTCCATACTTTACGAAATGTCTTAAAAAATGAGGATATTTTATCAAGAAATAATATGTTAGTGATCTTTAGGGTCATTACAAATATATATAAAATTAAAGGTAAATTCAACGTTGTTTACAAATACAACTAAAAGAGGAAATAAAATCAGCATGATGTTTAATTAAATTTTCTGGTGATTTTTCGTGATATTTAAGTAAATCGCTGATTTGACCCGATGTACAAAATTCAAAAAAAATCTCTAAAGCGGGTCTTTTGATATTGATCCCAGTGACAGACGAGTTATAATCCCAGCTCTTCATGTAGGAATAAAGGAAGAAGTGATGAGTGGCGTATCTACTGTACCTAACTCACCCTGTATTGAGTCTTCATGGAAAAATGCCATAGGAGCAGAATTTCAACAACCATATATGCAAAATTTGCGTACTTTTTTACGTCGCGAAAAAGATGCGAAAAAGATTATTTTTCCTAAGAGCAGTAATATCTTTAAAGCTTTTGAATATACCCCAGTTGATGATGTAAAAGTGGTTATTCTAGGGCAAGATCCTTATCATGGTATGAATCAAGCGCACGGCTTATGTTTTTCCGTTCCCCCTGGTGTGGCTATACCTCCTTCCTTGGTTAATATCTACAAAGAACTTTATGATGATTTAGGCATTCCCCCTGTTAAGCATGGGTGTTTGATTTCTTGGGCAAAACAAGGCGTATTATTGCTTAATAGTGTGTTAACAGTAGAACAAGGCAAAGCTGCCTCTCATGAAGGTAAAGGATGGGAAATTTTTACCGATAAAGTCATTGCCTTTTTGAACCAACAGCCGAAAAAAATTGCTTTTGTGTTATGGGGTTCCTATGCACAACGCAAAGGACAGGTAATTGATGATTCTAAACATTTGGTTATCAAATCAGCGCATCCATCTCCTTTATCTTCCTACCGTGGTTTTTTTGGGAGCAAGCCTTTTTCAAAGATTAACACTTTCTTGGCAGCAAATAATCAAACACCCATTCAATGGCAATTACCTCAAGTACCTGAAGTGCCTGAATCTTAGTAGAGATAGTCAAAGGTTAGTTCTCATATCCGTCGAGAGATAGGTAGAAGAGAAACAAGATGGATCTCAGCGTCTTTTTCTTCTGCTACCTGCCTAATCACACCGCCTTTGATATTTGAATGATATGCATTTATCTCACTTGGGAATGAGCATATCTTTCTTCTTGCAGAGTCATTATGTGCTGCTTCTATAGAACGTTTGCTTGGTCAAAAGCTCACGATGGTGTCATCTCGCTTTAAACTGTGAATATCATCATGTTTGAGAAATCCTTAGGCGTAAGCGGAAAATAGCCATAGTATTTAGTTGTATGATAAGCTAAATTTACAAATAAAACCCTAAGAAGTAAGGCTTATGGAGCGGTACCAATACATTGAATATATTCGTAAAACGCTAGATGAGGCGTTAAATGAAGCGAGAAGTAACCAAGAAGGGCTTCCTGCGGACTATATACCTGAACTTGCGAATGTTGAACCTGATTTAGTATCAGCTTCTATCATTTTATCCGATGGTACTCAAATATCCAGTGGAGACTTCGACAATCAAGTTTTTACCCTGCAAAGTGTAGCTAAGCTGATTTCTCTTATTGGTTTAATGGAAGAATTTGGAGAGGAAAAAATTTTCTCTTGGATCCATGTTGAACCCTCTGGGCAATCTTTCTCTTCCATTGCACAAGTCGATAGATATGGCCCACTTCCTGTCAATCCGATGGTGAATGCAGGAGCAATTGCTTTATGTAGTCGTATTCCTGGCAATACACAACAACGTGCGCAGTGGCTTGATGTATGGGCTGCTAAATTGTTTGGTAAAACACTGCAAGTAAATGGCAAAGTTTTTGCCTCTGAGCGAGCAACAGGTGATAGAAACCGTTCAATTGCTTATCTTTTAAATAGCAAACACGAATTAGGCTTGCCTGTAGATGAAGCCCTAGAAACCTATTTTTATTTATGTTCTTATGAATGCAATGTAGCAACAGCAGCTTTTTTGCCGATGTTACTTGCCAATGGCGGTTTAGCTCCTGATGGAACGCGTGTAATTTCTGAACGCACTAGCAATAGTGTTGTTGCGATTATGGCGACATGTGGTATGTATGATGAATCCGGCATTCATCTTGTACGCACAGGTATGCCTGCCAAAAGCGGTGTCTCTGGTGTTATCGTCGCTGTTGCAACGGGCAGAGGTGGCGTGGCGGTATGTAGTCCTCGTTTAAATGAAAAGGGAGGAAGTGTTCGCGGACACCAAATCTTAGTGCATGTTTCCCGTGAATTTGATTGGCATTTTGCAGCCCCATGGGGATATATGCGATTGCAAGAGTGATCAATGAGGATAAACATGCATGCAAAATAATTCAATGTTGGTGTGGTGGATCCCTATCATTACATTACTTCTCATTTTATTTCCATTCAAAGAGGAATCATATCGCATTTATGTTCCTTTCTTATCGATAGTGGGTGGTTTCGCAATATGGCTTGTCATTAGTTACTTATTTTTCTTGAAAGAGCGTAAAGATGCAAAATTATGGGGAGTAGTATTTCTTGTAGTTGCATTGTTTTACAATCCCTTCATGATAAAACTCAATGCTGCAATTATGGTTGCGAATTTATCTCATCCCATCGCCATTTTAATGAACCTGGTCACCGCGGGGGTATTCTTATATAACTGGTGGTTGTTTAAATTTAAGGAAAAAAAACACTAAATCACGCGGTACAAATGCTATTTTCTTATCACTACTGAATTTATTTTCAATACTAAGTTTGTTTTCAAAATGATAATATAAGGGAAGAAAAATAATGAAGTGAAAATATTATCATGTTGAATAAATATCCTTCTCTTACCTCTATTTATCTTCGTACATTTGCGCTTTATTTTAAAACCTTTATTGATGTTTTGCCTTTTGTTTTGCTTTTGGTTATAGGTCGTTATGGGCTAGAGACCCTTTTACCCCAGGAGAGTATGTCAGAAGGGCATTTCTTTTTAAGAATTCTAATCGATTCTGCTATTACCGCTTTATTTTTTAGCTTTATTATTTATCTTATTTATCAGAAGAATAATGCGCAATCTCCTGATTTTACTGATACGCTTATTGAAGGACTACGTCGATTTCCGCAAGTGTTGGTGGCCTATTTGTTGATTTCATCACCAGTATTTTTAGCATTAGGTTTATTGAAGTTGACGAATGTTTTGTGGCATCCGGCTGCGATGACAGCCAAGGTGATATTTTTGCATAAGTGTATCTCATTAACATTGATGGGAATGGCGTTATTGATAACTTTAATTCTTGCCACTTATAGTTTTGTGGCAGGGGTATTTATCGTGATAAAAAGAGAAAATGCATTGTCTGGTCTAAAGAAAAGTTGGGATCTTGTACAAGATTACTGGATAGATACGTTTCTTTTAATGATACTTTTTGGCATGATGACCGTGATTGTTAGTATGTTGATGGAAACATTTTATCCAGAGATTGTTTCGCCAACATTGACGATGCTTTTCAGTTCTTTTTATCCGGCACTTATGGTGATACATTTTAATCAAATGAAACGGAATTTAGATGAGCGAACTGATGTATAAAGGACAGCTATGAATAATTTACCTAGCATCAATGTAACTTACCAGCGCGTTCTTGATTTGATTAGACAAAGTTACTTTGCCGTATTTCCTGTTGCCTTAATTTATGCACTTGGTCAATATTTGATTAATAGATACATTCCTTTTACACCAGCAACAACATTATTCAGTGTTTTAAATATCAGCTTGCAACTTATCTATGCTAGTTTATTATTCTGCCTTGCCATGGAAGTGATTTATCAGCGCTATTATCAGTTGCCTCTCAATTATCTGAATATCTTACGTAAAAGCCTCGAACGCTGTGGACCATTTTTACTCTCAATGCTACTTCTTTTCTTACCAACATTGCTTATGGCGGCGTTGCTTTTTAGCTTGCATTTTTTCTTCAAATTCCCCACCGAAGGGCAGATAATGAGTACGGGTTTTGAGTTGATGATTTTAATTGTCATCATCAATATTATTGGCTTTGTTTATGCCTCTGTATCTGCTGTATTTATTATAAACCAAAATATGAAAATGATAGATGGAATCAAGCAGAGTTATATTCTTATCAAAGAATATTGGTTTAATACATTTTTCTTATTGTTAACCTTGGGAGTGGTCATTTGGTTACTTGCGTGGTTGTTTACATTGCTTGTAGGAAGAGGAATTTTATCTCAAGCGTTAGTAGGTTTTTTCATTTTACCGTTATGGCCCGCATTGATGGTTGTACATTGCTATCATTTGCAACATCCAGAAAATGTAGCAACATAATCCGTCTACACTACGCTTTGGCGTGATTCAGTTTGAAAAAAGAGACTTTTTTCAAACTGAATTTTCTGCAAAACGTTGTTTGAATAGTGCAAAAGTCTCTTCTGGCGTCCAAGAGCATCCTAATGTATGAAAGGCTTTCTTCTCGCCATGAAAATCTGAACCGCCAGTCATCAGCCAATTCTTTTTCTTGGCAATATCTACCCAAGGTTGCTCTTGCTTCAAAGATAAATGTCCGTAATAGACTTCAATTCCATCAAACGGCATCTCAAGCAATTCAGAGAGAATTTTGGTTGGTCGTATATAATGAGGATGCGCAAGGATTGCATACCCACCAGCACGCCGAATAAGAGAGAGTGCGGTTTCTACTTCAACCTGATATCCACTAACATAGCAACGTCCTTTATCACCTAGATAACGGGAAAAGGCTTGTTTCAGGGATTTAACATAACCCTTTTTCATCATCAGTTTGGCAATATGAGGGCGACCAATAGAGCCATGACCAAAATGAGTGGTTAGCTCCTCAGCATCTATCGGCATTTTGATTTTAGCGAGTCGTTCAAGGATTTGATGATTTCTATTTTGTCTATCTTGTTGGAGACGTTGGCAGAATGCATGCAAGTCCGAATTGCGTAAATCGAAGGCATAACCTAAAACATGAATACTAGATCTTCGGTGCTCTGTGGATATTTCAATACCGGAAACAAGAGGCAATGCAATGCTTTTTGCATAGGCCACTGCACTTTGATAAGCCTCAATAGTGTCATGATCGGTAATACTTAAACCATCGAGTTGTTTTTCTTTTGCATGATTCAACAAGGTGATGACATCAAGAGAGCCATCCGAAAAGGTCGTATGACAATGACAATCGGCTCTTTTTAGTTTTGGATGTTGATAATCTACTTGTGACATGGGGAAAATGGCTCAAAGCAGGCTTTGGTGTTTGTGGCTTGCTTTGAGCACATTAGATTAGGCTGCGTCTAGTTTAGAATTTTCGATATCAGTCGAAAAGTTATTGGTAAGCTCTTCTTGATAAAAGAGCGCAAGACCAATTGAGAACAAGACCATGGATGCGAAAAAGTGCCAGGAAATAACCTCATCTAAGAAATACCATCCAAAAAGGGATGCAAATAATGGTGTGACTAACCCGGCTAAAGACATAAAAGTCGCTGAAAATCGTTTCAACAAATAACCGTAGAGGTTATAGCAAACAACATTTGAAATCAGGGTCATCCAGAGTGCGCACTCGAGAAAAGCGCCGTATTTTCCACCAATAATAGGAAGCGGTGCCCAGTTTTCTCCACTAAGATAGGAATGAGTCAGTGCGAGAAGTCCACCCACCAGCATACTAATACCGTTGGCCATAATCGGGGTATAGTGATATTCGCTGATGATTTTTTTAAGTAAGATCCAACCATAAACACTCGCAAATACCGCGGTGACTAAGGCAAGCTCGGGCCATGAGAAAAAGAGCAGATCTTTAGCCAACTCTGAAGAAGATGAATGAGTAAAGAGAATGGGGGTAAGCCCCACAAACCCAACACAAAGTCCAATCCACTTTTTAGGGCTTAATCTTTCATTAAGTAACCAATAAGCAAAGAGTGCAGCAATAAAAGGCGATAAGCTATAAATTAAGCAGGCCTTTGCTGAGCTCATGTACTGAATGCCCCAAATTTCAGCAATATTTGTAATATAAATGCTGACTAATCCGAGAATAATCAGAGGCAAAATATGAGCGCTTTTGATTTTAAAAGCAGCGCGATTAAAGAAAAACTGGTGACTAATAAGCAGGATCCCTGCTAGGGTCATTCGTGAGCCAATTAGAAAAAAAGGTTCAGAAAATTCTAAGGCAGTTTTGCTGAGGGTAAATAAGCTCGCAAATAGGGCAAAAAGAATTATTACTAAGGGCACGACTAACTCCCCCTCTTTAGTCATTAAATAAATGCACTCTTGGTATTGAGCAACAGATGAGCCATGAGCTGCAGCTTCTTTTGGTTAGCCGCTTAGACTCAAGGGCCGATAGTACACGCTAAGGATAGAAATTGATAGTCCTAGACTAAATAAAAGGGGAGGAAGATTGCGTCCGCCGATGGCGTTTGTTTGTCAACTGAATCTTTGTGTGTCATAACATCTTAAAATGTGCCTGACAGATCTCTTAATAAAAACCCCCTACGTAGAAAGCTTTTCAACCAAGGAAAAGAATCCATTTAGTGTGTTGGTTAATCTTGTTTGTAATTGCGCGTCATGCAATTGGCCATCGTCAGCAAAAGCTTGATTAGCCGATGCCAAAGAAAACATATCTGGATAAACAAGTGCACCACAGCATTCAAGCGGGATGCGGGTGCACCATAAGCCGCGGTTTCCGCCAACTAAGGAAGGTGAAGCCGATAACAGTAAAATGTTTTGTTTTTGCCAAGGCATAGGAGAAACCCGCGAAACCCAATCAATAAGATTTTTTAAGGTTCCTGGCATGGAAAAATTATATTCAGGGCTTGAGATGATGAGCCCCTTTGCTTTTTGCATGCGGGTGATGAAATGGGTGACATTGGAGGGGAAGCCTTGGTTTTGAATATCTGCATTGTAAAGCGGTAAATCAAATTCATTAAAATCAGCTAAATCTGCTTCATGTCCAGCATTTTTGGTTAATTTGGCGGCCAAATTAATTAGTTTTTTATTAACAGAGTTCTGTTGGAGACTTGCTGCAAACATAAGAAATTGCATCGTTTTATCCTTAAACTATTTTGCAATGACAGTAGTGATATTGAAGATTATTGGTCGGGGTAACAGGATTTGAACCTACGACCCCTGCGTCCCGAACGCAGTGCTCTACCAGACTGAGCTATACCCCGATTTCTACTGCTTCAGTTTACTGTAGGCTTTGTTGCCTTCACTCTCTCACCCCAGTCATGTACCAAAGCGTACACTCCTGGGGGTTCATTC
>MKTN01000070.1 GCA_001898235.1 Gammaproteobacteria bacterium 39-13
CGAGCTCTTTGGCGTTAAAACCTATTCTTAACATACGAACTGCCAATAACACACCGGGATTTTCGCTTTTCAAAAACTCTTGTAATTCCGCTTTGTGCTTCCCATTTTTACTATGAATACAAAAAGCTGTAATACCCTTCGATTCAAGCAGAACTCTAGCTCGTTCACAATGCTCAATTGAAGGCAAATATATTATTCCTTTTGAATCATTTAGTTTTGTTTTATCACCAAAACCTGGATGATATTGAGCTTTCAAGATAGTAGGCAGCGCCTGGATGAGAAGCTCGACATTTTCTTTGGTATAAGAGACGCCTAAGCTATCTGCTATCACTGGAGCAAGATAACCTTCTTTGACTCCTTGTGCCCTAGAGTAGCGATATGCTGTCGTAAGCGGATCATCTTCTGGCGGTGTCGCGGTTAATCCAATGATTAGCGGGCAAGGGTTTAGTTTTTTCACCAAGTCTTGCACTGCAGTAGGATAGTAATGATATTCATCTAATAGCATCAAGGGAACATGAGGCAATTGATAATCCATTTCTAAAGCAAATTTTTCTAAACTATCAGAGCAAAAGATTAAAATACTTTTTTGGCTCGCTATTTCTTCATTCATTAATAGAGCTTGCAAATGACAACTTTGCTTATGGCTAGATACTTTAATAATCGCTTCAGAAGGAATTAATAAATTCTTATTCGTAGATGAATTCTTTTTATTGAATTCAATAAAATCATCATAAAATTGTTTTACCAAATCAATGTGAGGTGTCACAACAATAATATGTTCTCCAGCACCTGCTGTATGATATGCCATACGCATCAATTCGCATTGAAGATAGGTTTTTCCTGCCCCTGTTGCCAAAATTACGCGATTTAGTAAACCATTAACGTTGCTTACCGCCCTCATCGCTCCCAATTGATAGTGACGAAAAATACCATGCTTAAAACGCACACTTTTCATAAAGGTTTGATATCTTCCTAAAAATTCACCTTCGATCTCATCACCTTGTTCTTCTGGAAGTGTATTTAATCTCTCGACTTGATTTGCAATAGCATGTTTTTCCTGCAAATTAGCTTTTTCAATTTCTCTCTTTCTTTTTTCATAACGACGTCTGTTTTGTGAAATAATATCATTTAAAAGTAGGCGAACGGTTTCTACCCAATGCCTACGTTCCATATCTAATTCATGCAGTGCATCTAGATCCATTTCATCAAAATGGCGTGCCCTTGCACCGGTACTGGCAAATGCATTCTGATGGCTTTTGGAACGTTCCAAGGTGATAAGCTGTTTATCAAGAATTTCATAGCCTTGCGATTTAAAATTAGCAATGACATAAAAGGCCAGCTGCATCCAATAATCTTCTCCCCAATGCGTTTCATTTGCAGCCATGGGAAAAAGTGTAAAGACATGCTTTAATGCAGAGAGTTGCTTCTTCAACTCTTGCATATTTATCATGAACATTTTTGATCCTAATTCCCCTGGTCTTGGGGCACTATCAGAATCTGTTCTTACCGACACGCAATAAAGTGAGTCTAATTGGTTTTCCATCAACTTATAGAAACTATCCCACCCCGCGTTACGACAATTTGCTTTAATTTTCTTAATATTGTCATCAATCATGAGAAAAGTTGGAAGATTAAGATGATAAGCAAAAAGAAATATGCCCAATCGTCTTGCTGTTGGTCTAGTAAGATTTTGATATTTTCCATGAGAATCACACTGAAGTGATTTGACAACCAAAACATCGCACCCTTGTGGAAGTTGCTTTTGTAAACCTTCATATTCTTTTTGCGTCAATACCAAAATACAACGTCCATTTCTTGACTGTGGCAATAATGCATCTTCTTTACGTCCTGCTAAAACAAAAGTACATTGATCAGCCGGATTAATCGCTCGCATTGCATAAAAATCTAATTGGCATTCTGGTAAATTAATAGAATGCTGCAATAGTAATTGCTTTTCTTTCATTTTAGGCAGTGAATGAAATTTAATGAAGGGGAAATTTTGCAGATAAGTGACAGGCATAGGAATATTATCTACATTGCCATCACCAGCATTATCTGGTATCGGTAATTGAGGCAATGCTCCGCCTAGATATTTGGCATCAATTCCGCCACAAGGAGAAAAAGTTTTTACAGGTCGATTATTATTTTTTTCAGCTATTGCATAAGAATTTGTAGCTTGTTGAACTTCTATGGCTCGCTCTGGAAGAGCAGTTGAAAGCTGTCGATTATTTCTTCCTTGAAGTTGAGATGCTTCAAATCCTTGTTCAATTATGGAAGTCTCTTGTCGTTCCCTATCTTCATGATTAGTATAATTAATGTCTGCAAATGTACGGGTAAATTCTTCTTCCATCGCTTGTTCTTCAAAAAGCATATCCTCATAAACATCTGTAGTATAAAAGTCTTCTTCTTCTCTATCCTCTGCAACATAATCACCTTCAAATCGTTGTTCATGCGAGGAGAGTTCTACTTCAACTACTTTTTCTTTTCCTTTTTGCTTTCGTTTTTCGATACGTATTTGCTCTTCTTTTTGCTTTTGTTTTCTTTTTTCTTCTATGTCTACGTCTCCAGCCTCATGTAAGATCATATCAGTGTCATCATTCTTCTGACTGACGTCCTTAATATCATTCAAAATGGTTTGATTTGAGGTGGAAGTGTCTTCTTGATTTTGTGTTCTTACATTAACGTTGGTTTTGGGTAACACATCAATTTCGCTTGCTTGAGCATTTGCAAATGCCTCTTTTTCTATATAATCAAGTAATTTATTGTAAAGACCTCTACTATTAGAAAACTTCCTTTTATTTTTCAATAAACCATTAAGTACACTTTCAGCTTCTTTGCCATAAGAACGTATAATAGTATCTACTAAAGCTTTCACCGTATCAAAATTACAATTATTGACGGCTATCTGCAGGCAATTTTCCCCTGCCTTGATGTCACCTAATCGTCGCTGCCAAACATCTCTATCTAGATATTTTTCAGATAAATTGATGATTAATATTGCGTTTTCATTATATCCGGACAGTAAAACATCCAGAAGCACTGAGTATCCATGGTTCGTTCGATTCCGTAAATTTTCTACCAACAAAGTTTGATATTCCGGTTTGGATAAAACTGTAACAATCATTTTAAGAATGGCAGGAGATTTTTTAACAGCATCATGAAGAAGCATGTAACCAAATTTAGTGCGGCCACCCAAATTTTCTCTTAATTCCTTGTCGTACGGAGCTAATAAATTTAAGATCAACTCTACATTTTTTTCTGAGCCTGACATAACGGCAGATTGTAAAATTCTCACCTTGCCTGTTGATTCTGACGTTAATTGTTTTTGAAGAAGCGCTTCATTACCTGGTGAAGTATAAATTTTAGCTAAGGTCGTGGATATTTCTTCAAAAGGTGTTTCTACGGCATGTTGTAGCAAAGATCGGCCATCAACTAAAATAGCCCCTAATACCTCATTCACTCTTTGAGGATACCGATGAATTATTTGCTTCCAGACGATATTAAATAATTCCTGCGCAATTTTAGCAGCGGCAAGGTTATCTCTTTGATTTCTTTTAACAAAATGAAAAATTTCATTAATATGTGAAAAATTACTCGTCGGAGAGAATGTCATTAAACCTTTAGGATATTTTTCTATTTCTTTTTCAATTTCACGTAAATGTGCTTTAAATTCCTCCCCAATCGTCATTTCAGACCCTCTCGCAATTAATCCACAAAGCAAAGAAGGTGAATGGTCATTACGCTGTAATATCTGTTTTAGATTTCGTGGCAGATAGCGAGCAATCATTTCTTTTGTTTTTGCAGCTCTTGGATGGGAGGAAAGTTTCATCGAAGCAGCCATTTCTTGAAGCATTCTTTCCGCTTTGCTTCCAAAGGCCGTACGGATGGCTTTAAGAAAAATATCAACAATTTCTATATTTCCTGAATTCACAACAAATTGCAGATTATTATGTCCGTCTTCCTTTGAATGTAATATTTCCTGCCATTTTGCTCGTGGCAGATATTTTTCAGCCATGTTAATGTAATCTTGAAAAATCTCTGGGTCCTGAATTTTAAGCACATCATCCAGACATGTGTATCCGCTTTCTGTTTTGTTTTCTAAGTTGAGAATTAATTGTTCTCGATGTTCTGGCAATAATAACAAATTGGCTATTTTCTCAATTATATTTGGATTTTTTGATCTATATGCTTCATGTAATACTCTATAGCCATAATTAGTTCTATAACCCAAACACCATTTTAGTAAATCATGGTTCTTGGTTAGGAAATTCAGCGCTAGTTGCACCATTTCAACATTGCAGGTCACTAGAGCTAGTTGTAAAAAATGGGATCTTTCTTTAGTCGGTATATCAAGAATATCTAGCAGTATGTTTTCATTTTGACTTTCAGTGAATAATTCAAGGATACGCTTTGCAATAGCAACTGCTTCTGGAGAATCATTCCCAAAGGCACAAGCAATAGTTGTATAACTATCGGTTGTGGTGTTTATTAGATTTTTTCTTAAGCTCCCTTCGTGTCCAGGCAACAGCAATAACCTTATCACGCTTTCGACTTTCTTTAGCGAACCAGATCTTATTGCCGTCTGTAAGATCATGAATCGTTCAGAGGTTGTATTATTTATATTAGCATTCAACTCATCTCGATGCTCTTTTTTTAATAATAACGCAATAATCTCATCTACATCTTCGGGTGTTCCATTTTTTACAACAGTCGCTAATATTCTAAATCCTGAATGGGTTCGCTTTGATAAATTGCATGAAAGATACTTGTGCCATTTACCTTTAAACAAAGCCGTGATGGCGGCAATGATATCCCGATTACCTCTAATGTAAGCTTGTTGTAAAGGCAACATACCATTGTAAGCACTAATAGATAATTCGTTTTCCAAAATATATTCTCGGCTACGTTCAGATAAAAGCGAGATAGTTTTTGCAACCACTCTCTGCGAACCAAAGATAATAGCACGTTGCAATAAACCATATGTTTTATTCCCTCTATGTGCCAAAATATAATTAAAATCTTTTTCACTTAGATGCGCTTGCATTTCATCAATAATGCAATTAAACAGTTCTTCACCAATCAAAGTTGCAAATTCTTTATCTTTTGTCTTATCTAATGGCATATTTAAGGCACGATCCAAAAGAGATAAAATATCTGCATTTATGGCTCTAAGCTCACGCAAATATATTTGCAGACTACGTTTTAATTTCTGTAATGCAGATCCAAGTTGGGATTGGTTATCAATGGTAGATACTGTCTCAATATGACGATAAAGGAGTGATAGACTATCTTCTATTTTAGAAGAATCATGTCTTTTTTCTTGTTGCTGGCCATCTTGCCTATATTCGCCTAAAGTCCTTTGTCGTTTGTATATGTCATCATTTATTTTTTCTTTTGGTGAGAGATCTTGTCTATCAGAGCCTAATGTCTTTCGCTTATGGAGAACATCCTCTCCTGTGTTCTGGGTACCAGGATGATTGGAATTACCCTTAGAATAACCAAACGCTGGTAAATAATGCTCCGGCCCCTTCTTAGACATGACTACCTCATATGTTTTTACGACAAATTAGGTGGCTAGCATAATCGATAGTTAATCAGCTTAGATATACATTTAGTCAGCTTTATCGGTCCATTTGTCAGTTAGGTTATCAGATAAACTAAATAAGAATATCCCTCAAAAATTGAGGGATATTCACTGATGGGAGGAAAAAGAATCAGAATTGAAATTATTTTGCTAAGGCTTGGGTGATCTCTGTTACTAATCCGGGTCCTTGATAAATTAATCCCGAATAGAGTTGAACCAACTTAGCGCCAGCGGCAAATTTTTCTTTTGCCTCTAACACTGAACTGACTCCCCCTACAGCGATAATCGGCAAATCACTTCCAGCCAGTTGATGGATTTTACGAACCACTTCCGTTGATGCACGAAACAAGGGCTTACCACTTAGTCCGCCTTCCTCTTTGGCATAACGCGGCATAAGCGTAGCATCACGCTTAATTGTGGTATTGGTGGCAATAATCCCTTCTATTTGTAGATCAAGCAAATCATTGACTATCAGTTTAAGCTCTTCAGCTTCAAGATCAGGAGATATTTTAACTAAGATAGGAACCTTTTTACCCAAAGTGCCCGATAACCTTTCTTGTTCATTTTTTAAAGGAATAATTATACTTCTCAACATTTCACCATGTTGTAAAGATTTTAATCCCGGCGTATTGGGCGAAGATAAATTCACGGTGACATAATCTGCTAAAGCATACACTTTCTGAAAGCAAGCGAGGTAATCCTGCGCTGCAGCTTCCAACGGGGTATCTTTATTTTTACCAATGTTGATCCCTAAAGGACAAGTGCGCTTATAACTTGCAACACGCTGAACCAGATAATCAACACCTTTGTTATTAAATCCCATACGATTGATCACGGCTTCATTTGCAGGCAAACGAAATAATCGAGGTTTTGAATTACCCGCTTGAGGTCTTGGTGTCACAGTGCCTATTTCGACAAAGCCAAAACCAAAAGATTGCCAAGCAGGGACACACTCTCCATTTTTATCGAGTCCTGCCGCTAACCCAATCGGATTGGGAAAAGTTAAGCCAAAGCAATTTACTGACAAAGAAGATGGCATGAGAGGCACACTAGAAAAAGCGCCACACTGATGCAGCTTCTCTAAAACACCTAAAGTGAGGTTATGCGAAAACTCAGGATCTAAAGCAAATAATAAAGGACGGATCAGCTTGTACCACATATCAATTCTTATTTTTGTTCGGTCTTCGCAGATGATTCTTCGGCTCCCGTCGACACTATCGCTTCGACGTGGGCCGAAAAATCAGTTATGACTATGTATTGCAAATAAAATAATTTTGCAAAACGAAAATGTTTACGCTGTTTTTTTCTGAATTTGCAGGCATTCCGCGTTTCCAACGTTTGCCAATTCCATTAGCTCACGTAAGGCAACCGAATACATCGTAAATTCACGTTTAGTCAAGGATTTCAACTCTGCAATCATATGTTTCCAGCGATCTATCATAATCTTATGCTGCGCCATCCAAGCATCAATTTGCGCCTCAACATCAGTCACATCTTGTTGCATTAACATAATGGCGATGGTGAGATTTCTTTGCTGACGATCTAAATCATCGCGAATGGCAGCACGGGCTAACGAATCCCAATGATTGGCAACTGGATGACGTTTAATTTCTTCTCTAAACCATCCTAATTCCAAACGTGCCCCAACGGCATAATAGGTAATCGTGACATTCTCAACCGGCAGATTATGCGAAATAGCTGCATCCACAATATCCAATGCTGAAAACATCGCCCCCATTTGTGCTGTGACCAAAGCAGTCTCTTCTGGTACATTTACATCCATCAGCTCTTTAGCGAATTCTAAGAGATATTCTTCAGAGCTGCCCTGCAAGGCATGATGTAACCCTTCTTTGACCATTTGCATTTTGGGTGTGAAGTGCTTGATGACTTCTTCAACATTTAAAGAACCAATACGATGGCGTAAGAACCAACGGGTGCCTCGACGCACTAATCGATTCAATTCATGCAGCATTTTTATTTGAATTTCAGCAGGAACAATAAAATCTAAAGCATTTACCGCTTCTCTGAATAACGCTGCTTTAAAAATTTCTCTTGCTGCTATGTAGCCACGTGTAATTTCTGGAACGGTTGCTCCGGTTTCATCTTGCAATCTATGAATGAATCCTAATCCCATATCATTGATGACTGAATTAGAAATCTGCATAGCAATAATTTCGCGTTTTAGACGGTGAGAATACATTTCTTTTTCGTATTTCTCTCTCAACTCCTGAGGGAACGCCGTCACAAGATTGCGAGCAATGTATTTGTCTTCAGGAACATCAGAAGCCAGTAATTCCCCTTTTAACAAGGTTTTACAATACGCCAACAACACAGCCAATTCTGGTCTAGTTAAACCTTTACCTGTTAATTGGCGTGCGAGTAAATCTTCGTTAGAAGGCAAAAATTCAAGTGTACGGTCTAAATTGGCATGCTGCTCCAAATGATCTATCAAACGACAATGCATTTGTACATTATTTTCTGAATGATATTCAGCAACACTAATGGCTTCAGTTTGATTGCGGTTGTTATCTAAAACCAGCTCTGCCACTTCATCGGTCATTTCACCTAATAGTATATTTCGCTGCTTCTCAGTAAGATCACCTGATGCAACAATACCATTTAATAAAATTTTAATATTCACTTCTTGGTCAGAGCAATTTACACCACCAGAATTATCAATCGCATCGGTGTTTATTTTACCGCCGTGAAGTGCATATTCTACACGCCCTAATTGCGTGAAACCTAAATTCCCACCTTCGGCAACCACTCGACATCGAAGCTCTTCGCCATTCACACGTAAAGCATCATTTGCTCTATCACCCACATTCATATTGTGTTCAAAAGATGCTTTTACGTAGGTACCAATACCACCATTAAAGAGCAAATCTACATTCGCTTTGAGCAATGCTCGAATTAATTCGGTTGGCACAAGCTTAGGCTTATTAATACCTAATACGGCCTGCATTTCTTTAGAAAGAGGGATAAATTTTGATGAACGCGAGAAAACCCCACCCCCTTTGGAAATGGCTTTGGGATCATAATCTTCCCAACTCGAACGAGGTAGATTGAACATACGTAATCTTTCATTATAACTCGTTTCTGGATCGGGTGTTGGATCAAGGAAGATATGCTGATGATTAAATGCCCCGACCAGCTTGATATGGCGAGATTGCAACATACCGTTACCGAATACGTCTCCGGCCATATCCCCAATACCTACCACAGTAAAGTCGGTTTTCTGGGTATCGATATCAAGCTCTCTAAAATGTCGCTTGACTGATTCCCAAGCACCCCTTGCAGTAATACCAATTTTCTTATGGTCATAGCCTGATGAACCACCAGAAGCAAAAGCATCGTCCAGCCAGAAGCTGTATTCTTTCGAGACACTGTTGGCAATATCTGAGAAGGTGGCTGTCCCTTTATCTGCTGCAACAACAAGATAAGGATCATCAGAGTCGTAGCGCACAATGTCTTTAGGCGGAATAACTTTGTTTTCAACAAGATTGTCCGTTACGTCCAAAAGACCATGAATAAAGGTTTTATAGCAGGCAATGCCCTCTGCCATAATTTCTTCACGTGTTCCTCTATAAGGTAGAAGCTTGGGTACAAATCCCCCTTTAGCACCTAAGGGAACAATAACCGCATTTTTGACTTGTTGAGCTTTCATTAAACCCAATACTTCTGTTCTAAAATCTTCTCTGCGATCGGACCATCTCAAACCTCCGCGCGCAACTTTAGCCCCGCGAAGATGTACCCCTTCCACACGAGGCGAATAGACAAATATTTCAAATAAAGGCCTTGGTAAAGGTAATTCAGGGATAGCAGAAGGATCAAACTTAAAAGATAAGTAGGTTCTATACTGCCCCTCTTTGTCTTTTCGATAAAAATTGGTTCGAATAGTTGCTAAAATCACTTGGAGATAACGACGAATAATCCTATCTTCATCGATATTTTTGACTTCTTCTAAGTTGTTTTTGATTTTCAACCGCAAAGAGTTGGTGGATGAATTTCGCTTTTCTTGAGAGATATCTGGATCAAAGCGAATTTTGAAGAGCTCCACAAGATCACGCGTAATGACAGGAACCCCACAAAGTACATCTTCAATATAAGCTTGAGAAAAAGTAAATCCGGTTTGCCATAGGTATTTCGCATAAGCGCGCAACATAGTGACTTCACGCCAGTTAATACCAACACCTAAGACTAAGCGGTTAAAACCATCGCTTTCTGCTTCTTTGTACCAAATATGATAAAACGCTTCTTGAAAGATATCTTTGACTTCATCTACTTTTAAGTCTTTTGTTGAATTGCTTATCATGCCAAAATCGTTGATCCAAACTTCCCTACTATTTTTGGGCATGATTTCATGCGGCCGCTCGCTTATTACTCGCAAGCCCATGCATTCAAGCATTGGGATCACATCCGATAAGGGGATCGATCTTTCTGGACTATATAGTTTGAAGCGTAATACTCCTTCAGGCTCATCGAGCGGTCGATAAAAGCTCATCTCGAGCTGATTTTTATCAGATAATTTTTCTATATGCTGCACATCATAAACGGCGGTGCGAACATTAAAGTCTGAACGATACCCTACCGGGAATGCGCCACGATATTTATGAAAAAGACGGTTGCCGTGCTCTTCACCAAAATGCTCTAGTAATGCATCTTTAAAATGATCTTCCCAGGTGCGGCTAATATCAATTAATTTTTCTTGGATCTTTAAGACATCGTACTCTTTTGCTAAATCATCTTTAAAACGAACAATAAAATGGATTCTCGCTAAAGTAGATTCTGTAAAGCGTGTACTAAAATCAACCTGATAACCACCTAGGTCTTGCATCAAAATATTTTGCATTTTCTCACGGAGCCTAGAATTAAAACGCTCGCGTGGTACAAATACAAGGCAAGAAAACACACGGGTGAAAGAATCTTTTCGGATAAATAATCGGATACGTTGGCGCTCCTGCAAATGCAGGATCCCCATGGCCAAATCATATAATTCTTCCACAGTCGCATGGAAGAAATCATCTCTTGGCATGGTTTCTAAAATGTTAACGAGTGCTTTACCGTCATGGCTTTCATAAGTGAGTCCCGCTCGCTCAAGGATCTGTTTTACCCTTAAGCGCAACAATGGGATCCCTTGTGGGCTTCGGTTATAAGCAGCAGAAGTGTACAAACCAATAAACTGGTGTTGACCAATCACTTTACCTTTATCGTCAAATATTTTAATAACAATAAAATCAGTGTAAGTAGGTCGGTGTACGGTAGAAATTCTATCGGTTTTTCCCAAAATTAATGGGAAAGAAGAAATAGCAGATTCTTGCGCCGCCTTAGGCATTTCTTCGAAGGATTCAAAATAGCCTTCCCCTTCCTTTCTTAGGATCCCTAAAGAATTATTTTTGTCAAAGGCCCAATGATATTCACCATGGGAAGAAATAAGCATTCTTTGACAATAACCGAGGTAAGTGAAATGGTTTTTGTTAATCCATTTCAAAAACTCTATAACTTCTTCTTCAATATCTTTATTTTTGGATTTTGGTAATTTATCAATTTGCTCTTGAATGATTGATTCCATTTTTTGAGTCATCTTCGGCCAATCATTGACAGTATAATTGACATCCTCAATCACTCTTTCTATGGAAGTCCGCAGTTCATCAAGTACTTTAGGATCACTTTGCCTGTCTATCTCAATAAATACCGGAATTTCGCTTTGAGCATTTTCAGCATCATCACCATTACTCAAGACATTTGTGATAATGCCTTCACTATTGCGCTCCACTTTCATTCTATTGAGATGCAAAATCAAATGGACGTTCAAGCCAAGCTGGTTAAGGACCATGCGAACAGATTCAATAAGAAAAGCTTTGCTGGGAGCAATGACTTCTATCACCGTATGCGTTGATTGCCATCCGTGCTGCTCATATTGTGGATTGTAAACTCGAACCTTTGCCTCATCTGGTTTACGCTGATGAATAAAATTCCAATGCGCAACGAGTGCCCCATAAAGATCGATTACGTTACGTTCAAGCAAGTCTTCTGGTGCAGCACTTAAGTAATACTGCTTAACAAATGATGAAATCAATTTAACATCATTTGTTGGAAGCTTTTCTTTTACAAGAGTAATGACGCGTTGAATTAATTCTTCACGTGCTTCTTCTTGCCGGCGCATAAGCCCACCTCTTTTCGAATGTTTTTCTTTAGATTAAGTAGTCTAATTTTACAACTTAGGTGTAAGATTAGATACCTCTCTATGTTTATTTGCTTATTTAACTGAGAGGCCACTTATCCAAAAGAAAAATCAAAATACCTGATTAAACTTACTGAACTTGTCAAATCTGTTAAAATGGCAAGTCACCCTATAAAAACAAAGTTGGCTAACCCATTTTTACTCTTTAATATAAGTCGGCTGCCTTCTTTAAAAAAATAGGGTCTATTTGATAATGGTATAAATCAAGCACTAAGAGGGCTTTATATGTCTCATGTGTTTCGTTTCGGCTTGATAGTGAGCCTTGTCATCCTTACAAGCTGCGCAAAAAACCCTGTAACAGGGCGGCCAGAGTTTCAATTTATTGGCGCTGAAAAAGAAATTAAAATGGGTGAGAGCCATTATTTACATGGTCAACAAGCCAGTGGCGGCAAATACACCCTTGATCCCGAACTCAGTGCTTATGTTGATGAGGTGGGTAAAAAATTAGTAAGTGTCAGCTCGCGCCCTTCTCTTCCTTTTGAATTTGTAGTGCTTAACGACTCTGTACCTAACGCGTGGGCACTGCCAGGTGGGAAAATAGCTGTTAACCGTGGCTTATTAACCAAACTACACAATGAGGCTGAGCTTGCTGCGGTACTTGGGCATGAAATTACCCACGCTGCTGCACGCCATGGCGCTAAATCGATGGAGCGTCAACTGATCCTCTCAACTTCTTTAGCGGCAACCAATGTTGCTCTTGCAACAGCAAGTAAAGATAAAAATAGCGGCCTCACAAATGGCGCCTTAATGGCAGGTGCTGGTGTTGCCGCAGGTTTAGTCTCAACCAAATACAGCCGAGAAGCAGAACTTGAGGCTGATGCCTATGGTATGGATTACATGGTAAAAGCCGGATACGATCCTAGTGCTGCTGTCAGTTTGCAACAAACCTTTGTCAAACTCTCTGAAAATAAATCGACAAATTGGGCGAAAGGTTTATTTGCCTCTCACCCGCCTTCTCAAGAACGTGCAAATACTAATCTCATTAGAGCCAAAACCATGCCTAAAGGATTAACTTTAGGACAAGAACGTTATCAACAAAAAATTGCACAATTAAAACAGCGCGAGCCCGCTTATGATGAATACGATAAAGGGGTCGCGGCTTATAAAAAAGGAGATTTAGGGCATGCCTTACAATTGGCTAATAACGCTATTCAAAAAGAACCCAAAGAAGCCTTATTCTACGGTTTAAAAGGCGATGTTTTAGCTAAACAAAACGTTAATGACCAAGCCTTAGAAGCTTACCAACATGCCATAGCGCGCGATGCAAACTACTTCTACTATTTTCATCAGCGTGGCATTTTGTTAGATCATATGGGACGAAAACAAGAAGCAAAACTTGATCTGCAACATTCGCAGCAATTATTGCCGACCGACACGGCAGATCAATTGATTAAGAAGATGGGATGAAGATCCTTTGAGGCCCCCTCTCTAAGACCCTGACCCTAACCCTCTCCCGTAAACGGGAGAGGGGGATCGAAATAAAAATATGAGATCTTTCGACTGCAAAGCAAACATCGTCTCTTTACCGCTTATGGGAGAGATCGCTGCTTCTAGCAGCGGGTGAGAGTTTCTTTTCTAGACATTATAAAAATAATTTACTGACGCACCAAATCTGCTACGGTCTGTACCCACATAGGCTCTGCATTTAAACAGGGTACAAGCGTAAAAGTGTCTCCGCCCAGTCTCAACCATTCCTCCTTTGCGCGTATTCCAATCTCTTCCAACGTTTCCAGACAATCTGCAACAAAAGAAGGACACGCCACAAGCAAATCTTTGGTCCCTTGCTTTATCAATTGTGGCATCACACTTTGGATATCAGGACCAACCCAAACGGTTCGACCTAAACGCGATTGAAAAGCAACGGTATATTGCGAATCAGATAATTGTAATTTCTGCGCTAACAAATGCGAGGTTTCATAGCACTGTGCTCGATAGCAGAAAGTACTGTCTCCCGCGACGGCAGGACATGGCGCTGTCATGGCACAGGAAGTTGCGCACCCTTGACTCTTCTCAATATGCCGAGCAGGCAAACTATGATAACTAAAAAGAATTTTTTGATTAGGGTTTTTATTCAAATAAGGCTGGATAAGTTTTGCTTGCGCTTCAATATAGCCGGGATCCCTATAAAAAGCAGGTAAGATCTTTAATCCCGGAATATTCCATTTGGCATCAAAATATTGCATAACGTTTTCCAAAGCCGATCCATTTGCCGCACTTGAGTACTGCGGAAACATTGCCAATACAATAATGTTATGGCATTTTGCTGCCAATAGCTTATCTATTGCTGAAGGTATACTCGGTTTACCATAGCGCATTCCAACCTCAACTTGATAATCTTTTCCTAAGGTTTGTTGGAGCTCTGTGGCTAAGTGCATACTATGCAGCAACAAAGGCGAACCTTTTTGATCCCAAATAGCAGCATAGGCTTTAGCCGTTTTTGCTGGTCTAAAAGGAAGAATAAAAAGGTGCAATAAGGCTTTACGAATCAACCAAGGTAAATCGATAACACGTGGATCATCTAGAAACTGTTTTAAATAGCGCTTAACACTTGTCTTATCTGGTCCCCCAGGCGTTCCCAAATTGATAAGCAATACGCCGATTTTTTCTTTAACCATATGTTCCCTTTTGCGATAATCTTTAATCTTCACACCCAAATAAAGTTATATAAGCAACTACAAAGTGAGAGATGATATTATTGTAACGGCTACCCAGCAGAAGCCTCAACCTTCTTCTGTGATTTGGACCATTTTTTTAATGATCCCATTCGTTCTCCCCTTGGGAATGGGGCTTGATCTCTATTTGCCTTCTATCCCTTCTATGACATCTGCACTTTCAACAGACAGCGTCAAAATCCAACTCACCATGAGTCTGTTTTTATATTGTTATGGTTTGGGGCAACTATTTATTGGCCCAGTTTCTGATAATTTTGGACGACGTAGAATCATCCTTATCAGTCTAGGTTTATTCGCCCTTGGCAGTATTATTTGTTTTAGTTCGGATTCACTTATCATTTTATTGATAGGTAGAATGCTTCAAGCTTTTGGTGCCTGCGGTTCGCAAGTGGTTGCCTTTGCCATGATTAGAGATCAATATGATGGAAAAGACGCCACGATGATCTATACCGCACTTAAAGGCGCTACAGCTATTGCGCCTATCGGTGCCCCCATATTAGGGGCTTTTTTACAAATTCACTACGGCTGGCAAGCAAGCTTTGCCGTCCTTAGCTTGTATGGCGGTTTGCTATTATGTTTAGCTATTCTTTCTTTAAAAGAAACCCATTCTTATCCTACCAAACAAGCTCCCACTCGTTTTATAAAACGATATCTTAGCCCTTACAAAAAGATACTATCTCATCGAGGAACGCTGTATTTTTGCGGTTGCGGTATTGCAACTCAAGCTGGCATGTTTGGTTATTTTTCTCTTTCACCTCGTTATTTCATTACTTTATTTGGGTTATCAGAATCTCAATTTGCTATGCTTTTTAGTATTAATGCTGTCGCTTTTCTTCTCACTAGCGCATTCATGGGGAAGTGGATCTACCGTCTTGGTTTTAGAAAAACCACATTGATTGGTGCTTGTTTATTGATGGTTAGCGGTACCTTAATGGTACTTGCGCATCATTTTTACCAACATCCCTTTGTTTTATTCCTACCTAATCTTGTTGCTTCAAGCAGCGCTGCGATTATGCTTGGCGCCAGTGCTAGCGGGGCGATGTTACCCTTCAAGGAAAATGCAGGTGCCGCTGCAGCCATGTTTGGTTGTTTGGAATTTATTGGTGGTGGTCTGATTGGTTCTATGGCCATCCTGGGAGAAAACATCACTGTACTACCATTAGCAGCAAGTTTGATCATCCTTGGCATGCTTGTTTCATTGATGAATGTTTTGTGGCGAGAGCATATAACGTAAGGTTTTTGCACCATGTGGAAAATTGCACTTGTGAGCGAAGCGAACAATATTCCCTCTTTGTAAAGAGGGAGGCTCGAAGGGCGAAGGGGATTTATGCTACCCCTGCGTTAACCTTCGCTACGCTTAGGCTACCGCTACCCTTTACAAAAGTGGGATTTTGTTCACTTCGCTCACTTTAAAAATTAAGACTGCGCATTTAAGCCACAAGCGACTTCGTCACTATCTCATACACATCTTCAGAGAGATCGCTTACCGCTTCAATTTTCATCAGCGCTTTTTTCATTAAAGCAGAATGTGCCTCATCAATCCTTTTCCATTGCGTTAATCCTTCTAATATCCGGGCAGCAACTTGAGGATTGCGTTGATTTAATTCAATGACCCTATCGGCTAAAAATTCATACCCCAAGCCCTTATCGTCATGAAACCGCTCTGGATTTGCCATGCCGAAGGTATTAATCAAGGCATATACTTTATTAGGATTACCGATATCAAATGATTCATGGGTTAATAAGTTTTTAATATTATCCAAGACGGTTGGCAGATCAGCTGATGCTTGAAGCGAAAGCCATTTATTAACCACTAAAGGTTCATTTTTAAATTGTTGGTAAAAATCTTCAAATAACGTTTGACGAATAGGCGAAGTCGAAGAATTAATTGCTGATAATGCGCCCATCATATCTGTCATGTTTTTCGCCTGTTTAAATTGCTTCTGTGCCACCTCAAGCCATTGTGAGCTCGAACGTACCAGGTAATATAAACAAACATTTTTTAAAGCACGATATCCCATGCTTTCACCGCTCAATGAGCCATCATCTGCTTCTTGGGCTGCATAATAACAATTAGCAAGCTCGTCTTGTAATTTTTCAGCAAAACTTTGCAGTAAAAATTTTCGTGCCTGATTCAATGCATTCACATCAATGACAGGAAAATCTTCAGCCACGTATTGGAACGAAGGTAAAGATAATAGTTGTGCGATTAAAGCAGGATCGGCGATATTTTGTTTAAATAATTCACGATAAGCTTCTATAAATGTCGTAGGTGTTGTAAACGTTTTATCTTGTTGAAAATCGGACATTAGGGATTTAATGGCTGATGTACTCACCCGCTGCGCAGCATCCCAGCGATTAAAGAGATCTTCATCGCAAGTCATTAACAAAGCCAGCTCAGCATCTGTATAAGGGTAAAATAACTTAACGGGTGCAGAAAAATCACCTAATAAGGAAGGAACAGGTTTGATCGGCACATTCTCAAACACAAACTCCTGACTTTCTTTGTCTAAAATAAGATAGTACCCTTGTTCAGTTTTCTCTATATGGCCTTTACTTTCAATCGCAATAGACTTGCCATTATCATCGTAAAGCGCCACTTTAATCGGGATCACAAAAGGTTTTTTCTCTTTTTTATCTGGCGTAATAGGACAGGTTTGAGACAAAGCAATTTTAAATTGCTTTGTTTTAGGATCATATTGTTCTTTCACCGTCACTTTGGGCGTTCCGGCTTGATGATACCAACGATGAAACTGGGTTAAATCTATATTATTCGCATCTGAAAATGCAGCGACAAAATCTTCAATCGTCACGGCTTGTCCATCATGACGTTCAAAGTATAAATCCATTCCTTTACGAAATTTATCTTTACCTAACATGGTATGCAGCATTCTAATGACTTCTGCACCTTTATTGTATATGGTTGTAGTATAAAAGTTATTGATTTCAATATAGGATTCAGGGCGAACGGGATGCGCCATGGGGCCTGCATCTTCTGCAAACTGTCTGGTACGAATAATTCGTACATCATTGATTCTTTTCACGGAAGAAGATCCGGTACTAGCAGAAAATTGCTGCTCACGAAAAACAGTCAAACCTTCTTTCAAACTTAACTGAAACCAATCACGACAGGTGATGCGATTTCCCGTCCAATTATGAAAATATTCGTGTCCAATCACGGCTTCAACATTTTGAAAATCGATATCTGTTGCTGTTTTTTCACTCGCAAGGATATATTTTGAATTGAATATGTTTAACCCTTTATTTTCCATGGCGCCCATATTGAAGTCATTGACAGCGACAATCATATAAATATCGAGATCATATTCTCTGCCATACGCTTGCTCATCCCATTGCATTGATTTTTTTAAAGACTCTAAAGCATATTGGCATTTTTCTTTATTTTGTGGCTCAACAAAAATTTCCAATGCAACCTTTTTACCAGACATCGTCGTATAAGTATCCGCTATTTTTGCCAAATCACCTGCCACTAGCGCAAAAAGGTAACAGGGCTTTTTAAAGGGATCTTGCCATTTCACCCAATGTCTATTATCACTCAGTTCACCTTGGTCAATTTTATTGCCATTAGATAACAAAATGGGGTATCGCGTTTTATCTGCAACAATGGTCGTTGTAAAAGGTGCCATCACATCTGGCCTGTCAAGATAGTAGGTGATCCGTCTAAACCCTTGTGCTTCGCATTGCGTGCAATACAGATTGTTAGAACGATACAACCCACTTAAGGTAGTATTTTTTTGCGGTTCAATCTGGGTCACAACTTCTAATGTAAATATATCAGGCACATCATTTAAGCTAAGACTGGTTGGCGTCAGATCATATTGATGAGATGCTAATGGACGCCCGTCCAAATGGAGTGAAATTAATTTTAGTGCTTCCCCTTGCAATATAAGGGGACAATGATGCTTCCCTTGTATGGAATTACGGCATAATTTTAATACTGAATGGACAATTGTTTTGTCCTCATTCAATTCAAAATGCAAATCAATCCCTTCTACCTCAAAATCCGGCGCAAGATAATCTTTAAGATAAGTTGTATTCAGTTTTGAATTTTGCATTTTCATATTCCATCTCCCCTCCTATGCTTAGATAAGAGGATTAAAATTTTTTTTCTCTATGCTCTTAAGTCTATCCCTTAAAAAAGTTGGGATCCAGACACGTGTAATGGATCGGTGAATGTTGCGTTGCACATTTACAAAAATACTGAGTTTACTAACATTGTAATTCTTGAACAAAACTGAGTTGTATACCTAGAATCAATTAAGGGGTAAAAGAATTTTTTCGTGCAGATTAAGTTTTAGGGCAGTAAGGCTATCCATCTCAACTGCAAAGCCAAAGGGATACCTTCCTGAAATCAATTAAAAATATACTCAAACCAGTTTGCATTTAGGCAAGACGGCAAGCTAGGAGCAACAAGAGCGTATATAAAATACATGACTGTTGTGAAGAGCGCAGCCTGTAAAGGAGTGAAAATGGACGTATTCAGCAGCTTTAAAGATCGCTACGAAGGCCGTTACAAGCAAGAAGAATATAGTCTGCAAGAATACTTAGCACTGTGCAAACAAGATCCTATGGCTTACGCAAATAGCGCAGAACGCCTTCTCGCAGCCATTGGCGAACCCAAACTGATCGATACCAGCAAAGATCGCAGACTAAGCCGCATTTTCTCTAACAAGGTCATCAAACTGTATGATTCCTTTGAAACCTTCTATGGTATGGAAGAACCCATTGAACAAATTGTTTCATTTCTTAAGCATGCCGCTCAAGGATTAGAAGAAAAGAAACAAATATTATACCTTTTGGGACCTGTTGGTGGCGGAAAATCTTCCCTAGCAGAACGTCTTAAAGCATTAATGGAAAAAATTCCTTTTTACGCCCTAAAAGGATCTCCAGTACATGAATCTCCCTTGGGGTTATTTAACCCCGAAGAAGACGGTCCCATTCTTGAAGAAGAATATGGGATCCCTAGACGTTACATCGAAAGTATTATGTCTCCCTGGGCGGTTAAACGTCTTTATGAATTTAATGGCGATATTAATCAATTTCGAGTAGTTAAACTTTGGCCTTCACGTTTAAGTCAGCAGGCTGTTGCTAAAACCGAGCCTGGAGATGAAAACAACCAGGACATTTCATCTTTGGTGGGTAAAGTAGATATTCGCAAACTAGAACAATACGCCCAAGATGATCCTGATGCATACAGTTATTCAGGTGGGTTATGTAAAGCCAACCGTGGCTTACTTGAGTTTGTTGAAATGTTTAAAGCACCTATTAAAGTGTTGCATCCTCTTTTGACAGCGACTCAAGAAGGCAATTACAACGCAACTGAAGGCTCGGCCTCTATTCCTTTTGACGGTATCATCATGGCACATTCCAACGAAAGTGAATGGCTGACCTTCAAAAATAACAAGCATAACGAAGCTTTCTTAGATCGCGTTTATATTGTTAAAGTACCTTACTGCTTGAGGGTGACTGAAGAAATTCAAATATACAAGAAGCTTCTAATCAACAGCTCGTTAAGAGAGGCCCATTGTGCCCCAAGTACCCTAAAAATGCTGGGGCAATTTTCAGTATTATCTCGCTTAAAAGAGCCAGAAAATTCAAGCATATTCTCTAAAATGCGAGTGTATGATGGTGAGAATTTAAAAGACACTGATCCCAAAGCAAAATCTTATCAAGAATACAGAGATTTTGCTGGCGTCGATGAGGGAATGACAGGACTCTCGACCCGTTTTGCCTTTAAGATACTCTCCAAAGTGTTTAACTTTGATACCTCTGAAGTTGCTGCCAATCCTGTGCATTTGTTATATGTATTAGAACAGCAAATCGAGCGCGAACAGTTTCCACCTGACGTGGCTGAACGTTATCTTTCTTATATCAAGGGTTATCTCACCCCTCGCTATGTGGAGTTTATAGGCAAAGAAATCCAAACAGCTTATCTTGAATCCTATTCTGAATATGGGCAAAACATTTTTGACAGATATGTCACCTATGCGGATTTTTGGATCCAAGATCAAGAATATCGAGATCCTGATACCGGTGAAATTCTTGATAGACGAGCCCTAAATGACGAGTTAGAAAAAATTGAAAAACCGGCTGGGATTAGCAATCCAAAAGATTTTCGAAATGAAATCGTTAATTTTGTATTGCGTGCTCGTGCCAATAACCGTGGTAAAAATCCAAGCTGGACTAGCTATGAAAAGTTAAGAGTCGTCATAGAGAAGAAAATGTTCTCCAATACTGAAGATCTTTTACCTGTGATTTCCTTCAATGCAAAAGCATCTGTGGATGAAAAGAAGAAACACCAGGAATTTGTTGATCGTATGGTAGATAAAGGGTATACGCCAAAGCAAGTGCGTTTATTGTGTGAATGGTACTTACGCGTTCGTAAGTCATCCTAGGGGGCACCTTGTCGCGTTTTGTGGATAGACGTCCCAATGGGCGCCATAAAAGTGCCGTAAATCGGCAACGTTTTATGCGTCGCTTCAAAAAACAGATCCAAGAAGCTGTGCGTGAAGCTATTTCAGGTCGCAGTATCAAGGAAGTGGATGAAAGCGGCGAAAAAATCACTATCCCGGCCAAGGATATTTCTGAACCCACCTTTTCCTATGGGGAAGGAGGAGTGCGGAACATTATCTTGCCAGGAAACAAAGATTTTATTCCAGGCGATCTGATCCGTCGCCCCTCCCATGGTGGTGGACGTGGCGGAAGCCAAGCGAGTAATTCCGCTCAAGAAGGCATGGATGATTTTGTTTTTGAAATTTCCAAAGAAGAGTTTTTGGATTTATTCTTTGAAGATCTTGCTTTGCCTAACCTGGTTAAAACGCAGGTTGCTAAAATTCCCTCTTTCAAATCAGTACGTGCAGGATTCACTCAAGATGGTACGCCCGCTAACATTAACGTCATCCGCTCATTGAAAGACGCCATTGGCAGACGCATGGCTTTATCCGCACCTAAAAAGAAAGAAATAGAAGCATTGGAAAAAGAGCTTGATACATTACTTGAAATTTCCAAAGACTCACCGCGTATTAATGAGATCCGGGAAAAAATATCTGTATTAAAGAAAAAAATTGAGAATATTCCTTTTATCGATCCATTTGATCTCAAATATAATTATCGCGTCCGAAGACCGATGCCGACCACTCAAGCGGTCATGTTCTGCTTGATGGACGTTTCCGGCTCAATGGATGAGGCGAAAAAGGATATTGCAAAACGCTTTTTCATTTTACTTTATTTGTTCCTAAGTCGCACCTATGAAAGCGTTGAGGTGGTATTTATTCGACATCATACCTCAGCAAAGGAGGTCGATGAAGAAGAGTTTTTTTATTCACGAGAAACCGGCGGAACGGTTGTTTCAAGCGCCTTAGAGCTAATGAAAGAAGTCATGGTAGCAAGATACCCAACAAGTGACTGGAATATTTATGCAGCACAAGCTTCCGATGGTGATAACTGGAATAATGATTCCCCACGCTGCAAAGATATCTTAATCAACGATATACTACCTTTCGTTCAATATTTTGCTTATGTAGAAATTATGCCCAGACATCATCAAAGTTTGTGGGAAGCTTATATTACGGTCAAAGAACAGTGCCCACAATTTGCCATGCAAAATATAGAAGATGTCAAAGATATTTACCCCGTTTTTAGGGAACTATTTAAACGCCAAGAAATAAGTTCGGGTTAAGGGATGGCTATGCCCAAAAGAAAAGATCACATTATTTCCCGATCATCAGAATGGACTTATGAACTTTTGCTGCGTTATGACAAAGAAATTAGCCGTATTGCCGAATCCTACAAGCTCGATACTTATCCAAATCAAATTGAAATTATCAATGCAGAACAAATGTTAGATGCTTACTCTTCAGTGGGCATGCCGTTAGGATATAGTCACTGGTCTTTTGGCAAACAGTTTCTCAACGTAGAAAAAAGTTATAAACGCGGTTATATGGGGTTAGCCTATGAGCTCGTTATTAATTCTAACCCTTGCATTGCTTACTTAATGGAAGAAAATACACTGACCATGCAAGCATTAGTGATAGCACATGCCTGCTATGGTCATAATTCGTTTTTTAAAGGTAATTACCTTTTCAAAACCTGGACAAGCCCAGACTCCATCATTGATTACCTGGTTTTTGCAAAAAACTACGTTGCACAATGTGAAGAGCTTTATGGCATTGACACTGTAGAAGAAATTTTAGATGCATGCCATGCATTAATGAATCACGGCGTAGACAGATATAAGCGTCCGAATAAGATCTCTCTACAAGAAGAAAAGGCTCGCCAAGCAAAACGTGCAGAATACTTACAGACGCTTGTTAATGAATTATGGCGCACCCTTCCTTCGAAAAAAAACCGCGAGCAGGCTGAAGAAGAAACACGTTTCCCAGAAGAACCACAAGAAAATATCCTATATTTTGTGGAAAAACACGCTCCACTTTTAGAGCCTTGGCAACGAGAATTGGTGCGTATTGTTCGTAAAATGGCACAATACTTTTATCCACAAAGACAAACTAAAGTGATGAACGAAGGATGGGCAACATTTTGGCATTACACCATCATCAATCAGTTATTTGATGAAGGTTTAGTGAATAATGATTTTATGATGGAGTTTTTACACAATCATACCAATGTGATTTATCAACCACCCTTTGAAAGTCAGTTTTATAGTGGGCTCAATCCTTATACGCTTGGCTTCACCATGTTTTGCGATATCAGGCGTATTTGTGAAAATCCGACCGAAGAAGACCAAAAATGGTTCCCAGATATTGCTGGTAGCAACTGGGTTGAAACCTTAGATTTTGCCATGCGTAATTTCAAAGATGAAAGTTTTATTGCCCAATTTCTTTCGCCGAAAGTAATACGCGATCTAAAACTTTTTTCTATCCTAGATGATGAAAATCGTGAAGATCTTGAGGTGACGTTTATTCATGATGATGATGGCTATAGAAATGTTCGTCAACTTTTAAGTGAAAATTACAATTTAGGTAATCAGGAACCTGATATCCAGGTTTTCAATGTAGATAGAAAAGGCGATCGCTCGCTGACTTTACGTTACACGCAACGAAATCATCGCCCCTTAAGTGATTCTACACAAGAAGTACTTAAGCATCTTTACACTTTATGGGGATTTCCAGTCAAATTGGAAATGTTAAGTGAAGATGGCAAAGTGCAACTTTTATATCAATGTCCTCCCAAAAAAGAAGGGCAAGAGAGCTCAAATTAAATCCAACTAGCACACTGCTTCCGTTTATTCAGAGTGATCTATGAAAAAAATCTCTTTGCTGCTATTTACAAAAATAAATTTACCCAAAGAACCTTAGTGAATTCGAAAAAGCGCTCAAGAAATTTACTGTTAAAAATTAAGATACGTTTAGCATCCATGTTTTAGATAACTCATCAATGCTCAGCTGTTTTGAAGTGATTATTCGCGCAAATATTCGATCTACAGCTTAGCCTTTCATGATGACCTTTTATCTAAAATAACAAAGTTAACAAACTTTTAATGTTGACTGCCCCTCCTCCTCTTTGTAAAATCGAAATCCTTCATACGCTCTGATAACCACACCTAATATTAAGAAGTAACATGATAGACGAATTTAAAAACCTACTCTCTCTTTACCTTCTTATTCCTATGGTTGCCGTTGTAGGCCTTGCATTTTCCTTGAGATTTCGCTTTGTGCAATGCACGCACATGCTGAAAGCTTGGAAATTCTTTATCGGCGATAGAGATCCAAGCGGTAAACGCTCAAGCTCTTTTAGCGCAGTTTCGGCTGTCCTCGGTGGAAACCTAGGAACTGGAAATATTTCTGGGATCGCCGTAGCGCTCACCATGGGTGGTCCAGGTGCCCTATTTTGGATGTGGATTATTGCAACCCTGGGCGCCATCCTGAAGTTCGTGAATTGCACCTTAGGCGTGCTTTATAGACAAAAAGATGCCGATGGTGAATTCGTCGGCGGCCCGATGTACTATTTATCAAAGGGTTTAGGCTTAAAACGTACAGCCAAACTTTACTGTATTCTCGCTATTTTTGCCGCACTCTCAGTGGGCAACCTAGTACAAATGAATTCCTTAGCATTACCCTTCACGCAAGCTGGCGTTCCTCCCTTGTTAACTGGAGTCGGCATGAGCTTTATCGTGGCCATGGTGATTTTAGGAGGGTTAAAGCGCTTTTCTGCTGTTGCTTCCGTATTAGTACCTTTTATGGCTATTGCTTACGTGGCGGCTTGCTTAATCATCCTATTATTAAATATTGATAAAGTGCTCCCTGCCTTTGGATTGATTCTACAAGCTGCGTTTGAACCACTTTCTGTTGCAGGTGGTGTTGCAGGTTACACCGTTTTACAAGGCATGCGCGTAGGATTTGATAGGGGTTTATTTGCAACTGACGTCGGGGTAGGGATTGATTCTATCATCCATTCTTCAGTCCAGAGCAAAACCTCTATGACTGAAACTGCCCTCACCCAAGGATTGATCAGCACGCTTTCGCCGCTTATCGTCATGGTCGTGTGCACCTTAACTGGACTTGTTTTAATTACCACAGGAACATGGACCGGCACTGGCCTTGAAAGTACCAACTTATGCATTGAGGCATTTAAACGCGGTTTTGGCTTTGAATTTGCAGGCCATATCATCACCGTGACATTGTTTTTCTTTGCTTATACGACTATTTTAACTTGGTCATTTTGTGCTGATAAAGCAGTAGAATACCTCTTTTCAAGAAAAATGATCCGCCCATTTCAATATCTATTCGTAGCAATTATTCCATTAGGCGCCTTGTTTCACGTTGGTGTTGTGTGGACAGTTGCTGATATTTTTATGAATTTGATGTTGGTTATTAACGTGGCAGGTTTGATTGGTCTATGCCGTCATGTCATGCTGCTTTATACCAATCCTGAAAGAAAACGAATTTTCTTAGAAAGCAATTAATCAATAAGGCCCCTTTTTTCAAAGGGGCCTACATTCCTATCTTTTCTTGTTTGTTTTGTTATGTTTTCTAGTTGCAACCTCAGGCTGAGCAACGCGCTCAGGTTCAATACCATCCTTTCCATCAAATAAGAAAGTCAAATATTGCATGCTTGATAAATCTTGATCCCAAGGATCGCTTAGGATTTCGACATCACTATCAGCCTCATAATCTAATTCATCGTCGTGTTTTCGCTCATCGCATTCATTATCGGTTACAGCCAATAAAGCCAAATGTTGGCGTAGATCCTCTTGCTCCTTGTCCATCTTTTCGATTTCATATTCTTTTAAACTTTGCTTAAGTTGATAAACAACCATATCCAAAGAAGAAACTTTGGCCTCGGGTTGATAAATGGTGATGGACGCACCAGATGAAAGATCAAAGACCTTGCCATCACGTTTAAACAAAATATTTAATTTTGGTGGAAAACTAATCTTTTTATTAGCAAGAGCTGCAAAAAAATCTTCAAAGGCCACACTGCCCATTTTTAAATAAACTTTATCTGGCGACCTAGCAATAATTTCTTTGATGATATGTTGCAATTGACGTCTCACCCACTCAGCCTGTTTATCAGAACATGCCAAGTGCTGGATAACATAATCGATCACACTATTAATTTGCTTTGACGTATAAGACATAACCTACTCCCTACAAAAAAGAGCCTATGCTATGCCTTTGCTTTATCACTGACAAGAACCAAGTTAAGATTAGTTGGAAACAGTTATCTCTACTTCGTAACCACCATACTTTCGAATATTAATGACACCAGTATCAAAAATAAGATATTGGCCTTTGATCCCTGATAAAGTCCCAGCGATAACATCTGTTTTATCAAAGGAGAGAGAGGAGATTTTTTTCGGGTATTGCAGTACAGGATATTCAAACCGCTCTATAGTAGACGTCTCGATGGCAATAATGGCTTGCTCGCCAAATTGTGCGCGGATATCTGTTAACTCACTTTGCATTTTCGCTAACAATCGCTCCCGTTCACACCATAAATCTACACTATCATCTTGTCCTGACAACATTTTTCGCCAATTTGTTTTATCTGAAACCATTTTTGCAATTGCTACTTCGAGCAGACCAGAAATCCGCCTGGAGGCAACCTCAAAAAGAGGTAAAGCAGTCACTGCACCTTGATCTATCCATCTTGTGGGGATCTGCGTTTTGCGCGTAATACCAACTTTTATGCCAGAAGCATTCGCTAGATAAACCACATGTGGGATCATGCAATGTGATTGCCCCCACGTGGGCTCTCTGCAGGTGCCTAGGTGAAAATGACAACGCTCAGGTTTTAGAATACACAAATCATTTTGTGCTAGTTTTTGCGTGCAAGGAAAACAATATCCATTTTGAAAGCTTTTTTTAATACTGCGCTGACAAGCCAAACAATTAATTTTTTGAGTAAAACGTAAACTTAAGGTTTTCCCTAAAAAGTCATTTAAGGCAAGCCGCTCCGTCCCTAAAGGAAGTTCATAAGAGACAGGGGTTGTGGCCGTCACCACCATTTTAGAGATATTGCCAGCTAACTTCATATTCACCTACTTTAAAAAGCTGAGCCAATCATAAACAGATATGACAAGAAAGCCAAAATTATATAGAATTATCACGCCACAAAACTTATCTAACAAACTAATAAGTGGCGCTATGTTTTTGAGAAAGCATAGTCCAACCATTTTGCATGGAAGCCTGTCAAAATAATACGGGTGAATTCTTATGAGTTTAAAAAGTCCTACTTCTCGCAGTCTAAGTCCCAATATGGAACAAATGAGCGGTGAAGAAGAAGAATATAAAAACAGCGCAAGACAACATGGATTCAGTTTAACAGGTGAGGTTAAAAGCCCAACGATGCTTCGAGCAATGACGAGGCTACCTTCATTAGATACCTTAGAAAAACTTAATGATTTGCAACCCTCCATTGCAGAGCAGATAAAAAAAACACTCACTGAAATATATTCTCACGTGACTCAGCGTGGTGACGCAAAAGCGTTGCAAGTATTTTTCCATCATGTTGCTTCAACAGTATTATTTGAAGTTAAAACAGGTGGATTGATCAAAGGAAAAGATCACGCTAAAAAAGCAGCAAGCATCCTTAAAATGATCGATAAAACATTGCAGGATATTGAAGAAAGAATTCCATCAAAACACACCAGTTTACATCAGCAAGAAATATTAAAACTTTTTAAAGCTATTCTCGTCGTGCATAAAAATGCTTTTGTTTTTGCCTTGAAGCAAACATCAGATACAACCCAAGAACATCTGCTTAAGCATCAGCATCATGATATTAAGAAAGAGCAAATGGCGCCATTATCTCCTTCTAAAAAGGAGATAGTTAAAGGTTGCTTTCCTACTTCTCCTTCTAAACCTTCTGCTCCAGGGACGCCTCAACGTCTTTCCAGCAGTGATCATCGAAGCCTCCCTTTCTTGAGTATACGTAAAAAATTATTCGACTGCTTAGATCTTGAGGGTAGCGATGTCTCAGAAGATGAATCAAAAGATAGCTCTCCCTTTAAGACAAAAAACAAAGGACACTTTTTACCCACTGTTACACGCACATTGAGTAGCGACTCATTCAGTGGAAGTGAAAGTGATGAAGATTTTGGGCCTTCAAATGAAAATTCCCCTTTTAATAGCCCTTCTCATCCAAAAAAATTCTCAAAAAAAGTCTCAAAAACAGATCCTATCGAAGACTCATTTGATGACTTATGTTCAGGTATGGATGCTCTAGTGTTTGGTGGACCAAAGATGCTTCAACTAGGCGCCCTAAAGCCTGTAAGCGCTTTACCAACAACTGATCAACAAAAAACTGGCAAAAAAGAGAAGAAGAAAAAAATTTTCTGATAGGTTAGTTCTGACCAGCTAGCATTGTGCTTTATGATAATGCTGGCTGGTTAATGCTTTGAAGAGGAGCTTGGCATGGTTCCGGCAAATCTTCTCGATTTTTTATAAGCTTCCAAATTTTTAGAAAAAGCCTCATCAATCAGCTTTTTCTCACTTCTTACACAATTTCTACCTGCTTCTTTTGCCTCGTAAAGTGCAGCGTCTGCTCCTGCTACTAATGCTTCACTTGCGAACTCACTACCTGCTTTGGAACAAGCAACCCCCACACTAATTGTTACGATGCCAGCCGGAACATGCGTATTTTGAATTTGTAATGCTTGCACAGCCACACGAAGGCGCTCTGCAACATGGATCCCGCCTTCTATTGGGGTATCGGCGAGTAAAATAGCGAATTCTTCTCCACCATAACGTGATGCAAAATCTGTTGCACGATGGATCCCTTGTTTTAATACTTGGGCAACTTGCTGTAAGCAATAATCACCCGCCTGATGGCCATAGGTATCATTAAATATTTTAAAATTATCTATATCAATCATTAATAAGCAAACAGATTCACCACTTCGCACAGCAATACGACAATCGCGGCTTAATGTTTCCTCAAATGCACGCCTATTTCCTAAACGTGTTAATGGATCTTTTAAAGACAATTCAGATAATAACTGATTAGAATTCAATAATTTTTCATTGACATCTCGCAATTGTTTGCCAAAATCAATTAAATTCTCTCGCATCGCCGCCAAACGACGCATAGCATGAATTTTGGCGCGCAACACAGCAGCAGAAACGGGCTTGGTCAGATAATCATCTGCCCCGGCTTCAATGCCTTTGACAATGCTCTGATCATCAATATAACTGCTAACAAATATAATGGGCGTCCATTGCGAAAAATCATTGCAAGATTCACGAATGGCACGCGTTGCTTCATAACCATCCATCCCAGGCATTTCCACATCAATGAGGACCAAATCTGGCTCATTTTTCATAAATAATTCAATGGCTTCTTTTCCATTATTTGCATAGATAGCTTTATGCCCCATCTGATGAAGATATCCACCAATAATCTGTCGGTTAATAACAGAGTCATCACATACCAGTATTTTCATTGATAAAACTCTCAATTCATACAGCTATTGAAAAAATTGCGCACATATATAAGCCTATAAAATCTAAGGATAGGCAGATTTTCTTTTACCAAGCGTTTATATACACTTTATCAAAGAAAGCAGCCAAGGAATGATATCCATCTCTCAAAGTAAACGCTTTTTAACGTAATCACCCGGGGCATCTTGTAAAACCGGTAAGTCCCCCTCTCCAGGTACTCGAGCTGAGCATAGATCACCAGCATATGGTTTAATCCAGTTTGCCCAATGTTCCCACCACGAGCCCTCATGAACCTCGCTATTGTCATGCCATGCCCTTGAATCAACATATTTTTTAACATCTAAAGGTGCAGATCGATAAGCATATTTATGGTTTGCTGGTGGATTGACGATGCCTGCAATATGACCAGAGCCCCCTAAAACAAAGGTGACAGGTCCAGAAAAATATTGTGCCCCAATGAAAGTCGTTTCCCAAGGAGCAATATGATCTTGCTCAGTTGAAAGAAAATAAGAGGGAACATCCACATTCTCAATATCTAGTCTAACATCATCTACTACTAGCCCACCCGGTTGCGTCAGACGATTTTCCATATACATGTTGCGGATAAAATAGCTTACCATCTTACGAGGTAAATTTGCTGAATCACAGTTCCAATAAAGAAGATCAAATGCAAAGGGGTTTTGACCACAAAGATAGTTATTAATATAATAAGGCCAAAATAAATCATTCGCTCTTAGCAGATTAAATGTCGTCATTAATAAACGACCATCTAAAACGCCCTCAACTTCCATTCTCTTTTCTAATGCGCTGATCTGATTTTCATCAATAAATACTTCAATCTCACCAGGATCTGAAAAATCAATCAATGTCGTTAAAAAAGTCGCACTCGCAATCCGCTTATCTCCCTTTGCTTTCATATAAGCTAATGTGGAAGCTAATAATGTTCCGCCTATACAAAATCCAAGCACATTGACACTTTTTTCATTAGTCGCTTGCGAAATAGCATCTAAAGCTGCCAAAATACCCTCAAATATATAATGCTCAAAAGAAACATCGGTGTAACTTTTGTCTGGATTTACCCATGAGATCATAAAAACGGTAAACCCTTGTTCAATGGCCCATTTTACAAATGAATTTCGTTCTCGCATATCGAGAATATAAAATTTATTAATCCAAGGTGGCACTATCAACAAAGGTTTTTGATAAACTTTCTCTGTTGTCGGTGAATATTGAATCAGTTGCAGCATACGATTTTGAAAAATAACCTTACCTGGGGTAATGGCAATATCTTTACCTACTTCAAAGGCAGACATATCAGTCATACTGATGCTCCAATGACCTTTGCCTCTGGTAATATCATCCCAAAAATGCTTTGCCCCTTGTACCAGATTTTCACCTTTAGTTGAGAATGTTGCTCTTAAGACATCAGGATTGGTAAAAAAATAATTTGTTGGCGAAAGCGCATCAAGATACTGACGGGTAAAAAAGGAAATTTGTCTTGCTATTTTAGGATTATGGCTAGCATTTTTTTCCACAAATCCCAAGCAATGCTGGACAAATAAAAGATAGGTTTGCTGAAGAAAGAAAAAAAAGGGTTTTTCATGCCAATCAGCTGAGCGAAAACGTTTATCTGTCTTTTCCGGCTCGATGATGGGAGAAAACTTCTCTTCTAAAAGCATGCTTTGAAATGATTGGCATAAATCGGAGAAATCTTTAAAAAAATCCGCTTGCATTTCAAAAATATTACTTTTTTTATTATCATTTATTTCCCCAACCCAATATTTATAGACATGTTCAACATCAAACATCTCTTGCCAATTGAGCTCAGGGATTTTATTGTACTTAGCAACTGTCTGGCAGGCGTCTAGGTAACTTTTCATCATTTCCAGTGAAGTCTGGTTCAGTTGTTCAAAGAGCAGGCTTTGTGTCGTATCCTTCGAACCTTGCATAATGCCCTTACCCCTTTGATATGATCCCTGTATAAATAATTAAAAGGAGATAATGATGGTGTTAGAATCCGAGTTACGTCTAGAAGCACTAGATTCCTTTGGGGTCTTAGCTCAAGCAATAGGAAAATTGTGCGACGCAATATTGCAAGACGCTGCTTTAATTGCTTGGGTACAAGAATCAAATTATTTTTCGCTTCCACCAACCCACTGTAGCGCTCGAGATAAAGCCTGTGCAGCTTTTAATCAACTGCAATATACGGACAATCAAGCTCCCCGTGAAATTATTGTCGTGCCAGGTTTTATCGGCGCATCTTCTCCTACTTTAAAACTAGCAAGTGAGGTGAATGAGTGCAAAGATCGCTTCAAAAAAAGCATACTTGCCTTAAAATCAGCCAAAATTTCTCCACTTGATCCTATGTTGACTCAAAAGATAAACAGTTTATTGTCCAGAAATAATGCAGCAGCACAAACCTTGAAAAGTGCAGGGCTTGCTCGTTTACATTTAAAACAATGCTACCGAAAAATCTCCATTCTATCGCGAGCACCACAAAAAATTAGTTGGACCTGGGCACATACCCGCTCTATTAAAAAAATTACGTATAAGAAAGCACAGGAAATGCTTGAGAAAAAAGGAAGCGATATTGGTATTCAACTGCAGATGGAAAAATTAAATACTATTTCCCCTTATGAGTCTTTGGCAATAGTGCAAGATCTTGCGCCACATCTTAGAGCCAATATTGTTTTCACCGAAGAAGGCAAAGTACAAAGAAAGATGATCAAGGGCCCTTTACCTATTTTATTTCCTTGTCAAACACAAACTCCTTTCCCTCAATTTACTCCTCCTACACCTAAATGTGATAAAGATCTAAACAGAATGATACGGTCTGATGTGCGCCTAGATCCCGTTGTATTTTTACCCGCTATCCGCGCTCACAGATATGCCTAATTCATCTCAAGATACAACATCGAAGGAGTGATCCTCAGACGCGTCAGAATAAAATGACTATTAGCCTAAAAAATTCCTCTGATGTGAGAAGAATTTTTTAGGCAATCAACGCAAAGAAATATTTTCAAGACGATTTTTTGCTTGTATAGCTGATTCTGTATGAGGGAAGGCTTCTATTAATGTGCTCAGTAATCGATCAGCATGCAACTTATCATTTTTCAAAAGATAATGACGCGCTAATAACAATTGCTCATGTGCTAAAATTTCTGAAAATTTTCCATGGAGATCATATTTGGTCAATACTTTTAAAATTTGAATTGCTTCATCATTATAGCCATATTTTCTAAAACTTTTTAATAATCCAATAAACACCTCAAATTCAAATCTTATAGAAGGTTGGGCTTTTCTTGTGTAATGTTTAAAAACATAATTCATCACAATAACAGTGGCTTTAGATGGATCTTTAAACGACAAAATCTTTTCTACAATATGATGATATTCTTCACTCACTGGATTCGTAGACTTCCCCGTTAAGCACACAGTTCTAAACTAGAGTTTTC
>MKTN01000071.1:0-103906 GCA_001898235.1 Gammaproteobacteria bacterium 39-13
GGGCACATTACAATCCAGCGGCAGATTACAATCCAGCAGCACATTACAGCCCAACGCCACATTCCAGACCAATGACGAATAATAATCGAGCGTCTTATGGCAGTCCGACGGCTCATCGACGTTCTGTAGCTCATGAAACGCATTACAATAAACCCATGTCGCATCATGCAGCCTCAAATCATGTAAATAACTTTGCGCCTGCTTATACCCATCATCGAGTAAAAAGTAATTCTGGGTATGCTGGTCATAGATTTGCCCCCTATAGTTCAATAAAAAATGAAGCTAGAACGGGAGTGAAAGCTCATTAGTAAAATTTAGGTGTTGATACACTACCCAAAGAAAGGGTTTCACACTAAATTAATAAAGAAATAGATTGTAAATGATAATGCTATTATGAACCCTACTGATGTTAAGAGGATATCATGCGAGAAGACATTCAAAACAGAATTAATACCTCTCCTGAAGATCAAGTCGATTTAGGAGAAATGAATATTGTTGACGAAGATATGGAAGAAATTGCAGATGCAATTGTCACAAAAAAACCAGATGCAAAAGAAATCTTTTTAAATAACAATAACATCACTGATAAAAGTGCTGATTTGATGAAAAATGCATTTTCAAAATTATCTCAGTTATTGGTTTTAGATTTACAGTTTAATGCTTTAGCTAAACCAGGGATCACTATATTATATTCCCTCAAATCAGTTCATCCTGAACTCGATATTTCACTTCATGGCAATCAAATAACAGATACGAATGAAATGAAAACAATTGAAGAGGCTGCGTCTAAATTTGTACCTAAATGAGCACAGAGACTTTCTCTTGCTCAAAACATCCTTTCTCCTTTGCTATTGCATCCTAAAAAATATCGTTTTATGATTTGGCCTGCATTGACTGAAAAGCAATGACAGGCAACTTACATTTAGGTTATTACCGATTAGGACTTGATCATGAGACAGGTACCTGCTTCTTATCTCATCATTGGCTCAGGCCGGATGGCAAAACATTTTTGCCACTATCTTTCCCTTCTCAAACTCCCTTATTATCAATGGGCTAGAAACACACATACGGAAAATGCGCTACACTCTATTATCCCTGATTTTAGCCATATCCTTTTGCTCATTAATGACGGGGAAATAGCTTCGTTTACCAAACAACTCCCTATTCATCAAGCACAAATTCTTGTCCATTTTTCTGGACAACTCTCGCTTGATAATATTCATAGCGCACATCCACTGTGCACATTTGCACATGAACTATACAATTCAGAAATTTATCAATCCATTCCCTTTATTTTAACAGAAGGCTCACCTCCCTTATCCATACTTCTACCCGGGCTCCCTAATGCGGCTTACCATATCACTCAAGAACAAAAAGCATTCTATCATGCGCTATGCGTGTTAAGTGGTAATTTTACCTGCATTTTATGGAAGAAATTTTTTCATGAATTGGAAAAAACGCTCAACCTTCCTCCGGAAGTAGGGATCCCTTATCTTAACCAAATTTCATATAACTTGCGCAATAATCCTCAAGGTGCTTTGACAGGTCCCTTAGCTCGAAAAGATAACAACACCATCCAAGCAAATCTTAACGCGCTAAAAAACGATGAATTTTTAATCATTTACCAAGCATTTGCCAATTTATTTGCATAGTGACAATGAGGTTTTTATGAACGTATTAGATTTTCAACGCATGAAAGAAAATAATGAAAAAATCAGCATGGTGACAAGTTACGACTATTGGTCCGCTCAAATTTTAGCACGCAGCAATATTGATTGTATTCTGGTTGGGGATAGCGCGGCCATGGTTATCCATGGCCATAAAACAACCGTTCCAGCAACCGTTGATATGATGATTCAACATATCGAAGCGGTCAGCAAAGGCGCCCCCAGCAAATTTATCATCGGTGATATGCCCTTTTGCTCTTACCGTAAAGGCCTAGATGCGACAATGGATACCGTTGATAAAATGATGAAAGCTGGCAGTCAAGCGATCAAGCTAGAAGGTGCTGATGACAATATTACGATCATTGAGCATATTGTAAAGTCTGGGATCCCAGTCATGGGACATATTGGGCTAACACCTCAGTCCGTATTTGCCTTAGGTGGTTTTAAAGTGCAAGGTAAAAATGAAGAAGCCGCTCAAAAAATTTACCAACAAGCCTTTTCTTTGCAAGCAGCGGGGTGTTTTGCCATTGTATTAGAGTGTATCCCTTACCCTCTAGCCCAAAAAATTACTGAAGATTTAACTATCCCTACAATCGGTATTGGTGCAGGACCGTATACCTCAGGACAAGTGCTGGTTTTCCAAGATTTGCTTGGATTGCAAACAGAAATGAAACCTAAGTTTCTTAAAACCTATCTATCTGGGTTTGAATTGATAAAAGAGTCTTTAAATCAATTTGATCAAGAAGTAAAAACAAAAAAATTTCCCAATATTCATGAACATTGTTTTCAAGGATAGCTCAATGCGCACAATACACTCTGTTCAGGAATGGCAATCTATTCGAAAAGAAATCACTAACAAAGGCCCGATTGGTCTTGTGATGACAATGGGAAATCTACATGAAGGACACGCCAGTTTATTAAAAAAGGCACGAGCTGAAAATCTCATTTCCATATTGAGCATTTTTATCAATCCTGCTCAGTTCAATGATAAAAAAGATCTAGAAAACTATCCTAAAACAATAGAGCAAGATCTCGTGCTAGCTGCCGAACACGGCGTAGATTATGTTTTTATACCCTCATCAGAAGAAATGTATGCTGATAACTATCGCTATAAAATCACTGAACATGAAGTGAGCCATATCTTAGAAGGTAAACACCGTCCCGGTCATTTTGACGGTGTTTTAACTATCGTGTTAAAAGTATTTTCCTTGATTAAGCCACAACGCGCCTATTTTGGCGAAAAAGACTATCAGCAGTTACAGCTCATCAAGGGCATGGTTGATGCATTCTTTTTGGAAATTGATATTATTCCTTGCCCAACTATTCGTCTTGATTCAGGCCTTCCTTTTAGTTCTAGAAATAACCTATTAGAGATTTCTGAACTCAAAAAACTAGAAGCATTTTCCCAATGCCTATTCTCAGGTAAGAGTGCAAATGCAATCGAAGAGAAGTTATTAAGCTTGGGATTTAAGGTAGATTACGTTGCAGAATGGCAAAACAGATTGTTTGCTGCCATCAAAGTAGGAAACGTGCGGCTAATTGATAATATTGCTATTTCGTCGAGAGCTCCTGACAACGACAACAAAAAGCCGTTGAATTAATTTCAATATACCAATCAAGCTCATCATCCCAATACTTAGCCAAGTAGGATTGATGGCAATGTTGGCATTCATTGATAATGTCATCGCGGATCACTTCATTGAATAATGAGAAATCATTTGTCTCTGTATTCGCAAGATCCATTGTTCTCTCCTACATTGAGATTGTCTGCCATGGAAAAACTTAGCAAACTAGCCAATATTGATTTCTAGCGCTGCGCTATTCTATAATCTTTTGCATCTTAAATCGCGTGTATACTCTCTCCCATTTGGGCAGGATTGATGCGCTCTTCACAACAGTGATGTATATGTTTATATATGCACGTCTGTGTGTTTAGCTTGCCGCTTACCTAAAACCGAATGACTTGAGTGCATATTATCATCACAAAGCGTATAGGACAGGGAATTATGCTTCTTTGCTTAGATGTAGGTAATACCCATATTTATGGTGGAATTTTTGAGAACGAACAGCTGTCTTTTCAGTTTCGTTATCCTAGCAAAAATTGCTGCACCTCTGATGAATTAGGCATTTTTTTAAAAACGTATCTAAAGGAAATGCAAATAAGCCAAGATAAAATTTCTGCTGTTGCTTATTGTTCCGTGGTACCTTCCTTAGAATACTCGATACGCTCTGCGTTTATTAAATATTTCTCGTTAGAGCCGTTTGTGCTTCAAGCAGGGATCAAAACTGGATTACAAATTAAATACAAAAATCCAGCTGAAGTGGGTACAGACAGAATTGCCAATGCGATTGCAGCGTTTCACCTTTTTCCGCAAAAAAATATCATTATTGTCGATTTGGGGACTGCAACCTCTTTTGAAGTAATATCCTCAAGTGGCGCATTTTTGGGTGGCGCAATTATTCCAGGTCTACAAATGCAAATGCGCGCCTTGAACGAAAAAACAGCTAATCTTCCCCCCGTTAGGATCTTAAAACCCATTGCCGCTTTAGGCCAATCTACTGCTGCTAATATCCAATCTGGCCTCTATTATGGTCAACGAGGCGCAATGCGAGAAATTATCAGTGCTATCACAAAGGAAATGTTTGAGAATGCCCCCCCTACCATTATAGGTACGGGAGGTTTTTCTCATTTATTTGAAGAAGATAATTTATTTGATGCAATCGTCCCTGATCTCGTTCTCCAAGGGTTACGTATTGCTTACGCCAAAAACCATTAGCATTTATTTATTTCCTATAAAATTAGGTTTTTAGGGCTTGTCTGGGCTTTTTCCTCAGGCTTAGACTTTGCTCCTTCTTCTTTTTGCGTTGAGGTGGTTGTCGCTTTGATTTCGTTAAATGCGAAAGTCACAGGCTTGGGTTGACTCTCTTGCAATCGCAAGTGCGCGCTAAAACCAGGTAAACTACATTGCGGGGTAGAACGTAAATATTTTTGCAAAATAATAAAACGCTCTTCAACAGCAAATTTTGCCAACAAATCAAGATAAGGTTGCTGAGCTTCGTCACCTCTCACACTGCTCCAAGCTAGTGCTTGGCGCAGCTTTAGCACATTTATATCAGTTGAGGCACTATCTTGACTAGGTACTTGCGGCACAATGATTGAGCCTGTTGGAACTGGAGACGGATCCTCTGTCTGGTTTGAAGTAATTGTCGTGCTCTCTTCTTTTTCTTTTTGTAACGCACTAGCATCCTTCAAAGAAGTTTGAATAGCTTGCTCTAGAGCATTGTCCATTTTTTTCTTAATCGGTTTTAGGAAATCGCTAAACCCTTTCGTACTTGCTACAATCAAGCTATTTAAAACACCAACCTGATTATTCAATGATTCACCGACATCAGCAAGCTGTTGTTTTAAATTTTCTTTAACAAGTTCCTTTTGTTCTTCCTCTAAATTTAAAAATGCTTCAGCAAATTTAGCCATATCTGTTTTTTCAAACTGGCTAGTATTAATTGGCGAATCTTTAGCGACGTTTAGATATTCTTTTTTCAAATTATCAAAGGTGCTTTCATTCACGCTCAAAAAATTGCAAATAAGTGCTAAATTATCAAATGCTATTTGCCGTGCCTTAAGCAAAGATGCAGGCACATTATTTTCGGTGACTTCAGTCTGTGCCTCCAAAGATAGAGCAATTGCTTTTGCTATCTCATCTTCAGTATGATCAGTATGAGTAGTCAAAGATTTTTCTTCTACTGGTTTTTCTTTCGTTATTTTTTGTTGTTTTTCTTGCCGCAATGCTTCCTTTTTAGATAAAGCAATTGCCTTTCTTAGATCAGCATCTTCACCCTGATTTTTTTTATCTCGCGCTTGGACCCGCTTTTTTCTCACCGGCGATTGTTTTTGTTGTCGTTTTTCTTCTTCTGCTTTAGATAACGCGATGGCTTTTTGAAATGCGTCGTCTTCTTCTTCATCTTCAGCTGTATTTTGATCGACCTCACTGTCATCCTCTACAATATGCGGTCTTTTTTCTTTTTTTTCTACCTTTTCTGCCCTTTCCATAAAACGATTTGCTATTTCTAATTCTTCTATAGATCTTTGCGGCTCTTGCTGTTCTTGCTCTGCCAGAGAGCGCCGCATTGCTTCTTCTATTTGCTCTTCTTCGCTAAGATCTGCAATTCTCTGCTCATCGGTTTTAAAAATACTTTTTAACATAGCTAACTCACTTATGTTATTTTGTTAGTAAAATGGAAGCCTAACACTGCAAAAGCCAAAAAAAAAGCTAACACCGACGAGCTGTTAGCTTCTTTTAAAAAAAGCGAAAAGGTTAGGTTACCGGCAACGAAATTTACCTGGTGAAGTGGGCTGCAATTCTGGCATAGACTCCTTGGGCTCAAGCAATCCCGCAGAGGACAAAAGAACGACATCCATTGAATTTCGTTTTTTATCAAAAGCCATTGTTACCCTAGGCGAGTAGATAATTTCTTCTTTCCCTCCTTCGGGCTCTTCACAGACTTGAGGGTGAAGAATTAAGGCAAAATTTTCACTGGCTGCATTAAACACTTGCACCAGTACTTCAATTTTTATCGCTAAAGAGGCTCCTGCTGCCTTGAAAGCGTTTTCTAGATATTTTTTTAAATTTTCCCGTTCTTTGGGCTCCAAACCTAAAAATGCCTGCATCACAGGAAGCACACTTTTTGATTGGAACTTAACGGCTGTTTTCCTAAAATCCCTAGCAAATTTATCATAATGCAGATCTAATTCTTGCAGCAAAACTTCAGGGATGGGCAAGAAAGTAGAAGCAAATTTCAGATTATTCAAAGCAAGAATTTTATTTAATTTTTGGGCCCCCAACGCTGCATCTTCTGGGATTGGATCCTGTTTTTGCAGTGGATCAACTTCTACCCCGGGGCCTTCTAGCATTATTTTTGTCAAATAACTATTTATTTCGAGTTCTTCTTTTGTTAATGAAGCACTTAAAGCGCTATCATTATGGCTATTGTCATTATTCTTCTCTTCGTCTTTCCCGTTACGATACGGACCTATCATCATTGCTCCCGCTTTATCAAAGCACAAAGACCAAAATTAGTAAATTGGCATACTATCATTTCTTAATTAAGAATAGAAGCTAACAACCCATGACGGATTGTTAGCGTAAGTGCGAAAAGAGGTTTTATTTTTAGGCGTGAACGGCGTATTTCTTCTCAATATATTCTTCGATGATATCAATGAATTCTGCTGCAATATTTTCGCCTCTTAAAATTTTGTATTTCTTTCCATCCATAAAAACTGGAGCTGCAGGCGTTTCTCCCGTTCCTGGCAAACTAATGCCAATATCGGCGTGCTTACTTTCACCAGGTCCATTCACAACACACCCCATAACGGCTAGCTTTAAATTTTCAACTCCCTGATATTTATCTCTCCAAATTGGCATATTATCACGCACATGGTGTTGGATTTTTTGCGCTAATTCTTGAAATACAGTACTCGTCGTACGTCCACATCCTGGACATGCAGTTACCATCGGCGTGAAAGCACGTAACTCCATAGATTGCAAAATCTCTTGGCATACTTGCACTTCTTTGGTACGGTCGCCACCTGGCTCAGGTGTCAATGATGCACGAATAGTATCACCAATCCCTTGCTGTAAAAGAATGGCAAAGGAAGCGGCTGTAGCAATAATGCCCTTACTATCCATCCCTGCTTCCGTGAGTCCTAAGTGCAGTGCATAGTTACATCGGCGAGCAAGTTCGATATAAAGCGATACCAAGTCTTGCACTTTGCTTACTTTACATGCCAATACAATTTTATCTTTACCCATTCCCAATTTTTCAGCTTGTTGCGCACTTGCAATAGCAGAAATTACGAGAGCTTCTCTGGTTACCTCAGCAACATCTTTAGGCTGAGCTAACTTGGCATTTTCATCCATCAATCTTACGACAAGATCTTGATCCAAGCTTCCCCAATTTACACCAATACGAACCGGCTTATTATGCAGTAAAGCCACTTCAATCATGGTACTGAAATTCACATCATGCTTGTCGCCAAATCCGACGTTACCTGGGTTAATTCGATATTTTGCTAATGTTTTCGCGCAATCAGGAAATTGGGTCAATAACTGATGGCCTATGTAATGAAAATCACCAATCAATAAGGGCTCATTCCATCCCATCTTGATGAGTTTCTCATAGATGTAAGGAACAGCTTTTGCAGCATCTTTGTTATTTACTGTAATGCGAACAAGCTCAGATCCCGCACGCCATAACTCATAGCATTGTTGTGCAGTTGCCTCTACATCAGCCGTATCTGTGTTTGTCATTGATTGAACAACAATTGGCGCCCCACCACCAATAGTGACATTCCCGATTTTTACCGGCACCGTTTGATGACGCTTTTGTAATAACGCACCAGAAAAACGAGAATCCATTGTCATTCCAGTAAACAATTCAGTCATGGAGAACCTCTATTTGTTAATTAACTAAATATGAGTTATTTAATCGCTGAAAATTCTACCATGGAATGAAATGATCTCACTAGCTAAAACAACCTATTTTGCAGATAATTAAATGTATTTTTATGAATTAGGCTATAAGGCGGCATCATATTTTTTAATATACTTTAAGCCTTCGCTCATCAATTGATGAAGAGATCTATTTTCGTAACACTTTTTTTTGTCTTTTTGGTGTTTCTTCACCCAAGTCCTCTGCCTCACTAGCCTCTTCTTCAATTATTTCTTTAGGGCTGATCTTCTTTCTTTTTTCACCTTGATCGAGAGGGGCAACAGCTAAACGTCCTCTTAGCAAATAGTAATCTTGCATTACTTTTTCTCTTTGTTTATTTTCCGTGGAAAGTGCTTTTTGCATTTCTTCACGCTCTTCAGCAAATGAAACATCTTTTTCACTAAGGAGATCCTGTAACCTATTTGCATACTCTAAATTTTGTGTTGCAATATTTTCAGTCAGATGAAATAAGCCTGCTCTCACAAAAAACGAACTAACAATTCCTACAATTGAAGACACGGACGTGATAGCAAGTGTTAAAAAAGCAACTGCTGCTGGGCCTTGCAAAGAAGCAAACAATAGTGGCGCCCATTGAAACATTTCATAACTGGCTATAGCGCCCGTGATTGTAAAGCCAACAACAGCACCAGTCGATATGGCAAGTGTCAGCGGTAACATCCATTTAACCCATGAATACCACCAGGGAAAAGAACGATAGTTGGTTGGATTTGATTTCATTGTGACACCTCTAAACTTCTAAGCCTACCAGTTATCCGTCTTCACTAATGAAGATGCAATTTGCAGAGTTAGTCTAAACAACATTTCAATATGAGACTATGTATTTTTGAATTCTTTAGCTTCAATGCTAAATAAGTAAAATGCAGGAAGGCTTGTCACGCCGAAGTATTAACATAGTAAGAGCTTATCGCCCGAAGCATCTGCAAGAATAAAGTCTACACACCCTCACAGCTTGCTGGCTAAAAGCAGATCCCTTTTCACCTACCCCTCAGCTTGCGCTTTGATAAGTATAGAGGGGCAAAGAAGTGAACGATGCTGGAGAAACGGCATTTTTCTATGGAAAGATTTGAAAAACAAAAAATGGAAAAAAAGCTAATAGATATGGATAATTTTTTGCACTTTCATTTCCTCTCTCTATCAAAGTCAATTTTGAATCTATGAGAGAGGACTCTTAGCATTTTAACAACCATTTTCTGCTGTTGTGCATTTTTTAAGAATGCACTCGATTTAAAATCTGACTGAGAAATTGCTTTGTCCGATTTTCTTTGGGATGTGAAAAAAATGTATCAGGATCCCCTGTTTCAATGATCTCGCCTGCTTCCATAAAAATAACTTCATCTGCAATCCTTCTCGCAAACTCCATCTCGTGTGTCACGCAAATCATCGTCATGCCTTGCTCAGCAAGGCCTATCATGACATCTAATACTTCTTTGATCATTTCGGGATCAAGCGCACTAGTAGGTTCATCAAATAACATAATACTAGGGTGCATACATAAGCTTCGCGCGATGGCCGCGCGTTGCTGCTGTCCGCCAGAAAGTTGAGCAGGATATTTATTAGCTTGTTCAACAATTTTCACTGCACGTAAATAATGCATCGCTCGCTCAATTGCTTCGCTTTTAGAAATATGAGAAACCCACATGGGAGCTAAAATAAGATTTTCTAGAATAGTAAGATGAGCAAATAAGTTGAATTGCTGAAATACCATTCCCACCGTTTGACGAATAGCGGCTAAATCTTTTACATTATCAGCTAACACAATTCCATTAACAGAAATAATACCCTCTTCATGCTTTTCTAACCCATTAATACACCGTATTAAGGTCGATTTTCCTGAACCAGAAGGTCCACAAATCACTATTTTCTGCCCTCGATACACTGTCAAATTAATATGCTTTAAGGCATGAAATTTTCCATACCATTTTGAAACTTGAACTAATTCAACGAGTGCTGAGGGATTTTTTTCTTGCATCAAAATGATTTCACTTTTAATTTATGTTCTAAGTATTTACTATACATAGACATACTAAAACAAAACAACCAATAGACAAAAGCGCAAAAAATATATCCTTCTAATGCTGTGCCCAACCAGCGTGGATCGGTCGTTGCACTTTGCACGATCCCTAAAAAATCGAACAATCCTATCATCAATACTAATGTTGTATCTTTAAATAAGGCAATAAAACTGTTTACCATACCAGGGATCACAACTCGTAATGCTTGAGGCAAAATCACTAAAATCATGGTCTGCCAATATCCCATCCCTAAAGCATAAGCAGCTTCTTGCTGCCCGACAGGCAAACTATTTAATCCACCGCGGGCAACCTCTGCTAAATAGGCTGCTTGAAATAAAGTAATCGCTATAAAAGCTCGTAATAATTTATCAATCACAATTTCTTGTGGAAAAAATAAAGGTAACATTACCGATGCCATAAATAATATTGAAATAAGAGGGACCCCTCGAATAAGCTCTATGGCAGAAATACAAAGCCCCTTGATAATCATTAAAGAAGAATTTCTGCCTAATGCTAACATCAACGCAATCGGCAAAGCACAAGCAATGGCTCCAAATGACAAGATTATCGTCAAAAATAAGCCACCCCATTTATTGGTAGCCACAATAGATAACCCTGCTCCGCCATATAAGAGAAAAACGACAAAAAGCATCACACCTATCATCATAAGCACTTTGATATATAATCGATAACGTAAGATACCACAGGCAATCATAGCCACACCTAATAGCCCTAATGCTGCATCTACTCGCCATCGCTCGTCGCTAGGATAAAAACCATACATGAATTGATCCCATCTTGCATGGATCATTGCCCAACAGGCTCCTCCTGTATGGCAATCCTTCGTTGACGTCCCCGTCCATGTAGCCTTTATTACTCCCCATTCAATCGCCAAGGGTAGCCCCCACAGCAGGACAAAGCCTATCAACAATAAAAATACCGTTGCTGGTATTGAAGAAAAAATGTGCTTTCTCAGCATCACTATTTTTTTCAACGTTTACCCCATTGTGTTTTCTTTTCATATAACAACATTAAAAGTGAAATAGTGAGGCTAATAAATAAGTAAACACCCATAGTGATAGCAATAATTTCTACCGCCTGACCGGTTTGATTTAAAACGGTGCCAGCAAATACAGAAACGAGATCAGGATAGGCAATAGCCGCTGCCAAAGAAGAATTTTTAGTTAAATTTAAATATTGATTTGTCAATGGAGGTAAAATAACTCGCAACGCCTGTGGGATCAAAATCAACCGTAAGGATTGTCGTTTCGTAAAACCTAAAGCTAATGCTGCTTCATTTTGTCCTTTAGGAACAGATAAAATGCCCATACGAACTATTTCAGCAATAAAAGCTGCTGTATAGGTCGCTAGTGCAATCAATAACCCAAGGAATTCAGGTAAGATAGTCATTCCTCCTTGAAAATTTAATCCTTGAAGACTGGGAAATGACCAAGAAAGGGTTTTCGTCAAAATGAGAGTAAAAACTACTGTTAAAAAACAGAATAATGTTCCCGCCCAAATATGCCACGAACATTTTACCCCCTGCTGAAGGCAATATCGTTTCCCTTTTAGAAAAAAAATGATCCCCAATAGCACACACATTAATGCACACAAGCCAAACCATAGTGTCATGCTATTGCTAATTGGTGCTGGTAGGTATATTCCCCGCTTATTAATAAAAATAGCATCGGCTAATATAATACTATCTCGTGGTAAAGGCGCAGCACGTAAAACCACAAAATACCAGAAAAATATTTGCAACAATAGCGGAATATTACGAATGGACTCTATATAGCATATTGCACATTTTGCGATGAGCCAATTTGAAGATAATCTTGCCACTCCCACAATAAATCCTATTAAAGTGGCGAAGAATATCCCTAAGCCCGATACTAACAAGGTGTTGAGCAACCCCACCAAAAAAGCACGCCCATAAGTACTGTTTTGCGAATAATCGATGAGGTGCATGATAATGCCAAAACCTGCTGTTTCATGCCAAAAATCAAATCCTGCAGCAATACCACGTTGTTTTAAGTTATCTTGCAGGTTTTGCCAAATAAAATATCCAGCAAAAACAACCAGTCCTAGCAAAATCAGTTGTACTAGGATAAGGCGAAATTTTTGATTAAACCAGAGGTTAGCGAAAAGGCGGCGCATAAAGGATCCCACCTTGATTCCATAAAGCATTTATTCCTCTATCAATTTGTAAAGGAGAAGCTTTACCCAAGTTTCGCTCGAATATCTCGTTATAATTTCCCACTTGCCGAATAATTTGATATATCCAATCCTTCTTTAAACCTATTTCCTCACCATAATTCCCTTCTTTACCAAGAAACTTCTGAATAGCGATGTCATCTTCTTTTAATTTATCATTAACATTTTGGCTATTTATCTTCATTTCTTCAGCATTTATTATTGCAAACAATGTCCATTTTGTAATATTTTCCCATTGCTGATCATTTTGTCGGACAAAAGGTCCCAAGGGTTCCTTAGAAACTTCATCAGGCAGTATGAGATGTTCATCTTTATTAGCTAGTTTTAAACGTTGCGCCGCCAAGCCTGAAGCGTCGGTTGAATAAACATCACAACGCCCTGTTTCATATGCAGCAAGAGTTTCATCGGTTTTAGCGAAGGTAATAATCTCGTATTTTAAGTGATGCGCCTGAAAAAAATCTGCAATATTCAATTCTGTAGTTGTACCACGATTTGTGCAAATAATGGCACCATTTAACTCTTTAAGTGATTTGATACCACTTGATTTATGTACCATTAATCCTTGATGATCATAATAAAGAATACCAATAAAATTTAACCCTAATGTGTTATCACGCTCAAAAGTCCATGTAGTATTTCTTGCTAATAAATCAATTTCTCCGGATTGTAGCGCAGTGAATCTTTCTTCAGCTGACAAGGGAACATATTTTACTTTAGTGGCATCTCCCAAAACGGCGGCAGCAACTGCGCGACAAAAATCGACATCTATCCCTTGCCAAGCCCCCTTATCATCAACTGTTGAAAAACCCGGTAATCCCTGGCTCACACCGCATATCAAATAACCCCGCTGCAAAACAAGTTGTAATGTTTTTTCTTTTTCATTAAATTCTGCCGCCTGTGCGGAAATAATTGAACTTAAAATGAGAAAAACCACAGCGCTGGTCAGTTTTGAACCATTCTTTAATATAGAAATTATTCTGTTTACATTCATTTTCTAACCCGTCACCAACGCTACTCTGTACTGGAGATCTGAGGAGTGCGTCTTTACATCACAACACAATCCATTATGTCCATAAGAACGTTATCAATGAGATCTCATTAAAGTATAAGTATACACATGCCGACAAAGTCAATGATGCACAAGGAATGTTCATTAAAAAGTATTTCTTGTTCAAATCGATGTATCTGAGGTCATCACTTATGTATGATAAGTGGAATTATGGTGTAAAAAAGAATTTTAATGCATCCTCTGCTTCCAATGAGTCATCAGAGTATGATGAATCTATTCCTGAGCGTTATGATCTTATTTCTAAGCAATCGGCATTTGCTGATAGTAGCGAAAAAGATAATTATGGTGAGCCTTTTGATCTCATCGAGCAATATTATAAAGAAATACGTACCTCTCCATTATTGTCAAAAGATGAAGAAATTCATTATGCCAGACGTATTCAACAAGGCGACAATGAAGCACGCCATAAGATGATTAAATCTAATCTTCGCCTGGTTGTTAAGATAGCCAAGCGTTACATTAAAAGTGGGATCCCGATCCTTGATTTAATTGAAGAAGGTAATATTGGATTGATGCGAGCCGTTGAAAAATTTGATCCTGAAAAAGGATTCCGCTTTTCAACCTATGGCGCATGGTGGATCCAACAAACCATTGAACGTGCCATTATGAATCAATCACGTACAGTGCGCGTGCCAGTTCATGTTGTGAAACAAATGAATGCCTGTCTGCGAAAAGGGCGAGAATTAACCAAAAAATTGGATCATGAACCCAGACCAAGCGATATTGCAAAAGCTATGCAACGTTCGCCCGATGAAATTGAGCAAATGTTGTCATTGAATGAAAAAACTATTTCCATGGATTCACCTATTTCAGAGCTTATCGATAGACCACTTATCGACACGCTGCATGATAACCAGGATTTTGATCCTTTACATAAATTTGCCAAAATGGACTTGCAAGAAAACATGGAAAGATGGTTAAAACGATTATCCCCTAAACACCGTGAAGTGGTGATCAGACGCTATGGCCTTCAAGGACATGATGTTGCGACATTAGATCAAACCGGGATAGAAATTGGTTTAACACGAGAGCGAGTTCGTCAACTCCAAACCGAGGCTTTAAAACAGCTGAAAAAGCTTATTGAAAAAGATGGAGAAAATGGACAAACCCTTTTAAATTAAAGCTTTTTCCTGAAAAATGACTGTTTATCCTTTGTCCTCGCCATTTTATCGTCAAAGCTATGCCACAATTTTACTTACTTAACAAACTAATTTAGGATCCGCTCAAGATTAGTTAAACATGATGTGAACATTTATGAGCGATCCAAATCACAATTCTTCTTTATTAGGAAATTTTGCCCGCACGCTAAGTGAATTGAAAGATCAAATTCTTCCTAATTGTGCAGATACAACAATTAGCACAACTACTTACAACTTTGTCCTAAAACCCTACTGTGAAGACTTAGTTGATACCATTGCTCCTGCGCAACATCAGTATGCGGAATATCAACCCTACTGGCGCACCGCTTTTAACGGCGCAATTGGTCCTGTTGCAACAGAAGTGGTTACCCAGGTCTTAAATGCCGCTTTACCTACCTTAGGTGGCTTCGAGAAAATCATTTCGCATGCTTCAGGAAAATTAGCTGGGGAATTGGCTAGCCGTGTAGCACAAAATTCTGCGGCCGATGCGGTAACTAAACCGGAAATGTAACGCCTACTTATGCTTTGGTTAGTTTCAAAAATAATCTCGAAACTAACATCGCTTTTGCTGCTTATTATTGCTACCATATTTTCATTTTTTGAAAAGATGGTAGCAAATGCTGACTGAAACCATTTCGCTAATCGCAACTTGCTTCTTATTTCTCACCCTGCTTGGACTACATGTTTTCTCTCATAAAATGCTGCGTCGCTTTTTAGCAATGCTTAAAGCAGAACAAGAAACGCATAAAGAAAAGCTTTTTGATACAGTGCTTAAAAACCAACAACTCACCAATGAGGCCTTAAGGCATTTCTCTCAAGCAACAGCGGAGCAACACCAGCAATCGATACTAGCCTTGCAAGGTAGTTTACGCGAGAATTTTGCTGAAATTGACAGACAAATTAATAACGTTTTATTACGCACTACGACTAGTTTGTCACAGCAATTTGATAAATTAAATGAATCTACCCAGCATCATTTAATCAAAATCAGTGAATCTGTAGAGATAAAACTCGCTAAAGGGTTTGAAAAAACGAATGAAACTTTTACTAATATCATTCAGCGACTTGCTATTATTGATGATGCGCAAAAGAAAATCACCGATTTATCTCAAAACGTAGTCAGTTTGCAGGAAATCCTCTCTGATAAGCGTTCGCGAGGTGCTTTTGGCGAGGTTCAGCTTAATACCTTGCTGCAAAACCTATTGCCAACTAACAGCTACCAGTTACAGCATACGCTCTCCAATGGGGCAAGAGTTGATTGTCTATTACTCTTACCTGAACCTACAGGTAAAATAGCTATCGATGCAAAATTTCCTTTAGAGAACTATAAAAGATATGCCGATAATGAGAAAACAGAGAATGCAAGGCTCACCGCCAAACAACAATTTAAGGTAGACATTCGAAAACATATCCAGGACATTAGCCAAAAATATATCATCGCCGGTGAAACAGGTGATGGCGCTTTAATGTTTATTCCTGCAGAAGCTATTTTTGCTGAAATTCATGCCCACCATCCCGATCTTGTGGAATATGCGATGCAATCACGTGTATGGATGGCATCTCCTTCTACAATGATGGCGATATTGACAACAGCATGCGCTGTACTTAAAGATTCTGCCACCCGTCAACAAGTGCATGTCATCCAAGAACACTTACGACTTTTGGCCCAGGATTTTTCTCGATTTGAAAAACGTATGGATAATCTCTCTCGTCATATTCAGCAAGCCCACGCTGATGCTGAACAAGTGCATACTTCTGCGCAAAAAATTACCAAACGCTTTAACCAAATTGAAAAAGTGGAATTACCTCCTTTACCCGGCAATGAATCAGATCACTCCTTACCTCAACTCATGGAGGACACAATATGAGTCGTCAATTAACTGTTGGTGAAAAAAAGAAAATTAAAGATTTGATAACCAAAATTGGGCCAGAGCTTACCTGCGCACAACCCTCCTTTTCTCAAGCAGAAGCGATAGCAGAGGTCCCAGGACAAATTAAAGCATTACTGATTGAACAGGTTGTGCTCAGTGATAACGATCTCCTCATCGACTATGTTGAGGATTTAAATTCCGGCGATAATCAAGACGCACTTCACAGCTGGTTATTGGCCATTAAATTGGCAAAGAGCAATCTTATTAACACGATAAATGAACCTGCAGAAAGATTATATCGAAACTTGTTTGCAGAGGCTTATTTGATTGCCAAAAGCACAGATTTAAACTTCTCTATCACTGCACTAAATGCTTTAGCCTCATTTCCTTTTGTGCTTAACAGAGAAAAGCTGCTTGAAATGCGCCCAAATCTGATAGCCTTTTATAAAAGACAAAACTCGATTAAAGAACTTGACGCTTATGGTGAAAAAGTTCCCTGCCATATATCACCTGAAGAGCTTTCAAAGGATCTCGCTCGACAGCAACGTCACGTGCTGTGGCGCAGTAAATCTTGTTCCGTCCTCCCCAAAAAATCGTCTGATGAATACCATGCCATTCATCCTTTGAAAAGAGTCGTTTCACCCTCGACAAGCCACCCCCAAAACATCATTTTGCCACAAAGCTCGACGATTAATCGGCAAAAGCGTCGTTAATCTACAAAAAATAAAATCCCCTCTTTATCCTTTCATCCGGCCCTAGACGGTCGGATCGCCTCCTTTTGTATGTAGAAAAAGACTAAATGTCATCTTTTCTTGGGTCAAAAGTTAGTTTGCAGTTTAACAAAAATCATCTTCTGGATATAATGAGAGTAAGGGACTGTTAGGGCGTTAAGCAAAATAAAGCCTTTTCATCTACACTTATTGGTAGATATAGGCTACAAGATATACCGTTCGTACGTAAAAAGAAGCGTGATGGATACTTAGGGTATAAAATAGGGTTAATTCTAACAATGTACCAAAAAATTGTTAAATCATTCATTGATTGGATCACTGTTGAAAGACCCAACACCGACTTTCCTCTATGTGACTATGAACGGATCCGGTATGAGCTACGTCCTTGTGATGTGCTTTTAATTGAAGGTCGAAGTCGCATCAGTGAAGTCATTAAACAGATCACACAAAGCTCCTGGTCGCACGCTTGTCTTTATATTGGCCGTTTGCATGATATTGATGATGTTCACCTTCGTGAAAAACTGTCTCAGCATTTTCAAGGCGATCCTGATGTCCAACTCGTCATCGAAGGATACCTAGGCAAAGGAACGATTGTAAGTCCATTAGACAATTATAAAATGGACCATATTCGGATCTGTAGACCTAGAGGGCTCTCTCGCAAAGATGCACAACAGGTACTCGCTTTTGGGATCCAACGGTTAGGCACAGATTATAATTTCCGTCAGTTGTTTGATTTAGCCCGTTTTCTCATCCCCTGGTCTTTTATGCCTTCTCGCTGGCGCTCTAGTTTATTTGAATTTCATGTTGGCGAACAAACACGAACCGTTTGTTCAACGATGATAGCTGAAGCTTTTTCTTCTATTGATTTTCCTATTTTACCGGTAGTTAAACAACATGAAGAATCAGGTTTAGAATTATTTGTTAGAAATCCTAGATTAATTACTCCTCGCGATTTTGATTATTCACCATATTTTGAAATTATCAAATTTCCCTTCATTTCATTTACTGAAGGCCCTTACCGAAGCTTGCCTTGGAATAGGCAGGGGCTTTTTAGTCATGATGGGGAAAATATTTCTGATCCCAGTAAACCGCCTTTAAAAACATCTGAAAAACTGAAATTAAAATTCAAACTAAAGAACAAAGTGCTTGATAACAAGAAAGAATCAACAGAGAAAGAACCCTCACCTCCTGCAAAAAATGAACATGCAGGTTCTTCCACAACAACGCCTGATGAAGATCCCAATCCTGCCTCTCCTCACGGACAAATCAATATGGATTTGTTTTCCTTTATTACAATGCGCTTTACTCAATTTTTTAACAAAAAGAACACCAGTGGTTTATCAAACTAACCCATAATGTTTTGATTAAATATGAGCTCCACTTCCTTAGAGCAGTCTTAACTATATAAGGAGCTTCCAAGGATTGCGCCACAATAGCGACAATGACAAAATAAAACATTCATCTAGGTAAGATAAAAAATGCAGCACTCTGCTTTTGTATATACGTTATTTTCATATTTGCAATGGATTGTTGCTTTTTATTTTTTAACGGCCATTGGTTTTTTCTTTTTATCCGATAGTGTCTTGTTTCAACCACCTTATCCGTCTTATCAGAATGCCCCTCCAGTTTTTAAAATTCCTTTGTTAAAAAAAGAAGGGAAAATATCCGCCATTTATCTTATCAATCCTCAAGCAAAATTTACTATTTTATATAGTCATGGAAATGCCGAAGATTTGGGTACTTTATTGCCTTTATTAAAACTCTATCAGCAGCATGGTTTTTCGATTTTTGCCTATGACTATCAAGGATACGGCACAAGCAAAGGTAAAGCTTCAGAGGAAAATACCTATGAAGACATTGAAAGCGCTTATTATTATCTTACAAAAACACTAGGCATTTCCGGACAGAATATTATTGTTTATGGTCGTTCTGTTGGCTCAGGTCCTAGTACTTATCTTGCCACACAAGTGCCTATCGGCGCCCTTATTTTGGAAAGTCCTTTTGTCTCTGCCTTTCGTGTCAAAACGGTGATCCCACTTTTGCCTTTTGATAAATTTCCCAACTTAAAACGTATCTCGAAAATCACGGTTCCCCTCTTGGTCATTCATGGCAACAATGATAATGTTATCCCTCCTTGGCATGGAAAAAAGATTTTCGCCGCAGCCAAAGAGCCTAAGCAGGCTTATTGGGTAAAGGGAGGTCATCATAATAACCTCCTCCAAGTAGCGCAAAATCAATATTGGCAGACATTAGACAGCTTCATTACAAAAATTGAGCATAAAGAACCAGCAGCATGACAGAAACTTTTTGCCCTTGCGGTAGCCAGCAATCCTACGAACATTGTTGTAAAAAATTCATTATTGGTGAACAAATCCCATCAACCCCAGAATTGTTGATGCGTTCTCGTTATAGTGCTTATGCAGTAGGTGATCTTTCCTATATTGTTGCGACGATGCAAGGACAACCAGCGAAAGATTTTGACATCGAAGACACCTCACAATGGCTGCAAGATGTGCAATGGGAAGGACTGACGGTGATTAATCACAAAATCAAAGGTCCCAAACTCGGTTTTGTCAGTTTTGAGGCACGTTATTCTTTTAAGGGTACCAAACAATCTATCTGTGAAAAAAGTGAATTTCATAAAATTGGTGATAAATGGTTTTATGTTGGCGGAAAAGCACTTAACCCAAGCGCTAAATGGTAGGGACGACTATGCAGAACAAATGCTATCTTTTCGATTTTGACAGTACCTTCATTCAAGTTGAAATGCTGGAAATCCTTGCTGAAATAGGTTTAACCAATCACCCAGAAAAAAATTCACGGATGGCTGCTATCCATGAAATTACCGAACTTGCAATGAAAGGACAGTACTCTTTTGGAGAAAGCTTACGCGAACGCATTCCACTTTTAAATCTAACATCAGCACATATTGAACAAGCGATAGAAACGCTTAAGCAAAAAATCACTCCCTCTTTCGCTAGAAATATAGACTTTTTTAAGAAAAATGCTGATTCAATTTATATTTTAAGCGGTGGGTTTATAGAATTAATTTGGCCTATTGTTCAAGCTTTTGGCTTAAGACGAGATCATATTTTTGCCAATCGTTTCCTTTATGATTTTGAGGGGAATGTCTTAGGCTATGATGAACACAACCCTTTGGCGCAAGATCAAGGCAAAGTGAAAGCCGCGTATCAGTTACAATTGCAAGGCGATATTTTAATTATTGGTGATGGTTATACAGATTATGAAGTAAAGGAAGCGGGAATTGCCAACACTTTTGTCGCTTTTACCGAAAACGTTACCAGAGAATCCGTTGTTAAGCTAGCAGATATAGTCGTTAATGAATTGGAAGATTTGTTCTTTACTTGCGAAATTCCTTATATCAGTAAAGCAACCCATCAAAAGGTCCTTTTATTAGAAAATCTTCACCCTGTTGTCGCTCACTATTTCAAAAATCAAGGCTATGAGGTGGAAAACCTTCAACATGCCTTGACTAAAGATGAGCTGATTAAAAAGCTTGAAGGTGTCAGTGTGCTGGGGATCCGCTCTAAAACAGAAGTTACCAAAGATGTGATAGATCAATGCCATACCTTAGAAGCTATCGGTGCTTTTTGTATAGGTACTAATCAAATTGATCTCAATCATTGCTCACAAAAAGGCATCGCTGCTTTTAATGCCCCTTTTAGCAATACCCGCAGTGTAGTCGAACTGGCTATTGGTGAAATTATTTTATTAGTACGCCGCGCGGTCGCTATGAATAATAAATTATTTCAAGGGCAGTGGAATAAATCCAGTCAAGGAGCACATGAGGTTCGAGGAAAAACCTTAGGGATTATTGGTTATGGAAACATTGGAACACAATTATCCATCATTGCTGAAGCATTGGGTATGCGTGTCATATTTTATGACATTGATGATAAATTGCCAATGGGTAACGCAAAAGCTTGCCACTCACTGGAAGAATTGCTTAACCTCGCTGATGTCGTTAGTGTTCATGTTGACGGACGAAAAGAAAACCATCATCTTATCAACGCAAATACCTTCGCAATGATGAAACCGGGTGTTATCTTTTTAAATCTTAGCCGCGGATTTGTCGTTGACTTTGATGCGCTTACCAAAGAAATGGCTTCTGGCAAAATTGCCGGTGTTGGTATCGATGTTTATCCAGAAGAACCACACAACTCAAAAAGTGAATTTAAAACACCATTACAACAATTTGAGAATGCATTTATTACTCCACATATCGGGGGAAGCACAGAAGAAGCACAACAAAGCATTGGAGAATACGTTTCCAAAAATCTTCACGCTTATATGGCCGATGGTGCATCTTTAGGGAGTGTTAATTTTCCCCAACTTTACTTACCCAGTATGAATTACCCTCAACGTATTATCCATATTCATAAAAATGTGCCGGGGATCCTTGCTAAAATCAATGGATTGTTTGCACAGCATGAATGCAACATTGAAGGACAATTTTTAAAAACAAATGAAAATATTGGTTACGTGATCACTGATCTAAATCATCAAATTGATGATAATACGCTAAGTAATCTAAATGCTATTCCACGCACAATAAAGGTTAGGTTGCTGAATAAATCTTTATAGATCAGTCACTTATCTGAAATTTACCACTACCGATTATCGGATAAATGACTACGATAATCTGACTGCCGTGGCAGCACTCTTTTTATCATGCTATCAACTCTTTCAAAAGAAAGTAAAAAGTTGATTAGCTGAGAAAGAGTTAGAATATGAAACCAGGTGTAAAAAAAGCGCTTGCTCCAAAAGCAAAGCCGCCAACCCAAGCCACACCAACAACGCCTATAACTGTCACGCCTGCTGCCGCTGCAAACGTGGCAAACTCAATTAAAACAAACCTAGAAACGAGATGGGCTCGATTAGATGCTAGGGCCAAGAAGTTTGCCCTTATCCTTGGGAGCGCTATGAGCTTTGCCTTAGCATTGCTCTATGGCCCCACCATATTTTACTTATTGATTTTCGTCATTGGCGGCGGCGCTTACGCACTTTTCCCGGACAAGATCGATAACTGGATTGATAATCACCAATGGTTACTTGGCTTTGCAGCTTTTGGTACTTTATTTACGGGCCCATTAGGGTTTATCGCCGGCGCTTGGCTAGGTAATTTTCTTGAACCTCACAATAACCGTCTCACTGCAACGGCAGTTACTGTTTATGAACACACCTCAAATCTTAGTGCAGTAGCCAACGCACCTTCATCTGCTTTTCAAAGCATTAAAAGCCGTTTTTACAACGGTTGGCAATGGACAAAGAATAAACTAACTGGTTCAACTCAATCTCCAGCAGCTAGTGATGTTACTACAGGAAACGATGCCCAACCAGGCGATGAAACAAGACGAAAACGTCCCAAGAGCTCGCAAGTAGGAACAAAATCTCCTGACGCTGCTACTTCCTCTTGGCGTAATGTGTTTTCTTATTTTTCAAGAAATAAATCACCAGCAATAACACCATCTCAAACTACTGTTTCTACCAACCACACAGGCGCAAGAGAAAGATCCAATGTTACCGAAGATCATAGTCTTCCTCCTAAGCCGCCGGCTAAGAATCGAGTTCCAGACCATCTCAAGAAAAAACCATCAAGCCCCGCCGATAATGCTGGAAATAATCAAATTCCACCACGACCACCGGCCAAGAACCAGCTTCCTGCGCATCTAAAAAGAGTGCTGGCAAACACCGATCCCGCCCCTACTGTGGCGGCACCTGTCATCGCAAGTGTAACGCAAAGACCTAAGCGAAGAGATGCTTCAACAAGGCAAAGGGATGCAGTGCAATCCAACTCAGCTATAGCAAATCCAGCCGCTTCTCTAAACACAGCTGGAGAGCAAATAACTGCTCCAGCAGAAAAAAATGATTCTCCTGGACTGATTGGTCGGTTATTTGGATGGATCGTACCTATGCCAGACTTTGAGGATGTTGACTTCGGTGAAGAGAGATCTAATGCACCTCCCGCTCAACCTAGTAATAGAATAACGCCAGAGATCAGAAATGAAGTATTAGAAAATCCTTCACGAACAGTTCGATTTTCGCGTCCCAAAACGAGAGAACAAGCGAAAGAATCGCCTAGCGAAACTCCTCAAAAGAACTCTCGCCCCTATCGTAACAATCCCCAACGCTCAACAATTTCCTAATCTTAGAGCCCTAGCTGATGTCAGCTAGGGCTTAAATTTACATTTTAGTAACTGTCTTTAATCCTAAAATGGTTAACCCTTCTTTCAATACCATTGCAGTTAACTCACACAAGGCTAAACGTTGACTTTGTTCAGCCACACCTTCGACACGACAATCTCTGAAAAAAGCATTAAATTTTTCAGCCAATTCATATAAATATTCACACAAACGATTTGGCATTAGATCATCATTTATGGAATCTAATATTTCAGCAAATTGGCATAAGTGTAACCCTAATGTAATTTCACTAGGATGTTGTAAATTGATAGCACTTAAGGTTTGATCTTGAACTTTGCGTTTAATCCCATGGATACGAACATAAGCATACATTAAAAATGCTGCTGTATTTCCTTCAAAACGTAACATGCGATCATAGCTAAACATATAATCATGGGTACGATTGCAGACCAGATCAGAATATTTTACAGCGTTAATACCAAGCGTTTTTGCAATCGAATGGATTTCTTCTTTGCTTAATCCACCTTCTTTTTCTTTGGTCCGTTCAATCAAGATTTCTTCAGCTTTTTGAATGGCCGCGGTCAATAAATCTATCAAACGTTCGGTTTCACCTGAGCGCGTTTTAAACTTCTTGCCATCAGGCCCAAGGACTAATCCAAAAGGAACGTGATCGCACCGAACCTTTTGTGGATCTAAATAACCTGCTAATTTTGCAGCAGCAAATAGCATTGCAAAATGAGTGGCTTGACCTGCATCTGTTACATAAATTAACCGTTCGCCCTTTTCTTCTTCGATCCGGTGTAAAATAGAGGCCATATCCGTAGTTGCATAATTATAGCCGCCATCAGATTTTTGCAACATAAAAGGCAAGGGCTCGCCTTCTCGGTTAACAAATCCCTCTAAAAATAAGCATTTTGCGCCTTCTGAGAGCGTAATGAGATCCTTACTTTCCAAATCGGAAATCACATTAGCTAAATAAGGGTTATAAAAAGATTCTCCCCGCTCAATCAGATGAATGTCTAATAAATCATAGATTTCTTGATACGCTTTACGCGAAATATCACAAATCAGATCCCAGACTTTTAACGTTTCTTGGTCTCCACTTTGAAGCGAAACTACCTCTAGCTGGGATTGTTTTTTAAAGTGTTCATCTTCATCAAAACGTTTTTTTGCTTTTTTATAATATTCTACCAATAAAGATAAATCTGCTTTTTTGCTACCGTTTATCAATCCTGGTTCAACTTCCTTAATATAAGCAATCAGCATTCCAAAAGCGGTTCCCCAATCGCCGACATGATTCAATCTAAGCACTTCGTGTCCCTGGTATTCAAATAAACGTGCCAGCGAATCGCCTATGATAGTTGAGCGTAAATGCCCTACATGCATTTCTTTAGCTGTGTTCGGGGAAGAAAAATCAATAATAATTTTTTGTGATTTTTCAGTTTTAATACCGCACTTTGGAGATTGAGACATAGATTGGCAGTATGTGGAGATAACCTGATTTGGCAAAGTGATATTGATAAAGCCAGGTCCCGCAATTTCACATTTTTCTATTTCTTTATCATTTTCTAATTGCGTCAGCACTTTTGCCGCAATTTCTCGTGGCGCAAGTGCCAGTGCTTTTGTCAATTTCATTGCACTGTTACATTGATAATGACCGAATCGCGCATTTGTAGAACGAGTCACTTCTACAGAAATAGGCGCGGCATCTGGAAAGGCCTTTGCAAAAGCCTTTGTAAACTTATCTTCTATTATTTTTATTAACATCGGGTTATTCTTCATAGTTTACGACAGGAAAATTAAAGTAGGTTTCAGGAAAAGGTTCCAAAGTGAAGGTAAAATGCCACCATTCCTGATCAATTCCTAACCAATTAAAGTCATTCATGAACTTTTTCAAAAATTGTCTATTTTGATAAATCAGAGGTGCAACATCGCGATTATCAGGATGAGATAATGGATCCATAAAATCAAAACGTGTTCCCATCTCTAATGCCCGACCATCCACGGTGTCGACAATATTCAGATCAATTGTACTACCGCGAGAATGGCTAGATTTTCGCGCAATATATCCTAATTTAAAAAAATCCTTTTTATCAATGTTGGGGTAATAATCTTTTTTAGTCTTTTCACAAGATGACTGACTCCATTGCCAAAAATCTTCACATCCCATCTGTGGCCGATAAGCATCCCAAATCACCAATGTTGGATCTGTCATTTTTAAGGTTGATTTGACTGCAGGCTGTTTTAGATAAGCGAGCATTTTCTGCAAAGACTCTGCTGCCTCAATGGTTAAAACTGCTGATCCATTGCTTGCATATCCCTCTAATGGACGACCGATCAGATTGTCATCACCACAATACTTAAGATCAATAATAAGCTGCGGCACTTTCTTTGCTAATACAACAAATTCATCTGGGAGAATATTCTTCTTCATGTTTGTTATCTTTCCAAATACAACCTACCGTTGATACCTATTTTACTGCATTCCTGTCTGACAGTGGGAAGATCCTAGGACGAAATTAATATAATATTGCCTCAACCAGTATATATAGTCACAGCAAGGCCCTCCGAGCAAAGACTATAGTCATTTTAGAGATATAGGCAGAGAATACCGTGACAGAAGTTTCTTATGCAGAAAAAAGAAAACGCGCTGAGGAGTTTCATTCTTATCTAAGAAGCTTGCCTCAGAATGAAACCATGATCCTCTATTATGAGGGACTCGTTGAAAAGCTTTCTTCCTTTGAGAAAGTATTAAACAAGCTCCAAGCCTTTGTCCGCTTCTTATCTAAACTGACATCTGAAAAATATGGGCAATGGATGGAAAAGGCTTTTGCTGGCTTTAAAGCAACCTTTGCTTCACCGCAAGTTGATGAGGCTAAAACGAAAGAAATTGATATGCCTACTGACTTTTCGCCTGTCACCTTTGAAACACCGGCAAGCACGAAAGATCAGAAAAAAACCAAAAAACGATTTAAATTCTTTTAGGATGAGAATGACTGCTTGTTAAAATGGTATTTTTAATAACAAGCAGTCATCTCTTCTACAAGGTTATTGATGCTGCGCTTCACTACCACCATGGGGTTTTATGCCCGGGGTACGTATGTCATTGATACGCCACCCTTTATCAAGCCAATTTTTACCCTGAACTTGAACAAAAACAAATTCAATCTCTATAGGGGTATTTAACTTTGTGGTAATGACACCTCGTAAGTAGCCGTGCTTGTGATCGCTAGAGGTAACTTCCTGAACCCATTTAGCGCTTTTGTATTGATTCAGACCTGATTGCAAGACATTGTTTTTAAACGTGGGGAGATCCATTCGTTGTTGATAATCTTTAGACAGCATACTATAAGCTTCATCGTAACGATCATTAGATACGCTCATGAGAAACCCTTTTGCCACAAAAGGGAATACAGGTAGCGAGCCAAAAATAGCTGACATAAGAAAACCGACGATAATACAACCTACAAAGAAATATAAAATCTTTTTCACGCTCTTTCTCCCCGAATCCTCTACCCTGATAAAGAGAAATGTATACTATTTAGTTAATATAGTCTTCATAGAAGCTTAGATTTTGGGTCCAAGCAAAAATCATGTGGGACCATCATCAAAAATCATAAAACGTCCAATTAATTTAACATAATAACTCATTTTTTGTGTACATACTAGCATTTGGCTAGGAAGAGTTTGTGCGCTTTTTCTTGAAGTTGCACAATTCCAATCTGTCAGCCTCAGATTTCCAATAAGCAGCTCGTTCATGATTAAATCGATTACGTCTAACACCTTTTATCAGCGTAATATTCGAATGCAAATCTGTATCATACATTTGATGAAAAGCTTCTGATAAAATGACCCATGGCCCTTCATGTGTTTGATCGAAATGATGAATGACGATAACTTTTTTTCCTTTTTTATCAAAAGGTGCTTTCCCATACCGCATTCGATTGAGGTTAATAAGCCCTATGGTTTCATTCGGATCAGTCGAATACAAATGATAATTGGCATAGACTTGTCGCCCTAAATAGTCCATTTCATCCTGAAGTAACCCGTGCTTTTGTAATAATAGGCGTCGCTGGTCTAAGATTTCTTCTCGAATAAGGCCCTTTTCATTTAAATGAGCGGCATGGATTTCAGAATAAAATCTTTTCTGAACAAAAACTCCCCTGCCACCATAAATGCTGGTAGGCTTCTTTTCGCCTAAACGCCTTACATTTTGATGCGTATGAAACGAGCCCATGGATAAGAATCTTTGTTTATTTTTAGCACATATAAGCTGACTAACTCTTGTTTTTAATTCTGCAGCAGCGACATTTTCTTTATCATCAATGATTAATTTTTTGAAAGAGACCATTAAACCTTCAATATCATGATTTTGCACCTTATTAGATTTCGCTACTTCGTATTTTATCGGCAATTTACCCGGGCTCCTCGCGATGGAGCCTCCTGGTCTTCTTCTGGCTAAAAATGTTGCAAGCATCTTATTTTCTTAATTCTTTTAAAAAGAGGGCTATTAAAATAGAAACAAATGAAATGTGCAATCTTTTAGCCAGAAAATCAATCAAAATCTGTCGGCCAAGTAGGGTTTAAATAGTGCGCGTAACATCGTTGAATTTGCTTTTCAGTCACTCGCGGTAACGAAAGTTCAGGCAGATTATCAATGGGGAAAAAACGCACATCACTCGTCTCAATACTTGTTCTTGCGCTGCCCCCAGTAATTTCGCATAAAAAGAAACACTTATAAGTATGTGGCCATTGTTTTGGATGTTCATGCTTCCACTTATCATAAAGCGCTACCAATTTTCTAACGGCAACTTCATAGCCAGATTCTTCAAAGACTTCCTTTTGCATACAATATGCCGGCGAATAATTCATATCTGCCCATCCCCCTGGTAAAGTCCATTTTTGATCGGCGCTTTCTTTTACCAGTAACACGGTTTGTTCTTGAAATATTGCTCCACGAACATCAATTTTGGGCGTGGCATAGCCAGATTGGCTCATAAACAAATCTAGTATAGGTTGCATCGAAGATTGGGATAATGAGCTCATCATTTGTGCTGAAATATTTAATAAGGTTTGATAACGTTCTTTATCAAATTCACTTACCGCAAACGTCAGGCCATTTTGTGCAATGGCTTGGATATCAGCAGCCCATTCAAGCCAACGAGGACCATCTGTTGGAATATCTTTATCTTGCATTTTCCTCCCCCTAAAATTTAGCCTAGCATTCACCCAATTATGGGTAAATTATTATCTAATCACCTTAAATTTATTTGCATTTACTCACCACATTTTCCCATAATTATTTTAAAAAAGTAGGAAATAAAGAGCTTGAAATTCAGCCTGATATCGTTATGATATGGCTACCTTAATATGGTGATCATTTCAATGCTGACAGACCCTTTTTTGCATCAAAACAGTATTCAACAAGCAAATGATATTATTTGTGGCATTTTATCATCCTATATAGAAAAAAATAAAAAAGATCCTCAATCATGGGCAAAAATCGCAAGTGAAGAGCTTGCAAAATTTACGTCTTTTATTAACACAAATAAAACATCTGATACATTTACCATTGATAATATTAAAACCTATGTTATCGAAAAACTCGCACCTAAATTCATAGGCTATTATGGCTGGCTAACCTCTTCATCTGGAAACAGTACACTACGCTCTAGCTTATTAGAAGCGGTTAACGTTTGGCCATCCTATAAAGAACTTTGCAACATAAAGGACATTCAGGAATTTATTGCTTTTTTGGATAATCCCCCCCTTTTAAAAATGTTTGAAAATCAAAAGAATGCAATGAACTCAGAAGAGATCTTTAAACAACTTCAAGAACTCGGCGCTTTTTTTGATGATTTTAGCATAGCTGAAAAGCCAACCAAACGAGATATTGCAGTTACAAACCAATTTAAAAGAGAGCGAGCGGTTCCCCCCATTCAATCAGAACAAAACTGTGCCAGATTAAGTTTTCCTGTTATAGAGGACTATATTTCACTGGAGAAAGATGCTAAAAATAGCAAAAAATTAGTCTAAAATTTTCGCCACATCCTCCCTCAGCCTTCAGTTTAGCTGATCTCTACCAACGATGAAAAGCAGGATGCCCTTCTTTAACTGCCACAAATAACCCTTCGCATGTTGCACATACTTTATTTTCTGAATACAAACTCGCAAAGATCAGCGCTCTGTCTTCTTTTAATTCTTTTAATGTAGCAATTAAATGAACAGGTTTATCACTGGGTGTGGGTCTTTTGAGTGTCACATTGAAATATGCTGTTACAGTACAAGGAGGAGTATCTACATTGAGATGACGCATTAAAAAATAGGCAGCAGACCAATTAGAATGGCAATCTAACAGTGTTCCAATGATCCCACCATTGAGAATACCAGGGAAGGCCTCATGATTTGGCTGAGCTTGCCAATCAGCAATGATTTCATTGTCATGAACAATACTTTTAATCCGCAAACCTTTATCATTTGCTGGCCCACAACCAAAACATTTGTTATGAGAGGCATATTTATCTTGTAAGCTCTGCTCCATAAGCATTCCTTTCCTTTAAAATTAAAGATCAGTTAGCATATCCTTGTGGATCCCAACAGATTGGTAATGACGGCGTAATTGCTTCAAAATTTGCAATTGGATCTGACGAACTCGCTCTCGTGTTAATTCCGTACTTTCGCCAATACTTTCTAAGGTCATCACATTAACGCCATGGATCCCAAATCTTTTTTCAATAATTTCACGTTCTCTTTCATTTAGAGAAGCAAGCCAGTTTTCAAGCAAATTGTGAAGATCTTGCGCTTGGATCACATCAACGGGATCTTTATTATCATGATCAGCCAATGTTTCGACAAAGAAAATATCTTGCTCTTCATTAATGGGAATATCAATGGAAATTTCTTGACGCTCCAAAGAAACAAGTTCTTGAAGCGAATCGATAGATATGCCCATTTCTTCTGCGACCTCAGCAATAGTAGGTTCTCTATCGTAGGCCTGCATTAATTTTTGTCTAGCACGCAAATACTGTCGATGCTTCTTTGCCAGATGCACTGGCAAACGGATCATCCGTGATTGATTCATGAGTGCTCTTTCAATTGATTGTCGGATCCACCACGTGGCATAAGTAGAAAATCTTGCGCCATTTTCAGGATCAAACTTCTCAACTGCATGTATCAACCCTAAATTACCTTCTTCAATCAAATCAGATAAAGGTAATCCGCGATTAATATAGCGTCTCGCAATGCATACAACTAAACGTAAATTTGCTTCAATTAATTTGTTTTTTGCGCGTGGATCCCCTTTTTGCATTTTCCTTGCTAAAGATTTTTCTTCTTCAGGGGTTAATAACTTGATCTGACCAATTTCTACAAGATATTGGTAGATGGAATCATGTTTTCGCGAGTCTTTAGCGAAAGATAACATGGGAACTCCTCCATCACTTGCTCTATTCTTTATAAACTACTTGGTTTGAACGTTGCTAGTGAAATAAAGTTCCCCATTTATGCTGGACATACAAACAGCAGCAAATGATCAGTTTTAAGTACTAGGGAGAAGGCTTAAAGGATCAATGGGCTTACCATTTTTCCTTATTTCAAAATGCAGCTTGACCTGTTCAGCATCGGTGCGTCCCATCTCAGCAATAACTTGTCCCCTATCAATAGATTGCCCTTCTTTGACAAGTAGGCGATCGTTATGGCCATAGGCAGATAAATAAGTATCATTATGTTTAATAATAATTAGCTGTCCATACCCACGTAATCCATGCCCACTGTATACGACTTTACCTGCCGCTGCTGCTTTAATTGGCGTACCTAATCTACCACTTAAATCAATGCCTTTTAAGCCAACACCTTGAGCGCTATAGTGCTTGATAATCTTCCCATGAACAGGCCACATCCAATCATTTTTAAATGCGCTATTTTTTGTTACGAATTTCTCACTTTGCTCAAAGCGCTCTCTTTTTTGTATCGTAGATTGTTCTTTAGGATTTTTCCTTAAAGGAACAGTATGGCTATGTCTAGTGGGCTTTGCCACAGAAGGTAAAATAGATCGAGTTGCCCCTTCTTTTAGAGAAATTTTCTGTCCGGGATAAATGACATAAGGGGAAGAAATACGATTAGCAGCAGCAATATCTCTAAAATCTCTGCCGTAACGCCAAGCAATTTCGTATAAGGTTTCACCACGCTGTACAATATGAGTTCCTTGTGAAATACCAATTTCAATAACAGGCGCTGCATTTTGCTTAGAGAACGTGGAACATCCAGCAATGAAGGGCACTAAGATACATCCTAAAATTCTTTGCCACATCTTTAAACGACCTTAAATTAGAAAGTAAACAGCTGTTCCAATACCAACCAAACCAAGGGTTGCCCAAGAAAAGATCTCAATATATTCGACAATTAAAGGTTCAAGCTTTTTCCCTAGCCCACGAACCATCCAAGCAACAATGAAAAAGCGAATAGGACGCCCCAAAAGAGAGGCTGCAATGAAAGATAAGAAAGGCATCTTAGATGCGCCTGCCGCAATTGTAAATAACTTATAAGGGATGGGGGTAAATCCGGCAAGAAAAACAGCAACAAAGCCATAATGTTCAAACCATTTTTCTACTTTGATATAGGCTTCCTGGTAACCAAACGCTTGAATAAAGGGAGCCCCTATCACCTCAAACGCAAACAATCCTAACAGATACCCTAAAATGCCACCCAATATGGAAGCAAAAGTGGTTATAGCTGCGTATTCCCAAGCTTTTAGCGGTTTACTTAATACCATGGGGATCAGCATGACATCTGGGGGAATAGGGAAAACAGAAGATTCTACAAAGCTTACCCCAGCTAAATAATAAGGTGCATGGCGATGTTTAGACCAATCTATAACTTTGTTATATAACCGACGAAATATAGCCACAAGCAAATCTCTGTTAGAAAGAATGCTGTTATTTTGACACACATCACGCTTTGGCCGAAAGAGGTAAACGAGAGCTAAAGTCAGCAAGTGTAGGTTGGGCCTTAGGCCCAACAGTCAAATTCGTCGTGATTGCTTTTTTATGGATGTTGGGCCTAAGGCCCAACCTACTTCTATTATCACCACCTCGTAGCGATAACGTAGACGGGGAGCGGCGAAGATTACAGTCACGGCACATGAGTTTCGGGGAGTCGTCGGGCTATCTCGCAACCGGAGTGTACATAAAATTACATGAGGATTGCCAGAGCGAAGGCAACCCCGAAGTCTGCATGTGCGAAGACTTATGCAATCCAATTGGAGAGGCTATCTAATGCCTTATAATCAGTTAGATCCGTTTTAATTGGTGTAATGGATACATAACCTTGGCTAATAGCATGAAAATCCGTTCCTGGACCTGCATCTTGCTCACGTCCTGCTGGACCAATCCAGTAAATAGGTTTACCCCTGGCATCTACACTTTCTATCACCTCTTCTGCAAGATGACGATGTCCTAGTCGTGCCACTTTGATGCCCAAAATATCACTCAAAGGTCTATCGGGTACATTGACGTTTAGAATAGTTTCTCGCGGCAAAGGATCTTTCAACAATTTTTCTAATAAAAATCGAGCTATCTCGGCCGCCGTCTCATAATGTACATGTTCTGTTTTAAGGTGGTTAGGATCGCTCACAAGTGATATGGCCATAGCTGGATATCCTAAAAATCTGCCTTCCATTGCGGCAGCTACGGTCCCTGAGTATAAAACATCGTCCCCTAAATTAGCGCCACTATTAATACCTGCAATCACCATATCTGGGTGTTGATCAAGCCATCCTGTGACGGCAAGATGAACACTATCAGTAGGCGTACCATTTACGGCATAAAAACCATTCGGTTGACGTGTAATACGTAAAGGAAGATCTAGCGTCAGTGAATTGCTAGCAGCGCTTCTATCTCTATCTGGCGCAACAACGGTAATTTCCGCCATTGTTCCAAGCACTGAAGCAAGCATTGCTAACCCTGGTGCATTTACACCATCGTCATTGCTCAGTAATATCTTCATGACTTAACCAACAGTGCCACTGCATGCACGGCAATGCCTAATTTCTGTCCCACGGCGTCTAATCTCTCATGAGTGGTTGCTTTCACGTTGACGTTATTTACCGATGTTTGTAAATCCAAAGCTAAGTTTTCTCTCATTAGTAATATATGAGGTGCCAGTTTAGGTGCTTGGGCAATAATAGAAACATCGACATTACCAATCACATAACCTTGAGCCAATACTTTTTGTAAAATTAAACGCAAAAATTCACGGCTGTCATGGTTTTTATATTTAGGATCCGTATCCGGAAAATGCTGACCAATGTCCCCTAAACCGCAGGCCCCAAGCAATGCGTCGCAAATAGCATGGATAACCACATCTCCGTCAGAATGCGCCACTATCCCGCGTTCATAAGGGATCTGCACGCCTCCTAAGATAATATATTGCTTGGTAATGTTATTGTCTTCTTCTAAACGATGAATATCATAACCATGGCCTATACGCATCATGCTACTACCTCATTCGTAACAGCTTCTAACAACAGGGAAACAAGAGAAAAATCGCGTGTGTAAGTCAATTTGGGATTAGGGTGCTTGGCTTCCACTAGCATGGATTTCATTCCATAATTCTCTATGGCACAAGACTCATCTGTCACAGCCATGCCCTGCTTTTGGCAATACTTTAATGCTTCATCTAACACCTGTAGCCGAAACATTTGCGGTGTCAAAGCACACCATAAATTATTTCTATCGACCGTATGTGAAATACTGTGTTTTTCAGAAAATTTGACTGTATCTTGTACAGGTACCGCCAAAATCCCCCCAACAGGTTCGTTTTGTAAAGTATTCACTAAAGCCTGTAAATCCTCTACATGCAGACAAGGACGGACAGCATCATGGACTAATACCCAATCGCTTTTAGCTGCATGATTTTTTAAATAAGAAAGTGCGCTCATAACAGAATCGCTTCGCGTTTTTCCGCCCAGCACCGGTTTGATCTTTTCATGCTGTGCGATAGGTAATTGCTGAAAATACGTGTCATGTGAGGCAAGAGCCACAATAACACCAGCAACCCAATCCTCTGATAAAAAGGTACTGATGCTGTGTTCAAGTACCGTTTTACCATGGATACAGATGTATTGTTTAGGGATCTCAGACTTAAAACGATCACCTATGCCAGCATTAGGGATAACAACCCAAAATTTTTCTGCTTGCACTCTTATTCACCTTTGAGTGAATACTGATAAAAAGTTTCACCCTGCCTAATCATGCCTAAATCAGTGCGTGCCCGCTCTTCTAACGCATGCAAACGATGCTTTAAGTCTTGTACTTCAGCTTCCAGTGTTTGATTACGTTCTTTCAGTTTTTCAACCTTTTCTTGCTGTAAGGCGACTTCTTTACTCAAGGCACGTACTTGAGTAATAGAACCATCGCCTATCCACAGCCGCACTTGCAACAAAATCAGCATGATTGTTAAGATGATGGCAACTGGTTTCACTTTATTTCCCAACGGCGAAAAACGTTCAACCCAGAAAAGTCAGCTTTTGAATGCTCTGCAATTCTGAGTAGCTGATTATATTTAGCTGTTCTATCAGATCGAGCGGGGGCTCCAGTCTTAATTTGCCCAACATTTAATCCAACCGCTAAATCTGCAATGAAAGTATCTTCTGTTTCACCTGAACGATGAGAAACAATAGTGTTGTAATTTGAGCTTTTAGCTAAATTAATCGCTTCTATGGTTTCACTCAATGTGCCTATTTGGTTTAATTTAATTAAAATTGCATTTGCAACTTTAGCGGAGATCCCTTCTTTGAAAATCTTTGTGTTGGTTACAAAAAGATCATCACCCACTAATTGCACTTTATCGCCAAGTTTTTGTGTTAATAAAGCCCAACCTTGCCAATCGTTTTCATCCATCCCATCTTCAATTGAAATAATAGGATAATTTTTTGCCCAAGAAGCCAGTTCATCAACAAACTGCTCTGAAGTAAGTGATTTATTTTCTGAAGAAAGATAATATTTACCTTCCTTGTACAATTCACTGGCTGCAACATCTAATCCTAAAAATACATCCTTACCGCAAGTCAACCCAACATCTTGAATAGCTTGCATGATCATATCTAATGCTGCTTTATTCGAAGGTAAATCTGGAGCAAAACCGCCTTCATCTCCCACATTTGTATTGAGACCTTTTTTCTTCAATACGGCTTTCAAGCTATGGTAAATTTCAACGCCAAAACGTAAAGCGTTAGCAAAACTATCAGCGCCACATGGGATCACCATAAATTCTTGCACGTCAACGCTATTATCCGCATGCGCTCCGCCATTAAGAATATTTAGCATTGGAACAGGTAAAGAGAGTTCATTTCCTGTTAATGTACTTAAATAACGGTATAAAGGTTTTGTTTCACTTTTAGCTGCAGCGACAGCACAAGCTAAAGAGACAGCTAGAGTTGCGTTAGCACCCAAATTCTGCTTATGTTCAGTGCCATCTAAGCTGATTAACGTATCATCAATTTCTTTTTGCTTTAAAACACTTTTGCCTTTGAGCGCAGGGAAAATTTTGTGATTAATATTATCGACCGCTTTTAACACCCCCTTCCCTTGAAAGCGCTTAGGATCTTTATCACGCAATTCTAACGCTTCACGACTACCAGTAGAGGCCCCAGAAGGCACGCAAGCATGCGCTGTGATCCCAGATTCTAGCGTTATTTCTGCTTCTACTGTTGGAAAACCGCGAGAATCCAATATTTCTCTTGCATGAATATTTTTTATGGTTGTCATTTTTGATCCTTTCAATATATTCCTAGTTCATCTGCCTCCCGTCCGCGAGAGAAGGGAAATGAAACTTATACTTTTTCTTCTAACAAAACGCTCTTTTTAACTGTTTTATCTAGTTCTTTTAACGTCACTAATAAATCTTCCATCAAAGCAAGCGGCCAAGCATTTGGACCATCGCTTAATGCCTTAGCAGGATCAGGGTGGGTTTCCATAAAAACACCAGCGACCCCTGCCGCAACAGCAGCACGTGCTAAGACAGGAACAAATTCTCGTTGCCCACCAGAAGCGTGTCCTTGCCCACCGGGTAATTGCACGGAGTGTGTTGCATCAAAAACAACAGGACAATTGGTTTGGCGCATAATCGCAAGTGAACGCATATCAGAAACTAAATTGTTATAACCAAAAGAAGCACCACGTTCACATACCATAATGGCTTCATTTCCCGTCGCTTTAGCCTTAGCAACAACATGCTGCATATCCCATGGCGCTAAAAATTGCCCCTTTTTAATATTGACGGGCAACCCAGTTTTCGCAACATTTTGAATGAAATTAGTTTGTCGACACAAAAATGCTGGTGTTTGCAATACATCCACCACAGCGCTTACTTCATTAAGAGGCGTATCTTCATGCACATCAGTTAAAACGGGCACTTTTATATCTTGTTTTACACGCTCTAAGATTTTTAAACCCGCTTCCATTCCTAAGCCTCTAAAGCTCTGCAAAGATGAACGGTTAGCTTTATCAAAGGAAGATTTAAAAATAAAAGGAATTTGCAGTTTCTCGGTGATCTCTTTTAGGATCCCAGCTGTTTCTAAAATTAAGCCTTCACTTTCTATGACACAAGGGCCAGCAATAAGAAAAAAAGGCTCTGTAATATCAACATTAAAATGACATAATTTCACGATACTTAACTCCTATTTACGGCTACGACGATATTCGTTTGCCGCCTTAATAAAGTTAATAAATAAAGGATGACCTTTACGTGGCGTCGAGGTAAATTCCGGATGGAATTGGCAACCAATAAACCAAGGATGTTCAGGTATTTCAATCATTTCGACCAAGCTGCCATCAGAAGAGCGACCACAAACAACCAATCCTGCGTCGACTAGCTTGTTTAATAAGGAATTATTGACCTCGTAGCGATGGCGATGTCTTTCAATAATCATGTCCTGTCCATAGCTTTCATGCGCTTTTGTTCCAGGAACCAATCTGCATACTTGCGCTCCTAATCGCATGGTGCCACCTAAATCAGAATTTTCATCTCTGACTTCTTTGTTCCCTTCTTTATTTGTCCATTCTGTAATTAAGGCAACCACAGGATAAGGGGTTTCACGTTCAAATTCTGTGCTATTTGCATTAGGCATATCTGCTTTATTACGCGCAAATTCAATTAAGGCGGTTTGCATGCCAAGACAAATACCTAAGAAAGGAATTTTTCGTTCACGCGCATATTGAGTCGCTAAAATTTTACCTTCAGCGCCTCTAGCACCAAATCCACCAGGAATGAGGATAGCATCTAAGCCCGCTAGTGCTTTTTCGCCTTCACGCTCAATTTCTTCTGATTCAATATAAATAATTTCCACTTTGGTTAAAGTATGGATCCCTGCATGGATGAGCGCTTCATTTAATGATTTATACGCATCCACTAAATTCACATACTTTCCTATCAAACCAATCTTGACGGCAGTCTCAGGATGATTCAGTCTTTTCACCACTTCTGCCCAATCGGAAAGATCCGCTTCTTTTTCTGCTTTTAAACCTAATTTTTCAATGACAATCTGATCAAGATGTTGACGATGCAATTCTTGTGGAATTTGATAAATAGAAGATAAATCCACCGAGGTAATGACGGCTCGTTCTTCAACATTGGTAAATAAAGCAATTTTGCCCCGCTCACTAGCCGGCAAAGGACGCTCACAACGACAAATAAGAATATCCGGCTGAATACCAATCGAACGCAACTCTTTAACCGAATGCTGAGTAGGTTTGGTTTTAATTTCCCCAGTTGCTGGTAGATACGGTACTAAGGTTAAATGAATAAAAAGGGACCGCTGTACTCCAAGCTCAGCACGTAATTGTCGAATAGCTTCTAAGAAAGGTAGCGATTCAATATCTCCTACCGTGCCCCCTACTTCGACCATAGCAATATCTGCACCATTGGCAACTTTTAAAATACGGGATTTAATTTCATCCGTAATATGCGGAATGACCTGTACCGTCGCGCCTAAATAATCGCCACGACGTTCTTTTTGAATGACTTCAGAATAAATACTGCCGGTTGTCACATTACTTTTACGTGACATCGTTGTATTCACAAAACGCTCATAATGGCCTAGATCTAAGTCAGTTTCAGCGCCGTCTTGCGTGACATACACTTCACCATGTTGAAAAGGGCTCATTGTTCCTGGATCAACATTGATATAGGGATCAAGTTTTAAAAGGGCAATCGAAAACCCTCTAGACTCAAGAATGGATGCAAGGGATGCTGCTGCAATACCTTTACCAAGGGAGGAGACTACGCCACCCGTCACAAATATAAAGCGCGTCATGAAATACCTTAATTCTGTAGAATAAATAAAGATAGGGATAAGCCCTAGGACGGGAAGACATATTAACAGAATATGAAGGTAATTACCAAGGCTGCAAACAAGCTAACAAACTCTTTTTTATCACCCACCCCTGCTCCTCAGAGGAGGCTTGCCACCCTTCGCAAATAAAAAGATCGCCCACTCCAACCAATTCGTCTTCATGATAAAACAAAGGCAGCTGAGCTCGCTCCCAATGAGGGATAGCAAGCTCCTGGAGGAGCTTTTTTAAGGGACGAGATCCCATTCTTCCTACAGGCTTACAACGTTCTCCTCCCTGCCTGTAAGCAATACGAAGTGTATTATGAGATAATTTGCTCGCCTTAATTCCTTTGCCTTGCACTAAATTTGCCTGCCAAACCTCTCCTTCACCTAAAGGTAAAGGTAAGTTTAAGTTCCATAACTTATCTTTTTGCTTGAAAAAAGGTAAATCGACTTTATGGGTTAAATGCTGTAAGTACAACTGTCCTTTATGTCTTCTGACAGCAATGTTTGCCCATTCTACACAGGGTGTTGCATCTTCACTGGCGGTGAGCATCTGATGAATAATGTGTTGAAGTTTACGTGATGAAGGGAAGGGTACACCTTGGCACTCAAACCAATAACGCAGCACATATTGTTGTTTCAATCCAGAAAGCGCTTTCAATGCAGCCACATCGAGCGTATCAGATTTTTCACTCAAGCACCGTTGAAAATCTTGCTGGATATATTCATCTAATAATTCTTGCGTTTCTCTACAATGTTTAGCACTTCTTGCAATGCATGCATCAACCGAAGGGTTAACTGTTTTTAACAGTGGCATCACTTGATGACGCAAAAAATTGCGGCGAAAACGCAATAAATCATTGGATTTATCTTCAATCCAAGATAACTGAAAATGCTTAGCATATTCGGTAATTTGAGCGCGAGAAATTGATAATAAAGGTCTCGCAAGCTGTCCTTTAGCAAAAGATTTGCTTGGTGCAATTGCTGCCAGTCCCTTGATCCCTGCACCACGAATAAGCTGCAAAACGAAAGTTTCAGCTTGATCATCCCTATTATGTGCTGTTAGCAACAAAGCCTCAGGTTTTAATCGTTTTGCAAAGGCTAAATAACGTTGCTCGCGCGCATAGTTTTCTACACTTTCACCAGGAGGCGGGTTTAATTGCAGATCAACCACTTGCAATGGAATATCGTAAGATTGACAGATTTCAGCGCAATGGCGCGCCCAATCTTTGGCCTCTGGCTGTAACCCATGGTTGACATGGATCGCGCTGAGCTCGAATGCAAAGGATTGAAGGAGGCGCTGTTGCCACAACGCATGCAGCAACACATGAGAATCACGTCCCCCGCTATAAGCAACTACAACCCCAGCTTGCTGTAGTACGACATTCTCATCAAGCCATTGCGAAATGGCTTCGGTAACGGATGAAAATAACATGGTATAGCGTTAGGTTTCTCCTAACGCCATCCAACGTTTATAACGCAAATCGACTAAGCGATCATTGGGAATGCTTTTAACAAGCTGAAGATTATTCACCAAATGTGTTTTAAGCATGCTTGCCATGCGTTCCACATCACGATGAGCACCGCCTAATGGCTCAGGAATGATGCCATCAATAAGCCCCAACGCAAGTAATCTTTCAGCTGTAATTCCCATAATTTCTGCAGCTTCGGGCGCTTTTTCAGCACTTTTAAACAAAATGGTTGCACACCCCTCCGGAGAGATAGTCGCATAATAGCTATATTGCAGCATCAATACTCTATCACCAACACCTATCCCCAACGCACCACCTGAACAGCCTTCCCCAATAACCACTGCAATAATGGGGGCTTTTAGCTTCGCCATATCAAAAAGATTACGCGCAATCGCTTCACTTTGGCCGCGCGCTTCTGCTTCAATCCCAGGATAGGCGCCAGGGGTATCGATAAACGTGATAACAGGCAAAGAAAATTTTTCAGCCATTTCCATCAATCGTTTTGCACGACGATAACCTTCTGGATGCAGCATACCAAAGTTACGATAAATTTTTTCTTTGGTATCACGTCCTTTTTGTTGGCCTATAACCATCACGGGCTCCCCTTCAAGGCGAGCAATGCCGGCGACCAAGGCATGATCATCCGCAAAAGTGCGATCACCATGCAATTCATCAAAATCGCTGAAGATCCTGGATATATAATCCAGAGAGTAAGGTCTTAACGGATGGCGAGCCAATTGAGTTATTTGCCAAGCTGACAAATTACGAAACACGCTTGCTGTCAATTCACGGCTTTTGGCTTGCAATCGTGTGATCTCTTCGCCGATGTTAATTTCACTATCTGAACCAACCAATCTCAGCGCCTCTATCTTTGCATCAAGCTCTGCGATAGGCTGTTCAAAATCAAGATAATTCGGATTCATTATTTTTATCCTGCATAAGTTACCCTTTTCATGCCCGCTGCCTGTATTCGTATTAATACAGATATACAGCTTAAAAATGCTGTTATTGTTGCAGCACAAAAGGGAAAAAATTAATTTCTAAGCAAGAATTCTTTCAAGGCAAAAGGGTAATTATAGCATTCTGGCAGCAGTCCAACCAATATATTGCACTATTTTGAAAAAATTTTATTAATCCCTTGTAATTACGCAACAATATTGTCATATTCTTTTAATGAATACGGAAGAGTTTTGATAAGACTTTCTGTTCTTACAGAAAATTTTATCACTCACCGCGTTCAGGTTTAGTTCTAACTAATACACCATTCAGGAGTGTTTCTAGATGAAACGGACGTCCAAAACAGCTCTAGCTCTTGCTGCTGCAGCAGCCGCACTCTTTGCAACAGGTTGTTCTACAATGTGCGGAGAATCACACGAAGCTTTAGTTAAATGCGCGGGTTCAAACGCGTGCAAAGGCTCTAGCGAATGTGCTACCCCAGACAACTCTTGCAAAGGCCGTAACGGCTGCAAAGGTAATGGCTGGTCATACATGACTAGAAGTGAATGTGTAGGCACCGGTGGTACAGTCGTTGACTAATACCCCCTTTGCCAAATGAGGCAGCAAACTTATGTTTGTTGCCTCATTTTACCCTCCTCATGATATCAATATACCAACGGCAGTTGGGTTCAAAAATTCAACCAAATGAGCATACATATTCGAACCAGTTTTAATTTGGGCGAGACGCCAAACGAACGAATCCTCGTGCACGTTTGCAATGGCTCAAAGCTGGATTAAGAGCGGATCCCAGGCGCGTACGGCTTTTGGTACAAAACTGGGGTGAAAGAGTAATGGCAACAACCTACCTTCGCTGAAAAGCTACGACAAGGCCTATACAGCCGCGCCAAAGCATTAAGCGTAGATGGGAGCATAATTCAGTATGGAAGAATATATGAGAAGTATTACAAAGGATCTCCCCTATCTCGGCTTTGGGCTCGGCCTAAGAACAGATCATTATCAAGACATCATTGAGCAGCAACCGGCTATTGATTGGTTTGAAATTATTACTGAAAACTATTTAGTGCCTGGCGGAAAACCGCTTTATTACCTGGATAAAATTAGAGAACATTATCCCATTGTGATGCATGGGGTTTCTATGTCGCTTGGCAGCACAGATTCTCTCGACTTGGACTATTTAGCGCAAGTAAAAGCGCTTGCAGACAGAATTAATGCGAAATGGCTTTCTGATCATCTTTGCTGGACAGGGGTGCATCAAAAAAATATGCATGATTTACTACCCCTTCCCTATACAGAAGAAGCACTCAAGCATGTTGTAAGCAAAATCAAACAAGCACAAGATTTTCTTGGGCGGCAAATGTTGATTGAAAACGTTTCAAGCTATTTAACCTATTCCAGTTCAGCAATGACAGAATGGGATTTTTTAAGAGAAGTCGCAGAACAAGCAGATTGCTTGATATTATTAGACATTAATAATATCTATGTCAGCTCATTTAACCATGGATTTGATCCTAAAGATTATCTTGCCGGGATCCCTGCGCATCGCGTTCAACAATTCCATTTAGCAGGACATACCAATAATGGCGATCATATTATCGATACCCACGATCATCCCGTCATTGATCCTGTGTGGCATCTATACGCAGAAGCATTAAATCGTTTTGGTAAAGTCTCGACTATGATTGAGCGAGACGATCATATTCCTGCTCTCTCAGTTCTACTTGAGGAGCTCGAACAAGCAAAACATATCGCCCGTGATGTTTACTCCCTTGAAGGAGAAAAAGCATGATGTTAGGACATCTTCAATCTAGTTTCCAAGAATACCTCATGCATGGCACGATAAAAACCATGCTTCCTCAAGTTGCGCCTGATGAACGCTTTAGCGCTGAAAAAAGATTAAAAGTGTATTTTGATTCCTATCGGATCAGACTGATGGAAATATTGAAGCTGGATTTTCCTAAAACACACACTTTATTGGGCGATGAAAATTTCGAAAATGCCTTTCATGCTTATCTTACCCAGCACACCTCAACACATTTTTCAGTAAGATATTTTGGGCAGCATTTCAGCCAATTTCTTGCAACAAATGCACCTTATAAAGATTACCCGGTTTTTAAGGAAATGGCGCAATTTGAGTGGGCTGTAGCCTATACAATTGATGCCAAAGATGCTCCGCTTATCAACACAGAAATACTCTCTTCTCTTTCAGGTGAAGAATGGCAAACCCTCAGCTTTTGCTTTCATCCCAGTGTCACAAGCTGTGTTTTTGCGTGGGATACGCCTCAATTATGGCAGCATATCGATAATGAAGAGCCTGCACGGCCTCCTGTGCTACAAGAAGCGCCCATACGCTGGCTACTTTGGCGCAAAGGCCAAAGAAGCCTATTTCGTTCTTGCACAGTTGCTGAAGAGAAAATGTTCGAATCAATTTTGAATAAGGACAATTTTGCTCAAATTTGCGAAAATCTCTTAGACACCGTGCCAGAGGAGGAAATTCCTCTCACCTGCGCCCAAACGCTTTTTAAGTGGGTTAGCGAAGATATGATATCCTCTATCTCTTCTTGATGGGATATGTTAGTTGCTAACTATTCTTAAATGAGCTCATTGTTCGCATTCTAAGGCCCTATCTAGGTTAAAAACCAAATAGGGCAGCTATCTACCTTATGTGTCTCTCATCTAATAGACATTCAAGCCGACCAATTTTAAAATAAACATGTCAAATGCTGGGCATTACCTTATAATGCACCATTTTAATGTAACAACTGAGTACCTAAACGCTACATGAGCTTAATCAAGAAATTTTATTATCCTCTCGGCAAACTACCAAGCTTAATTTTAAGGTGGTTTGATAACAATTTAACGCCCGTACATACAGGCCCCAATAAAATTGATTGGGCGAGGATCCTCCCTTTCATTGCTATTCACCTCGCATGCTTTGGGGTGTTTTTTGTCGGTTATAGCGGTTTTGCGCTTGGCTTTGCTATCTTCCTTTATGCGTTGAGAGTTTTTGCTATTACAGGGTTTTACCATCGTTATTTTTCTCATAAAACCTTTAAAGCCAATCGGTTTTGGCAATTTATCTTTGCTGTCATTGGTTTAACTGCCGTTCAAAGAGGCCCCTTGTGGTGGGCTGCTCATCATCGTGATCATCATCTCTTTTCTGATCAAGAACCTGATGCGCACTCTCCTGTTCAACATGGGTTCATTTGGAGTCATTTAGGATGGTTTTTATCGAAAAAATATTTCCATTATGACGCTAAACGGATCCAAGATTTTCTGCGTTTTCCAGAATTACGTTTTATAGATAGATTTGATGTTATCGTTCCCATTTTATTTGCTGTGGGCACATATGGTTTAGGCGAATACTTGAATCATTATCACCCAGCATTAAACACCAATGGATTACAACTTCTGGTTTGGGGATTTTGTCTTTCAACCGTTTGCGTCTTCCATGCAACCTTTACCATTAATTCTTTATCACATTGTTTCGGCTCAAAACCGCATAAGACATCGGATAATAGCAGAAACAATTTTTTCTTAGCCTTGCTTAGCTTTGGCGAAGGATGGCATAACAACCATCATTTCTATCCTGCCTGTGCAAGACAAGGCTTTAAGTGGTGGCAAATTGATATCACCTATTACTTGTTATTGGGCTTGGAAAAAATAAAAGTTATTAAAGAATTACGCCAACCACCCAAATCTATTCTTAACGGCGCCCCACATTAAAAACTCTACCGCGCTCTGCCCTTTTTTTGGGCAGAGCGACAACCTTCGCAGATTATTCTTCAGCTTTGTTTGCTTGATATTTGAGAATAATTCTTTATAATGCATCTCTTTGTTAACTTTCTCACAAAGAGGTTCTTTTAGTGCGTTTTCAGTTTGTCCTTACTCCTCAAAATCAACAACTACTCACTTCTGCAAAAGCGGAAAATCAGCGATTGCTTATATTAGCTCAAAAGCAATATACAGATGCGACAACTATATTCGATCAAACAGAAGCAGTTTTACAATCGCTCGCGGGACTCGTGGATGACGAAGAGCTTCCTATAGAAAGCTGGAAGTCAGCAAAGAGCGAATATGAACAAGCACGTAAAGAGGTTGAGGGGTTTCAGTTTGTTGAACAATGGCTGCGAGAATTTGAGCAATTTTCTCAACGCACCTATTCAACACAAGAATATACTTGGTTAGCACAAAACTTACAGCGGCGCTTTCCAGAGCTAGATAAAGTAATACAAGCGATAACCATTGTCGATCCTACTCCTGATGTCACACCTAAAAATTACGGTGCGACTCCTAAAGAACCTTTTGGGACGCTTTTCTTGAAGCACTATTACTTAAAATCACAAATGGAAAAAGCATCGAAAAATAATAACAACAAAAATAAAGAAAATGATCCTAGCTTAGATCCCAATAAAATAAATAATCAAAAGAGGAAAATAACTTTTTAAAAGTTCTTAGCCTCGACGGCCTCCTGATTTACGGATAGACGCTTTGCCTTTTTCTTCGGAAGGATTTTGTGTTTCAGTTTGCGCGCTCACAGTAGACTGAGGTTGTTTTTCTTCTACCGGCTTTTTAACTACAATTTTTCCTTCCTTTTTATGCAAGTTGAATCCATTATTGGTTGCATAAAAAGGAAATTCTCCCTCTTCTTGCGGGATAAAGTACCATTGTAATTTACTATTAGGATTCAATACCAAGGATTCCTGGGTAAGGCCAGAAGTGCCTTGTAGGTATTGCGTTGAGACCTTTTGACCAAATTTTCCGTAATATAATGAGACGGCCACAGGTTTATCGTTAGTGATAACGAGTATATAAGGTAAACCTATCTCAAATTGAAGTTCAGTCTGTGATATCACAGGCGCATCAACTGAGCCCTCTATCACAATATCAGTTAAATGAGGCAACGGTGCGTCAGCATAAGCTATATGCACCGAAAAATTTAGCAAAAAACACTGTAAAAGAAAAAATCCCTTTTTCATAAAACCTTATGATGTCGTCGCAGCTTTTTTTCTTGTTGTACGAGTCGTAGATGACGTAGTATGCGTAGGCAGCGTCTTACGGATATCGTTTACTTCTTTTGTGGTTAAAGATCTAAAGCCAGACGAAGCACTGCTGTCTTTAACACTTATACGCTCAATTTTAATACCAGGCTCTAATTTTTCTAACAAAGGTTTAATTTCTTCAATCTTGTCTACTTCCAATTCAAAAGACAGATCATATTCCTTATCATTCTTATCTCGCCAAGTATTATAGGATTTAACATATTCATCGATACTTTCTTTTAACACTTGAAGCGATTGTGGTTCGCTTGAGACCAGAGAAAATCCCATACCACCATCAGATAAAGGAACCATCTTACAGCCAACTAGTTTGTTTCCAATTTTCTTGGCAATGGTGATAGCTTTGCCGTGAGTAATCTTAGCCGCTTCCTCGTCAGTTATAAATCCTGCACCTTTGAATTTTGCTCTGATGCCATTGTATAGCGCAGTTTGCAGCAGCAATAACCGCTCAAGCTTTTCATTTTTATCTTTTTGAATTTTTGTTCGAACACCTGGATGATGAGTCGCACCGGAAGTGGCCATACGCTATACCTAATACATTACTTTTATCATCGAAAAAGTGTATAGAGCTAACTTACACAAGTCAAGTCATCTTTTCTGCCTACCTGCCCGCTGGTCAAAAAAATATGTGTAACTACAAATGCGCTAATTTCCACCCTATCATCATGAGAATCGTCGCGTAAAAGGGAATTTTCACGTAAGAAAAACCCGTTAATTTGTATAAGATATTACAAACCGTCAGCACAATGATAGCGGGATAGCAAATTTCCATAATAGGATGTAGGAACCCCATAATTGCGGTAAAACCGAATGTTGAAAAAACAATCGTTATACCGATGGTTAAAATCATCATCCATCCATAACTATAGGGAATTTTTGCCCCCAAACTCGTGTTCATCATTTCCACATGAATAACATCTACAACGGCAACCGCTAAACTCATCACGGTGGTTAAACACGCTAATGCGATGGCAATATTTGCAATTAATGCCAATTTTTCACCCAAAAGATGTACAGCAAGATTTGATAATACCTGCTCAGGAAGCACACCAGCGATCATTTGGTGATGCATCGCTGCGCTATAGCAAAGTCCCACATAGATGATCCCTAGTAATCCACCACCAATCAGGCTTGCAAAGACATAAGTCGGTATTATTTTAGCTTTTGCTTCGTTAGGATCGCTGATATTCAGCTTTTCTTTGAGCAATATCCAGATACTGACAGAAAAGAAAATAGATGCTAGCAAATCCATGGTATCATACCCTACTGCCAAGCCCTTTATGATTGCATGAACGGGCGTGTGATCACTTGGCGGTAAAGTGCCTCCTTTGATGAAACTTACCGCAATAATGATAATTAAAGTTAAAACTAATAAAGGACTTAATACATAACCTAAGATAGGGATAATAAAGTCTCTTTTTGCAATCAAACCCAATGTTAAAAGCCCAGCCACTAAGCTAAAAATCCACAAATTTAAATCAGGAAAATAAGGTGTGACGGCACCATAAGCGACGATAAAACATCGAGGCATTACGCCAATAGGACCTAGTAGCGCAAGTAACAAAATAACAATGATATATCCCGGGATCTCGCCTATACGATAAAAAAACTTTTTGCAATCACCTTCAAATAAAACGCTCCCCAATAAACCTAGTAAAGGCGCCCCTACGGCAGTGATAGCAAGCCCAATTAAAGCCCAGGATATTTTTTCACCCGTTATTTGCCCTAACAATAAGGGAAATACAACGTTTCCCGAGCCAAAAAACATTGAAAAAATAGCAATACCTGTAGACCATGCGATAGCTATTGAAGGTAATTTCATAAGCAACTTATGGGATCACTCCCTCGACATTTAACTAAAGCGGATCTTTCTTTAATGTTCCTACGGCTAAAATATTCCCTTCATATTCTTCTGCACCGCTGTGACCTAAATTAATCGTTAAATCTGCATAAACTTTTCCACCAAGCTGATTCCAAAGCTTACAAAACTGATAATCTTCAGAAAAATACTGTCCATCATGAACAGTCAATTCAAAAAGCGAGTACATTTTTTCTTGCACTTCGCGTGATAAGTCTTTAGCTGGGTTTTTCACTTTAAGCTCAGGATAGTGCGCACACATTTTTTCGAGCGTTTCTCGTTGGATTAACATAAATGCAGTGGCAGCATGATCTACTTCAATAATGCCATCTCTCACCTCTCGCGAAGGGCCAAAATTAACCGCATAATCAACGAGATTTGCCTTAATCTTACGACGGAACTCTTCCGGAGATAATTGATCGTCCATCACAATCTGCCTTAGAACTGGGCTGCGCAATCGTTCCCAGATATATTTCTTTTTGGGAAAAGTTGCTGCAATGATTGGCTTATTCGCAGAGAGTAGTTTTTTAAGATCTTCTGGTTCCCAGCGCATATCAGCATCAACAAAAAGCAAATGCGTAATCGTCGGATCACTTAAAGCGTGTGCGACAAAAAAATTGCGCGCTCTTGGCACTAAACTTTCATGTAAAATAAATTTATGGGCCAATTTAACATTTTTTATCTGATGGAAATAATTGAAGGTTTTCACCAAAGAAAGCGTATAATTAGCGTGGCATAAGCCTGCATAGCATGGTGTTGCAATGAGTACTTTAATCTCAGGAGCTTCTTTAGTCTCTGTATTTTTAAGCGCTGTCACAATGTCTAGCACCATCTATTTTATTGAAAGGCTAGACTAATTATCGGCACAGTTTATGATGGACTTAGATTTAATTTTCTATCAACATAATCGGCAACCAGCCTATTTTGCTGACGCAAGATGCATCCGTGCTCAAATAATTGAAAAATCTAAAGTAGTTATATAGACATTTTCTGCTGTTTACTGCAATATTGGTCAATGAGATTTTGTGTAGAATTAATCAAAGAAGTTAAATCAATACTATTATAACCTTTTTTATTATCACCGCATTGGTTTCTCATTCTTAATATTTCACCCCTTATCTCTGGATTATCAAGCACATTAAGTTCAGACAATGTATCCAAAAGCGTTATAAAATCGTAACCATTGGCATAACGTATTTTTCTACGTAGAGCGCCAAGTTGTGGTGGAAAATCATTGCAAAAACCTTGCATATCTGATTCAGCCGCAGCTCCCCAGTCAATAAAGTGAACCTGTAAATCTTCATCAATAAAAATGTTTTGAGGGCTCAAATCACGATGAATAATATTATTTTGTCGCAGCTCATTGAGCCGTGCAAGCGCGTTTTTCAATATTACAAGACGCTGCAAATCTGTTAAATTTTCACCTTGCGATTTTGCAAATCCTCTTTCTGGATGAATAGCATCAATCACGGCCAGGCCTGGGACTTCGGCCATAAATATGTAGCTAATGAAAGTATTTTTTTCTACACTCATTCTTTGTTGATAGCCATGCAAGATCTGCGCTTTGTTGACAAATTTCTTTTCTGCATGAATTTTATCAATAAAACCAGGCAAATTATTACCCTGCTTCTTTATTTTTTGAATTTTAACTAAACACCATTCGTTGGTTTCAATATTTTGCGCAATTTTAATAATTCCAAAAGCACCATTGGCAATTCCTTGTTTCTTACCAGGGTTATATATAGCAAATATTTTCCCCTGTTCATCTCGAACAAGTGAATACTGCGCACCATTTTCTTTAAAATCTTTTTTAGAAATTTTCGTTTCATTTGTATTAACAAACGCGTTTAAAGCAATTTTTTTATATTCATCTGATAACAGAGCGCCATGGTGAAGAGCACCATTTGATTCTAACGCTGTTATGTATTCACTCAGTTTAGGCATTTTATATCTTTCATTTACAACTAAAAGGACATACTATTTTAATAGTGCCCTTTAGCGCTACAAATGCCGTACATCGCTTAAATAGGATACTTAGTCCATTTTTCGAAAAAAACGGTGAAAAAATGGGGAGGGATTAAGAATATAGGCTGCCTAAGCAGCCCATATTTAAATTATTCTAAAAGTTATTTTCTTTTTGCAGCAGTCTTTTTGGCATTAGAAAGATAAATTTTATTGTCACAGAAGGTTCCTTCGCTCGGATTATGATCGGTATAGATAATAGTTGTTTGGGGTAAATGCTTTTTAAGTAGCCTTTCTATTTTACCTTTATTATCGGTTTTAGCATCATGATCAACCCTTGAGGTTGCTTCATCCATAAATAAAGTATCAGGTTTTGCCATAATAGCTGCAATAATTTCAATTCGTTGTTTTTCACCATCACTCAAATGGTGGCCAAACCAATCTTGAACTACTTCTAAATCATGAATCGTTTGAGGTTTAAATCCTAATTCATTCATAAGAGATTTAATTTTTTTGATCTCTTCTTTGGTTGCCTTTTGCTTTCGAGGATATAAAATCGCGTCTAATAGACTTCTATCCATTGGAAAATATGGATGTGAAGGGATAAAATACGTTTTTTCCGTTAAACCTTGAATTTCACCCCTTGCATGAGGTGAAAGTCCTGCAAGCGCTCGTAAAACAGAAGTCTTCCCTATACCAGAAGCACCTTGTAATAAGGTAACTTTTCCTTTAGGAATAGATTGAGTGAAATTAGTTAAGATAGGCGATCCATCAGGCTTTTTAAGCGAAAGATTTTTAATTTTTATCTCCCGTTTATTGCCTGCAGAAAATTGTAAATGCGGTGCATTTTCTTTTTGGATTTTTTCCCACTCATTGATTGTATCATTAAACTCTTCCATCCTTTTTAGCGTAACAGCACATTCAGTTACTTTATCAAAGTTGTCACTTTTCCAGGTAAAGAAGTTCACTACATTTTGAAAATGGTAAGGAATTTCAAGAACGTTAGCAAAGCTTAGCCTTTGTGCAATGATATTTGGTGCGCAAAGTAATAAAGCAAAAAACGAGGTGAATTCTGCATGCAGATTCGTAATAAAAGATAATAAAGAACGTACTTTAGAGGAACCCGTTTGAAAAACTTTAGTCTGTTTGATGGTTTCCATTAAAGACTGATGTTCGTATTTTGTTCCCTTTTTAAAAGCTATCGCTTCAGCGTGAGTTTTAATATGATGTACTTTAGACTGGATCTTCCCTTCCATATTTCTTTGGGTTGTTTGCAGATCTTCAAGTTTATTCCCCATCTTATTAGTGATGCTATTATAAACTAAGGCATAAATCACTGTGCTGGCGACAAGATAACCAGGAAATGCAAAGGAAAAAGATAATAATGAAATTTCCAAAGGCACAGATAGCATATAAAGACCTATCATGCCCACAGCAAAATTACTGACGGTGGTTAAAAAGTTATCAAATAATTCTGTTACTGCTCGGTTTAATTCGTAGTTATCATGGCTCATTAACTGTGAAGGATTTAGCGGATTTTTAGATAAAAGTGTTGTGCCATAATAAGCTTTGGTTTTGGTCCATCTTTTCTCAAGGCTCTTATTAATAGAATGCGCAAGCGAGCTACCAAGCAAACTTGCCATCCAAGCATCCACCCCCGTTAGGAATCCATAACTAACAACCGCTGCGACACATTGAGCAGCAGCATAAAAGAAGCCCGTATACGTAACTCCAGGAACACTCAGCAATCCCATTAAAGATGCCATGGAAACATTTACAAAGGCCAAGGCAAAAGCCAATAAAGTGTTTCCGAGAATGATCCCTAATAACCAAAGTGTACGCTTGAGGTTTTTCCCACTCAACCCAAAATGTGGCCGATACAAACGGTATAATTGTTTGGTGATGGATAGCAGAGTGACGGATTCCTCTTGCTGATCAGACGTATTTACTTCATCAGTCATCGTTTTTTAGCCTTGTAACTTAGGGGATTAAATTTTAAAATTCACAAGTTTGTTTGTCAACTACAAAACACATGTAAAATTTTAGCTTTTCAACTATAAATATTTTTTAAATAGACATTAATTAATTTACTGAGGTGAAAGGTGAGATTTATTTGTCAGCCTGTTGACTTTATATCAATTGATCTCATTGCTAATATTTCATCAATTTTATCGAACACTGATTGTTTAAAGAATTCAAACGACGTACCGTCTATCCTGTTTTTTATGACACTCATCATTTTGAAAAGGAAGTTAGAAAACTTATTTCTCATTTTTGCAATATTGATAAGCCAAATAACATCCAGAAAGTTATGTGACATTCAAATAAATGCTGTTATTTAACTAAAAAGCTGTTTTGGATCATTGAAAAATTCATTAACTCTCACCACCACTGCACATGCCGCGAAGAACGCAAAATGTTTTTTTGAAACGCCATTATGCATTAAATTAGTAGCAGTTCCCGAATGCGGTTATCACGCTATGGCCATAACTGTTCGGCAATGATAGCAAGCCCTTTACCTACGCTGCCATAAACATCACCGGCGACAAATTGTGAATTTGGAAAAATACTTCTTATCATATGATGCACCACTGGAATTTGAGTGGTGCCCCCCGTTAAAAATATGGAATCAATTTGGTTTGCATCGATGCCTGCTGTTCTAAGCGTAGTTCCGATCGTTTTTTTTAAGCCATTGATTAGATTCTGACAATAGGATTCAAAATTTTCTCGAGTGATAAATATCTGCAAATCATGCTCAACTTGAGATAAATCAATATGATCACTCAAAGAAGAGCTTAGCTTAATTTTTGAATTCTCGGCGGCTTGAAGTAAATAGTGCCCCAATTTTTTTTCTAGAACAGTGATAGCTCGTTTAAGTAAGTGTTTTTGTTCAGATATTAAATATAAATCTTTAATGGCATTAATGTTTTTAATGGAATATAAATTATTTAGTAAATGCCATGATGATAATTCATAATACAATGATGTAGGCATTTCACGTTTAGTTCCATTCATACCTCGCACGATACTACCTTTACCCAACAAAGGCATAATCGCATGCAAACTCAAATCTTTGTCAAAATTAGTGCCGCCTATGTGTATACCGCAGTTGGCAAGTATATCTGCTTTTCTATCGATTGATTTGGTTTTACCATTAAGTCTAATTATCGTAAAATCTGAAGTACCGCCACCCAAATCAATAATTAATGCTAGCTTCTCATTTTGAATGGTACTTTCATAATCTAAGGCAGCTGCTATCGGCTCAAATTGAAAAACAACTTCCTTAAACCCTTGCTCTTTCATGATAAGTTCCATTGTATCTTGTGCTAACTTATCTCTTGAATCATTATTATCATGGTAACGCACAGGGCGTCCCAATACGACATGGGTAAGTTCGGTATTTAATTGATTTTCAGCAGTATCTTTAATATATTTGATAACTAAGCCAATAATATCACGGTAAGTAATCCATTTACCGCATACTGCAACTTTTTCATTCAACAAGGCAGAGCCTAAAATGCTTTTCAAAGATAGCATTAATCTCCCTTTTCCACCTTCTAAATAACGATCTATCCCGTATTGCCCAATGAAGTGCTCTTTTTCTTCAGAATCAAAAAAAATAGCTGATTTAAGGATTGGGGATCCTCCACTCAAAGCTATTAATGATGTTTTAAAATCATGAGATATGGCCAAGGTTGAATTACTGGTGCCAAAATCTAAACCACATCTTGACATTTAGTATCCTTTTTTATTTAAGAGATTATAGGGACAACCGCGAATATTATGTTAAATCAACATGGCCATTGATTACACCTTTGTGGGTTAATAAAAAGTAGTGGTGTCCCAAAGGGGATCCAAACAAGTGTTACCGCCGTGAAAGAGGGCTAGTCCGTACATTGGCGAACATACACGAACACTTCAACCTCATTGATTTATAAGTATTTTATTCGCTAGAATACGTGGGCGTTCGGCAACGTTCGGGCACGTAAGTTACCCTAAAGTTACCCCCGTTTTCTAATTCCCTCGAATTCGAGGGATTTGACAAATTTGGAAGAAATGGACAATAATTACCCTATATATTCATATCTAGGGTTTTTTTTGTCCAAAATGAAAAAGTCGGAAAAGAAGGCACTTTCGATGATAAAAGAAATGGGTGGCACCATTCGCACTAAGGATGTCCTGAGTCAGGGGATCCATAGAAGAACGCTCTATCACCTACGCGATAAAGGCATACTGACTGAGCTATCGAGAGGGGTTTACAGTCTTACTAGCGAACCCATTTCAAATCCTGATCTCGTTACAATTGGCAGGCGAGTGCCTCAAGCTGTTATCTGTCTTATCTCTGCACTTTCGTTTCATAACATCACTACCCAGATCCCTCATCAGATTTACATAGCGATTGCTAAAGATGCAACGCCCCCTAGAATTGATACTCCTCCTCTATCGGTTCATAAGTTTTCAGGGGAAGCGCTAACAGCGGGGATAGAAGAACATCAGATCGATGGTGTTCCAGTCAAAATCTATAGCATCGAGAAAACGCTGGCTGATTGTTTTAAGTATCGTAACAAGATTGGCCTAGACGTTTGCATTGAAGCGCTAAAGCTTTACAAAGCTAGAAAGAAAATTAACATCCAAGATATTATCAAATACGCCAAAATTTGCCGCGTATATAAGCTTATGACACCTCACCTTGAATCCATTCTATAATAAGTACCATGACAAAAAATATTGCAGCTTCAATTACCCAAAAGTTATTAAACAAAAGGGACAAAGATAAGCGCCCGTTCAACGAAATCCTTCAATATTTTGCAATGGAGCGATTCTTATATCGGTTATCAAAATCTCAACACGTCGATAAATTTATTCTAAAAGGGGCTTTAATGCTCAGAGTGTGGGAATCATCTCAATACCGCCCCACCATGGATATTGATATGTTAGGCAAAACCAGTAATGAGATAGAAGCTATTACCCAGCAAGTTAAAGATATCATTGCGACCTCTGTGGAACCTGATGGGATTACTTTTGATGAACAATCCATAACAGCAGAAAGAATAACTGAAGATGCTGATTATGAAGGGATCAGAGTTTCATTTGAGGGTAAATTGGCAAATGCTGTGATTTACATGCAAATTGATATTGGGTTTGGCGATAAAGTATATCCTGCACCCAGTAAATCGACTATGCCAACCGTAATAGCACTACCGCCACCCAAAATACTTTGTTATAGCAAAGAAAGCGCTATCGCTGAAAAATTCGAAGCAATGGTTAAGCTGGGTGAAATCAATAGTAGGATGAAAGACTTTTATGATATTTGGCTTCTGTCACGTCAATTTGATTTTGTTGGCAACGATATAACGCAAGCAATTCAATTAACCTTTAATCAAAGAGGAACTGATTTGCCTAACAATCTGGAATACTTTTCGAGTGACTTCGCCACTACCAAGCAAAGCCAATGGGCTGCCTTTAAAAACAAACTAAAACAAGAATTTGTTCCAAGTAACTTTATTGAAGTAATCGAGCATAATAATTTGTTCCTTTCTCCGATCATTACGTCAATACAGTTAAACCAATCCCCTCCCTTAAGATGGAATGCTCCAAATCAATGGCTGCAATCGTAACATGTTGGAAGCTTATATTGATGATAGCGCATTAGAAAACTATTATGTGCTTGCTGGCTACATTGCTAGTTCTGAAAATTGGAAAATAATTGAAAAAAATTGGCAAACTTTACTTGATCAATACAATATGACCGTTTTCAAATTGAGGAATGAAGTAACCTCAGGAGCAAAGCGTAAACGTTGTGAGAAATTCTATAGAATTATCGAAGAAAATGTCATCTGTGCTATTTCAGTTATGGTTAGTAAAAGGGATCTTACGGAGGTTGTAAATGAAGTAATACCTCCACCAAACGTTACTGATTGGAATAAGTTGAACAACCCTTATTATTTTGCACTTCGAGCACTTGTACAACATGTTAATATAAACTTAGAAAAACTTGGCATTGATGAACATGTAAAATTTATATTTGACTATCAAACAGAAGCAATACACTTAAAAGAAAACTGGAAATACATGTATGAAAGCGTTACCGAAGATCTAAGAAAGCTGCTTGATAGAGAACCAATATTTATGAATGATAATGAAAAGCTTGCGCTTCAAACAGCAGACATGTGGGCAGGTTTTGTTCGAAAATGGGCAGCGCAGGGATTAGATGAACCTGTAAAAAATCTAGATTTCCGAGCAATTAAATTTAACTGGGATCCTAAAAAAGACTTATTACGAGCACACATCTCAATTACAAAGGAAGATATAATGAAAGAATTCTTAAAGGCAAAAGATATTCATATCTCTAGATATCTAAGCTATCGTTTTTCCTGATCCAATGAGATCTTTAGAAAAGAAATCCAAGTAATTTTTATTGCAGAGATTAGTATGAATAGACAAGTAAGAGATGCCAGATTAGAAACACGGCAAGCTAGGCTTAAACTGAAGCCGAGCAAGGATCCTTATTGGCGCTTATCGTAAGGGTGAACGTGATGGTAGCTGGGTGCTTCGCCAGAAAAAGGAAGGCCTTAAGAAGTATACCAAAATTACCATTGGCAAGGCCGATGATGTGTTAGACAGTAATGGCATTGATATACTTAGTTTCAAAGAGGCGCAAATAAAGGCTCATGAGCATATCGATGCGCTACTCAATCAATCTCACAAAACCACCGTTGAGTACGCTTCAATTCACTATATGAATTGGTTTAAAGAAAATCGCAAGTCTGTGCGAGAAACGCAAAATACCATCGATGCGCATATTCTCCCCTACTTTGGTCAAAAGCTCATTTCTGAATTAACAACCAAAGAGATCAAGAGTTGGCATCAAAAGTTAGCCGCCAGCGCTGCACGTAAGCGATCATCAAGATTTTCTGCTCAACAATACTCTAATCAGCCTGACACCGACAGTCAGAAGCGATCTAGAAGAGCAACGGCTAATCGCATCTTAACCGTCCTTAAAGCTATTCTTAACAAGGCCTTCCAAGATGAAATGATCAATGATGATCTCCCTTGGCGGCGTGTAAAGCCTTTTTGAGAACGTCGATGAAGCCAAAATTCGCTTTTTTCTCAAGGCCTGAAGGGATCATTTGAGTTCTTTCTTCCGATGTTAAATTGAAATGATCAGACATTTTCTGGACTGCAACTTGATTATTAATTATTCCAGTATTTGCCAATTTTAAAACAGGCAACATTATCTTATCGTATGTAGGTATAGACATAACTAATTCTCATCAATTTTAAAGTACATTTGCTTTCTCTTTCAAAAACTCATAAACCATCACCATAGCCAAAGTATCTAGCTCGCAGTACCGCTGCAATGCTTTTTTTAGCGCCTCACGTTCAGCGTTAGATATATCTGAAAACTGCATGAGTGCATAAGCAGTTGAGGCCATGCCGCCTTCTTCAATTCTCTCTGCTCTTTCTAAAAGCTGTACGTCTTCTCTAGGGACATGTTGAAATACATCAGGGAGCCTTTTATAAGGATTAACGATTTCACCATCATTACTCTTTTCAACAATGCACCAATCGTTAAAGTTATGGCTTTTAACTCCAGTGGATGAACCATATATAGGCTGTGAGAACTTTTGTTGTATAGCAGTAGATAGATTCAATACTGCAGGAAATAATAACTTCATAGTTGTTCTACCGTTAGTTGCAGGCAAGTAGGTGTATTTTCTGATCACCTCTTCTAGATCAACCATGCAACGTGGTCCTTGCCACTTCTCTTTAGTAGAGCCTGTGGGTTTAGTAATGCTTTTAATAAAATTGCATAAGGATTCATAATCAGCAGGTTTATTAGATTCTGCTTTTAACTGTTGGTAAATGGCATTTAGAGTGGAATTTTCATGGTGTGCATACATAAAAATGGACCCATTGTCTTGTTCCAATTCCCTTTTGAGAGCCCTCACAAAGTCATAATTAGGGAACACACCTGGCCTTGCATCTATGTATTCTCCTTTATGTTCAATGGTGCCATCACTTTGAACTATATGATGAGAGAATTGAAAGGCTAAAGACGCATAAGGTTTTTGTCCTTTATGGAAGGGAATTGCAACTGTACAGGTCTCAAAGTCGATAAAATGTAAAGGAAATACCCATTTAGCCATTACTTCTTTTAACTTAGGGTGAATATAAGGCTCTGTACGCTCTGCTTGATACATTTCTATTTGGCGCCATTGCCTTTGTTTTTGGCTCATGCCATCCAAATCTTTTTCTTCTGGGTTAATGTCATCCTTATTAACTTGTTCAAGTTTAAATTTCTTTTGTTCGATTAGCTTTTCTTTACCACGAAAATTCCAAATATCGAGTACAGTTGATGATTCAAAATCTTTATCTTGCCATTTCAGCGCACTCTTCCAACATTCACGAATGCCACTCTTAAAATCCTTTGGTTCTGTATGAAATGAGTAATTAAATTGACAATCTGCACATTTTTTACCAATATCATCTACAATTTTTCTATCTGCAACATATTCTCGTGCCAAATGTTCAACGTATGCTTGAAAACTCATAGAGGCATGATTAATTTCATACTCAGCACACATCAGCTCTTTTATATGCGTATCAACATTAATTGTTCTCAATAACCGAGGTTCTTTTTCCTCTTCAGATAATTTCTTGCTTGTTATTTTGATTCTTCCAGCTGAATCACGATTAATAATAAATTTTTGATTTAATCCATCAACGGGGCAAATTTGATCCTTATCAACTAAAGACAAAAAGTAAGATACTTTATATTGTGGGGGTAGTGCTTTTGATATCACATATGACTGCATGGCAACATCTAAAAGGTAATCTTCCCAATCAGAATATATTTCACCTTTCTTATTTCTAAATTCGCTTATAACTTTTCCAGATTGATCTCTAAACTCACTATCTTTATCGCTGTATGAACTTGATTTTACTTCTATGATTTCTAGCTTATCACCATCTTTAATTAAAATGTCACACCGTATCTGCATATTTTCATGGCGAAACAGTGCTTCAAAGATGGTAACTTTGTTTTGTTTTAATAACTCTTGAGTCCGTTGGTAAGCCTGTTCATTATTGCAGTCTTGCAGATCAACTCCGCCATCAATATAAGCTTTAGCCAAAGCCCCAACCTGGTAGCCACCTGCTTTTAACGCTTCAAGAAAGGCATCTTCCTCTTGGTCGTTCTTGTATTCAGGCTTCCCAAAGTAATAAAGCTTGGTTGGACATTCCAATGCCAGCTTGAATAAAGATTTTGTGAAGTAGCGGGTATTCAAAATTAATGACCTAAACAGTTCTTTCTTTATTCAGTTTAGGCAAATTAATTGACTATTAGCTGGCTAGCTGGTTAATAATTCAGCTTATTGGATATGAAGTGGTTTTTGTAGCCTGATATTCACCTGCTTAACAGGAGAGTTTAGATAAGAGGGCTTTTAAGTTGTTTCAGTGGCGGGATTAGCTCACTCACTTCAACTTTAAGAGTTAAAGCTATTTGGATTAATTTTTGAATAGATAGATTCTGCTCACCCCGTTCAATTCTACCCATATAAGTACGCCCCAATTGCGCCTCAGCTGCAAAAGCTTCTTGAGAGTATCCTTTTTTCTTACGGATCTCTCGGATCTTTTTACCTACTTTTACGAGGTTTGGGCGTCTTTTTTTCAATAATAATCCAATTGAAGGTTCAATCTCTAATGTTTGATGCAGAGTCGGGTTACAAGCGCCCGATATACGATAGGCAGGCATATCAAGATTTAACTTTTGTTTAATCGTCGCAGCAATATCAATTTCTGTTAAGATCCCAAATTCTTCTTTTTGTAATTCTTAAGTTAGTTTTTCAATAGCTGTATCAATGAAAAAGCTATCGTTTTACCAAACCCATATTTACTTTTCATATCTTATTGACACCTTTTTTAGAAAGTTAGGATTTTATCGCTATATCTAGTTCATTTCGTTAATTCATGGCACCATGATTTCAATATTACAACAATCTTGAGGTGCATTTTTTATCCACTTCTAGCATTGCTCTACCTAGAAAAATTATTTTCATTTTCTCACCTTCTTGTTTTACAAGAAAAAACTAGCTGAAATCCATTACCAGTAATCGCATCTATAAAGCGCTTAATATATATAATCCATCAAATCATCCACAAATGATATAAACTGAAGAAAAGACCTCACTCTAAATGGATTTTGTGTATGAATATCAATCAGCATCACTGTTTTATTGCGTCGCAGCAATGCTTAACTTTCCGCCTTCCCATGCTCATAATATCAGCAGGTGATGGTTTACAGAGTTGGGGGTTAACATGATCATGATCAAGCCGTATTCTGTAGATTTTGTCCAACGACCAAAGCTTTTAACTAGGGATGAAGCTCGAGTCCGTCTTTAATTGAAGGACGAGTATATGAATAGATGGATTATCTCTTTACTTTATTTTGTCACTTGTTTTGTGCAAGCAGAATTAGCTACATACTCTGCATCCTATGAGCAATTACCATTGGAAAGGTGGTTTGATGGGACTGTCGAAGCAGTTAAACAATCGACCGTTTCTGCTGAAACAAAAGGAAGGGTAGCTCAGATTTTCTTTGACATAGGTGATACAGTTCCTGCAGGTTCAGTCATATTAACTTTAGTATCAAATGAGCAGCGCGAAGCTCTCAATCAGGCGGAGGCAAAATTATCTGAAGCACAAGCTAATTTTGAAGCCCAAAGCAAAGAATATGAAAGGATGGAAACTCTTTATAATAAAAATATCGTTTCTAAATCTGATTGGGATAAAGTAACAGCTCGTTTTAATGTCATGAAGGCACAAGTAATTTCCGCAGAAGCCGCACTGAAAACAGCAAAAGAACAACTGAGTTATACCGAAATTCGTGCACCATATGGCGGCGTTGTAAGCGTACGTCATGTTGAACTAGGTGAAGCTGTATTTCCAGGAAAACCACTGATGTCAGGCTTCAATCCAAATCTGATGCGAGTTCATGTTGATTTACCGCAGAAAGTTGCAGATAGCGTGCGAAAGCTGAAAAAAGCTAGAGTTATTAGTGAAGAGGGTGTTGAGATCATACCTTCAAAAATTGTTTTATATCCTGTTGCCGATCCTGCTACCAGCACAGTTCGTGCAAGATTAGAGCTTCCTGAATCTGTTACCTCTCTTTATCCCGGGGAATTTGTTAAAGTGCCTTTCACAATTGGAGATGTCAAGCGATTACTTATTCCAATATCATGTGTTGTTTATCGGTCTGAGATAAGCGGTGTATATGTAGTCAAAGATAAGATCCCTTCGCTTCGACAAGTCCGGCTCGGGCAACATTTTGGAAATAAAATTGAAGTGGCTGCTGGTTTACAAGAAGGTGAATTAGTTGCATTAGATCCCATAGCTGCAGGAATAAATCTCCATCATGCTCAATCAAGAACATCCCATGAATGAAACCAGTTATAAGCTTGGTTTTTCGGGACGATTGGCTAAAGTATTCCAAAACTCCCAACTTACGCCTTTATTAGCGCTGGTGGGTTTATTACTAGGATTATTTGCGGCCTTGGTAACCCCAAGAGAAGAAGAGCCGCAGATCAATGTCACTATGGCAAATGTTTTTATTCCCTTCCCTGGCGCTTCTGTTGCAGATGTTGAGAATCTGGCAACAATGCCAATGGAGCAGGTACTAGGCGAAATTGAAGGCGTTGATCATATTTTTTCGGTTTCTCGACCAGGTATGGCTGTGCTTACTGTTCAATATAAGGTTGGTATACCCAGAACCGAAGCGTTGGTTCGATTATATAATGCCATCTACTCTAATCAAAATTGGCGTCCACAGAATCTTGGTATCCTCCCTCCTCTTGTAAAACCTAAAGGTATTGATGATGTACCAATCGTTGCCCTAACCCTCTGGACTCAAGATCCCACTCGTGGAGCTTTTGACCTAAAGCAAATTGCACATGCTTTAGAATCCGAGCTTAAACGTATCCCAGGAACACGCAACATTACTACCATTGGTGGACCTGAACAAGTGGCGCATGTTGCTCTAGATCCACAAAAACTAACAGCACGTGGCCTTTCCATCAGCCAACTAAGACATTCATTGTTAGCAAGCAATACTTCAAGCCAAACAGCTTCACTTATTGAAAATAACCAATTTATACCCGTTCAAGCAGGAGAATTTTTATCTAACATTGAAGAGATCGCACAACTTGTTGTGGGAACGCATAATGGCAGGCCTGTTTATTTACAAGATGTAGCATCAATTAATTATGAACCAGCAGAAAATCAGAATTATGTTTGGTATCTTCAAGCAAACAAAAATAATATCAACTCTCCAGCGGTCACAATGGCTATAAGTAAAAAACCTGGAGAAAATGCCGTAAAAATAGCAGAAAAAATTATTTCACGAGTTAATGAATTAAGAGGAAGTTTTATCCCCGAAGGTGTCGAAGTAACAATAACACGTAATTATGGAGCTACCGCCAATGACAAAGCTGAAAAACTAATTCATAAACTTATCTTTGCAACCATTTCAGTGCTCGTTTTAGTATTATTCACGCTTGGGATAAAAGAAGCGATTATAGTAGGTGCGGCAGTAATTTTAACCTTATCCATTACACTCTTTGCTTCTATGATGTGGGGTTTTACTTTAAATCGGGTGTCATTATTCGCACTTATTTTTTCAATTGGTATTTTAGTCGATGATGCTATTGTAATTGTTGAAAATATTCATCGTCATATTATCAAAATGAATAAAAATTTATGTAGTGCAATTCCTGCAGCAGTAGATGAAGTAGGAGGACCAACCATTTTGGCAACGTTTACCGTTGTTGCTGCTTTGCTGCCAATGGCATTTGTTACTGGATTGATGGGACCTTATATGAGCCCCATTCCGATCAATGCATCAATGGGAATGCTTATTTCACTTGCCATCGCCCTTACCTTCACCCCTTGGTTTTCAAATAAATTACTGACTAAACATGTAAGCGAAAAAGAGTTTACTCACAAAATTACACAAAATTTACAGCATATTTTTGAAAAAATTATGACACCTTTTTTAGGAGAATCGAATAGGAAAAATCGCTTTAAATTAGCTGGTGTTATATTATTGCTTATTATTTTATCTTTCTGTCTAGTATTATTTAAGTTAGTCATACTTAAAATGCTTCCCTTCGATAATAAAAGTGAGTTTCAAATTGTTGTAAAATTACCCGAAGGTAGTGCTATTGAGCGTACTAGCGCTACACTTCAAGCATTAAGTGAATATTTAATAAAAGTACCAGAAGTAACCAACATTGAAGTTTATGCTGGAACAGCTTCTCCAATTGGGTTTAATGGATTGGTGCGACAATATTATTTGAGACAAGATCCTAATCTTGGAGACATTCAAGTTAATTTAAAAGATAAACAATATCGCAAACGAACAAGTCATGACATAGCTCAAGCTGTAAGGATACCTCTAACTGAAATTGCAAAGCATTATGACGCTAATATTAAAGTAATAGAAGTGCCTCCAGGGCCTCCAGTACAAGCACCCATTGTCGCTGAAATTTATGGACCTGATTACCCAAGTCTTATTTCAAAAGCGAAAATAATTAAAGATCACTTCGAAAAAACAATAGGGCTCGTCGACATAGACGATTCAGTAGAGACGAATGCTCCTCGACTTATCGTGAGCGTTGACAGATCAAAAGCTGCAATACTTGGGTTAAATCAAGAGGATATTACAACTTCGATTGCTACAGCTTTAGGGGGTGAAGATATCACATTTCTTCATACTGGTCATGCAAAATACCCCATCCCTGTGCGAATTGATTTACCTGTTGCAAACAAAGTGAACATCAATGATTTCCTCGACTTGAAAGTACAGAGCACCTCAGGAAAGTTAATTCCATTGTCTGAGATTGTAAGTATAAAAGAAGCAAAATGGGAAAAAAGCATTTATCATAAAGATTTACTACCTGTGGTATATGTAACAGGTGACATGGCAGGAAAAATCGATAGTCCATTATATGGTATGCTCTCACTAACGCATAAACTCAAAAACGAAATTAAGCAACACTTTATCCATCAGCCGGAAAATACCTATGATTACAGTATGAAATGGGATGGTGAATGGCAGATCACTTATGAAACATTTCGTGATATGGGCGCTGCCTATTCTATTGGCCTTATTTTGATTTATTTGCTTATTGTCGGGCAATTTCGCTCCTATTTAGTTCCTCTCATTATTATGGCTCCTATTCCATTGACAGTAATTGGCATTTTACCAGGGCATGCACTACTACGCGCTCAATTTACAGCTACCTCTATGATTGGAATGATTGCTTTGGCAGGCATTATTGTTCGAAACTCTATTCTATTAGTTGATTTTATCAATAAAGCTATAGCAATGGGAGAGCCTTTAGAAAAGGCTATCATTCAATCTGCTGCAATTCGCTCACGTCCTATCATTCTTACAGCTATTGCCGCTATATTAGGTGCTTTCTTTATTCTTGATGATCCAATATTCAATGGATTAGCAGTAAGTCTTATTTTTGGTATATTGGTTTCAACACTTCTTACTTTGGTTGTTATTCCATTACTTTACTATTGTTACATGTTGAACCGAATAAAAATTTAATATCAGTATGATCATATTATTGTAGCTATAGATGAAAGTGAAACTTCCAAAAATGTAATACCTGTCGAGTGATGGCCATGGCTCAAAAAGTTGAAAGTGATGGGGTGTTGAGCAGTTCACTCGTCGTGGATACCCCCTGATGAGAAAGGTGAAAAAAAAATGAAGGTACGTGAAAACTTCTGTTTCTGAGCTCAAGTGATAGGTCGGCTTCTGAAAGAAAAGGCTTTACGTAATGAGCTGAAATGACGAAGTTTTAAAGTCCCCTCACCTTTATTCGAAAGAGGGGACAGGGTATAGCAAGATCAGTAAGCCAAAAAACATTTTAATCAATACTCAACTTCCACTGCATTTTGCAGCATCTGATTGATTTTGTTTAAAGAGGTATCTGATGCCTTAATATTCCATTTTTCATCGAGTTTGATCCTAGCATTGGCTAATTCATTATGATATTCAATGTAGACTGAGCAATTACCCCGCTCTTGAAACATCAAGCAATCTTTTAAGGCATCAACAAACCCTTCTTTAAGTTCTGCACTTTGTAAGCGAATTTTAATTTTTTTTGCAAAATTTTCGCGTGCAAGAGCCAAAGTGTAAACAGATTGGGTTTTTATGCGCAAATTGCCTGAGAAATTATCAATGCCTGCCAATCCTTCTATGATAAGAAGCTGATCTTTTATTAAAAGATCTCTATATTTTTGGTAAGGATCAGGAAAGACAGTGACTTCAAATCTGTCAAAGCGATCATCCAGCATTAACACAGCCATTCTATCACCATTCTTGGTCAGCAATGTTCGCACAGAAATGACTAATCCACCGACAAATACCTTTTGATCTTTTTTTGCTGCAGTAATATTTCTATACTTAGTGACATTGAGCTTCTTTAACTCACCTTCGACTGATTCCAGTGGATGCCCTGAGATGTACATCCCTAAAGACTCTTTTTCACCCTGAAGTTTTTCTTCCATTGTCCAAGGTAAAATACCTGCTAAATTTGTGCTTTGAACAGGTAAACTATCATCATGTTGAAATAAATCGGTCTGTCCATGGGATAAATTTTTGGTTAATTGTTCAGCACGTGCTAAACCTTCCCCTAACATCGCCATCAAGTGAGCACGATCAGCGGCAAAACTATCTAAGGCCCCTGCCTTGATCAAGGCTTCCAACACTCGCTTATTCACTTTGCGCGTATCGACTCTTTGGCAAAAATCAAAAAAGTCGCTAAAGGGTCGTATCGCACGTGCCTCAATGATGTCTTGGATAGCCGCTTCCCCTACCCCTTTAATAGCTCCTAATCCATAAATAATTTCTTCTTTCAGATTAACAGTAAAGAAATAATCACTTAAATGAATAGAGGGTGGGATCACCGTGATATGGCATTGTCTGCATTCTTCAACAAGATTGACAATTTTATCGGTATGGCTCATATCCGCAGATAATACAGCAGCCATAAAGCTACTGGGAAAATGTGCTTTTAACCATGCTGTCTGATAAGAAACTAATGCGTATGCAGCAGAGTGAGATTTATTAAAACCATAGCCTGCAAATTTTTCCATTAAATCGAAAATGTAGGTGGCGGTTTCTTCTTCTACCCCTCTTGTGACCGAACCTTCAGTAAAAATGGCACGTTGCTGAGCCATTTCTTCAGGTTTCTTTTTACCCATCGCACGACGTAACAGATCCGCGCCACCTAAGGTGTAACACGCTAGCGTCTGCGCAATCTGCATGACTTGCTCTTGGTAGAGGATCACCCCATAGGTTGGCTTTAATATGGGTTCAATATCTTGATGAGGATATTCCACTTTTTGGCGGCCATGCTTACGATTAATAAAATCATCAACCATCCCTGACTGCAAAGGGCCAGGACGAAATAACGCCACCAAAGCAATAATTTCTTCAAATTGATCGGGTTGAAGTCGCTTAATTAGCTCTTTCATCCCTCTTGATTCAAGCTGAAAAACCGCAGTTGTTGCGCAATTTTTCAATAAAGCAAAGGTTTTACTATCGTTTAAAGGAATTTGAGAAATAGTAATGGGCTCTTGATCTTTCTCTTTAAGAAGTTTGTTTGCATTTCGCACGGCCCAGTCAATAATCGTTAGCGTTCTTAAGCCCAAAAAGTCAAATTTGACTAATCCTATTGCTTCTACATCATCCTTATCAAATTGGATAACCGCATGAGAGCTGTCTTTTTCACAATAAAGAGGGGCAAAATCTGTTAACCTAGAAGGAGCAATCACGACACCACCGGCGTGTTTACCAACGTTACGCGTGATCCCTTCTAACTTTTGCGCTAAATCAATTAAATTTCGAACTTCTTCTTCTTCATCATAACGCTTTTGTAATGCTGGCTCCTGTTTAAGCGCGTTTTCAAGCGTCATCCCAATCTCAAAGGGGATAAGCTTGGCAATTTTGTCTACAAAACCATAAGGATGCCCTAAGACTCGCCCCACATCGCGAACTACTGCTTTAGCAGCCATCGTACCAAATGTCGCAATTTGTGAAACGTTCTGACGTCCATAACGATCACAAACATATTCGATTACCCTATCACGGTTATCCATGCAAAAATCGATATCAAAATCTGGCATAGATACCCGTTCTGGGTTTAAAAAACGCTCAAACAATAATTCGTATTCAATAGGATCCAAATCCGTAATAGATAGCGCATAAGCGACTAAAGAGCCTGCACCACTACCTCTACCAGGACCTACAGGGATCTGATTTGCTTTCGCCCATTGAATAAAGTCGGCGACGATTAAAAAATACCCAGGAAAACCCATGGAATTGATAACCGCAAGCTCTGTATGGAGTCTTTCTCTATATTTTTCTTTTATTGATTCGTCAGAAAAAGAAAGCTCTTCAAACCGTTTTTCTAAACCATCAACAGATGCTTTTTCTAAAAAGGAGTCTTCAGTCATGCCTGAAGGAACAGGAAAAGAAGGAAGCACAGACTGATCAAGGGTAAGATTTAACGAACAACGTTTAGCAATTTCAAGGCTATTTTCTAGCGCTTTGGGTAAATCACTAAATAAAGCGGACATTTCATCCGCAGATTTCAAATATTGCTCTTCACTGTATTGCGGAAAGGATGAAGCATCAAGCGTAGTCCCTTCTTGAATACATACCCTTGCTTTATGGGCTTCATAGTCAGATTTTTTTAAAATAATAACTTCATTTGTCGCAACCAAAGGACACTGGAAATCATTCGCTAAGGTAAGAATACTTTTTTCATAATTTTTCTCGCCTTGACGCTGATTGCGTTGGATCTCAAGATAAAATCTAGAGGGAAAAAGCGTCATCCATTCTTTTAGCTGAGTTTGAGCTTTAGAGTGTAAATCTTGCAATAAAGATTGACCAATCTCTCCATATTGTGCCCCGCTTAACGCAATTAATCCTGGCGCATGCATAGCTATCCATTCCTTCTTAGCTAAAGGAATGCTTAAATGATCACCTTGCTGGTAGGCTTTACTAATGAGCTGCGTCAAATTCCGATATCCTTCCATATTTTGACACAACAACACTAATTTATGATATTGGTGCTTATTCTCAGCCCCTTCGACCCAAATTTCACTACCAACAATAGGTTTTATACCAGAAGACATGGCAGTCTTATAAAACTTGACCATGCCAAATAAATTACAAAGATCAGTTAATGCCACCGCTGGCATTCGTAGTTTTTTTATCTCACTACAAAGCGGTTTAATTTGTACAATACTATCCCTAATCGAGTATTCGGATCGAAGATGTAAATGGACAAATCCAGCTGACATTTTTAACCTATCTCTCGCAATAAGGCATTGCTAACCGGCGAAAAACTGCGTCGATGAATAGGAGATACACCAAAATCATCAATCGCCCTCAAGTGATCTTGCGTGCCATATCCTTTATGCTTTGCAAAGCCATATTGAGGATAATGTTTATCAAAAACTGTCATAAGGTAATCTCTTATCACTTTCGCGACTATAGACGCTGCACTGATTTCAGGCACGCTATTATCCCCTCCTATTATTGCTTGCGAAGGGATTGCTATATCCGGACAACGATTTCCATCTACCAATACACGATGGGGCTGCAAAGGCAAATGAAGCACAGCTCTTTTCATCGCTAAAAGAGAGGCGTTTAATATATTCATTTCATCAATTTCTTTCACACTAGCGATACCATAAGCCCAGGCTTTAGCATCATTTCTGATAATCTTGCAGAGCTCTATTCTTTTTTTCTCGGTCAGTTTTTTAGAGTCTCTTAACCCTTCAATACCCTTGGGTTTCAAAATCACGGCAACCGCAAGAACGGGGCCCGCCAATGGTCCTCTGCCGACTTCATCCACTCCGGCAATCATAGTCCTCACGTTTATTTTCCTTATTTTTTCGCAGACTGCACGATTTAGCGACAATGATAAGGGAGAAATATCATGTCATTGCAAGCAAAAGGCGGAGCAATGCTTTGTCGCTTTTTGGCGCCTCGCAATGACAAGCCCCTATGTCTAGAGATATCATTCTCACAAAGTGACTCAACAAAACTATGAACTGATTATATATTAATCAGTTGTGCTACCGCTTGGGCTGAGGATTCACCTGCATTCTTTTTTAATAACTGGTGAACACGCTCAAAATCAGAATAATCCTGATTGCTATCTCGCAAATAACCCAACAATTTTTCTCCCATTTTAGCAGCTTGGACATCTGATTGTATAAACTCAGGCATCACGCATTTTTCTGCTAATAAGTTAGGTAGTCCTATGTAGGGTACTTTAATAATCCGCTTCGCAATCGAAAAAACAAGAGGAGACATTTTATAAGCAATAATAGTTGGCCTTTTAACCAACATTGCTTGTAATGTCGCTGTTCCCGAGGTGCATAAAATTGCATCAGCCGCAGCCATCACGGTTGTCGCCCTGCCTCTAAATATTTGAATGGGTGGGCCACTTATTTCTTCTTGATAAGCCTTAAATTGCTGCTCACGAAATTCATTCGGTGCCGCACTTATAAATTGAATCGTTGAGTCTTGCTCTCTCAACCATTTGGCTGTTTGAATAAATTCTTTCGCTAAATATTTTAACTCTTGCGCACGACTGCCAGGCAATAAAGCAACAATCTTTCCCGATATTGGCAATGCTAGCTCTTCGCGAGCAGTACTTTTATCAGAATGCCAAGGAATTTGATCAGCCAAAGTATGGCCTACACAACAAACAGGAATACCATGATCTTCATATATTTTTGTTTCAAAGGGAAAAAGGGTTAACATCAAATCAACCGCTTTTTTAATTTTGTGTATCCGCCTTTTTCGCCATGCCCAAACGGTTGGGCTCACATAATGCGCCGTTTTGATACCTTTCGCTTTCAGAGACTGCTCTAACGACAAATTAAAATCTGGCGCATCTATCCCAATAAAGATATCAGGCTTAGCTTTTAAAAAATGATCTCGTAGCCCTTTACGCATAGCAAGCAATTCAGGGAGACGTTTCAATGGTTCAATCAATCCCATGACAGCTAATCTTTCGAGAGGATAGAGGCTTTTAAGTCCTGCGTTTTGCATACGCTTCCCCCCCACCCCTTCAAAGGTGGCTAGAGGAAAATGCTGCTTTAGGGAGAGAATAAGATCGGCACCTAGAATGTCGCCAGATTCTTCTCCGGCGACAATTCCGATAAGGGGTCTCAACGCACAATTCCACGTTCAGAGTTTTTGATGAAATCAATAATGGTTTGAATGTGACGACATTCAGGGATCATTGCTTCAATCTTGTGTACCGCTTCTTCTAGTGTCAATCCTTGGCGATAAAGCGTTTTATAAGCCCGTTTTAGGACAGTAATTTCATCTGGAGTGAAATTCCGTCTTTTTAACCCTTCAACATTCAAACCATATGTTTGAGCAGGGTGCCCGGAAACAGTTATAAAAGGAAGCACATCTTTAACGATAATGCTACCACCTGCGCAAAAGGCATGACTACCGATATTACAAAACTGATGTACGCCGACAAATCCACTTAAATTTGCATAATCATCGACGGTGACATGTCCTGCCAATGAAGCATTATTTGAAAATGTCGTGTTGTTACCTACCATGCAATCATGTGCAATATGAACATAAGCCATAAATAGGTTGTCGTTACCAATTTTGGTCAGACCACCGCCCGACTTCGTTCCTCTTGAGACTGTTGTACACTCTCTAAAGACATTATTGTCCCCGATTTCAAGCCGGGTTGGTTCGCCGTCATATTTTTTGTCTTGAGGCGCTTCACCTATAGACGCAAATTGAAAAATTTTATTATTGCGTCCAATTTTAGTGGGTCCATTAACAACAGAATGAGGACCTATCCATGTCCCTTCTCCAATTTCCACATCGGCACCGATGATGGCAAAAGGGGAGATTTCCACATTAGCAGCAATTTTTGCACTTTTATCAATAACAGCTTTATCAGAAATCACTGAGTTGTTTTCCTCATTGCACTTAGAATATCCACTGAGCAAACAACCTTTCCATCTACTGTCGCATCGCCATGGATTTTCCAAAAGTTACCTTTGTTCCCTGTAATGGCAACTTGCAAATGCAGTTGGTCACCAGGTAGAACAATTTGCTTAAATTTGGCATTATCAATGCCAGCTAGAAAAAATATATTATCGCTTGGACTACTTTTAGTCTTTAAATAGGCCAATATTGCGCCTGCTTGTGCTAGCGCTTCGATAATAAGTACACCCGGCATCACTGCATTTTCAGGAAAATGTCCCATAAAGCAGGGCTCATTTACCGTTACATTTTTTACAGCATGCAGAGAATCTTCTTCATAATCTAAAACTTTATCGATCATTAAAAATGGATAACGATGCGGCAAAAGCTTGATCAAGTCGTGGATATTTAATGTCTTGTTATTGTCCAATGACACGTACTAGGCCTCCTTCAACTTTCTTTCTAATTCAAATAATCGCATCGCCAAGTCGTCCAGTTGGTGGAACCGGACCAGGTTTCTTTTCCAGGTTTTCATGTCAGTTGTTGTTAAACCTGAAGCATAAGCACCAGGCTCTGTAATAGATTGGCCAACATTAGAACTACCTACGATATGAACGTAATCTGTAATTTGGATATGGCCGACAACACCAGAGCCGCCCCCAATCATACAATGCTTACCAATTTTGGCGCTTCCTGCTATCCCGCAACAAGCAGCGATTGCAGTACCATCGCCAATTTTTACGTTATGACCAATTTGAATGAGGTTATCGAGGATAACATCATTTCCAATTTCAGTGTCTTCAATCGCGCCACGGTCAATAGTTGTATTAGCACCAATTTCAACTCTGTCGCCAATCTTCACGCGGCCAACTTGCCCTACTTTAAACCATTTGTCTCGATTTTTAACAAAACCAAATCCATCGCTACCAATGACGACACCAGAATGAATCGTACAGTTTTTACCAATCTGACAGCTATGATAAACAGTAACTCGTGGATAGAGCACCGTTCCTTCATCTATGACACAGTCATCGCCAATCACGCAGCCTGCTTGCAAAATAACATTCGCTGCAATTTTAACTCTTTCCCCGATAACACAATGGGGTCCAATGTGTGTTAGTGGATGAATTTCGCTACTTGATGCAATGCTGGCTGATTCATGCTGCATTGGTTGAACAGTTTGATAGGGATATAGCAATTCAACCACTTTCGCAAAAACAAGTTTTGGATCAGCAGAAATCAATGCTGCTGGCACCTTAAATGTGTTTACTTCATTTTCCGTCAAAATGACAGCTGAAGCGTTTGTAGTGGGAATAAAGCGACGGTATTTCGCTTCTGCCACAAATGCAATTTCCCCTGCTTTTGCATGAGAAATAGAACCAACACCAGAAATCTTGATGTTGGCATCTCCATGCAATACAGAATTTGTTTCTTGTGCAAGTAACCCCAAAGTCAGTACTTGGGGGCTACTTGCATTTGTTTTGCTTTGTATTGATTGCATAATATTAAGCTTGTGGCGCAATTGCCTTCATGACCTTGTCGGTAACATCTACAGTTTTAGTAGCAAAAGGAACGACATCTTTATGAATGATCAAATCATATTTGTCTTTTTTAGCGATGTCTTGAACCGCTGCATTTACTTTATCAACGATCTTTTTCATTTCTTCTTGCTGACGAATCGCTGCATCTTCACGGAATTCAGATTGTAAATGCTGTAATTCGCGTTGCCCTGCTACAACTTCTTTTTCCAATTTAGCTTTTTCAGCTTCGCCCATGACGGCACTGTTTCTTTGTAATTTATCTGCTTTTTCCTTTAACGTTTTTTCAGCAGAAACAATTTTATCTTCGCGAGCTTTAAATTCTTTTTTCAATTTTTCCATTGCATCTTTAGCTTGTGGCGCAGTTGTCACGATAGTTCTCATATCGATGACACCAATTTTTAAATTATCGGCTAATGCAGTTGCTGGTAATGCGGCCACAGCAACAAAGCTCAATGCAGTTAATACTTTATTCAATGACTTCATAACGTTTCTCCTAATTTAAAAAACGGTTCCAAACGTAAATGAGAATTTCTGTATTTTATCGCCTTCATGCTCATTTAATGGTGTTGCCAAGCTAAAGACCAAAGGAGCAATCGGCGACATCCACGTTACAGACAAGCCAGTTGAATAACGTGGCCCTGTTGGGTTACGCGATACGCTAGGATCTACCAAGCTTTGCTTGTTCGTCAAATCATATACCTGACCACCATCAACAAACCAGGCCATACGAATAGATTTTGTTTCAGGGCTAAAGAAATTAGGGATAATTAATGCTGTTGTTGCAGTTGCAAGGAAATTACCACCAAAAGGATTACCAAAAGAATCTCTTGGTCCTAAGCTGCTTTCTTCATAGGCCCTAACTGTTCTTGAACCTCCTGCAAAGAAGTTCTTATAAAACGGCAAGGTGCCGGTACTGTTGTAACCATCGCCATAACCTATGGTACCGCCCGATGTAAAAATAAAGCCTTTGCCGAGGCTCTTATACCACTGAACATTGTAGGTAAGGCGGTAATATTGTAGATCAGATCCTGGAACAGAAACGGTAAATCCAGCCGCTTGTTGCAAACCATTTTCAGGGAATACATAACGGTCAAAAGTATTATGTATCCAGCCGACTGCCACCGTAAATTCATCACTGTGCGTACCGTTTTGCGCAATAAAGTTTGTGATTTCTAACGGAATCATCATGCCAGCTTTCAACGTTGTCGATTGAAAGCCATAACCATACGTTAGACGATCATGCGGCGACATAGGCATACCATAGCTCACATTGGCACCTAGAGCATCTGTTGTATAGCTGGTAATACTGGTAGATTTACCTAAATCAGTCTCGCTGTAAAATACGTTAAACCCACGGCTAACCCCATCTATGGTGTAGTAGGGATTGTTATACGCCATGCTATAGGTGGTGTAGGCTTTACTATGGTTGAAATTGAAATCAACGCTTTTGCCGGAACCTAAGAAATTACGATTACTGATGTTGGCATTAAATAACAGTCCATCAACATCAGAGTACCCTATACCGCCGCCTAATTGCCCCGCAGAGGCTTCCTCTACAACATAAACGACATCAACTTCATCTGTCGTTCCTGCAACAGGACGCATATCTACTTTCACTTCTGTGAAAAAGCCAGTTCGGTTTAATCGCGCTCTAGAATCTTCGATTCGCTTAGTGTTAACAGGGGCACTTTCCATTTGGATAACTTCCCTACGGAGTACCTCGTCTTTCGTTTTGCTATTCCCTTCAAACACGATACGTCGAACATAAATTCGAAGACCAGGCTCAACATAGAAAGTTAAATTAACGGAGCGATCATCCTCGTTGATTTCAGGAACGGGATTCACTTTTGCAAAAGCATACCCTTCTTGTCCAAGCCTATCAGTTAGTCTTTTGACGCTATCAGCTACTTTAGCACGAGAGAATGTTTCATCGACTTTTAAATCAATTAAAGGCATTAATTCAGCAGAAGTTAATATGGTGTCACCAGCAAGCTGATATCCACCCAACTTATACTGATTACCTTCTTCTACATTGATAGTTATATATATATCTTGCTTGTCAGGCGTAATTGACACCTGCGTTGAAATAATACGGAAATTAAGATATCCACGATCTAAATAGTAAGTTCGTAAGGATTCTAAATCTGCGCTCAGTTTTTGCTTATCGTATTGATCTGAACGCGTGACCCAACTCAATGGGTTTGATGGCGCTAAAGTGAATGTGTCTAGCAGTTCCTTGGTAGGAAATTTTCTATTGCCAACGATATTGATGGATTTAATACGGGCTGCTTGCCCCTCATCAATATTGATAGAAACTGCAACTCGATTATTTTTTTGCGGCTCGACGTTGGCTTCTACCTTTACGGCGTATTTACCATGACTAAAATACAATCGCTCCAGCTCATTGCGCACTTGTTCTAAAGTTGAACGATCAAATACATGACCTTCACTTAAGCCTGCGCTTTTTAAGGTTGCAAGCAAATTATCCGTGGTAATGTCTTTATTACCAGAAACGGAAATTTTACCAATAGTCGGCCTTTCAACAACATTAATGACCAAAACATTGCCATCTCTTTCTAACTGAATGTCTTGGAAAAAGCCGGTTTCAAATAACGCTTTTAAAATTTCAGCAGAACGCGATTCGGGAAGCTCCTCACCCACATGGACAGGCAAGTAGTTTAATACCGTGCCTTCTGTGATTCGTTGCAATCCTTCAACACGAATATCTCTTACAACAAATGATTCTAGTGCATGCGCAGAAAACGCACATTGTGAGAGTAAACCAGCTACACCAATCAACCAACGATTCTTCATATCACTATTTTTACTTATTTTAGTACTTAAATCCTTTAAGGCACCGCTTATACTTTTTCCTGCTTTGCTTTTTAGACTCTCGTCCTACGCATTAGACTCGACGCGGCTGAATTTAGCCATGTCAGGCATTGCGAAGACAGGCGGCAAAGCGCTCTTTCGGCAAACAGTGATGTATTTTTGTATACGCTCCTGTTGCTTCTCACTTGCTGCCTCGTCTAAAACCAAATTGGTTCGAGTACATGACATATTTTGCTTCACAAAAACGCTTTAAAAACGGCGCAGCCGCCATACTAACACAGCACAAAATAAATTGAAGTCTCTAGCAGTGCATTGAAGTTAAATTAATTAAAGTGACAAACCTAGGAAGGGAGGGAAAATGGTATAAAAGGCCATGTCTTTGCAATAGGAAAATTCATTTCTTTATTTTATCATTTAACTAGCAAATATTTTTCTAGCCTTAAAACAAACAAGGCCACTTTCGTGGCCTTGTTTGATAGATGGAATCTACGCTAAGTAACTACCAGCGGGATTCGCCTCTTCTACCGCCGCCAGCACCACCAGCACCGCCAGTAGCTTTGCGCTCAAGCGCAAACTTAACAACTACTTTACGGCCAGCAATCTCTTGACCATCCAGTTTAAGAGCACCTTCAGCGCTTTTTGCGTCAGCAAAAGTGATGAAAGCGAAGCCACGAGGACGACCTGTTACACGATCTTTGGGGAAAGCAATATCAGTGATTTCACCAAATTCGGCAAAGGATGTACGTAAAGCTGCTTCATCAAGAGAGTAGCTTAGATTACCAACATAAATTTTGTTTTGCATAAAAATTTCCAAAAGATACAAAAAGTTAACACAGTGCTAATAAGACGGTTGGCCTAAAGCTGGAACTGACTTGTAGGAATTAACGTCACTTAGCACCACCATTATAACGCAGAGAATGCAATATTGATAACAGTAACTAGTGCTGCATGATAGACGAAAGCAGATAAACGACAGTCGGTACCCCAAAATTTTCTTAAAACCTTCTTTTAAGTGGGTTTAACCGGCAGATATATTGTTCCAAAGAAAACCACTAACTATAAAAGACGCAACAAATCATTATAAAATGCAACTGTCATCAAAAAGATAAGCAGCATTAGCCCTATCTTAAAGCCATAAATTTGGATCCGCTCAGGCACAGGCTTACCGGTAATCGCTTCAATAACGTAATAAAGTAAATGCCCCCCATCCAGGATAGGAATGGGTAATAAATTCAATACCCCTAGGCTGATACTAATGAGGGCTAAAAAGCCAAGATAATACTGCACCCCAACAACCATAGAGGCTCCAGCGCCTTGAGCAATAGTAATAGGGCCGCTTAATGTTCTAAGCCCCAATTCACCAACAATCATTTTCCCAATCAATCTAAAACTGATGGCAATATATTCTTGAGTCTTACGCACTGCCGCAAAAAAAGCATCCACAGGCCCTAATCGTTCTCGACGAATGAGCTCCTCTGGCATTTTAACCGTTTTAACCACAAGACCGGCAAAACCGACAATTTCACCATTAGCGCTTTCTTCTGCTCGAGGTGTAATGCTAATCTCTTTAATTTCTTCATGCCGTTTAATCGTCAAAACTAAAGGTCGATCAATACTTTTTATGACAACATCCGTAAAACCTTTCCAGTCATTAATCGATTTGCCATTAACACCAATAATGACATCTTCAGGCTGTATTCCTGCTTTGCTGGCAGGTTCACCTGGCATTACTTCATAAATAACAGGTGGGATTGGAGGATGATAAGATTCTATCCCTAAGCCACGTAATAAATCGGGCCGTTCTCCTTTGAGTTTCCAATCACTAAGATCCAAATGATACGTTTTAATGCTGCCATCTTTTTGTTTTGCCTGGATCTCCAGTGTGTCTTTATCGCCTATGCGCCCCATCAACTGCTTAACAATTTGTTGCCAAGTGGATGTAGGCTGATGATCAACACTGACAATTTCTTCGCCAACCACCAATCCGGCTTTAGCTGCAATTGAGCCTGGTGTCACATCTCCAATTTGAGGGACCCAACCAGAGATCCCAATCATAAACATCAGCCAATAGGCAAAAACAGCAAAAATAAAATTAAAAAAGGGTCCAGCAAAGACGATTGTTATTCGTGCCCAAACTGATTTTCGATTGAAAGCGCGGCTTTTTTCATTTTCTACAACAGGTGCTTCGCGCTCATCCAGCATTTTGACATAGCCACCCAAAGGGATGGCAGCAATAACAAATTCTGTTCCCTGCTTGTCTTTGATAGACCACAAAGGTTTGCCAAATCCTATCGAAAATTTAAGCACTTTCACGCCAAGACGACGCGCCGCCCAAAAATGACCGAATTCATGAAATGTAACCAAAATACCAATGGCAATAATAAAGGCGAGAAAAGAGATAAGAAAGGTACTCATATTAAACGCTGTAACACCCTGCTTGGACCAGCTTTAGCGCCTGTTCTCTGGCTAATTTGTCCGCCACAAGGATCTCCTGAAGTGTGGATGCAGATAAATCAAAAAATTTCTGAAGTACTTCCTCTATGATAGTCGGAATACGCGAAAATCTCATTTCTTTATTTAAAAATGATTGCACAGCAACTTCATTGCTGGCATTTAGCACAGCCGTGGCTGCATTACCTAAAGAAAGTGCTTCATAAGCTAATGGCAAACATCTGAATTTTTCTGTATCAGGCGTCAAAAAAGTTAATTGTCCAATCTCTGTTAATGAAAGTCGCTTGGCTCCGGAAGGCAAACGCGATGGCCAAGCTAGACAATGGGTAATAGGGATCCGCATATCAGGCGTACCCAATTGTGCTAAAAAAGACCCATCTACATACTCTACCAAAGAATGAATAATGCTCTGCGGATGAACAATCACTTCAACTTCTTCAGAAGATAGTTGAAATAATTTGCAAGCCTCAATGACTTCTAATCCCTTATTCATTAAGGTCGCGCAGTCCACTGTAATTTTTTTGCCCATTTTCCAATTAGGATGCTGGCACGCCATTTCAGGAGTAACTTCTGAAAGCGTTTGATCGTTGGCATGTAAAAAAGGCCCACCAGAGGCGGTAAGAATTAACCGACGAACGCCATCTGGACGCCTTCCAGTAATATAGGCATCCGGCATACATTGAAATAATGCATTATGTTCGCTATCAACAGGCAATAATATCGCACCAGATTCTTTTGCCCTAGAAACAAGCAAGTCACCTGCCATCACAAGCGCTTCTTTATTTGCAATAAGTACTTGTTTTCCAGCTTCTACAGCGCTCAGTGTTGATAAAAGTCCTGCAGAACCAACAATTGCTGCAACAACTTTAGTTACACTTTCAAGCTCGGCAATAAAACAAAGGCCTTCTTCTCCAGATAAAACTTGTGTGTCTAACCCTTGTGTTTCTATGCGTGTTTTTAAACGCAACGCTGCATTGGGCTCTGCCATCGCAGCAAATGCAGGCTTAAAATAACAACATTGCTCAAATAATAAATCGACAGAGCTATAAGCACTTAGAGCCATCACCTCAAATTTATCAGGATGTTGCCCTATCACATTAAGCGTGTTCTGCCCAATCGATCCTGTTGAGCCTAAAATAGTAATTCCACACTTTTTCATTACGCCCTCGATAACCACACAAGGCATAAAGCATAAAAGGGCAGTGCTGCAATAAGGCTATCTGTTCTATCTAAAATGCCACCGTGCCCCGGTAGAATATTTCCACTATCCTTCACTCCAGAAATCCGCTTAATTAAGCTTTCAAAGAGATCTCCAAAAATAGCGAGCAAAATAGTAATGAAAGAAATTGATAACCAGGCAGGCAATTCCCCTGCTAGCAACAATGGCTTTATCGCATTGAAGCGAGGAGATTGGATGAGCATAAATGCGACACCTGCAACCCCTAATGCACCTATCAACCCTCCCCAAAAACCAGCCAAGGTCTTTTTAGGGCTAACAAGCGGCGCCAAGGGAAGACGTCCCCATTTTCTACCAATAAAATAAGCAAAAGTATCAGAGGACCACACCAATAAAAATAATAGAATGATCCATCCAGGGCCAAATGGTAAGCGATGCACAGCATATAAGCCGTAACATGCTATTGTTAGGGTTAGCAGACCAATTATGGCTTTGCTGCCATTATTTTTTAGCAGAAAAGGAGCTCCCCCCTCATAAGATAAGACCCAATAACAAGGCATTAACCAAAATAAACTTCCTAACAGCAACACGCTGATGCTATCTACCCAGCAAAGTAATCCAAATATCAGCAAAAAGCATATCGCATAAATACCTTTTGTCACTTTCGTTTTAAAATGACAAAGGTTTGCCCACTCCCAGGCACCTAATGAGAAAAAAATTGCTGCCAATACCCCAAAATGCTTGGATTGAAGGCCTATAACAGCCCAAAGCACTAGAGGGATAAGGCATAATGCCGTTAATACACGCCATATCAGCATCATTTATCCTAGCTGTTCACCAGTTAATCCAAAGCGTCTTTCACGAGAAGCATAATCGTTTAATGCCACATCAAGTTCATCAGAATTAAAATCAGGCCACAATATTGGGGTAAAATAAAGCTCTGTATAAGCCAGTTCCCACAGCATAAAATTACTGAGTCTTTGTACGCCGCCTGTTCGAATAAATAAATCTGGCTCTGGCAACCCGTATAGCGACATTTCTTTATTTAGCATTTCTTCCGTAAAAGTTTGCTGAAGTAATTTTTCTTGCTGGGTTGAAATAAGTTTGCGAAACGCATTTATCATATCCCACCGGCCACTATAATTAACGGCAATATTCAAAACCAAACTGGTATTGGATGCCGTTAAATTTTCAGCATCAAGAATTGCTGCATTCAGTGCGCGATTGAAAATGCTTCTATCACCTATCACTCTGAGTTGAATATTGTTTTCATGCAGCTTTGCAATATCTTTTCGTAAAACCAAAAAGAAAATACGGAATAAATTTCTTACTTCTTTAGCGGGACGCTTCCAATTTTCAACACCAAAAGCAAATAAAGTTAACGCTTTAATTCCTCTTTTTTGACAAGAAGCAATCACATCTCGAGCCACTTCCACACCACGAAGATGCCCTTTCGTACGGGTAAATCCGCGTGCTTTGGCCCAACGGCCATTACCATCCATGATAATGGCAATGTGTTTGGGAATGTTATTGGGATCGGCTTTTAATCCGGGATGATCCACATACTTAAAACTTTCCACTAGCGCTTTAGATCTCCATTAAATCTTTTTCTCGACGAGCAAGAATTTCATCGATCTGATGAATATAGCTATCTGTTAGCTTCTGCATCATTTCTTCTGCTTTTCTTTGCTCATCTTCGCTAATGGATTTATCTTTAAGTAAATCTTTAATATGCTGATTGCTATCACGTCGAATGTTACGCACAGCAACCTTGGCATTTTCCCCTTCGGCTTTCACTTTTTTAATCAATTCCTTTCGTCTTTCTTCGCTCAAAGGAGGCAAAGGAACGCGGATAACATCGCCAGACGTAGCAGGATTTAAGCCAAGATCAGCGGATCTAATCGCTTTTTCAATATCAGGAACCATTTTCTTTTCCCAAGGTTTAACTGTTAGCATTAATGCACTTTCCACACCAATGCTTGCGACTTGGGTTAAAGGAGTGGGATTACCATAATAAACAACGATTACTCCTTCTAAAAGGCTGGGATGGGCTCTACCGGCACGTAACTTTGCAAGTTCATCTTCTAATGCCCGTATACTTTTGGCCATTCTTTCCTTAGCGTCTTTTTGAATATCATTAATCATATGCCTTCCCCTTCTCCACTAAAGTGCCTTCACTCTCTCCAGTGACAACACGCAATAATGCATTTGGCTTATTAATATTAAAAACCCGGATAGCCATATTGTGATCACGACATTGACAAAAAGCAGACAAATCCATCACCCCCAACTCTTTCTCTAAGGCATCAGCATAAGTAATGCGCTCATAGAGCATTGCCATCGGGTTTAATGCAGGATCAGCCGAATATACGCCATCTACATTAGTGGCTTTGAGCAAAATTTCCGACTCAGTTTCAATAGCACGTAAGCTTGCAGCAGAATCTGTTGTCACTAGCGGATTTCCGGTTCCTGCTGCAAATATGACTACGCGTTTACGCTGCAAATGATGAATGGCTTTTCTTCTATCGTAATGGTCAACAAACCCACTCATCGGCAAAGCAGACATAATTCGAGTAGAGAATCCCGCTCTTTCCAATGCATCACGCATTGCAATCGCGTTCATTACTGTCGCTAGCATACCCATTTGATCGCCGGAAATTCGACCTAATCCGGCTTTAGAGAGGGACTTTCCACGAAAAAGATTGCCCCCTCCGATAACCATCCCTACTTCAACGCCAAGTCCCACAAGCTCGCCGACCTCTTGGGCAATCCTATCTAAAACTTTAGGATCAATCCCAAAGGACTCATCCCCCATGAGGGCTTCGCCGCTAAGCTTGAGTAAAATACGTTTGTAAATAGGGCTTCGGCTCATGATTTGCTCCCACGCGCCTGTGCCATAACCTCTTCTTCAAAACTCTTTTTAATCACTTCAATCCCTTCACCAACTTCCATACGAATCATGGAAACCACTTTGGCATTAGCGGATTTTAACAATGCCCCAACAGATTGATCGGGATCTTTAAAGAAACCTTGGCCAAGCAAACATATTTCATTCAAATGCTTTTGAACTTGACCTTGAACAATTTTCTCTAAAATGTTTTCTGGCTTGCCGCTTTGTTTTGCTCGTTCCATCGCAATTTCTTTTTCTTTCGCAACAACATTTTCTGGCACTTCATCAGCAGAAACATATTGAGGTTTCATAGCAGCAATATGCATCGCTAAATCTTTTGCTAATGCATCATCGCCACCTTCAACCAACACCAACACACCTATACGAAAATTATGGATGTAAGATCCAATGCGTTGTGAAGGTGATGCAGTTACTGCGTTGAACCGTCTTACTTGAATATTTTCACCCAATCGTGAAATTAACGCTTTTCTAGCATCTTCTACAGAAATGCCAGCATCGAAAGAGTGATTAAGCAATGCATCGATATCGGCAGGTTTAGCCTGTAATGCAATATTTGCCACTTTCTCACAAAATTGAACAAAGCTTTCATCTCTGCCCACAAAATCTGTTTCACAGTTAATTTCAACAACAACAGCACCATTTGCCGCGCTTGCAATAGCAATTCGTCCTTCAGCTGCTGTTCTAGAAGCGGATTTCGCTGCTTTCTTATGCCCTGATTTAGCAATAATATCTTCAGCTTCTTGCATATCACCATTGGCTTCTACCAATGCTTTTTTGCATTCCATCATGCCCGCACCTGTACGTTCACGAAGTTCTTTTACCATTGCTGCTGTAATGTCTGCCATAAAATCCCCTATCTACACAAAAATAAGGGGGCCTAGCCCCCTCTTTGCTCGATCTATCTTGCTTTTAAGCTCCCGCCTACGCTATTACTTCGGCGTGGCTGATATTTAGCCTTGCCGTAGCTTTAGCGAAGGCAGGTTGTTGGCCGCATGCTTCGCAACAATCATGTATTTTGCATACACTCCTGTTGCTCATCATTTGCCGTCTCGCCTAAAATCAAACAAGATCGTGCACATGTCTCTTCTTTAACCCTCGTCACTTTCCAATTCAACATACTCCCCTTCTTCTTGCATGGGTTGCATGTTGCTTTTAGCGTCAAGAATCACATCTGCCATACTGGAAACATATAATTCGATTGCACGGATAGCGTCGTCGTTTCCAGGAATAACATAATCAATCCCATGTGGATTATTGTTAGTATCGACTACACCAACAACTGGGATCCTGAGGTTATTTGCTTCAGCCACAGCAATCTTTTCATGGCCGACATCGATGATAAAAAGTGCATCAGGCAAGCTGCCCATGTTTTTGATACCGCCTAAACTGCGTTCCAACTTTTGTAATTCTCGGTCACGCATCAATGCTTCTTTCTTCACCAATTTTTCAAACGTGCCATCATCTCTCATCGCTTCAAGTTCTTGTAAGCGTTTGATCGATTGCTTTACAGTTTTAAAGTTAGTGAGCATACCACCAAGCCAGCGGTAATTTACAAACGGCATACCACAACGCTCAGCTTGTTCTTTAATAATTTTGCTTGCGCTGGTTTTAGTTCCAACGAATAAAATTTTTCCGTTTCGTGCAGCAACGCGTTTAATAAAGCTCAACGCGTCATGAAACATTGGATAGGTTTTATCCAAGTTAATGATATGGATTTTATTTCGAGCCGCAAAAATGTAAGGTTTCATTTTGGGATCCCAAAAACGGGTTTGGTGACCAAAGTGAACACCTGATTCCAACATTTTACGCATAGTAACGTTAGACATATTTTTCTCCATAGGGTTAGGCCTCCATGTGCCCCATTACCCAACCATGATTCGCTCAGCGCATTTTGTTTTAGACGCCTTTGGCGCAGAAAAACTAAACCGCTAGGAGTGATATCAAAGCACCCAGGATAATGTGCCGACACATGTGTGATATCATATTATAAAACTAACTAAAAAAGATATGCGGATTTGCACACCTTTGGCGCCGTTTTATACCATATATGGCGCTTTAAATAAAGCGAATGAACTGCCTATGTCAATAAGTCATCAGTAAACTTGAGTTTCTAGGCCTTTGGCATCCACCAACATGGTCGACGGGACGAGTCTTGCCTTATATACTTTGGGATCAGAGAAAGTGGGTTTAGGACCACCAAAAGCTGCCTCTTAAGCTGTAAACTTTAAAGATTTAGAAAGCAACCGGAATATTAAAATGACAGTATCAATCAAAACACAAGAAGAAATCGAAAAAATGCGGGTTGCCGGGCGTCTAGCGGCGGAAGTCTTAGAAATGATTGAACCGCATGTAAAGATTGGCGTATCAACAGATGAATTAAATGAAATTTGCCACGATTATATCGTCAATGTGCAAAAAGCAATCCCTGCGCCCTTAAACTACAAGGGCTTCCCTAAATCCATCTGTACTTCTGTTAATCATGTGATATGCCACGGGATCCCAAACGAAAAGCGCCTGAAAGACGGTGACATTATTAATATCGACGTGACGGTCATTCAAGATGACTATCATGGAGACACAAGCAAAATGTTTACAGTGGGTACTCCTTCTGTTCAGGCGACAAGGCTAATTAAGGTAACACGCGAATGTATGTTGCTTGGTATTGAGCAAGTAAAACCTGGCAATACCTTAGGCGATATCGGTGCAGTGATTGAAAAACATGCCCATGCTCATCATTACTCAGTTGTAAGAGAATATTGCGGTCACGGAATTGGAAGGATCTTTCATGAAGAACCTCAAGTGCTGCATTACGGCAAAGCCAAAACAGGGCTAGAAATGGTACCAGGTATGATTTTTACGATTGAACCTATGATAAACGCAGGTAAACGCCATACCAAATTATTACCAGATAAGTGGACTGTCGTTACTAAAGATCATAGTCTTTCCGCCCAATGGGAACACACTATTTTAGTGACAGAAAATGGACATGAAGTGCTCACTGCTCGTAAAGAAGAAACTGATCTTCCTTGATGCGTGAACAAGCCTTAATTCTGCTTGACTTAAACTCTCAATCGCCAGGGAATATCAGGCAGATCTTGCAGCAAAATAGTGAAAAGTTAAACACCTTATTTTGGCAAGGGCAAGATATTCTTCAAATATTAAATACGCGATCATTTTGGCTCGATCAAATATTAACATATGCCTGGCAAAAGTGGATGCCAGAAAGTGATGCCTGTTTAATTGCTGTGGGTGGTTATGGATGCCAACGTATCCATCCAAGCTCCGATGCTGATATTTTGATCCTCAAATCCGCTGATTCGCCAACGCTCAATCAATCTATTGAAACGTTTATTGCCTATTGTTGGGATTGTGGCATTAAACTTGGCTCCAGCGTCAGAACATTATCAGAATCTTTATATTTTGCTGCTAATGATATTACTATTTTTACCAACCTATTGAATGCGCGGCTCATCATAGGCCAAACATCGTTATTTAAACAGCTTCAAGAAACCATTCTCTATACGGAAAATTTATGGCCATTTAAAGATTTCTTTGAAGCAAAATGTGTTGAACGTCAAAATCGTTACTTGCGCTATGCTGATACAGAATACAATTTAGAACCCAATATCAAAGACTCTCCTGGTGGCTTACGTGATATTGATACAATTTGCTGGCTTGCCATGAGGAAATATCATGAGGGTGGTTTAGAAGCGCTATTAAGACATCAAGATATTCCTGCACGAGAATTTCAAATTTTAGTTAATGGTCAGGCCTATTTATGGCGAATTCGCTATGGATTACATTTAACTGCCAAGAAACTATGCGATCGTCTTTTTTTTGAATATCAAGAAAGTTTAGCGCGTCAATTTGGATTTCAAGATAAAACACTCAATCTAGCTATTTCATCGTTCATGCAACAGTATTTTCAAACTGTTACCAAAATACGAGAAATTACGGATATGATGTGTCAACATTTCGCCAAGACGCTCAAAACGCCTGCTGAGCGCTCTCCTAGTCAAAAGCTCTCTCCTTTTTGCGAAATTGTTGATGAATACATTGAAATTACAGATATTCATGCATTAACAAACCCTGAAAACTTGATGCAACTTTTTGTTTTTGTCGCACAACATAATTTAAAAGGATTCTCTGCCGAGGCAACACAAATACTTTCAGATGTAATTCAAAATACTACTATTGAATCATTTCAAAATAAACTGATCGCTGATTGCTTTTTGAATATACTCACCGCCCCTTTTGCTTATCAAGCATTTGCCTTAATGCATCGATTAGGCTTGCTTCAAATTTATATTCCAGAATTTTCAGCCATTGTTGGACAAATGCAGTATGATCTCTTTCATATTTATACAGTAGATGCGCATACTCTACTGGTTCTTCGTAATATTGACTCTTTTTTTCAGAACACGCCGATTGAGAAATTCGATTTGCTTAACGAGTGTAAAAATAACATCAAACACATTGAAATTTTACGTTTAGCAGGATTTTTTCATGACATTGGCAAAGGTCAAGGAGGCGATCACAGCTTGATTGGTAGTCAAATTGTCCATGATTTTTGCCATCGTCATCAAATAAATACCGAAGCAGCCGATCTTGTTGCATGGTTAGTACAAAATCATTTACTGATGTCTCAAACCGCTCAACGCAAAGATATATTTGATAAAAATGTCATCGCTGAATTTGCCCATCTTGTACAATCTCACGATAGATTGTCTTATCTTTACTTATTGACTGTGGCAGATATTCTTGCGACAAATCCTGCACTTTGGAATAGTTGGCGAGCAGCTCTTTTGCAAGATTTATATAAAACAACTAGTTCCTGGCTTAAAACTGAAACACATGAACAAAAGTTAAGTGTGGAGCAAAATGCTCATGAAGCTTTGCAAATAATCAATACAGAATGTCCTTCGATAAGCTCAGAAAAGGTAAACATGCTATGGCAAGAATATAATCAAGAATATTTTATGCTTGAAAATCCAGCAAGTATCGCTTGGCAAACACAGATTATTTTATCCAATCAAGAAAAAGGCAAATCGTTTACTATTGCTTTAAAACCACATTGGAACCAAGTTGGAACAGATATTTTTATTTATGCACCAGAATCTCTCAATTTATTTGCAAGTATTTGCGCCACATTAGAGAAAATTTTTCTAACCATTGTTGAAGCGCGTATCAATTCAACGACAAATCACTATTCTTTACAAAGCTTTGTTGTGCTAGAAATATCAGGACAACCCATAGCGGGGCCACAAAGGTTGCATGAAATACAACATGCACTTTCGATTTTATTAACCCCATTTGCACAAAAAAATGCGCCTCTTGTTATTCCTTTTGTTTCAAGGCATGTCCCAAGAAGGTTGAAGTATTTCAGCTCCGCAATACATGTAAAGATCTCTACGCCTTTAAGCACTGGAAAAACCGTGGTAGAAATTGATGCTCCTGATTTTCCAGGTTTGTTGGCAAGAATTGGGGAAGCCTTTGTTAAAGGGGAAGTGGTATTACATAGCGCTAAAATTAATACATTGGGGAATAAAGTTGAAGACGTTTTTTTCGTTAGCGATAAGCTGACAGGTCAGCCCATTACCCAACCAGAGCGTGTTGAACAGTTAAAATCTTTGATTGAAAAATCGATTGTGGAGCATTGTAAGTAGTCCGAAGTGTATCCCTTCTTGTCCCCTCTCCCACTTGTGGGAGAGGGTTAGGGTGAGGGTCTTAATGCTTAAAACATCTGCAAAAATAACTTCAAATCTCCCTCACCCGCTGCAAAAGCAGCGCCTTCTCCCGCATAGCGGTAGAGGGGAAATGTCTGCTTCGCAGACAAAAAGATCGGCTGTGTTTATTCCGATCCCCTCTCCCGTTTCGGGAGAGGGTTAGGGTGAGGGTCTGAAGAGTATACACGGGTGGATACAAATGAAATATGTTTCTATACTAGGTCTATATGGACACCAGTTTATACATAAAGCTGTATAGACACGTGTCTTTACTATTTGCAGAGAAACAAAGGTATAAACCGTGGGTACTGTAAATTTGTATGTAGCGTATATTATTAATCCGGCTAGAAGCTCTAGCACGCCGCAAATGTTATTTTCAAATCAGGGGCTAGCGAGTCAAGAAAAGCGCATTCAAGAATATTTAGCAGCGCAATCCGAACATCCCACCTTACTTAAAACCTTTATTGAATCTAGTGATAATCATCAACGTCATCGCCATCGTTGGCCAGAATTAGAATCTGCAGTGACTTATTGCTTAGAGCATAAAGCGCATCTCATTATTGCTGAGATAAGAAATCTTACCAGCAATGATGCTTTTGCTAAGCAAATTTTACGCCTCATTGGTGAAACACGTCCCCAAGACGAGGTTTCGACAGAGTTTGCTGCAGAGTTTTTCTGCTGCGATCAACCTTTTATCAAAAAAGATAATTTTATGGTTCTTGTTGAACATGCTAAAAAACAAAGAGAATTACATGGGCAATTGATTAAAGCAGGCCTTAGCCGCACAACTGCAAAATCAGGGAATCCTCACGCTTCTGACGTCATTGTAAAAGTGAATAAACCGAAAATTGACAATGCTATTGTCTTTGCCTTGATGTTACAGCCGATCATTAGTAGCTATCGTTCAAAAGGCTATTCACAACGGCAAATGGTATCTGCTCTAAATGATGAAGGTTTTACAGCACCAGAGGGTGGCCATTGGGTGCTTAGCCAACTGCAAAAAGTACTCGATCGCATCAAAATGAATGAATCTGCATTGACATTAGAAAAGCAATTTATTGAATACAAGGCTAAAGAATTAAGTTCTTTTGCTATTGCTGAGCATCTTAATAAACTAGGAGTTCCCTCTCCTAAAGGAAAAGCCTGGACAGATGAAATTGTTGATAATGTTAGTGAGAGAATTAAACAACTTCATGATATAATCCGGTTCAATGATTTTGTTATCGAACTTATGCCTATTCTTGAAAAGTATCACATTGATGAGTTGACAGAAGATGCATTTGCACTTGAATTACAACAAGCAGGAATAGTCGTGCCTCAAGAAGCGGCATAAAGGTTAAGGTGGTGAAAAATGAGCGAAAAAATCAATAATGAAAAGATCCAAGAAGCAATCGAACGTTTTGCAAAAGAAGGCCAAACCAAAGAAGATCTTTTTCGCCAACTTTCATCATTTCTCACAGCTACTGCTAGAAATGTAGATATGTTGAACTCATCTTCGTATGGAGAGTATTGTTCACAATCGACAGCGTATCAGCCTTCTGGCGGCCTCAATACGGACGACAAATTATCATGGAGCCGTATTATTCAGCAAATAAAAGAGATCCAGCAACGTCATCCAGATATGAGCAAAGAAGAGACAAAGCGCCATAAACTTGGTTAAGTTCATCTTTTTTACTGCCCGATTTTTGAACAATTATTTCGGTAATTTTTTTCAATATGTTGACCAAAACCAGGGAATAAGGTTTAATACTGCGCTGTGTTTGGGGCATTCTCCCCGAAAAACACAAGGATTTTAGTCAACATAAGGAGATAGCCCACTATTATGGCAGATTGGTTAAAGCGAATTACAAACCTTATCTCTTCCCCCAGAGAATGTGCAACTACACCTAATAAAGGTGAGCTCAATCAAAATATCTTAAAAAAATTAGAAGATCTGCCGTTGTCGGTATTCTCTGAACAAACACAACAATCTCCCACATTTTCGCAGCGTGCTCATCTACATAAGAAAAACTATACTAAAGATATTCCCACTCGAATTGAATCTCCCCCTTCCCCACCTGTCAAACCAAAGGAAGAGGAAAAAGCCATGGCAACGAATGAGCATGAAGAAGATGATGACAACCTAAAGGCCTTAAAACGCCTCAGAGAGTTGCCTAGAGGTACACATGTAGAATCACGGATTGCTGCTGTTAAAAACCTTTTAGGAGAAGGGGAAATCTTCAAAACCCTTAAGATGCTACGTTGGCCTCAAGGCGTACTATGCCCAAAATGTCACTCAAGCAATGTTATCCGTAAAGATCCTCCCATCGATGCGGTTGATCAACGACATTATTATGTCTGCTTAAATTGCAAAAGCGCTGGCGGTAGCGGCGACTTTGACGATTTTACCGGGCTACCTATTGGTTCGCTTCATGCCTTAAGGCAATGGATTTTATGCTGGTATCTGATTGGGTTTTGCTCAGTCAATCAAATAGCAAAAGCGCTGGGGATCAGTGTTCATGAAGTGATGCAAATTGCTACTTTAGGTAATGAGCTTACTGAGCTGCCAGATGAAGAAGCGCAATTATCTGCCAAAAGTGGCTACGAACTTCGCTCCAAAAAAGAAGGGGAACAGCAAAAACAAAAAAGGCAGGTTGAGCAACAAGAAGAATACACCCGCAGTGAAAGTAAATCACCGCTTAAACCAGGGTATAAATCAAAGAAGTAACCTAATCTCATGATGATGACTTCATTCCCTTTTTACTCTTCGCATCTTGAGTATCTTTTGGTTTTGCTCCCAGCGTTTGTGCAACACCATCCATTTTTGCATTCATTTCTTTTTTCGAGCCTTTCAATTCATTTACAAGATGCTGTCTCATCGCATCCATGATAAAACCTTCCTGTTCCTTTGGCGTGGTAGCCGCTTTATAGTCTGATTTTTTAATCACAGAATCGCCAAATGCATTTTTAACATCCTTAAATAATTTGTATCCTGCACTTTCATCAGATTGTTTCACTGCACCTTTTCTGCCTCTGACTGAAGGTGTTGCTGAGGCAAACGAATTAAAAAGTGCTTCTTCTTTTGGATCAAATCCTACCTTGGGCGAAATTTCTACTGTATTCCCCTGAGCATCTTTAGCATAAAACGGCTTACCTGATTCAATCGCACGTTTCTTATATTCCATTAAAATGGCCAATGCTGCCTCGGGTTGCGGAAAACGAGGATTAGTATATTGAATATTGATAGGGTTATCTTTGCTTCCCTTATTAAACTCGTTTATTGCTATTGACACAGCGTCTGCAGCTTGCGCTCTTAATTCTTTTGCTTCAGCAGCAGAAGAGCCCATTTTTAAATGCCCACCAAACGGTCTTGTCCCTAACAGCCTGCTACGACTATAGCTAAATTGCACCGTGACTTTCTTGCCACCATCTTCATGTTCAATTTTGATCCGCTTGGAAAGTTTTTTAGGATCAACATCCCACTTTTCATTGGTTTCTTTCGAATCTTTGCCCGTTTCAAAAGGCGTAGAACCTGTAGTCTTTGTTTTGAGTTTCCTATCTTTAAAGACTTGTTCTTTCGCGACATCATTCACTGCTTCTTTTAGTTCTCCGCGCTGCGCTCTTAATACTTGCGCTTTTTCATGCAACGCTTGGACATCATCATATAATGTAGAGAGTTCCTCATTTTCTTCTGCACTAAGCAAATCCCTTACAAATTCTCCAGTAGCCTTATCGATTCCTTTTTCGTATAACTCTTCTCGACGCGTTTGCTTTTCTGTTATTTCATCTTCTAATTTTTTGATATTTTCATCCCATTTTGCAAAAATTTTATTTACTTTCGCCTCATATTGCTCTGGCGTGTAGCGCGTTTTGTTATTTGCAAGGGCCTTTAAGCTATTGAACATATTTAAGATCTGCTCAAAAGTGTTTAATTTTTCTTCCGCTTCTTTTCTTTCTTTAGAATCCTTAGGCAATTCATTACACTCTCTTCTTGCCCCCCTAACAGCAAATTCTAAAGCAGGAATAACATTATCAAGTCGTCGCTTAAAATTCTCTGTCTGCCCACGTAAGGAAGAATCTGTCTCTTTATTTCTTTTCTTAATTAATTGTCCCAATTCTATATAAGGATCTTTTTTGCGTTTAGATTGCTCGACTTCTTCTTCACCTGAAGTAGGTTCCATAAATGCTTGTTTATAGGCCGCATAATTTTGATCATCTAGCACTACTGTATTATCAGTGTCCCTCTCTCTTTCTACTGGCGCATCTTTTGGTTTTCTCATGCCCTGTACAAATAAAGGTACAGGTTCTTCAAGCGCGCTATTGCTGGGCGATCCATTAGTTTTTTCCGCTTCACTAAACGTAGTAGGAACAGATTTAGCTCTTCTTTTTCGCCTACTCTCTACTGTGGGAAGAGGATTAGCATCTGACTCACTTGCTGAACGCTGGCGTTGTGAAAGTATACCCACCATTTCAGTTCTATTATCAAGAGATGAACTAAGACGATTCAAACCTTGTATTGCTTGCGCTTCTTTCAAACAAGTTTCAGGATCCTTTTGTTTGAATGCCTTTTTGGGATCGGCGCCATTCTCTTTTAGCAGATTGAAGGTTTCTTGGTCACCAGCTAAAGCGGCCATATGCAATGGTGTTCGTCCCATTTCATCTTCTAGGTTTACATCTGCACCAACTTCAATTAAAAGTTTAATTAAATGCGGATTTCCTCCGCCATAACCGCTCGCAAGGTGTAGTAGGGAAACACCACCTTCGAGCTTATTTATATCAACGTCCTTATCTGCAGCTAACTCACGAATTTGCGCTTCTGTCTCTTTTATCCTTTCTTCTGAAACATCCTTTTTTCTATTACGTAAGATAAGGTTTTTTAACGCAGTATTTTTATCAGGGCTATCGCTTCCTAACATCGCATCACCTTGTTTCATGCAAGTTCTACGGCTTGAATACTCATATGACAATGATGATAGGCAAGAGGTTCGCTCATGAAAGAGCTAATTAGGTGTAGGTACCAGTTAGATTATTCGAAAGGGGGGATATTCTTGTTACCGATCAAAGCTCTATCTTTAAAAAACCGATAAAAGATGAAGTCGAAACTTCCATAGACTGCATTAATCACCAAAACTCCCATAGAAGCAACCTGAAGCTGGATCCCATACCACCCTGCCATGGTATGCAGGAAAATAGTTCCCATTACACTCAACCACAATTTATGACCAAATTTTGTCATGCCTTGTGTCTTACAGCCATCTTTTAGCCATAACCGATTATAATGAGTCTTTTCAGGCAACGGCATTGCGCCCGTATGAAAAATGGCCGAGGTTCTCACCCCTTTCATCATTTTGCTAAATACAATCCATGTCGTTATTCCTAAAAACATAAGAAATAACACCTTTGCTCCCCGAAACAAACTTTCTTCATCGGTAAAATGAAACCAAGAAGCCGCCAAAGATAAAAACATTTTTTGAAAGGCGCTCACAAAGGTTAAAAAGGGTGTCATTCCCCACCATAAACCAATAATAAATAATAAAAATGGGATAGCGTATAGTCCTAATATAAATTCTCGTAATGTTCTCCCCTGAGAAATGCTTGCTAGATAAGCCCCAGCAAATGGTGTCCAAATCAACCACCAGCCCCAATATAGCGCTGCAAATCGTACTTCAATTGGGATATTCGCAAAGTAGTTCCCACACTGATGACACTGCAATTTATACAATTCTGGATGTTTATTAATTACCCAAGCATTGGCATAAGAAGCCCCAATTAACACCACTACCATTAATACAATTAACCAACCATATAAACGTACTAAGGTGCCACCTTTCGCCGCAATGCGCTTAAATAATTTACGACCAAATCGAAAAGAGATGAGTGGGGTAATAAAAGAAACCACAGTAAACGTGATAAAGGGCATGGCAAAATGATGTACTTTAAGAATAACTTCAAAACTATAACTCAATAATAAAACAATAGTGGTCGCCACTAAGGTGAAAACCATGGTCGTAGCCCCATTGGTCGTTCCCTCAATAAAGGTTTTTACCATCGGCTCAAATCGCTTAGGCCAACTTTCACGTACAATTTGATAAATATAAGGAAGCCCTTTTTTTACATAGGTAACGTAGGCAATAATGATGCCCCACAGGCCATAGATGCCCCAAGGAAATATTCCCCATTGCCAACGTGAATAATCTGCAACAACACTTTCTGCTAATTCAATGGGAAGCGCGCCTTGCGCAAAAGTGGGACCCGCTCCTAAAAAAGCAACCGCTGCAGCCACAGTTATAACTAGCAATGCAAGCTGCGCTTTGCACAGCTTCATAAACCATTTTTTAAAGGGCAATTTTTGTTCTTGTTGCCCCAAAGAAAGATCTCCAGTGGGCGTCAGACAAATAAAGATAAGGAAGTATCCAGACAAGGAAGTAAACATTCCAAAGGCCAGGAGCCAATCTGGACGCATGAAGGAAAGCCATCCGATAATGGCAAATCCGAAGATAGCAAGAATGGCATTTAAATATCTTTTATGCTTCATCGCAAAAAAAAGGGGCATTCATTGCCCCCTATGAGGTTCGTTTCGTTAACTCTGTTATACAATGGTTTGCTTCATAACTCAAGTTTACTCTTCCTAGTTTGAATTTAAGCTATGTTGCCTAAATTCAAACTGGTACGAGTACATTAACATCCACCAGAAGCATCTTGACCCGCTTTAGAGCCTGAACCGCATAAGCAGCCGCCTGTTCCATTAGATATTTGACCGCTAGGGCAAGAATTGTTTTGGTTCATTTGTTGTTGCAATGTTGCTGTAGAAGCTTTTGCTTGCGCGGTTGCTTGCGCCATTTGAGCATTGAGCTGATTCAACCCAATGTTTAGTCTCGCCATGACGGTATTCATTGTCGCCATCAAGGCTGTTTGTTGCTCCAACAATCGAAACTGTTGAAATTGAACCCAAGTATTATACGCTTGCATATGAGCTAACTCGCGTAATAAAGCGGGTTCAGAAGCTGTCGCAATTTGAGAATACCAATCAGGGTTAGTAAAGCGCTGTTGGCTATATTTGTTCATCATTTCAATAACGCTGGGCGTTGATGAACTTTGAGGAGTACGTCTAGCCACAATATCACTTAGCGCACTGCTACTAACGGTGAGAATAGCATTTCCAACTAAACCATTGACTAAGGTATCTTGATCAGCACCACTTGGGTTAGACAAACTACCACTCAATACAGGCGCCGTGGGGAAAGGATTAGTCACAATATTGATCATCTGCTGGCTCTGTGCAGATGAAATCCCTTGATTGTTATTGAATTTTGCTAAATTATCCGTCTCTAAAAATAAACCTGGATTAACAACAACCAATCCTGAAGTATCCCCAGAAGCAAAGAAAGGTTGTAACTGTGTATACAAATCACCTTGCGATAAGGGTTTTGAATTTTGTGCATTTCCACTAGGTGCCAGTGGTCCTGTAAAATTGGACGCGCCACTATAAGATCCAATTGAGCTTAAGAAACTTGAATTAGATATTGGCAATGCGAGAGTAGGTGCATTAAATTGTCCCGCAGCAGAGCCTGCTTGAACAGCATATACACTACCTGGCGCCGCCATCCACAGTAATTGCTGATTATATAAATATTCGTTGACTTGAAGTGCAGCTTGATAATTGATTAGCGCGCGCGCAAGATCTTTATTGGAAAAATCCTTATTCATATAATTCCAGATCTGTGACACATAACTTTGCCCAACAGTCGAATCCATTTGTTGTGCATTCATATCATTGTTGAGTTGTTGTACCGCTGGCGTAACAATGTTATCGTAAGGTGCGTCTGCAAATACGATCCCTGGTGCAACCAGCGCACTGATAAGCAGCATGCTACCCAATGTCTGTTTTGATCTGAACCTTTTCATAACACACCCACTTTATTTTCAATTATGTTGAATCTTGAAATCGTCTGCGCTTATCACCAAGTGCTGCCGCCTTGCAATACGTCAGAACCACCACCTCCCGGCGCAAGATGAGAACCACCGCCGCCCCCCGATCCACTGCAAGAGCCATCAGAAGGATTCAGAGACGCAGGTGCTCCTGAGCTTACATCAAAGGTGACGCCTTGATCTTTATCTGCGCAAGCCGCTGGTGGTTGATATTTGTCAAGCCCAGCTTTAGCACTATTGATGGCTGCACATGTACCTGTTTGCACGCGTTGATCCACAGCAGCACAATCTGTCTGCCAATCCGCAAATGCCTGGCCACTGAGCACTGACAGTCCAGCGATAAGTAGCGCTTTGGGAATATTACTCATGGTTCGACTCCAATGCTTTTAAAACCAAATTGATTCTTTCCGGAGCAAACACACGCCCCAATAATTGTAGCCTTTCGAAAGCTAAATTACGTTTTAGGAATAAATCCGCATAGCGATTTTTGTTTGCTTGATCTTTTGTTTGCTCTTCTGCATAAATGAGCAATTTAGACGCAGTCCCTGGTTTTAATACATCCAAGAATTGCATTAAACGCAATGCTCGACCAGAACGCGTATTAGCTAGGACTTTAATCAGCACTGCCTCATCGGTGATTTCAAAATCAGATACATCATCCAGACAAGCTCCTAACCGTAATAATGCTTCTTCTACTTTAGGATCATCGTCCGCAGCCCAGGTTTCTATACCCTCCATTGATGTCACTATACGATAGAGAGTACGCTTATCGTAATCATGCCAAAATGAATGAACTGCTTCGAGTGACATGTCTGGCATTATTTTCTCCTTTAACGCAAAGTTCCTGCTGACCTATATTGATACACTGGACATATATAGGTCATATGAATCATTTTTAAGGATTATCACTAACATATTACGCCCACTTATTATCCAAAACTAGCATACTGTTAGAAAAACTCTTCAACTTCGCGTACTTCGTCACAGCTGCTGCATAGGTAAGTACCCGTAGATGGTGTAAAAGTTCCTTTTTAAAAGAGAATTTTTTGACCTATCGCGTATTCATCGCTTTTTGTCGGCTTTTGCCTGAAAAAACTTGTGGGGAAATTTTTAGCAGGTTTATGTTACATGGTAAACTGATGTTAATATATATAAATCTTATGGAGAACATGTTCGATAAATATAAGGAATACCTTATGTCGTTCCAAGCATGGCAAAGATAACATAAGTGTGGATACAAACAAATAAAAATAGGAAGAGCAAAAGCACCATGAGTATATACTCAGCCAGTTTATTTTAAGACTGGAGAGAGTATATCAATGGGGTTTTTTGTTACGTATAAATACGTATAGATGATGAGGTAGCAATGGGCATATTCAAGAAAGTATCTGGTCGTTTAGTCGACGTACGCGTGGACAAATGGATGAGCTGGGATTACTTAGGTGAAACTGCTGATCGCTTTAAAGTATTATTTCTTGACATTGTTATCCCTAAAAAAGCCTCGTCCGCAGAGACCTTTGAAGAGGCTATGCAACGTTTAGAGCTCACCGAAGAAGATATCGCCGATCGTAAAAAAGAATTTACGCGCTTATTTTATTTTTTCATTATCCTTGCGATGGCTATTGTTGGTTATGCGTTATACCTGGCATTTACTGGCACCCTGGTCGCTTCGCTAATTGCTTTTTGTTTAGCCTTATATGCGCTCACCCAAGCATTCAGGTTTCATTTTTGGCTTTTCCAACTTAGAAATCGAAAATTAGGATGCACCATAAAGGAATGGATGAACTCCAGGGTATATGAAGCCCCTACACAAGATTTAGCTGTTAAAAGCTCACCAAAGGATGTGGCCAGAGAAAATGTAAAGAAGAAGGCAAAATAAATGAGAGGAATGGTGTTAAGAGTATTCTTACTCTTTGTTGTTTGCTTACCCACCTTGGGCTTTGCAGCCGGCGCATTTGACGTATCGGCAACAGACAAGTCTATGCAATATCTTGGTATGATATTTGGTGGTGTAGGCTCTTTGCCCATTCAAGCGACTGGAAACCCCCTTTTTAGCAACATGATTTATATTTTTAATCAAGTCGTGTTTGCTTGCGCAATCGCCATTATTCTTGTCACGACTGTCATTGGAACCATTAATACTGCCCAAGAAGGCGAAGCCATGGGTAAGAAATGGTCTTCAGTATGGATCCCAGCCCGAGCAGGTATCGGTATTTACCTACTTCTTCCTTCAGTAGGCGGTTATAACTGGATCCAGATCACCGTTATGTGGCTAATTGTCCAAGGGGTTGGTGCTGCTAATGCACTCTGGCGTCAAGCAATTGAATCCAATCAGTCCCAAGGGAGCATGGTGGCTGATACGCGTAAAGCTGATCTCAATAATGCTGTAGGCACCGTTGCAGCTATTTTTAAAAACGTAGTCTGCATGAAAAAACTCAATGACATGGTCATTGCCGATGCTAATGTCGCACATAACATGGGAAATCAATTCATTACACCAACTCAAGCTGCTGATTTTAGTAGTGTTAGCTTTGGTCGAGAAAATCCAGCGCCTGGAGAAGCCCCTCTTTGCGGCACCATTACGGTGCCTGATGTCGGTGCAAACCCCATCACTGGCTCAAGCGATTCTTCTGATCCTGTCGTACAAGAACGTAGACAAGCATTTGTTAACGCTATTATGCTATCTGCACAAACATTAGAGCCCTCCGCGATAGAAGCACTCACCCCTAATAGTGATAGCTCGTCGTGGCATTTTTCAAGTAATTGGGTTTCAGCTGCCCGGGCTTTACAAGGTGCAGCACAATCGATTGCGCAAACATTTTCTACCTTAAACCAAGTCAATCAGCAAGCCATCGTTGATGGCTGGATCCATGCAGGAAGTTACTATTTCCAACTTGTTGCAACAGGAGTTTACCAAGATGTCAATGTCGCCTTAGGTGGCTCCTCAATGAATGTCCCTAGCCTTAACAACATTTTGGGACAATCAGCAGCTACTCAATTGATTAATGCCGTCAATAGTGCGTCTACGAATTACCAATCCTATGTGCAAAATGATCCAAGTTTAGAGTCCCTTTCCCCTGCTGCTGCTAATAGTGGCTCTATAGGGGTTATTCCCTTGGAAACAACTGCCCCTTCAGGCAACATTTCAGATGTGTTTGATGCTATTTTTGGAAGTAGCTTCTTCTCTGATCAAGCTTCAAAATTAGGCGCTCAAATTACCACAGGATGTTTAAGCAATTCCACTGATCCTAATCAGCAAGCAGGAGATCCCATCACTTGTATGGCTTCATTTGGAGCAGGCATGGCTTCTACTGCAGAAGTCGTCTTTTGGAGCGCACTGGTCGCTATCTTTTTAATGTGGCTTGTAACCTCTATTATGGAATGCGTTCAACCTCTTGCTAATACGGTTAATTTTCTACTGTCGATATTAATCCCCATTGCCTCTTTGATGTTAATGTTGATATGGGCTGCAGGTATTACGCTCGCGCTATATGTTCCTTTGATCCCGATGTTAGTCTTTACATTTGGCGCACTGAGTTGGATGATCCTGGTCATTGAGGCTATGTTAGGTGCTCCTTTAATCGCTTTAACCTTAATTATTCCTTCAGAAGATGAAATAGGTAAGGCAGGTCACGCCATTGTCATATTACTAGGCCTATTCTTAAGGCCGGCGCTGATGATTCTAGGATTTATCTTTGGACAAAAATTACTCATGGTGGCAATTGGCATGCTCAATTTTGGTTTTGCCGGCACAATGTCAATGTCATTATCCACGGGGGTAGGCCCATTTGGATTCATTACAATCATTATGCTTTATTCAGGCGTTGCAGTTGGACTCGTTCATGAGGCATTTAGTCTCATCTATGTGTTACCTGATAAAGTATTACGCTGGATGGGTGCCGCTGGTGAGGGCGGTGAGGCCGGTCAGCACGTTAAAGAACTTGAAGGTTCTATGGATAAAGGTGCTGGTATCGGTAAAGGTATGATGAAAGGTGCACTTGCCCAAGGGCAAAGCATGATCAAAAAATAGGGTTGTATCATGAAACGTAACGCAGTACTACTAACCTTTATTGGAGCCTTGCTGGCACTCTTGCCAAGCGTCCTATTTGCGGCCTCCTCTACAGGTCTGGATTTCTCCTGGCAAAGTCCTTCAGGTGATAAATCAATTTTTTATTTAGGTCAAATTTTTGGCCCTGTTGGCACAGCGCTTCCCAATGGCACCGGTAATGCGTTAATTAGCAGCTTGTTTTCAATTTTTAATATTGCAGTTCTTACCCTAGGTAGTATCGTCGTCAGCTATACCATTATTTTATCAACCATTAATACTGCCCAAGAAGGTGAAGTCATGGGTCGTAAATGGTCGTCTTTATGGATCCCCTTGCGCTCAGCTGTCGGTATGTCATTTTTATTCCCTACTGCCAGTGGCTACTCGCTATTACAAATGCTCATGATGAATATTGTTGTTTATGGTATCGCTGCAGCGAATCAAGTTTGGGCACAAGTTGTCTATGCTTTTTCTAGCGATGGTACAGGTCTGACTGGAACAGTTTCAATCAATCAAGGACAATTAAAAACGGTTGCGACAAACTTATTAAATAGCTCCGTTTGTCAATACGTATTAAATAACGATCCCAGCTGCCGCTCTGCTTTAGGGAGCGGACTGTTACCGCTTATCAAATGCCCGCAAACACAGGCTCAACACTGTATTTTGGCGTACAAGGGAATACTAACTATTCACAAGTTTGCGGCTCTATAGCAGCAGCAAATCTCCCTTCACAAGCACTAGATAATGATTCCTGGGTCGCCACAAATATTTTGGCTTTTGGCTTAGCCGCCTCTTCTCTTACGGGGCCAGCATCGCAAATCGCCACGGGAAATATGCCAACAAATACCAACATTATTTTTAATACAATGAATGTTTTACAGGGCACCATTTCAACTGCTCCACAAAAACAAAATAATCTAACCGGCTCTAATGCAGATGCTTTAAACAATGGCTGGTTATTTGCTGGTAGTTATTACTTTGTCATGATTTCCAATGGAAATAATAATCTTACTTATCCTGCTCCCACAGCAAGCGGCGCACCTAATACAGCACAACAAGCCAATTTAGGTACACAATGTAATTCTAAATTAGGGGCAGCTTTGGGCACCAATTTAACTAATTATCTAGCGCAATCTGAGGTCTCTGGTGCAGGCACCGGCTCTAGTACTTCGCTAACCTTGCCTAGCGTCGATACCGATCCTAATGTTGCGCAGTTCATGGATGCTATTGCAAAGCCAATTCAAGATGCCATGCAAAGTTTTATGCTCAAACTTACAACCAATGATCCACGCGGTCCAGTGGCTTCTCTGGCCAATATTGGTTCAGATATTTTGAATTTGGCGCAAGACATCTGGTTTGCGGTAATGCTCGTGGGGCTTGTGGTGATGCTCGCGGGCTGTACCATGTCTGGTATTCAACCAGTATGTTGGGCCTTGGGCGCGATTATTACGGTATTAGTGCCTGTCCTTACCATTATTATCTCCCTGTTATGGGGGGTAGGCGCAATGATCGGTATTTATCTACCGCTTGTGCCGTACCTTGTCTTTACGTTTACTGCACTAGGATGGCTACTCTTGGTCATTGAAACCATAGTTGCGGCCCCAATCGTCGCACTAGGACTGGTCAGCCCTGCCGGTGAACATTTAGGAAAAGCTGCACCTGCCGTATTGTTAGTAGTGAATGTCTTCATGCGTCCTACGCTAATGGTCATTGGTTTTGCCACGGCAGCTAAATTGGTTAATGCCGCCATCGATATGCTTAATTATGGCTTTTTTGCAACAGTTCAGTCATCCGTCCATGGGATCGGGATCTTTGGTTCTATCGCTTTACTGACTTTATATGGTGGTACAGCGTTGGCCATTATCCATGAATGCTTCAGTCTCATCCACGTTCTTCCGGATAAGATTATTCGTTGGATTGGTGGTCAAGCTGAGCAATCACAAGTCAAGCAACAATTGGCTGAAGCGAAGAAGAGTACCGAAAAAGGTGCTGAAATGGGTGCTGGTATCATGAAAGGAAGCGCAGGCTTCATGCAAGAACAAGGTAAAAAAGCTATGTCAGGCGAAGCAACAGGCCTTGCTGGTATGTTTGGCGGTGGTGGCAAAGGCGGCGGCGGCGGCGTTTCTTTCTAAGCCTCCCACCGCTTTCATTCCCAATGAATAGTACATTTCGTTGGGAATGCAGAACTGCATATCTATACTGTCAAAGCTCCACGCTTATCTTCCGATACAATTGTTAATCCAGGGAGAGAACCGTTGGCATTATGCATAATATCACCCGCTTATATTACGAACGCTGTCTAAAATTGGGGCTTTCACCTATAGCGCATGATCTGGTCATGGATGGATTTAGCGTACAATTAGGCAAGCATTTCTATCATTTTAGAGGTGGATTTACCCCCTTCAATGATATCGCTAGCACTTCTATTGGAATGAACAAATTCAGTACGAATAAACTTTTAGCAGAAGCTGGTATTCCTGTTCCCAACGCTATTGCCATCACGCAAGGAGATTATAAAAGTAACAATTATGATTTAGCTGAAATAAAATTTCCTGTTGTGGTAAAACCGACTTGGCACAGTGCTTGTGGACATTTTGTCGTTTGCAACATTAAGGATAAAGAAACTTTAGTGGCATATATTGAAAAAAATATCAAACATCAAAAATGTCTTAGTATAGAAGAGTTTCAAAAGGGGTTACGCTCTTATCGAGTTTTAGTATTTTACAATAAAGTTATTGGTGTCGTAGAAAGGATCCCTGCACACGTTGTGGGAGATGGTGAAAGTACCATTAGAAAACTGATAAAAGAACAAAATATTATCCGTAAACAGTTAAAAAAAACCATTCCTACAGGCCCAATTCAAATTGGCGAAGAAACCAAAATACTTTTTGCCGAAAAAGGCATTACCTTAGATTATATTCCATCCAAAGACGAAACCGTTCCACTTCGATATATTTGTAACTCAACCTATGGTGGCACATTTACTTCGCTTAAAACTGACATTATTTGCAAAGAAAATGCGAAACTTGCTATTCGAAGTGCGCGGGCACTCAATCTTAATTTAGTGGGATTTGATGTGCTTTGTGAAGATATTAGCAAGCCCATTGCAGAGTCAAGAGGTTTTTTTATTGAAGCCAACACCGATCCTGACATTACCATTCACGAAAAAAGTATCAACGGGATTCCAAACCCTGTGTCAAAGATAATCATTGGAAAACTCATTCAACAACATCCCTTTTTGTATATAGCAAAATATTTTAGCAATCATCCCTATCTCAGCTTATTTTCAAAAACATCAGCTGCCATTGCACTTTTTTTAGCTTTTCTTTGGGGGTTACACTTATATGCTCAATAAGAGTTCGATTGAGGGCGAAATGAATTCCATACTGTTAGATGCACGTAACATCAAAATGAGAGCTTTAAAGAATCTAGGCACATTTTCAACGACTTGCATGATAAAACAAGCAGAAGAAATTTTTAAAAATTATGCCAGCATGAACGCGGTAGACAGCTGCGCCTATCCCGAACTTGAACAATTGGTAGAAAAATGCGGGAAATTTTTACTAAAACTATTCCAAGCGCCAGATCCAAAACAATATAGTTTCTTTCCCACCTCTGGTTCATCAGAAGCCATATTTTTATCATTACTATTAATGAAACATCATTGGCTCAGCAAGCGTAAATCCGAAGGAAAACCTAATTTCATTATAGGACCAACGAGTCATGTCGCATTTTTTTCTGCGGCCAAATCACTCGATATAGATATTAGAATTTTACCATTTCATCAGAATAGTTTTATTTATGATGAAACAAAAATATACAACATCATTGACACCAATACAATTGGGCTTTGCTGTACCTTAGGAGCGACTTCAACATTAGTCATGGATAATGTTGAAAACATTAATAAAGTCCTCAGCGAATATTATCAATCAGCAGGACATTTTATCCCTATCCATGTTGATGCAGCAAGCGGTGGATTTATTGCACCTTTTTATTATCCGCATCTTAACTGGAATTTTAGTTTAACCCATGTTAAAGCCATTAATGTTTCTAGCCATAAATTTGGTTTAGTGTATCCAAGTCTAGGCTGGTTATTCATGGATAACGCCTATTGCTTAAGTGAACTTGCCCATGAAAGTAGTTATTTAGGGAAAACCTTTAAGCGCTTCCCCTTACAATTTTCACATTCAGCAGCACAAATTGCCGCACAATACTATAATATTGAGCACTTAGGAGAAA
>MKTN01000071.1:103941-181629 GCA_001898235.1 Gammaproteobacteria bacterium 39-13
AATTTAAATTAGCTTGTTTCAAAAATGAAAGCATTAGAGCGTTTTCATTTTATTACCCCCAACGATTTGCCTTGCGTCCCAGGTGTTATTTTCAATCTTTCCAGGGGAAATCAACAACAAATTATCCAACTGAGAGATTTTTTAAGCGAACGCGGTTGGCACCTTCCTATCTTTGAATCTGTTTATTCATCTGATAATTTACCCGCAGCTAGAATCATGGTGCGGTACGGATTCAATGAAACACTCATTAATGAACTTATCCATGATTTGAATGCATTTTTCAACAGCCGAAGGTGACTTTATGCAGGAAATCTCTCGCCCGCAAAACCATCGAGAAATAATGGAATTTTACTATCATCTTATTGCCGGTGGCGTTCGCTTAAGATTGCTAGAATCAGTTATAGATTTCAATTTGCCTGAATTAATAGGTGAGAGTACCTTAACTGAAGCAGAAATCATAGAAAAACTAGAACTCTCTCCTCAACGCGCAAAAAAATGGCTTTATCTTTTAACCACAGAGCGTTTTCTCACTCTATGCGAAATGAAAGAGCAAAATACCAATGGCTACTGCCTTGGTCCGGTGTTAAAAGTCTTATGTGATAATGTCGATAAATGGTGGTTTTTTAAACAAATGGACTACTCTTGGCGCAGCGTTGCTTATGAAAATACTAACGCCATTCTTCAGGGAGCGCCAATCACCTATGATGTTAATTGGCCACCCAGCACCCCTGAGGATTCTCTTCTATTAGAAGAATGGATGCACCGCACAGCCCTAACCGCTATTACTATTTTACAAAAATATTTCCCGAGAACAAAGCCCAAAACTCTATTAGATGTGGGCGGTGGCGATAGCACCATCGCCTGTTATTTTGCGCATAAATACCCTGATCTTCATTTTACTATTTATAACTTACCGGAAGCCATTAAGCTTGCAACACAAAGAATTAGCAAGGAAAAATTGGAGGATAGAATTCACTTAGTCACTGGGAACTTTCTCGAAGATGAAAGTTTCCCACTTGGATTCGATATTGTGCTTTTTTCTCGAGTCTTATGTGATTGGCCTGAAGATGTTTGTCAAAAATTATTAACCATGGCTTACAACGCACTTAACGAAGGCGGCACGCTTATTATTTGCGAGCCCTTTAAAGAGCTAAACCAAGATTTTTTACTTGTATGGGAATTTCGTTATATGTTTTGGGATAACTTTGGCAAAGCTGTTTTTAAAGAATCTACGCTTTATCAACGTATGTTGACAGAAATTGGCTTTAAGGATTTCGAATTTTCCCCTGTGGATGATGAAGGGATCTACCGGGTTTTGAAAGCAAAAAAATAAACCTAAAATTCAGCGCAAAAAAAAACCGCGCAACGCGCGGTTTTTGAAGCCCTTTTAACTTTTATTTAGCAGGCCGTGGTGCAGCTGCTTTTGCTGCTTGCATCGCTGCCATCTGAGCCGCTCTATCTGATGCGAGATCGTCCCTAGGGCCTTCTTTTTTGGTCTCTTCGATATTCTTATGCAAGATCTCTCTTTGCGCAGGCGTAAGAACACTAGCACCCATCATCTGCTCTAAGTATTGATATCCTTGACTATATTGCGCTTCTAACCAGTTTGGTGGGGGTACAAAGCCATTGCGGCGAATAGCAGCCCTAAAACCTGAATCATTGATATCTTGATCCTGTGGATAAGGTTTTTGATCAAAATCTGGTTCACCCTTTTCATTCAAAGGATGAATATCAGGAAACTTCCCATTTGCATCTGCTTTATAGGCAATGCCTAATTGCTCAGCTTTAGAAAAGTCGCGCTTTTGTACCAAATAATGCGTTTGAAAAAGCCATTGGAACAAATTGCAAATCATGATCATTAAAATTTCACCCGTCACACCTTCTGCGGTTAGACCGGCCAAATGATCTGCTTTTTCCATCGCACTTTGCGTATGCGCTTGTGTGCCACCGCTTTTGTAAATATTTTGCTGTGTGCCACGACGATTTTTCAGGCGTTCTTCCCGTTCTTTTTTCTTGCGCTTTTGCTCTTCTACCGCTGCATGGCGGTTTAATGCATATAATTCAGGCATAAAGTTGCTCCAAACCTATAAAAAACTGTTGTTGGCGTTCATTTAACCATGGAACTAACAAAAAGTAAAGTTAGCTATTCGCCAAAATAATCGCTCTGCTAAGAAATATGGGGATGAGTCTATGCTTTCCAATGGAGAGAGCAAGACAAAATGCGTAAACAAGATAAAAGGTCTATTTAAGAAGATAAATTGAAATAACCGTGCCCGTGCAATAACACGGTTATTTTTATTGGAAAACTATCACTTGGGACGGGGCATTGCCATATTTCTTGCCGCCATATCAGATGCTAAGTCTCGTCCAGATTTATGTGAAGTACCCCACATTTGCGATTCATACAGTTTCCATTGCTCTGCAATCGCCCTATTCATATCAGGAGGAGGAACATAGCCATTGGCAATCACTTCTTCAGCTGAGGCTGTCCCATCGGTGTTAGGCTTAGCATCAAAATCAGGTAATCCATCTTCACCCAAAGGATATATCTTAGGCCATTTACCGCTACGCTTTTGCATATAGGCAATATCATTGTCCTGGGCGTTTTTGAACTGCCTTTCTTGAACATGGTATTGCGTCTGAAATAACAACATTAAAGCATTTACCAACCAAATGGTTAATATTTCCCCTGCTACGCCTTCAGGGGTGAGGCCCGCTAAATGTGCCGCTTTTTGCATGGCACCTTCTCTGGCAGCTGCCTCAGGAGATCCCGAAGACGGAAAAACCTTTTTCTGTTTTGCCATTCTATCTTCAAAATCTTTTTTTCGTTTTGCAGCAGCATTCAGTGCATGAATTCTTGGCATATCATCTCCTCATGTCCAATATTGACCAATTAAATATATGAATTAATAATTACCCGAATCCTTTTTTCATACCTTTGCTCGCAGTGTTTTCTTGGCTTTCTTTAGGCGCTTCTTCCATGGGTCCTTTTGCAAGATCTTTTAATTTACCAACAGTTTTATTAAATATATCTTTAAATGCCGTAATAAGTTCTTCGCCCTGTTTACTACCTTCTTTACCTTGTTTATCCTGTGCAGGCCCATTAGGTGCTTGGTTGCATTCTTCGCAAATATCAGCCAATGCATTTAAAGTATCGCCAAGCTTACCGACGAGATTTCCTCCACTGGTGAGCTTATCCAATTTATCAACCACTTTACCGGCAACTTTTCCTACAACCTCACCAACCATTCCTGACGCTGGTGGCGGGATCCCCATGGCTTCTGCCGCCATGGTTCCCCCAATCTTTCCAAGTGCTTCTGCTTTTTCCTTTTTAGAACCATTGGCCAGTTTGTCCATGGTTTCTGGATCCATTCCTCCCATACTTCCCATGCCGCCGCCTTGTTGCATGCCTTTTGTTGCTTCCCCACCAGGCATTTCCCCACCAGGCTTTTCCCCACCAGGCTTTTCCCCGCCTTTTTTGCCGGATAATTCTTTGGCATCTTTATCATCCATCATTCCTTTGCCAAAAGAGGCACCACTTGTTAACCCCTTAATCGCATCCTTAAAAGCATCTACAATTTGTTCAATTTGCTTTGTGATATCTTGATCTTGACCACCACCGCCAGGACCACCTTTCCCGCCTTCGAGTGCATTGGTAATTTTGCCTACAGCACCCATTACAGGTCCCATGACCTTCGAGGCAATATTAGTTCCTAAATCAGTTTGCTTTCCATTAGGTTTTTCGCCATTTTCCGTTAAACTCCCTTGAGGACCTTGTGGTTCTTTTCCGTTAGATTTGGCTCCTTCAGTAGGAGGGGACATACCTTGCATTGGAGACATGCCGCCGGATGAAGGGCCTTCAGATGAGAGTCCTTCCATGGGAGATTTGCCGCCGGAAGTGGGGCCTTCTCCCATAGAAGTCATTGAGGTCATTGAAGACATCGGAGAAGATCCTTTATCATTCTCTTTTTTGGATTTTGCTGAGCTTTCTTTTTCACTACTCTCTTCTTCTTTTTTCCCACCAGATTTCCCAGGACTCATTCCGGGTGACATTCCCGGCGTACTGGCAGAAAGTTCTTCTTCTTCACCTTCACCACTCTGATTGGCCTCACCTTCTTTCTTACCCTTTTTATCTTTATCGTCTTCACCAGGCGATTCTTCTCCCGTTAAGCTTTGAACAAATTCACCAGGCTTGGAAGCAGTCTCGTTGTCTTTACTGCTTGTACCTGGCATTTCTTCACCAGGCATAGAAGTGCTTGTGGGACTCTCACCCATAGGTGTTTCGCCGGTAGAAGAGCCAGGGATTGATTGAGAAAGTTCTTGCTCCTCATCTGCCGTTTCTTCTTCCTCTTTTTCTCCTTCACCAGGAGAAACAGACATCACTTGTTCTTTGTCTGCTTCTTCATCTTCTTTTTCAGTCAATTCTTCATCAGGAGCCTGCAGATCATTCACTTCAGATTTAGCGGTTTCGAGTTCTTTGCCTTTTTCTTGTAGATTGTCTTCTTTATCTTTTAAATTTCCTTTGGCTGATTCATTTTCTGCTTTTTTAGCATCTAAATTATCATTCTTTTCTTGAAGATTATTCTCTTTATCATCAACAATGCCTTGCTTTTTATCAACGTCTTTATCTAATCCGTCTTTCTTAGCTTGTAAGGTTTCATGATCTTTTTGCTTTTGCTCATAATCTTCTTTTGCTTTATCTAATTCTTTTTGTTTTTCTTCATCCAGTGCTGTGTCTTCCTTAGGTTTTAAACCTTCATATTTCTGTTGTGCTTCTTCTAAATCTTTAGTTGATTGCTCAAGCTCTTTATCAGCCTCCTCTTGTGCTTTTTGTGCTTCTTCTAAATCTTTTTGAGCTTCTTCTAATTCTTGTTCAGCTTGTTTTTGTTCTTCTTCAGCTTCAATTTGTGCCTGTTCAGCTTCTTCTTGCGCCTCTTTAGCTTCATCCCTTTCTCGTTCAGCCTCATCATAGGCTTTTTGTGCTTCATCTTGTTTTTGTTTAGCTTCTTCTAATTCTTTGTTTTGTTGTTCATTATCTAAGGTTAAACCCATTTGCTTGTTGAGATTTTCAAGTTCTTGTTTCTGATCGTTGACTTTTTGAATTTTTTCTTCAGCTTCTTTTTTCTCTGCTTCAGCTTTAGCTTTTATCTTTTCTTCTTCTTTAATTTTAGCTTCTTGTTCTGCTTGCTGTTTCTTAAGATCAGCTTGTTCTTGTTTTAAGCGTTCTTGCTCTTTATTTAATCTATCAATCTCTTCTTTATCTTTTTCAGGTTTTAACTTTTCAGCTTCGAGCTTTTCTTTGTTTTCTTTAATAGCTTGTTCATTTTCTTTTAAATCCTTTTCTACTTTAGCTTTTGCTTCTTCAGCTTCGCGCATTCTACGTTCAGCATTTTCAATTTTCTCTTGTGCTTCTTTTTGATTCTTAACATTGCGATCCATTTTTCCAGAAGCAAGATCAGTGATGTGATCTTCGTAAGATTTAATTCCACGTTTGTAGCTTTCTAATTTATCATTAGCTTCATCCAACTTGGTTTGTAATTCTTTACCTCGTTTAGTGCCAGGCCCACCTGCATCGTCAAGATCAGATTTTAATTTAGCAATTTGTTTCTCAAGTTTGCCCGCTTTATCATGCAAGTTCTTCAATTGCTTCAATTGTGGCTGGATATTTTTAAAATCCTTTTCTGCCATTGTTGCCCTTAGCGCACGATAACCTGCAGTCACACCACCAGCAACGGGCACAGCAAATAAGCTAAATAAGGCTTTCATTGCCCATGCCATCATCTCACCTGCATAAACATTTGGATCTTTGGCGTTTCCTTCAGGTGTTTTATCACTGGGAATATTCTTGGGCGACCAAGCATCCTTCATTGCCGCTTTCATTTGTGAAGGCACTTTTTTCAATGCGGCTTGGCGCAACTGAACTCTTCCTTCAGGCGTATCTTTTTGCCTTGTGGCTTTAAGTTTTGTGCTGTCTTTATCTTTAGCGGTAGCTTCTTTATCTTTAGCCGTAGTCTCTTTATCTTTGGTGTCTTTAGTGTCTTCTGCGCCAGGTTTAGGCTTAGGCTTAGCTGTATTCCTAGATTCTTCACTTGAGCTTTCTAAAACAGGGGTTTCTGATTCTGACTTGGGTGGCTTAGTGTCTGATTCTGGCTTAGGTTGTTTATTAGCGGAAGTTTTTTCTTGTAAGGCTTCTTCTTTTTCATTTTCATCTTGTTCATCAAGTGTTTCATCGTTAGCAGGTGTTTCAGCCTCCAACACTGCTTCCTCATCTTCTGTTTTTTCTGTTTCTAGTTCTTCATCTTCCGTTTTCTCACTCTCATCTAAACTGACACCTTGAGGTTTATTTGCACTATCTACTGTATCAAATCGTTGCTGCTGTTCAGCTCTTTTATCTACATCTTTATTAGCATCCGCCAATTGCTTATTAAGAGATTTCTCTTCTTTATCTAGAGCTTTTAACTCATTCGCAGCTTCTTTTTGCAATGCCTTCTCACCGTCTAGGACTTCCTGCAAAGATTTTTCATCGTCTTTTAATCCTTGCAATTTATTCGGATCTTTTTCATTTTTTTGATCTTCCTGATTTTGACGAAGCATTTCTTCTAATCCCTTCACATTCGCATCAATTTCTGCTTTTGCTCCTTCTTTAAGTTCCTTTTGTGCTTGCAGATCTTCCAAGCGTTGCTCTAATCCTTGTTTCGATTTATTAGCACTTTCCATTTTTTCTTTTAAAGTATCACCGACATGATTTCTATATCCTTCGATACCTTTATCATAAGCTTCCAACTTAGCTTGATCTTTAGCAAGCTTATCCTTTAATCCTTCTAACTCCTTAGAATTTGGATCTTCCTTTTCCATTTTTTTAATTTTTGCATCTTGTTTTTCGATAGAGTCTGCCAATTTATCACGTTTATCCATCAACTTTTCCATGCGATCAAGCTGGGGGGTGATCTTATTCAATAGTCCATCTTCTCGTTTCGCTAAGACAGCATTTGCGGCTGCTTTAATCCCAAGCCCGGCACCACCAAATAGCATCGCTAGCAACCATGCCATCATTTGACCTGTTGCTTCCCCAGGATCATCGGCAAGTTTAGGCGGACCTGCTTTTAACATTTCTTTGGCATCATGACCTGCTTCTTTAATTTTTGCCTTATATTCACCGCGCTTACCACGAGGACCATAATTTCTTTGCGCGGCTCTCAAAGCAGCTTTCCTTTTCTCTTCTTCAGATTCAGTTGCATTTTTTGCGTCCTTGGCTGCTTTTTCTGCTTCAAGCTGCTTTTTCATTTGCGGATCAAATTCTGATATTTTCTCTTTTAAAGAAGTAGATTTTTCCTGGTTTTCAGAAAGAGATTTTTGATTATTAGAAAGTGAAGATTCGTGCTCTTTTAATCTGGTTTGTGCTTCTTTTGTAGTAACACCGCTTGCTTCAATTTTACGTTTTGACTCCGTAATTGCTACAGAATTAGCTGCTATGCTGCCCTGAGCTTGCTCAATTTGATCTTTTGCGTTAGAAACTTTTCCTTCTAACTCTGATCTTTCTGCATTTAATTTTACAATAACTGACTGCGCTTCTCTCTCGAATTCTCCATGCTCTTTACTTTGAGTTGTTTTATCAAAAGGGTTTTTCTGTTTAACGAGATCTTGTTGTTGTTGATCTATTTCTTTTATTCGAGCTTGATTAGCTTCCATCTCAGGCTGGAGTTTCTCAATCGTTGCTTGGTAACCTTTATTATTCGTTTCCCAATCCTTAATTTTTTGTCCCTCGATCTTTTGCGCTTCTTGTTCTTTCGCTATGATCCCTTTTTCTTTACTAACACCCTCTTCGTCAGCTTTAACTTTTTGCTGTAATTCCACTTCTTGAGCTTTAGTCTCTTTGAGATCATCATAGAGTTTTTTCTGACCTTCGGTTTTGGCTTTTTCTTTGCCAACATCTGCTAATTTTGCTTTATTTTCATCAATTTTTTGGCTAAGTGATTTTTCCTTTGCTTGCAATTCACCTTGCGTCTTTTCAAGTGAGCTCAATTTGGTGTCAAGTTGTGTGAGGTTATTTTTTTGTTCAGATAACTTAGTTTGCAGTGCAGATTGCTCAGCTTTTAAATTACTTAATTTGCTATTTTCTGCTTCAAGCTGGTTCTTAAGTTCATCCAATTCTGTTTTGGATTTTTCTAACGCTGCTTTTTCTTGCGGTAACGCATCCTCACCTATTTCTTCTTGTTTTTCCTTGATACCTTGCTCCATTTTTCTGACATCTTCAGATAAATTTTTAACTTTTTCTTCCTGCTTACTTGTTTCTTCATTTTTAGCATCAAGAGCAGCTTGGGTTTTAGGGATTTCAGTTTCTAGCGTTGTTTTTTCGGCCTGAGTACTTTTTATGTCTTTATCAACACCGATAAGTTGCGCTTTTGTTTGTTCTAAAGCTTGTGTATCTGATTCGATATTACTCTTTAAAGTTGTTTCTTGTTTTGCTAACTCCTGAATCTTTTTATCAAGTTCTTGTGATTTTTGTTCAGCGGCTTCCTTTTCTTTCTGCGGCGTAGGCGTTGATTCTTTTGCTTTATCTTTTTGATCTTTATCTGCTTCTTTAGCACGCTGCTCTTCTTGTTGCGCTCTTTGATGCTCAAGTTCTGCTGCATGCTCAAGAGACGCAGTCTTATCTTCTTTTGCTTTGGTTTCAAGTGCTTTGATATTGTCAATTTTTTTCGCCAACTCTTGTTGCATCTGGGCAATTTGCGCTAAATCTTCTTGTTTTGCGATTTCTCCTTTTTTCAAAGCAGCAATAACATTGTATTTTTGATTGTATTCTTTTAAGTCTGATTCCACGTTAGTTTGTTTTTCTTTAGGTATTCCCTCAATTTTTTCCATTAGAGATTTATGCGTTTTATTTACGCTATCAACACTAGTTTCTTCTGGTGTTGTCTTATCTTTTGGTGTTTCTTCATCCGTAGCAGATTCAGTTGATTTATCCTTTTTTGATTTATCTTTTGTCTTTAAAACAACGTCTTCTTCTTCTTCCTCTTCAACTTCCTCATCTGTTATTTCTCTTTCTTCATCATCCAGCTTCACACCTTCGGGGGTTTTACTTCCTTCAATATTATCTAATCTATCTTTCTGATCAGCTCTTTTCTCAAGAGCGCTGGTTGCCTCTAATAAATCCTTGCTTAATTTCTTTTCCTTTTCTGTCAACTCTGCCAAATCCTTTGTCGCTTCTTTTTGCAGTTCTTTTTCACCGTCTAATACTTCTTTTAGAGCACTTTCATCCTCTTTTAATACTTTTAATTTTTCAGGATCTTCTTCTACTTTTTGTGCTTCTTGATTTTGACGAAGCATCTCTTCTAATCCGCTCACATTTGCATCAATTTCTGCTTTCTCTGATTCTTTTATTTCCTTTTGCGCTTGGAGATCTTCTAAACTTTGTGATAATCCTTCTTTTGATTTCTTGGCATCTTCCATCTTTTCCTTCAAAAGGTCGCCAACATAATTTCTATATCCTTCGATACCTTTGTCATAAGCTTCTAATTTTGCTTGATCTTTGGCTAGCTTTTCTTTCAATCCTGGTAATTCTTTAGAATCAGGATCTTCTTTCTCCATTTTTTTAATTTTCGCATCTAATTTATCAATAGAATCAGCCAGCTTTTCACGTTTATCTATCAGCTTTTCCATGCGATCAAGTTGTGGCGTGATTTTATTCAATAGCCCATCTTCTCGTTTTGCTAAGGCTGCATTTGCAGCAGCTTTAATCCCAAGCCCTAGACCACCAAACAGCATGGCTAGCAACCATGCCATCATTTCTCCTGTTGCCTCGCCCGCATCCTTTGAAAGCTTGGGCGGCCCGGCTTTTAACATTTCTTTGGCATCATGACCTGCATCTTTAATTTTTGCCTTGTACTCACCACGTTTACCACGAGGACCATAATTTCTTTGTGCAGCAACTAAGGCAGCTTTCTTCTTTTCTTCTTCAGACTGAGCGGCTTTTTTCTTTGTCTCTTCAGTTTTTTCAGCGTTTTCACCTTCTGGTTTTTCAGGGCTTTCTGCCTTTTTCTTTTCAGCTTTGCTTTTATCTTCAACTTCAGCTTCTAGCGTTTCAGATTCAGTCGCCTGCTTTTTATCTTTCGCAGGTTTAGGCTCTGGCATAGGTGGGATCACTGCTTCTTGAACTTCAGGCTTCACCGATGAGTTTTCAACAGTAGCTTGGTTGTTTTGTAGTTGTTGAAATGCTTTTTGAAATCTTTGATTCTTTTTTTCTGGACCAATACCAAACTTTAAATTGATTTCTGCATTAGGATTTTTGTTAAAAAATTCTTGTTGTGCTTCAAAAGCAGCTTTTGCAGATAATTCAGGTTTATTACCATAAATACCGATCCCTAACGGCGCACAAGCAACGGTTAGTGGTTTATTTAATTTTTTCGCATTTTTATCATCATCTTGTTGTAATGCATAAGCTTTATTTAGCACGCCCAAATACGCTTGCTTAAGTGCTTTAAAACGCGCCTCATCAGATCCTGTATTAGGTGCCGCAGCATTAATAAGATATCCTGGTTTGGTACCAACGACCTTCCCTACGCGGTCTTTTACATTCCAATTCAAACCGATAGGTTTACCATCTTTTTCTACAAAATTTGCATATCCGGGTTTAACCTTATCTTTGCTTTTCGACCAATCATCCTCGAGTATTTTTTTAGAGCCAGAAGAAAGTTTGTCCCTAATTGCACCGGCAATCCCCCCCCAACTACTTACATCAAGCTTATCAACACTCGCAGCATTCACATAGATATCGGCTTTGATTCTGAGCGTGCTACCTTTTACAAAATCTACTTTTTCTTGTTCTACCTCAAATGGAAGCTCTTTGGGACCAATTCCTTCGCTAATAAAATCTTTGGCGCCTTGCACTATACCACTGAAAAGACCTCCTTTAACTTTAGGTTCGTCTTTTTTACCTTGTTCTGTGCCTGTGCCTGTGCCTTTCCCTACACCATTTCCTGACATATGCCCTCCTCACTCAGTTGGGCTTTTATAGGGTTTCAATGTTTTATTAATACAACTTCACTTTGAGTGGTTACCTTCTTCTTTTGCTTTCCTTCCATTTGATCGTGAAATTCATTTTTAGTTAAATTAATATCTGCGATCTCTTTAGTGATACGAGCAAGTTGTGCATCTCGATGCCTACGGATCCGGCTGTACTCTTCAAGTTCTTTAATAATTTCATCCTGGGCATAGCTGTCTTTCATTTTTTCTAATAGCACTAAACGTTTAATAAGATTATTTTTTTTGTTTTCAGCCCTAATAATTTCTTCTTTTGAATCGCTCCTTCGTTGTTCTAACTTCCTTAATAATTTTCCTTGTAACACTTCAAATGCACTTAGTGTTTCTCTGGATACATCATTACGAATAAACACTTCTCTTCGCAGTGCCTGAAATTCTGCTAAGAGCTGCTTGAAAGGCTTTTCTTCGTTATAGTCTTGTGATATGCCCATTTTTGGCTCCTCATAAAACACAAAACAACCCCCACCATCACAATGTTACTTTATTATATCTAACTGACTAGGCAGAGTTAATGATGTATGCTTACAGGTCATTATTAGGTGAAATTTCACGCAAAACTCTTTTTTATAAGACTGTTTGAAGATAGGACAATTGAAAGTTGCTGAAAGTTCTTAACAAACTACGCCTTAGAGATAAAGACCGTTTTAATTTATAACTTAATTAGCAAAAGCTGATGATCAGACTTTGTAGAACTGGCCTAAGCTCGTGCAAAGGCCAGGACTATCAGAGTTTGGATGTGAATAATGGTGAATGAATGAAAATTTATTCTTCTTTGGCTTTAGTGCCGCCACCTATCATTTGCTGATTGAACATTTCATAGAGTTGTTCAAGTGCATCCAATACACCTTCTACGTCCTTATGCAGCACGTCTTTTGGAGGATAATACGTTGCTTTAATGATATCATTGATAATATTATCGGCAGTTTTGGCTGCATCTTGTTCTGATTGACCGCTTAAACGTTCAATATGGGTCAACGCTTCGCGAGTACGTCCTCGCAATAGCAAGGGATTGGAAAAGCGTTTAAGATCTTCCTCACCAATAATTTCAACAGCAAAATCTGGCACATGCACTGGGGTAAAGGCATGCACTTCATTAGAAAATTCTTGTGATTGTTCTGCCTCAATTTCTTCACGTACTTTTCGTTGTTTATCTACTTCTTTTTCTAAGATAGCAATAACAGCTGCAATGGAGCGTTCAAATGGTTTTAAGGTCGCATACATCATCATTGCTTGCGAAACTATGTTAATATCTTCATTGGCTGCCGGGGGCTCCATGACAAATTGCGGCGCACTGAAAACTTGAGCAAATCGACGAATACGTTTATCCAAATTAATCATTGTCGATTCAGAAGGTTTTTCTACGCATAGATATTGATTAACCTGCATCTTTTTGGCAGGTTTGGGGTTAGCATAAAACATACGAGCACGAATAATTTTTGAGCGCCAAAAAATATGGGCGTCACCTTCACGTTGATCTCTTAAGTCTAAAAGATCGATACGTGATCTTTTCTCAATAGAAGCATTTCGGGTATCAGCATAGTTATTCGTCATGCTGCCTGCATTAACTTGGAATCCACTCACACTGGTGGCATAGGTTTCGCCTGCTGTTTTATTGAAAAATTCCCAGGTATCGGTTGGATCTTCCATTTTCATACATATTTTAATATTAGTATTCGCACCGATAGAGGCTGCTTCTTCTTTAGAAGCTTTTTGGAACGCAGGCAAATCTTGTCCTGCAAAAATGGCGGAGAATCCTAAGGAACGTGCTTGCGCAGGCACAACAGCAAAACCTGGCACAGCGTAGTAACCATACTCGTCCATAATACAAACATAGGGCGTAGGAGAGTTGGTAGGCTTACGCAAAATCACATCGCGATAATCACCTTCTACTTCATCACCTAACCCTGCCGCCATCATCGCTTTAAGAGATGCAATAATAATTTTTCCTAAGTTTGCCAACTCTTCTGGTGATTTTTCTAAGGCTGGCAATAGCACGACAAGAATACGACGGTTTAATACAACGTCTTTCAGATCAACCTCAGCCAAATTAGTACGAACAATATGCGAATAGGTATCTGCTAAAGAGCTGAATACCCGACCTAATTGCATGGTGATAAATCCATGTTGTTCGCGCACTTCACCTGCCTGGTTCCCTTTCTTTGCTTTATTGTAACCTGGTAAGTTGTAAATATAGTTGTCCAGTGGATCTAAAAAAGCTTGTGGTAAAGCATCCAACGGAACAGATTCCCGCTCGTTCAAAGGGAATCGGCGATCAACCACTATCTGCTCTAGTTTCTCTAAAATAAAATAGCTACGAATGAGGTTAGCGTCTAAAAGGATATGACCTTCATCACGCATCCCCACCAAAATTTTCATTAGAGCTTCCACGAATGAAATCGCACGGCCTTTCCACATATCGCCATCACCGCCACCGCCGCCTGAATCCATCAAACTGACCACTAGCTGAGATAACATACTCGAAGAACCATTTGCAAAAGGATTCATAGTATTGGAAAGACGTGATTTTTGTGCACCAATGACGTCACGAGCACCAGTCATAAAGTTGATCAGTAGCATATCGTCGTCACGACCCATTCGTCTTACCATGCCAAATACTTTGGCATACAATGAGTTATCACCTTTACCGTCGATGTAGATGAATCCGCTACCCTGCGCTAAAGAATTAAATGCAATGGAAACTAATGCTTCTGTTTTACCGCTACCGGTTGATCCGAAAATAAGTACGTGAGTACGCATATCGTCATTGGAGAACCAAAGTTCTTTTTGCGTATTTTTCTCATTACCAAAGAAAGCGATCCCTTGCCCTTTTTTAGGCTTATTCGTGCCAGGGATGGTATCGTTATAATCAGGCAGTTTTGAAATTAATGGCATTTTAAAAGGTAGGGTGACTTTGCGCGTGTAAGCGAACAGAAAAATGCAAAGACCAAAAAACCCCATGAGATCTGCCGTCGCTGGCACCGCAATGATAGTTCCAGCCGCTGTTCCCAACATACAAGCAACATACAACGGATTGGAGAAAAATTCGGATACACGCTCCCCTAGAGGGCGTGTATCCCGCGCCATCTCCCGCGCGCCGTGCTCATGTTTCTCTTCTAACCCACGCAGTGACATAATTACTCTCCTTCCTGATTAATTTGTCGCAGCAGGTTGCAGCTGCTCGTCTTCATCAGGAATATAAACCATCGCTGCCAAAGCAAGCTCTAGCGCATTGACAGCCTCTTCTACCATTGGAACCGTTAAAGCTCTTCCCATTTCTCTTTCTGCAAGCCAATGAGCATGTACTCCTGCTACTTCAGGGACGGCTACTTGTCGGCCTACACCACTCAGTACATACCACAATCGTCTATCCACTGGTTTAATCCAAAGAAAATCGGCAGAGGCTAAAACCCCATCTACTCTGGCAAGGGTCAACATAGATGCCATCACAGTTAATACATAGGCATGCTTTTGTTGGCATTTTTGTGCTGCTTTACTTTTACCATATTTTTTTAAGATTTCTTCAGTATCTGAATAATCTATTGTCCCTTTAGCTGCACTTCTTGCTAATTTTGCTAAATATCCTCTACAAGTATCAGTATCATGTTCAGTACGAGCTAAAAATGCTGCATACAATGCTTTAGTATGAGGAGGTAGGTTATTGACACCACTCCATAGGGTCCCTAACTGCGAAGCAAATGCTTGCATGGCTCGCTCTCTTACCAGTGTTGCTTTTGCAACTCCTTCGGCACGCCATGATGCTTTTTGATCGGCAACAAGTTCTACTCTCAATAACTTTTGACTACGGGCAAATTGCATAGGATTTTGCGACATCGCCCATGGCCCTTTGTTAATATCTTCTTCAATCAAACTAAGATCTGCAACAGGCGCAATTTGCGGGTAATTTTCTTTCTCTTGCTGAACCAACGTATCCATGTTGTAAGCTTTGGTAAAGCGCATAGTTGCATGCCCCTTAAACATCACTATCCCCATCAGCAATAACATCAAGCAAATGGGATACATCATGTACTGACCAATAAACGTGCTTATTACCCCCGCATAATCCAACGTAATGTTATCAGGGTTAGCCATGGATAACCCTTGCAGAGCACGATGAACATTTTCATTATCAACAAAAAAAGAAATCGCAATGGCTTCATATTTTTTGAGTGCAATAAACCCTGTTATCAGTTGATTTTTATAAAAATGCCAAATTACGCCTCCAATGACGAAAATAGCCCCTAGCATCCAAAGAAGGGCATAGGAGTCTTTATCTTCGCCTTGGCCGCCGCCGCCTTGTCCTGCCATATTTTACCTCATACACTCAAAACATTAGTCGTACATCAAATCATCCAATGGCGTTACATCGCGCGAAGGTGCATGTTGCATTAACTCAATGATCACATCTGCTGCACAAAGTAAACGTAACGAATTGGGTGTGGCATTATCAAATTTCACACGAACGCCTAACATACCGCCTTGCGCTTCTTCAAAACTCACCCCCAGTCCATACCCCAAGCAAAATGAACATAATTGATCAGCCCTGCGAATAATCGCCGGCAGCAATCCTGTCTCAGCAAATACTTGTTCAATCGTGATGGGTTGTTCTCTCAACGTAAAGTTACACCTCAACACCTTCGCTATTGAGGAGACTTGTTGAACGAATGGATTCTCCGCCATGAAACACCCTTAATGTAGCTAGTCGTCGTAATAATAAATCGTACTCAATGAATATACAATGGTACCGCTGTACAAGTATGGTTTCAGGTCAGTAGCACCTTCTTTAAAATTTCTTTTTCTAATCATAGACGAGCGTTACTTCCTTTCTGCTAGTTAACTTAAATTCAATCCAGCTCTTCCACACCTTCTCCACCTACAGGAATGCTATATGATCGCTCTTACTTTATTAGAGTAGGATTGTTATCTTAGAGTTCTATGCAAAGATATTTTTATTTATTCGCTGCAAAGGCTGTATATCCGCCTGATTAAAGATATACTAGGAAGAAATTTATTATGGGTAGGGAGTTAACAGAGATACGCTATGGATAAGCCACTGTTTATCATCTCGATCGCCGCATTATTGGTTGGTTGTACGCAAAAACCAACTTATCAAATGAGTGATGTTGAATATCAGCTTATGAAGTCTGCAATGTCAGTGGAAAATTCTTTAAAGACACTTGCAGCCACGCAAGATATTTACGCAAAGAATGCTATCAACACAGACATACTTGTCACTCCTCAAGGAGGCATGGGTGGTCTTGCAAGTTTAGATTGGTCAGGTCCCATCGAACCTCTTTTAGAAAGGATTGCCGAAATGACGCGCTATCGCGTTAAAGTACTTGGTCCGATACCTAAGATCCCACTAATTGTCACCATCTCTTCTAGAGAACGCGTTGTTGCTGACATTTTAAAAGATGCTGGCTTACAGGCGGGCAAACGTGCTAACTTGGTTGTGTACCCTACTAGTCGAATTATTGAACTACGGTATGTAGCTAATGCTTGAAAATTCACCCTTCGCAATTGCATTTTATGCAAAGCCTATATTCACAGCAGTCGATTTTTAGGCTAGCGCCAAAGCCCCTCAACAACAGGAGTGCGTAAAGAGTACATCGCTGTTAAGAGAAAGCGAAGGTAACAAGGCCTAAAATTCGAATGCGAAGAGTATGCCTCGCATAGCGTTGAATCGTGAGAAGTTAAGAGGATCTTATGAAGCAGATAATTGGAAGTACACTACTATTTAGTACATTTGCGATTACTGTAAGCTGTACAACGCCACCTGTTTATCAATCTACGCTTAACAAATACCATTCAACTGGCGCTTCTGAAAGTAGAACAGCCGCTACGCTTGGCGGGATCCGACACATTGGTTTGCGCGACGCAGCATTAAGCTTAGGTGCTAGAGCAGGACTAGCATGGCGCGCGGGACAAATTAATGCTTTAGTTGCGATGCACGAACGCGAGCTCGATATCATATATAATTTCAATAGTATGCTGCTAGATCATAACGTCTTGCCCCCTGTTCTTATTGAAGGTCGGCAAACATTAGATCAAACCGCTGATGATATCATCAGGGTGTCAGATCGTGCTTACAGCATACAATCTCAGGCACGTTTTGTAACGATGGCGCCAACGTGGAGAGATTATTTGAAGATGCATTATAAAGAACCTGATATGCCGGATATGTCTCTTCTGCCTCGTGATGAAACAGAAAAAACTGTTTGGGACAAATATCTTGATGAGGGATGGCAAGCTGGGGTTACCCAAGCTGATGTTATTTTTGCAGAAAACCTAGGACGGCTGAAACGCGATTTTGAAGGCATGATTCGTTATCGAACCTTGCTTGCGCAAAACATGGTCAGTCTACCTTTTGTTGCCCAAGTTAACTTAGGCATCACGGGTGGCGATTCTCAAATGGCAATCAATGATCGTATTTTACGTATCACAACGCTACCGCAATTCAAGTCTGCAAGTAATGAATGGACAGCGCTAGTAACTGCTGATGAAAGACAAGTAACACCTGATGAATAATTAGGCGCCGTACCAATTTGAATTTAGGCGAGACGTCAGGTAAACGAAGCCCCAGGTGCATACACAACTGGGGTGAGAGCGCAATGGCAACAACCTGCCTTCGCTGAAGCTACGGCAAGGCCCCCAGCCACGCCGAAGCAATAAGCGTAGACGGGTGCATAAATTCAAACTGGGAGGGTATAATGGCGATTGCAAACAAAGAATACATTATGCCGGACGAACCGGCTCGTTTTTCTCCTCGCGACATGGATCGCTTAATGTTGCACTGCACATTAAAGGGTGCTTCTGATATTACAATCCAAACAGATGCTCAAGTGCTCACCGAAATTCATGGAAGACTCTACCCAGTAACCACGCGGAAAATGTCACAGACTGAAGTCGGTGAAATGCTTAATACCATTTATGGTCCAAATGGTACGACCCAACTTTCCTCGGGTAAAGATGTGGATACGCATTATGAGATCCGCCCTGATCGTACGACGCGTTATCGATTTCGTATCAATGGCACAGCATGTCAGGTAGAAGGACATGATGGCATCCAAATTACAGCACGTACCATTCCTGCTGAGCCTCCTCCTCTTAACACCATGAGTGTTGATCAAGCGATTATTGATCATATGGCTCCGATGCAAGGAACGATCGTTGTTACAGGTTCAACAGGTTCAGGTAAAAGTACGCTACTTGCTGCTATTATCCGCGAAATAGTGATGCAAGAGGATGCGAATCGTAAAGTGCTCACCTATGAAGCACCTATTGAATTCGTTTATGATGCCGTTGAAAAGCCCACTTCTATTATTAGTCAATCAGAAATTCCAAAGCACTTACCTACTTTTGCCGATGGTGTTAGAAACGCTTTGCGACGAAAGCCTGGACTTATACTGGTTGGTGAGGCGCGAGATGCAGAAACTATTGCCGCAGTTATCGATGCAGCATTAACAGGTCATCCTGTTTATACCACCTTGCATAGTAACGGGGTCGCAGACTGTGTTCGTCGGATGATTTCCACCTTCCCTGCAGACGAAAGACATGGTCGTGCTTTAGATATTCTTGAAACATTGCGCATGGTCATTTGGCAAAAATTAGCGCCCACCGTAGATAACAAACGAGTGGCTTTACGTGAATACTTGGTATTTGATGAAGAAGTACGTGATGTACTCGTTAACACTGAAGTTGAAATGCTTGCTGCTAAAACAAGAATACTGTTGAAAGAGCGCGGTCAACCAATGTTAGTTGACGCCAAAAGAAAATTAGATGAAGGTATTATTTCTGAACGCACCTATAACCTCATGGCTGCAGGTGCAAAAAATGCAGATCGTGACGCAGGATTATAGATTGTTTCTGAGGTGTGAGCGTAGCGAACAAAAATTACCTCTTTCAAAAAGAGGGACGGCCCGAAGGGCCAGGGAGATTTAAGGTTGCTCACAAAATCCCCCTCGCCGCTTTGCGGCGGCCCCCCTTTACAAAAGTGGGAATAATGCGTCTTCGGCGCATATCGGAATTAAAATATAAGTATAAATTCAAAATGGGAACAGTAAGATGAGACATCCAGAAACAGCCCACTGGCGAGATTCCGCGAGAACACCCAGATTTTTCTTTATGGATGCGTATTCCGCAATTCCTTTGTTTCTTTTCTTACTTCATATTCGTATATGGACATTTATTTTAGCTTGTTGTGTTTGTGCCTTTTTCGTATTACTCAATCGATTTGGTTTTTCTTTACCAGTGTTTGTTCGTTGGCTCAGAGCGTTTATCGCTGGAAACCAACGCCAAGCTCGATCTTGGTTGACACAAAAGAAACAATTGCAACAATAGGTAGGTATCTGACGATAAGTGGTGAGCAATCGATGCTCTGCCTTTTTATTGCATGCAAAAAGTAAAGCGTTTGTGGAACATTTTACTTGAAAGCAATTCTCAGTAAGAATTGCTGGTAGGTCCTGTGCATTTTAGTGCTATACTGACTGTAGTTTTGTGCAAGGATTCTAATTAACGAGGGTTGAGAAAGAGGATCTATCGGCAATGGCAAGTGACACACCTGATTCACTACCAAAGAAAAATTTAACTACGGATGCTTTAAAAAAGAAGTCCACAAAAAGCGTCCCTACCCTCGATGAGTTGACTCTTCCTGACGAATATAGTCCTCTCTTTAAACAATCAGTTCTGCTTCGCAGCAATTTTTATCGCGATAATTATCGTCGCCTGATGGTGTTCTGCATTTTATTAACCCTTGCCATTTTTGGTGTCATGGGATGGATTGCATGGGAAAGAACCCACAAACCAATTGTGCATTATTACGCAACCACCAATACAGGAAAGCTGCTACAGTTAGCTCCCTTAAATCAACCGAATCTCACTACAGCATCTTTACTTAATTGGGCAGTAGAAGCAGCAACAACGGCTTACAATTTCAACTTTGGAAATTATGAGAAGTCCCTGAAAGACGTCAAAGTTTATTTTACTGATGCTGGTTATCAAAATTTTGTTGCTGCATTAGCCGCAGCTAAAACGCTGGAAACAGTTCGCGCTAAGCAACTAGTTGTTTTTGCTGTTGCCACTAATACACCAGTCATTCTTAAAGAAGGCCCTGTCGATGGTGTCTATGCATGGCAAGTTCAACTTCCCATGCTAGTAACTTATCAAAGTGCTTCAGATCAAAGAAAGCAAAATCTTATTCTAACGATGATAATTGCGCGTCGACCAACATTAGAATCCCCTAAAGGAATAGGGATAGCCTCAATTACGGTGAAGGAGGTTTGATCTCTCAGGATAAGCAGTCTCGTTTTGAACAAATGAAATGGATTTTTAGTCAAACAAGGCAGAAAGTTGGAAAAGGGAATATGAGTAATGTCACCTGACAATACCCGTGTAGCGGCAAAAAAGCCATTACCAAAGCCAAAACCTGGCACACCAGCTAAACCTGCCCCCGCAGTTGCGGCACCCAAACGCTATTTGGCGATGCTGCGTGCAGACTTTTATTACGATCGCTACTATGCCCTACTTATTTTTTGCTTAATATTAATGAGCATGATTGGTATCATGGTTTTGGCTGGGCTTTATGAACGCACCATTAAGCCTACTCCTGAGTTCTTTCCAACTACCTCAGATGGAAAACTTGTTGCGCCAATTCCCCTTTCTCAACCCGGTATATCCACCCCTGCACTCCTAGAGTGGGCTGTGGAGGCTATCATCACTTCCTACACTTTTAATTTTGTTGACTACGAAAAAGTGATTAGTGATTCGAGTATTTATTACACTCAAGCCGGCTATCAAGATTATCGTAAGGCGCTAATCGAATCTAACACTGTGGGATCTGTGCAAAGAAGGAAATACGTGCTCTCTGCCGTACCTACCTACGCACCCATCATTTTAAAAGAAAGTGCGATTTCAGATGGTACCTGGTCATGGCAGGTTCAGTTTCCCATGATCCTCACTTTTCAAAATATAAAAGAAGTGATTAAAAAGGATATGATCGTCACCATGTTAATTGTACGTGTGCCTATTACAGAATCTCCAACTGGCATTGCTATCACGGCAATAATAGTAAGAGAAGGCATTCTAGCAAAATAAAATAGCTGAGACATTTTGATATGGTTGAACAAAGAAAGCCAATAACAAAAACTGCCCCAACCCTCCAAGATCCTAAGTATATTGGGGCGTTAGAGATGATCTTATTGCGCAATCTCTATTATCGAGATGGAAGCCGTAAGCTCACGACTTTGTGCCTTTGCTTACTTTTATTATTAATAACCTTGATCATATTCTTGCGTTACGAACAAAAGAATATTCCTCCACCTAAATATTTTGCAACTTCTTACGATGGCACCCCATTAAAATTAGTTCCATTGAGCAAACCCAACATGCAGCCAAATGCTTTGCTGACATGGGCTGTAGAAGCATCAACATCTGCGTATAATATTAATTTTGTTAACTATAGAAGGCAGATCCAAAATGCCAGAAGCTTCTTTACGCGTAACGGATACAACAGTTATTTAAAAGCAATTAAAGAATCTCGCAACCTGGATGCTGTCCAAAGAAGAAAGATGATCGTATACGCAAAAATAAATGGAACCCCCACAATTATTCAAGACAGTGAAACAACGCCAGGTTTGCAAGGAAGCATCCCTAATGCTTTTATTTGGCGAGTACAAATTCCGCTTGTCTTAACTTATGAAAATAGTAATCCTGATGACAAAATTATTCAAAATAATATTGTGACCTTGACTATCTCTAGAATGTCAACATTAGAATCCCCCTCTGGGGTAGGTATTGATTCATTTGTGATAAGAGAGGTAATTCAGTAATACCTTTGTGCTGAAAGAAATAATATGAGAAGCTCATTATATTTGGAACGCTTTGGTTCGGTAAGACTTTGATGGGACGACTATTTGCAATGATCATAGTATTCGTGGTTTATGCGGCATCATGCTTAAACCCAAAAGAAGCAATGTGGATGAACAGACAATGAAACAAAAATTTAAATTGTTATTGTTGCTTCTTCTTATTGGCGCAAAACCAATTCAAGCTGCGGTCCTAGGCGGGGACCAACCATTACCTCCTGCTCCACAACCAGGCGGAGCCCATCCCTCCTCTAGCGTACCAAGCAAAGAGGCAAGCGGCGCAAACCCATTAACAAATGCACTTTCAACTCCCAATAGAGCTGGAACTCAACCCGCATTACCGAAGGATTTAAGTCAATTAACCCCTCAGCAATCACAACAGCTTATTGAACAAACAAAAAATTTAAACCCAGAACAATTGCAAGCAATTGCTAAAACGATACAAAGTCAAGCTGCTCAAGCTGAGATCCCGCAATCACAAGACGTGATGAGCGTGGGAACGCAACAAACAAACATGTCAGCCAGACCTGCGGCATCATCTCAACCAGCCCAAGAGCGCCCGATTGATATCGAAGAAATGAAGCGCGATGCTGCTTTTAATTCACTTATGACAGATGTATTACCCCTAAGTCCCGATCAAATCATGAAATTACATAAATTTTATGATCTTACTTTACAAGCAAAAGCAACGACGGTTGCCCCCCCTCCCAATCCTAACTTTACCTCTATTGTGGTAACGCTGGATCCGGGAAGCCAACCTCCCGTTATTAGATTGTCAGCAGGATTTGTTACTTCCGTGTTATTCGTAGATACAACTGGTGCTCCCTGGCCCGTCACTGCTTATAGCATCGGCGATCCTCAAGGGTTTAACATTCAATGGGACCAAAAAGGGAATGCATTATTCATTCAAAGCATCAAACAATATGCACATGGAAACCTTGCAGTTCGGCTTTGGGGACTCGATACCCCAGTTATGATCACTTTAGTCTCAGGCCAAAAGAATGTAGATTTTAGGGTAGACCTTCAAGTTATGGGTCGTGGTCCAGATGCAAAACCACCTATTGTAGATACAACTTTAAATGCTAAAGTAAACCCATTAATGATCAACATATTAGATGGGATCCCCCCTAGAGGAAGTATTAAACTAGGCGTATCCGGAGGCTATGGTGATGCCTGGTTTGCTGATGGTAGAGTTTACTTTAGAACTAAGTTAACTGTGCTTTCACCCGCTTGGACAGCAACGGTAGCAAGTCCTGACGGTACGCATGTTTATGAAATGATGCAAACTCCATTTATTTTAGCAACATTAAATGGAAGAACCGTCGATATAAAACTATCAGGGTTATAAGTTATGGCTAATAAACCGCAGAATTTGCTTGCTGGATTATCTAACTCAAAGACTCGCACCTTTGTGATTTTGCTTGGCGCCATCATTGTTGTTGGCGTAATAGTTGCAATTGTGCGTAGCAAGCAAACCCCCGAAGATGTTCTTTCCAAGCAAGGCTCGCAAGCTGTGCCAGTTCCTGCTGATATAAAAGCAACCCCCGGCAACGTTGTCCCTGAAAAATACCGAGAATTACAAATTCAAGAAAACGAACGACGGGCTCAAGAAGCACTACAAAAAAAATCGAGCGCTATACCCACTATTATTGGCGCAATCGGCGAAAATTCAGATAAAGGCAATGCCGATGCAGCAGCACTAGAACAAGCATTAAAAAATCGAGAACGCGACAAGTTAGGGAAAATGGGATTAGGTGGCGCTGACGGTAACGGTTTTGCTGGCGGTGGTGCTTTTGGCGCAGGTGGCGGTGCATTTGGTGCAGGCGCGGGCGGCGCAGGTGGCTTATCGGGAAAATCTGCTGCGGACAGAGCACGCGAGTTACAAGAACAAAGACTACGTGAACAACGCGAAGCACTAGAACGTCAACGGGCTGAACAAGAACGTCTAAAAGAATTGGAAAGACAACGTCGTTTAGCAGAGCAGCAGCAAAGAGAATATGAAGCCTCTGTTCAGAAAATCGCCAGTCAAATGAAAAACTATGCTAACTCAGCTTATGCTGAATGGAGCAAATTCCCGAATCAGCAATATGTTCAAGGTGATTTAGCGACGAAGCCTTATAAACGTTCTACACCTGAAGCAATATCACAAGATGGCACTCCAATAGGGTCTGGCGCAAGTGGATCAGGCTCTGATACAAGATCTGGAGGCGCATCTTCACGTGCTACAAGACTTGGCAATGTAAGACCTTCTACCAAGAAAGTCTTTATTAAAGCAGGTACCATCATATTTGGTGTGATAGATACCGCGGTTAATAGCGATGAGCCAGGCCCAGTATTAGCGACCATTGTGAGCGGTAAATATCATGGTGGAAAACTCATTGGAAGTTTCCAACATCAGGCACAACAAACTTCTGTGATTATTAATTTCACACAAATGACTGTCCCTAAAAAAGTGAAGTCATTTAGCGTTTCAGCAGTAGCGATTGATCCCGATACAGCACGCACAGCACTGGCAACGGATTTTGATCGCCATTTGTTACAACGCTATGGTTCTTTGTTTGCATCTTCGTTTATTCAAGGTTACGGCCAGGCAATCACACAACAAGGAACAACAACAACTTCTCCGTTGACTGGCGCAACAACAACGACAACGCCACCATTAGATAATAGACAGATATTTTTCGCAGCATTAGGTGAACTTGGAAAACAATGGAGCCAAGCGATCAAACCATATTTCCAAACTCCGTACACGGTATATGTTGATAAAGGCACCAGTGTGGGATTGTTATTTTTAAATGATGTTGATGTGACGGATGAAGAGGGTTGATGAATGGTCGACGAGAAAGATGACACACATAACGAACACAATGAACCCACTGAGCATGAAGAAGAAGAATTCTCAGAAGAATTTGATTTTGATGAAGCTGGTCATGAAGAAGAAGATGCTTTAGCCCCTGAAGAATTCGAAAATATGGAAGAATTCGAAGGCGCTGAAGAGGGCGAGGAAGGGGAAACTGCAGAGCTTGAACCTCCTAAGCGAAAAAGTGCGACAATTCCCATTGTCATCGGCGTTGTTGTCGTTGGTTTTATCGGCTGGAAAATCTATGGCATGTTTAGTAAACCTAAACCTGCTCCAGTAGAAGTCGTTGAAGCTCCTCCCGTGGTTAAAGCAGAACCGCCGCCGCCGCCACCTACAGCACCAGCTGCTCCCCAGCCGCAGGCTATTCCCAATTTAATGGAAGGGGCCACTAAAGTAGCGCTACCTGATGAAGCTTTAGTTAAATTACAAAAGAAAATTGATGATCAAGAGCAATTCTATAAGCAGCAAATCAGTGCTTTAGAGAAGAATTTAGCCACCACAGTGCAAAACTCTGCTGATACAAGCAAAAACATAGCAGCGCTACAGCACGATGTTGCTACGCTTACTGCAGCGCTACAGGATCTCTCCACACAAATTAAAGGGATCCGTGAAGAACAGCAGGCTGCAATTGCAAGACAGCAAGAAGAATTGTCAAAGCGCAGAGCCGCCAAAGCTAAACCCAAAGGTCCTTCTAAAGAGGCCGTTGCTAGCCCAACAATGACAATACATGCCATCATCCCAGGAAGGGCTTGGCTGCGCACCGCTGACGGCAAAACTATTACCGTAACTGAAGGTGATGCTGTTGGTGAATACGGTAAAATATTAAAAATCGATGCACCCAATGGGGTTGTGATTACTTCATCTGGTGTCGTATTACGGTAAAAGTGTGATCCTTTAAGGACTAAGAGAAGCGAGGAAACATGGGAACGTTTATCGATCCACTACTAGATAGCATCGACTCTTTAATGGCGTGGATAGGCGGTTCTCTTGGTCAAACGACAGATTACTATTGCTCTGTTGAAACAGCAGATAGCCGTCACACCTTGGTAGCAAGAGATGGTTCCTTGTTTTCTGTGATCCGTTTAAATGGTGCAACAGAGCTCGTAGGACCTCAAGAATTTGATAAAATTCATAGAGGTCTCATTAATACATTCTCCCCTGCCCTATCCCGTTTAGGGCATGCGGTTCAAGTTTATTTTCATTATGATAAAGATTTAGTTAAAGACGAAATCCGCGATATTTTTAAGCCCGCGATGGCTACATGCGAACGCTTAAAGATGGATTTACATGATCTTTTTGAAGAAAGAATTAATCATCTTTCAAAATTTTGTGCTTCAGAGGATTGTTTCTTCGTGCTTTGGACACGTCCTAATTCTCTTACCAAAGCACAATTAGAGCAATCGAGAAAAAATAAATTAGAACATACTAAAGATGTAAAACTGCCTTCAATGAAGAATGCGCAAAATATCATGGCTGCTGTGCCTGAGTTACGTGAAACGCACGATTCTTTTGTTCGCAGCGCCGTCAATGACATGCGCGATGTCAATCTATATGCAGTTATCCTTGATGTTCATCAAGCCGTATATGAAATGCGACGCAGCGTCGATCCTGATTACACCGATAAAGAATGGCGTCCTGTTTTACCTGGTGATAAAATTCCGATCAGAAACATAACCGATCCTAAACGTAGAGACGTTTCTGAAATTGTATGGCCTCCACTTGTGCCACAAATTATTCCTCGAGATGGGGAAATCATCAATCTTCGTACATGTCGGATTGGCGATAAGATATACGCAACACATTATATCGATCTCTTTCCACAAGAAATTAAGCCTTTTTTTGAGTTATTTAAAAAGGCATTACATTCTCGCTTTCCTTGGCGAATTTCCTTCTTGCTAGAAAGTGATGGAATTAAAACCTTGGGTGTTAAACCCGTATTAGCTTCTATATTAAGCTTTGCTTCCTCATTAAACCCACTTATCACTGATGCAGCAGAGTTACTTAAATATTATGATACCAGCACTGACTACGCCATCGTGAAATACCGTGTCGCAGCGACAACCTGGGCGAATGTGGGAGAAGAGCGTTTGCTACGAACCCGCTCTGCCGAAATGGCCAAAGCCATACAGGGTTGGGGACACTGTGAAATTGGCGAATTTTCCGGAGATAGTTACGAAGCAGCTTTAACTACCTGCATGGGAATGGGATTGCATAGCATTGCGACTCCTTCTGTTGCACCTTTGAATGATGTTTGCTACATGCTGCCTTTTACCCGCCCTGCCTCACCTTGGGTAACAGGTGCGACACTTTTGCGTTCACCCGATGGTAAACCGTGGCCCTACCAGCCAGGTTCAACACAACAAACAACCTGGATTGATTTAGTTTATGCACGACCAGGTTCTGGTAAGTCGGTACTCTCTAACTCAATTAACCTGGCATTGTGCCTGCAAGGGGGTATTTCCCGTTTGCCACGCATTGCTATCATTGATATCGGCCCATCTAGCTCTGGTTTGATCTCACTGGTAAGGGAATCATTGCCGCCAGAAAAGCGACATCTTGTTGCCTATCACCGCTTGAGAATGACACCACAGTATTCTATCAATCCTTTTGATACACAATTAGGCTGCCGATATCCAACACCACAAGAACGAAGCTTCCTTGTAAACTTCATTACCTTGCTAGCAACTCCTGTTGGTGAAACCAAGGCTTACGACGGTATCACAGATATGGCGGGAATGATTGTTGACGAACTGTATAAAAGTTTATCCGATAATCAAAATGCGAATAAATATACTCGCGAGCTTGAACCTAATGTAGATAAAATTTTAGACGAAATTGGATTTTTTGCCGATCCTCATACTTCTTGGTGGGAAGTTGTAGATGCTTTATTCAAAGCAGAAAAAACCCATGAAGCTGCACTTGCACAAAGATACTGCTCACCTCTTATTTCAGATGCGGTTGCTGTCTGTCGAACTAAAGCAGTAGAAGATCTCTATGGTAAAATTGTCGTTCCAACTGGCGAACCACTCATTACCGCTTTTGGTCGAATGCTATCAGCAGCTGTGCGTGAATACCCTATTTTATCGCGTATTACGCAATTTGATTTAGGTGAAGCGAGAGTTGTTTCTCTCGATTTAGACGAAGTCGCCAAAACGGGTGGTGATGCGGCAGATAGGCAAACTGCAGTAATGTATATGCTTGCACGTTATATTTTAGCTAAAAGCTTTTACCTGACGGAAGAAAACGTTGAAGATTTCCCCGATATTTACAAAGATTATCATCGTCAACGCATCGTACAGATCCGTGAAGATCCTAAGCGTCTTGTGTTAGACGAATTCCACCGCACCTCTAAAGCTCAGGCCGTGCGCGATCAAGTCGTTGTAGATATGCGTGAAGGTCGAAAGTGGAAGGTACAAGTTGCACTCTTGTCACAATCCTTAGAGGATTTTGATTCTGTCATGGTTGAATTTGCAACTTCTATCTTTATTATGGATGCAGGTCCGCAACAAGCGATTGATAAATCTGTTAAGACCTTTGGATTATCAGAAACTGCAAAGCTTGCCCTTTCAACCCGTGTGCATGGTCCTCGCCCTGAAGGTGCTACCTTTTTAGCGCAATTTGCAACAAAACTTGGTATGAATACACAATTATGTACAAGTACTTTGGGTCCAATTGAATTGTGGGCGTTTAATACCACCGCTGAAGATGCGCGGATCAGAAATGCGCTTTATAAAAGGATTGGTCCCGGTGAAACCAGAAAGCTGCTTTCTATGCTTTATCCAAGTGGTAGTGCCGCTAAAATCGTAGAACAACGTCTAGCTAAACGTAAAGAGGCTGGCGAAAAAGTAGATGATGCTGCTGCAATGAGTGTTATTGAAGAACTCATTGAAGAAATAATGAGAGTTTACGAAGGCACAGCATCTGGCGCTGGAAGCATCACGTTACAAGTGTAGTGAGTCCGCTTGGACTCACTCATTTCCTATTTTTTGTAATTGATTGTGCTATCTTCTACTCGTTAATCTTTTTCGCTCAAAAATAACGCGCTCTGTATTACTGCCATTTTCTGCGGCGCCCTGAGGTGAATGATCTATATAAACAATAGTTGTGCTTGGTAAATATTTTTTTAGCATTTTTTCACACAAAAGCTTCATTGCGTAATTTAATGCTGAAAAGGGCTCATCCATTAGTAATAGTTCGGGGTTGAACAAAATGGCCCTGATAAACGCAAGACGTTGCTGCTCTCCCCCACTTAGCATTTTAGACCAATCCCTTTTTTCATCTTTTTGTGCTAAAACACTTTTCTCGATTTTAAACGCCTTCAAAAGTGAATCCATTTTGTCTTTCGTAACAGTTGTTAATTCTCTTTCGCTTTTATATGCAATTGCTTCATATAAATTCGCATCATTGGGAAAGATAGGTCGCTGGGGAATGACATGAATTTTAGCTTTTTCAACAGGCAAAGAAATGGTGCCTTTGACATAAGGCCATAACCCTGTCAAGACACGAAATAAAGTAGATTTGCCTACCCCCGACTTTCCTTGAATAAGCGTAATGTTGTGATTTCTAAAAGCAAAATGTCGTTGTCGCAAAATGCAAGTTTTGTCTGGTCGCTCAATCAATAATTCTATTAAAGCCAATTCTCTGCCTTTGGTGAAGGTTAATTCGTTCTTAGAACGGATCGCTTCCCATTCTGCCATTTCATTCTGTAATGCTTGCAATTTGCCCACATGCACTTCAAGGTTGGTTGCATCCTCATACTTATCATGGCGCCAGGTAAAAAAACTGGCTACGCGAGTAAAATAATCTCCTACTGTAATAAGATTATCAATAGACATTTTTTCAGCCAAAATCTGGGGGACACTTAATAAAACACCAATAAAAAATCTCAAGTGTTCATTTAAGGCAGTAAAGGATGCAAGACCAGACTGTAACCATGCCATGATTGCGTAGGGTTTCTTGCTTTTTTGCAATCTATATAAAAATCCTTTTTTCTCTTGATCTCGCACTTGTAGTAATTCAATTCCCTCAGCATTTTTTTCAATATGATGCGCGTGAGCCTCAAGTTTACTAATGATTTTATATTGTTTTTCAGTAGTGCTTTTTAAACGCGAACCAATTTTACTGACGATGAAATTGTATGCCAACGCATAAATAAGCGCGCCAATAGCCATATACCCTGGAATGGTGAATACCATCGCCGCTATTTCAAATGTAAGCGGAGAGGATAATTGCCATAAACCGTAAAGACCTGCAACAAAGGCAAAAAACGTGTTGAGTAAATTATCACCTAATTTTACAGTTAAACGATTTGCCTCTTGAATATCATAGCTTAATATTCCTGCAGGATTAACAATCTGACGCTTTGAAAGGAAATTGGCCCCATAATAAGTTTTGGATTGCATCCAGCGCGTCAAGAAATTATCTGTCACCATTTGGTTTAAATGATTAATTAACTTATCGCCAGCAAAAGAATTTAACCATGCTGTAAAAGTGTATCCGCCAACTGCGGCCAAATAGTAAGCAACGGACCAAAACAAAACCGGAAGTGACGGTGAAGGGGCAATTAAAATGCCGAAGAAGTAATTAAAACTTGTATTGATAACAACAATTAAAATGGCTTGAGTAATGTTACCAACAAATAGAAGTGCAATATAAAGCCATTGCCAAGCCGTACTTGTCCGACGAGTAAAAAAAGGCTTATATATTTCAATAACCGAGCGTAACGACACTGCTTCAATCATTTACTCAAATATGCAAGATGGCTACCATATTTAGATTAGCCTTGGTTGTCAACTCAATTTTATTGAACCAGATCATCAAGCTAAATAAGAGTTGAAAAAGCCGATTGAGTAATTTAGAATTCCCAAAATTAGACGCATATTCACCTATTTACCTCAAGCTTTTGGCTAGCAACCGCGGTGTATAAAAAAATACAGGCTAGTTGCAAAGTGAAGCAAACAATCTTTCTTCAGTGATGCAAGAAGCGGGTAAAGGCCGCGCAGTAGCTTTAGCGAGGCGGCGCCTAATTCGAAATGGAAGAGATCAGAAACGAAGCCTGTTTCTGTCTTCTATACTCATTACGACCGATTTTTAGACGAGGCGACGAGCCCTTGAGCACCAAGTGTGTATACAAAATACATAACTATGCGAAATGAGTGAAGTCAACAAAGCTTATATTCGAGTGTAAAGAGTATTACCTACCACTAAACATATTTTATCCATCATATATTTTTTAAATATTAAAGGAACTTCTCTAAAAATTTATACGTCTAATTAATAAAAAATAGAGGACGAAATACCAACTGCACTGTCGTTACTCAACTGTATTTTTTTGGAAGTAGAATAACAAATAACGGAAGTTTAATGATAAACTTATTTGAGTAGAGTGGATAAAATGCAAAGTATGCATAGAAAGAAGGTGATCAAAAATGAGTGGGTTTATCGATCCTTCGTCTTTTAGCCTCGATACCGCATTAACAAACCTATCAAATGCCTTTGGCAGCATTCAATCATTGATCGTTGCTGTGGCATACGTAATAGGTCTTTCTCTTATCGTACGCGGCGTTATGATGTATCGTATTTTTGCTAACCAAACGTTTGGGTCAGCGCAGCGTGGTGAAATCGCAGGTCCTATGGTGCATTTAGTGGTTGGTGCCATTCTTTTATATTTCCCCAGCACACTGAATGTCTCTTTGCAAACCATCTTTAGCACAACAGATATTAGCTCAGCATCTGATCTTGTTGCTTACCAATCCTTATCAGGGGGCGAAAAGTGGCAAAAAATCACAGATGTCGTCACCATGTATATGAAACTCATCGGACTTATCGCTTTTGTTCGCGGCTGGGTCATTTTATCGAAAATGGGACATTCTGGTAGCCAACCTGGCAGTATTGGCAAAGGGTTAATCCATGTCATAGGAGGTATCCTCCTTGTTAATGTGGTCGATACAGTAAATATATTGGCTTGCACCTTTGGTTATTCCGGAGGCACATGTTGAGAAAATGGATGAACTCAGAAATTTTTTTATGAGGTAAAAAAACACTGTGGAATTGCTACCCATTACCATTAACGCAAAAAGAGGCATGTGGCGCCTTTATAATGCCCGTAAGCGCAATAATAAGTTTTTGGCCATAAAAAAACGTGTCCTTCAACGTGACAATTATACTTGTCGCTATTGTGGTTTTTTTGCCAAAGAATTCCAAGATGTCGTTAATATTGATCAAAATTATAAAAATAATGACTTTGCTAATTTAGCTACTGCTTGCTGTTTCTGTTCGCAATGTTTTTTCATCGATGCTGTAGGTCTTGACAGTAGCACAGGAGGCACTATCATTCACTTACCAGAAATCAGTCAAGCTGATTTAAACAATTTCTGCCGAGTACTTTACTGTTCGTTAGACAAAGAATCTGCTTACAAAGGAAAATTACAAGCTGTCTATATGAGTTTTAAAGATAGAAGCAAAGAGGTAGTAAATTGTTTTGGTCCCGACTCTAGCGATCCGAGGGTATTTGGGCAAGGAATTTTAGATGCAGGCTTATCTAAAGAGCAATTACAACATGACGTATTACATCATTTAAGACTGCTGCCCTCTAAAAAAGCTTTTAATGTACAAATTGATTACTGGAAAAAAACAGTGTTTGCGAAGGTACCTTTGTAATAGTTTGGTTAAATCATGATAAAATAGACATATCGGTAATATGCTACGGAGGAGAGAAAGATGAAAAGTACAAGTATCACAACAACGAATAACTCACAGCTGAAGTCCCTACTCAGCTTATGTGGTTATTTTGGTGCTTTAATTGGTTTATATTTGGTATCAGGTTTAGTGTTAGCTGATGGTGGCGGCCAAGATCTTGGTAAAGTTGCTCAGAATATCACCGGGACCATGACAAACGTTGCTAAGCTAATTACTGCAGCAAGCTACGTTGCAGGGGTTGGTTTTGCTTTAATGGGCATGTTGAAATTCAAGGCCCATAAAGATAACCCACAACAAGTTCCTTTAAGCCAGCCAATTGTACTATTAGCAATTGCTGCAGGTTTAGTGTTCTTACCCAGCTTGATTACCACAACGGGTGCAACAGTATTCGGTAGCTCAGCCAAGAATGCAACCTCTCAAGGTGGTAACGTAGAAGGTACAGAATAATAATCGAATCTTCAGATCCAAATTGAAGAATACTTTTTATTAACTACTTGTACTTAAAAAAAATGCGGCTTTTGCCGCATTTTCCTTTTTATTATCTCTTTTTATTCTTGGGTTTTCCTTTCTCAGGCTCTTCGTTAATCTTTTTCTTCTCTCTCTCATTTTGCTTCTTCTCATCATCACGAGCAGCTTTATCAAATTGAGGCAAAAGATTTCTTCTAGCACTTCGTACTTCATCTAAATCGATAACGTTATCTGCAGTCTTTTTCTTACGTTTATCAACTTGCTCTTCATTATCATCTTCTGGCTCACTATCAAGCTCGCTATCTTCTTGCTCCTCACTAAGATCATCTTCGTCTGAGGCCAGTGATTTAGTATTTTCTTCCTTTTTCTTTTGCTCTTCTGCTAGATAATTACCAATTGTATTGATAGTCATCGCGCCCAAAGCAAATACGCCCGCCCCACAAAGGATCGAAACCAAGGGATTAACGGGAGAATAGGTAATAAAAAAAGCTAAAGCATAAGGAAGACCTATAAATAATCCAATGCCTCCTAATACGCCATAGCCCAATACTTTTTTCCAGTTAAGCTGCTTAACCCAGCTTTGGATGTCACTGACCAAGGCCGGAGATCCGCTCACCTTGCTTTGAAATCTCTTCAGATCTTTTTGGATGTCATCTCTGACAGCTTTAAACGACTGAATAGCAGCTATCAATGATTGAATGTCTTCATTATCTTTTTTAGATTTTGTTGCTAATGCTTGCTTTTGCTCTAAAAGAGTGTGCATTTGCTTACACAATTCATCACATCGATTAAATAAGTTATTTGGATTTTGCAAAGGTAATGGTTGAGGATCTGATTTATTAGATGATGATTTCTTAGATGCTTTCTCCCCTTTCACCTTATTCAAAGCCTTTTCTAAACCATTACCAATGTCCTTTAACAAAGCTTTCAAATCGTTTAATTGAGCTTCGTCTTTACTCAACTTTACAAATTCTCTTTGCCGACGGCGCAGATCTTTTGTCAGCTCTTTCCCAGCGGAAACATTTTGCCCCATTTCACTTAATTTAAGGGTAACAACATAGCGATAATAATTTAGAAGTTGGTCATAATTGTCTTCATTCAAATCTTCAAGCAATCTTTCATCATTGCCCTCATTTTCATTCACCATATCAATGGCTTTATGGCTCGCAAAAATGGAGCAATTATAGCCTTCTTTTTGCTCATGCTCTGAAACGCATTCATATTCGACCTCAAATCCCTTCCCTTCAAAAAAGGCGACTAATTGCGCTTGCAGGCTTTCATCTAAATCACTACCCATCGAATCATAGTATTTAACTTTAGCGATTTGCTTTTTGTCTTCCATATACATATGGGCTACAGCAACGGTATAGTGACTTCCATTTTTTCGAAAAGGAATGATTAGCTGATTACATGCATCATCATAAAATGAAAGTTCTCTATTCTGGAGATTTCCCAAGAAATGATGATCGCTATCAACAACAGCGTCTAGATAGTGCTTAAATAAAGTGTCTTCGCTAAAATTGTGATCAGCTAACAGTTTTTGAGCTTCAAGATTGAAAGCCATATCTTGCTGATTGTATTCATTAACGCGTCGAAGTTTATCTTCAACTGCATCTACAGCTTGATTCAATGCTTTTTTAAGATTAGTTTTAGTCAATCTTGTTATCTTAAGCGAATCAATCTGAGCTTCAATTTCAGTAATCTTTTCTGCCAAAGATTCATTTTCTTTGAAAGGAGTATCATCAAGATCTTCTGATTCTAAAAGGTTGCGATTTAACTCTTCGGCATCATTATTATATTCTTCAAAAGCCTCTTTCAATGCATCTTTACTTTCTTGATCGAGCTTTTTCAGTTTATTTAATTCAGCATTAAATTGAACTCGTGGCTCAGGTAATGCTGGCCTGTCAAGTATTCTGTCACCATTATGATTTAATTTGGTTTTAAGCGTTGTACTGGCCAATACTTTATTTAAAGCAGCATTAGTGCTTGCCTGCTCTACCGCATCAGCATTATAAACAGGGCAAATACCCACGGAGTCAGATAAGTGTTCACGTTCACTGACCAGGTTTCTAATAGTGCCGTCAAGGTGTTCAGCCTCTAACCAAGTATCGATATCAATCTCAGCTGGGACCGCTTCAGGCGCTTCTCCGTTCGCACCAGCTAAGCCTTCTTCATAGGCTTGCCTTTGTTGATAAAGATTATTTTCTATATATGTCTTGATTTCAGCGGCGGTTAATTGATGATTGTTTTTTTTACCTTTATTACCGCTTTTACCTTTATTATCAGTGTGTTTACGTGCCATAAGAACTCCGAATCCTTACTTCACTGAGCATTTTCAGTGGTTGTAAATGCTAAAAAATTACATTTCAGCATTATACCCAAGTTCAATTAAATAGAAAGTGGTCTAACCGAATTTTATAGAATTGAACAAAGCCAAATGAGTTAACTAAATAACAAATTTAATGGTAGCTAATTAAACGTTGTTACAGCAGACCATCTCGCAAAAGTCATGTATTTTGTATACACTCGTTTTGCTTGAGAGCTCAACGGTTTAGCCGAAAAATCCCATGCTATGACTATATTTTTGCAAGGAAATTTATGCAGCCTAACACTCTACAATCCATTATCCAACAAGCTTTTGAAAATCGAAACACACTTTCTCCTGAAAATGCCAGCAATGAACTTAAAAGTGCCGTGCAAACAGTGATTGAGCAGCTAGAAGCGGGAATATTGCGAGCAGCAACACCAACTGAAACAGGATGGAAAACACACACATGGGTAAAACAAGCCATTTTGCTCTATTTTCGTTTGCATGAAAATAAAGTTATTCCCGCAGAATTTACCCAATTTTACGATAAAATTCCTTTGCAATTCCAGCATCATACCCTCAGCGATTTCCAAAAGGCTAGCGCAAGAATTGTTCCACCTGCCTGCGTACGAGCAGGAGCTTATGTTGGGCCAAATACAGTACTCATGCCATCGTATGTCAATATAGGCGCGTATGTAGGAGAAGGAACCTTAGTAGACACATGGGCAACAGTTGGCTCTTGTGCACAAATTGGGCGTCATGTTCATCTTTCTGGTGGTGTAGGTATTGGTGGGGTATTAGAGCCTCTGCAAGCAAATCCGACCATCATTGAAGACAACTGCTTTATAGGAGCGCGCTCTGAAATTGTAGAAGGTGTCATCGTTGAAAAAGGAGCCGTGATATCCATGGGGGTATACATTGGTCAAAGCACACGCATTTATGATCGTGAAAACGATACAATTTTGTATGGTCGCGTCCCACAAAATGCTGTTGTCGTACCAGGAACACTTCCCTCTAAAGATGGTAAATATGGTCTTTACTGCGCTGTGATAGTAAAAAGAGTTGATGATAAAACGCGAGAAAAAGTTGGTTTGAACAATCTTTTACGCGAAGTCACAAGGGATGAATAGCGATGTCTGAAACATTAACTCTTGCTACTAGATTGCTTTCGCAAGCTTCTGTGACGCCTCATGATGAAGGTTGCCAAGAAATTATTGCAAATTATCTCTTTGCATTGGGGTTTGAAATATCCACTTTTCCTTTTAACCAAGTTAAGAATCTTTGGGCGAAGCGAGGCACAACGCAGCCGTTTTTCTGTTTTGCAGGCCATACTGATGTTGTGCCACCAGGTGATCTTAATGCTTGGGATAGCCCCCCCTTTACTCCCACACTACGTGATGGAAAGTTATACGCCCGTGGGGCCGCTGATATGAAAAGCAGCATTGCTGCTATGCTAACAGCAACCAAACGCTTTATTACTAAATATCCTCACCATTTAGGTAGCATTGCTTTTCTTATTACCAGTGATGAAGAAGGTAAAGCAATTGATGGCACCCAGGCCGTGCTTAAATCTCTTCAAACTAAAGAAGAAATCCCTAGCTGGTGTCTGGTTGGAGAAGCCTCGAGTACTGAAAAATTAGGCGATACGATCAAGGTAGGAAGACGTGGCTCATTGACAGGTCAGCTTAAAATCCTTGGGAAGCAAGGTCATGTTGCTTATCCTGAACTTGCACAAAATCCTATTCATTTAGCATTAAAAGCTTTAGAGAGCATCACAACCTATCAGTGGGACACAGGTTCTCCCCCCTTCCCAGCAACAAGTCTGCAATTTTCCAATATACACGCAGGAACTGGGGCCGATAATGTGATCCCCGGAACCTTAGAAGCTAATTTTAATTTACGCTTTTCTCCAAGCATCACCCCAGAAATAATCCAACACAAAGTAGAAGAAATTCTCAAAGAACATGGGTTAACCTTTGAAATAAAATGGCGGCTCTCTGGCAAACCTTTTTATACTTCAGAAAACAGCGAATTCAGAAAGATTATTGCTAACACGATTGAAAAAGTGATGGGATATGCTCCCATTCATTCTACTTCTGGCGGCACATCTGATGGGCGCTTTTTTGCTGAATATGGTACAGAAGTGGTTGAATTAGGCCCCAATAATGCAACTATTCACCAAGTAAATGAATGTGTAGATGTGGAAGAATTAGAACAGCTTTCTTATTTATATGAAGAGATTTTGGTGGCGCTGTTAGCGAAATAAAACTTCTTTTCACTCACTTTGAATAAAAGAAGTAGGTTGGGCCATCATAAGGCCCAACATTTCCCTGTTAATCTACAAACACGTTGGTTTACGAAGAAACTTGATTGTTGGTCCTTACGGCCCAACCTACGCTCCTTCGCTCACAAAAGAATTTCAAAGAAAGCATTTAAATCTTCAATAAATTATCTTGCTTTCTTTTTATTTTCGCTTCTCTTTTCAGTTTTCAAAACAGGCTTTCTCACAAAATCTTTCACTGCCTTTTTGCCTTTATCGTAAAGGGTCGTCAATGTTCTTGATAACTCAGCTAAATTATCATTTACCCCTAAAATCATGCCCTTTGGCATTTCATTTACAGCAGGTAATTCTAATAGCCAATTGTGATTAACGCCCAATATTTTAAGATTTTTTAATTGCGTTATTGTCTTTGGCAACATCAAAATCTTATTGCCATCTAAACTCAAAATTCTTAGATTTAATAAATGACCAACACTATCAGGTAGTTTTATCAGGTTATTACGATCAAGCCCCAATTCCTCAAGCGAAGCTAATTTTCCAAGCTCATCAGGAAGATGCGTTATTTGATTATATTCAACGCCTAGTTCCTTTAAATTTTCTAATTGAAAAAGACCTTGGGGCAATTCAGAAAGCCTATTGAAACGTGCATATAAAACCTGAAGTGATTCTAATTTATCAATATTTTCAGCCAAAATGAAAATTTTATTATCTAGATCAGGCTCTGTTTGCTGTGCACCTCTTGCATTCAAATACAAAGAAGCGACTGTTTTCAAAATGGCTTCCTTTCGCAAAACAAATGATGAGGTTAACCGTGTCAAAAAGCTTAAATGTAATCGTTTTTCAGCGTGAGACCACCCTATCAATTGAAGTTCTGCGATCGAGGTATTCAATCTTTCAAGCAAGTAATCAAGTTTGTCTATAGCGGGGACCAACCTACGCTCTTCAAGAAGAGCAAAATCTTGCAATAAACTTTTTGCTAACGCAAAAAAATCTTTTTTTTCCCGCGAATTAAGCCACGTAGGATCGTTTTTCAATGCATCAAGGATTGATCTGATAATGACATATATTTTCTCTTTCTTTTCTAAAAGAAATTCCTTTTCTTCTAATAGCCGAGAATAAAAAGGATGTCTCATGAGAAAACTCGGGTAGACGATTTTTCAGCGACATTATCTCGAAGATAGACGGGTAAAAGATCTTGCGCTAAAACGCCGTGCTCACCTTTTTCCCATCTCATCTTAGCAAGCTGAACAATATGCCTTGCATCAGGATGTCTCTTTCCCATCAATTGAACTTCTTGATTGAGATCCAGAGAAACGATTTCTTGAAAGTAGGTATCCCAACCCGATCCAATTGCTTTAATATTTTTTTTGGGAAGTTGCATTTCATTCAATAAGGTATGAGGCGCATAAATAGCCTCTGGGTGCAAAGAAGAAATGTTTTGGTTTTCAACAATAAAAGCGCTAGCATAAATTTCTTGCATTCGAGCGTCTAAAGCCGGTACCACGACATAGTTATCTTCTTTTATCTCTTGCTGCAATTGAAAACATAGCGCCTCCAAGGTTGATATAGGATAAATGGGAAGATTTAACCCAAATCCTAAGCCTTGAGCACAACTGACGGCAATACGAACACCTGTAAAGCTGCCAGGCCCTCTTCCAACCGCAATCATCTGTAGAGCTTGTCGAGAGACCTTTGCTTCATGAAGCAAAGACTCGATCATAGGTAGAATTAACTGAGTATGTGCTCTTTGAGTTTGTTCAAATCGCCCATAGAGAGAGTCTCCCACTAATAAGGCTGCTGAACACGCTGAAGTAGCTGTTTCTATTGCTAATATAATTGGTTCTGTTTGCATAGGGGAATGATATTAAGCCAGGATCTCACCCCTGTCTACCGTGCAAGAGAATGTTTATCTATGTAATGCTGCTTATTATCGCTTATCGCTACCCAATATAAGGAAGATGGTTTAATCTCGCAGCAAGTTAACCAACATTATATTTTTACCCATGACCACAATGAGCGGACCTTCATCGACAATTGAAGAGATTAATGCGCGCTATCCGTTGCATATACGTCGTTTTGCGTCTGGGCAGTATTTATCAAGTCTTGCCTATTACCTTGCAGCCACAGACCCGGTTCCTGATGCCATTAAAGTACTAAGAGAAGACGGTTCCTTTAGAGATTATATTGTAAAACCTTTTCCGCTGAAAAAAGGGATGTATGGTTATATCTTGCTACCTAAAGATAAATCCTTAAAGGATGTAAAAGTCATTTTCCGTGGTACAGATTTTGCTGATCCGAAAAGCATTGCAATTAACCTGGAGATGTGGGGCCCTGGTAGTACAAGCTTTGCAACTGAAGAAAAAAAGATATTTCATAAGCTAAAACAAGCATTACATGAACATTATCACACCGATGAGAATGAAACTTTTGATGATCTTACACTTGAAGTTAGCGGTCATAGTCAAGGTGCAGCCTTGACGCAATTATTTACTAATGCCTTTTTAAAGCACCGTGCAAATGATTCCAATTTTGATCAAATCAAAAATCTAAAAATGACCGCACTTAATTCTCCGGGAGTGCCAAGCGGACTTGAGAAGAACGCAGCAGAAAATGTACGCAAGCAATCTACAGTTAAAAAGCCATTAAAAATTGTGGCTAATTATGGCATGGTCGGTGGCGACTCTGTTCAAGTAACAGGTTTTGATATGATTTTCTCTACTCTTCCTCATGAATTAGTTGAATTGAACCTATTGAAAGTTGATAAGGGATTAGAAGGTCATTGGTTAAAAGCATTTGAACTTGAAGATGGTTTACAAATAAGAGAATTGTGGGAAATGGGGTTAAAATTTCATGCAAGTTTACATGGTGCTCACTCTAATGTAAATTTTTATGCCCCTATTGATGCTAATGGTAAAATTTGTGTTAATAGCAAATATCAATATTTTACCAATACGAATAAAAATGACAGAAAGGCAATGGCCAAAGAACTAAATTCTAAAATAGTTTATACTCAACATGCATTCATTTTTGTTAAGATGTTCTTATACTATCTGCTCGAATACAAAGAAAGTATGAGCGAGTTTTCTCCACTGGGTTTTGTTAAAAATCTTTTTTGGCATACGGTTGGAAATAGCCTTTCAGAGAAGTTGAAACGCTGGTTTAGCTCTTATCGCACGACACAAGCATCCGCTGCAGAAATTGCACCAGTATCTACACAGCCGCAAATTCCTGCCCAAGATACACCCGCCATGTCACAAAGTTCAGGCATTTTTAATTTCTTTTCTAGATTTGCCAAAGAGAATATCAGAATGCAAAAACAGTGCTGTGATAAAATTGAAAAAGTGACATTATCGAACCCAAAGCAGGTTAATCTTGGCAAAGAAGAATTCAGCAAACGAGCAGTATGCATGCCTAAAGCATTCTAGTGTTTTCTATAGGACATAAGGTGATTGTTTAAAGGTGAGAAGAGGAAATTAACTTAAGCCTTTTGATTTGTCCAAATATCATCCCATTCAATGCCAAATTCTGGCGTCCATAAAAGCTGACTAATAACTTTAAATTTGGCAAGAGACATCATTCCTCGCTGCCGTCTAGAGGACGACATTTTATCCAGTGTGTCCACAACATCCTTTTTTGCCGCACCATAAATCTCAAACGGCTGATATTGTGCTGTATAAAGCACTAAGGAGACGTATTCCCAGGGCGAATCAATATTTAACTGTCCTATGCGACACCCGGATTTGCCTTCTTCAAAAACTACTCTACTTTTTACCAGAATCTTCTTACCCGCATAGGCACCTAAAGTGCCTAGAAAATCTACTCCTTTCATTGGCTCTTTTAACGGCTTTAAATGCAAAAGCTTTGCTGCATCATACCGCCCAAGCTCTGCACTGACAGGTAAAACAGAACCTGTATTAGCCCGGAAAAGTGCTGCCAAACGACGCGTCTCGCTCATGAGCTTATCTACTGCTATTGTATTCATCTATCCTCAGGCAAAAAAAAAGCTGGTTTATATATGCTTCCTTTAATTTTAAGACAAATTGAGGAAAACATATAGAAACCAGCGATTTAGTGTCCCTTTTTAAGCAGCGCGTCTCATATGCGTCCGCATATTCACACGTCGGCGCAATGAAACCACTTTCCTTGCAGATCCCTTTTTACGCTTTGCACCTGTTTTTAACATTGTCCCTTTTGCTCGAGTGCTTTTACGATGAGATGCCTTTCTCTTTCTGGATTGCTTACGCTCAAGCGTCGTTCCTTTGGATTTTCCTTTTTTAGTCGCACCAGTAAGCAATTTGCGCATTTTTTTCATGGCTGTTGCATGCTCTTTACGCAACTTTTTCATATGCATCGCATGTTTTTTTGCCAATTCCTTGCGCAACTTAGCCACTGTTTTAGCTTTAGCAGCAAGCTTCATCTTAATTGTCTTTCTCATTTTTTCAATGAGCTGCTTATTCTTACGCCCTAATGCAGTCACTTTCTGCAACGCTGCTTTTTCAGCGCGTTTCGCTTGATTAAGTTTTTGCATTAATTTGCGCTGTAAAGCAGATTTACCAGTTGTTTTATGCTTACGCGTTGCAGTTTTGCTCTTGGTTTTTTTCGTCAAACGAGCAGTTGTTCTGCGTTTCTTCATTGCCATGATTTTAATCTCCTAAATACTCACCTAAAAGGCGCGTATAAAAAACATAGCACATGGTTTTTGCAAATTTCATAAATTTTTCAAGAAATGTAGGGGAAAATAGCACCAATATGAGATTTTGTCTTCTAAGCTATTGTATTCATTAAAATATTTCAGGTAAAAAAGTTTAAAATTTTGCTGAATCTTAACACAGAGCCTTATAAAAATCGGCCAAAAAATAGAGGTGGGAAGGGTGTTAAAATGAAAGAGATGAAGGCAGTTTACATCTCACCAACCATGTAGAGAAAATCCAAAATACAAAACATTATTCTTCTTCGTTTTGAAGTTGGGCACGCAGTTTTGCAAGATCAATTTTTTTAGCATCATTGACTAATGCATCTAATGCGGTTGCAGTCTGCACGCCCGCTTCAGCAAATACAGCAAATTCCCTTCGAAAGATCATGAGAAAAGGAATAGAGCGTATATTAAAATCATTCGCAAGAGCTATTTCTGCATCTATATCAACTTTTGCAAAAATAACATCCTCATGGTGCTTGCTTATCTGTTCAAAAACAGGGGAAAAAGCTAAGCAAGGACCGCACCACTTTGCCCAAAAATCGACCACAACAACGTCATTATTTTGAATCACCTCATCAAAATTATGCTGCGTTAAAGTTATGATCGACATAGATTATCCTTCAAGTTGACTGAAAATTTCTTCACATACAGCTAAAGGTGAATCCTTACCGTTGATCTTGACAAATTGCGGCGCAATTTGTGGTTCCCTTACAGCCAATTGGATGTAATAACCCGTAACAGGTGCAGTTTGTGCATGATAAATAGCCAATCGACGACGAATCGTTTCTTCTTTATCATCTTCACGTTGAATCAACAGATCACCGGTCACATCATCGTGATTAGGACGTTGCGGTGGCTGGAAAACATCATGGTAAACACGCCCCGATCCTGGATGGATCCTACGCCCACTCAATCGCAACACAATTTCATCATCAGGCACATCTAGCTCAATGATCTTATCAATTTGAACATTGGCTAATGTTAACGCTTCAGCTTGCTTGACTGTGCGTGGAAATCCATCCAACAAGAAACCTTTTTCGCAATCTGGTTGTCGGATCCGCTCTTTGACCATTTTGATGATAACGTCATCAGAAACTAACCCACCTGCATCCATCGTATGCTTGGCTTGGATCCCCAAAGGAGTGCCTTCGGCAACATTTTTTCTTAACATATCACCAGTAGATATTTGAGGTATCCCAAAGCGCTCAATGATAAATTGAGCTTGTGTTCCTTTGCCGGAGCCCGGGGGGCCAAGTAGTATTAACCGCATCTGTGCTTAATCCTCGTGAAACATTGATATCACTCAGGAAGTATAACGAGACTTTAGCTTCGGGCCAATGATTATCCAAAAGTTTGTTTAAAAGCTAACTACTGTGTTCTCCTAGAATTAAAGCACATCGTATAAATATTCATGTTTCAAGCTTAGATATTGAAAGTAAAAAAACTAACCAGTATTTTGCATCCCAGCAGCAATACCTGAAATCGTGACCAGCAAGGCATCCTTATTTTTATTGTTTTGAATTGTGTCACCTTGCGTGCGTACGCGACAAAGCAATTCAGCCTGTAATACATGCAAAGGATAAAGATAAGGTGAACGAAGGAGCAGCGTTCTCAATAAAATAGGATTCGTCTCAAGCAATTTCTCAATATTCAATGCTTTTAAAATGGCCTCTTGGGTTTGTAAAAATTTAAGACGTAGCAATTCTCCCTCTGAACGCAATGCCAATGGGACAAGACGTGTTTCGTAAAAAGTAAAAATTTCCAGGGAGGCTTTTGTTAAAACCATCTCCACCATGCTTAACAATGATCGAAAAAATGGCCACTCATCTGCCATTTCTCGAATCAAAGCAAGATCGGATGCTTCTGCTACCTGCAAGGCATCTCCAACTCCTAACCACGCTGGCAGCAAAAGGCGGTTTTGTGTCCAGGCAAATACCCAGGGAATTGCACGTAGGCCTTCTATACCCTTGTCTTGATAGCGACGCGATGGCCTCGAACCTATTGCTAAAGAGCCAATTTCTTGCAAAGGCGTCACCTGATAAAAATAATCAACAAAATGCTGATTATTTTTCACAACGTTTCGATAAGCCTGAAAAGATGAATCACAAAGTAATTGCATCATCTGGCGCCAAGATTGTTTAGGTTGAGGTGGGGGTAAAAGAGAAGCTTCCAAGGTTGCTGTTGCATAAAGCTCTAAAGTACGACGAGCACGTTCTGGTAAGCTGTATTTATTACGGATAACTTCTCCTTGCTCTGTAACACGCAAGCTTCCTTCAACAGAGCCTGGTGGCTGAGAACGGATCGCCATATGTGCAGGCGCCCCGCCCCTACCAACAGAGCCTCCCCTACCGTGAAACAATGTTAATCTAATACCATGCTTTTTTGCCACCAGAACTAAATTTTCTTGGGCATTATATTGAGCCCATCCTGCAGCTAATATGCCAGCATCTTTCCCAGAATCTGAATAGCCAATCATGATTTCTTGATGGCCGTGAATATGATTCTTATACCAATTGCAAGCTAACAACGCATCAAGACACAGAGGTGCTTGTTGCAAGTCAGATTGAGTTTCAAATAAAGGAACCACGCGCATGGGGTGAACAACACCTGCTTCTTTTTGTAATAAACACACGGCTAAAATGTCGCTAGGATGACCCGCCATCGATATGACATAAGCTCCCATTGATGCTGGTAATTGCCTTGCTATCATACAACATGTTTTCCATACCTCATGTGACATCTCAGTTAGCGGTATTTCATTTGTTATAAATGGCGAAGTCGATGATAATTTATCTTTTAAAAAAGATTGACGTTTTTTCTCATCCCATTCGTTATAAGATCCTATCCCCAAATATTGAGTTACTTCATCCAATAATTGCGTATGTTTTGCTGCTTCTTGCCTGACATCTAAACGCGTTAAAGCTATGCCGAAACAAGCTACACGACGAATAAGATCTGTCAATTCGCCATCTGCAATGCACTGTGCGTGGCATGCTTGCAAGGAGTGATGGCACAGCAGTAACGGTTCTAATATCTGTTCTTTTCTTTCTATAATATCCCATGCATCACTTGATTTTCCTGCTAATTTGACTTCTATCCATTGTTTTGTTGCCAATAATTGATCTTTCAATTTTTTCAACAACGCGCGATAGGGCTCTGGAGCATCTCCTACGTATTCTCGTAATGCTTGGTTGCAATCTTGCATAGATAATGCGGCACTCAACGCATTCACATCTCGTGCATATAAATCTGCTGCCATCCATCTTGCTAATAAACACACTTTTTCTGTTACATCAGAAGTTACATTCGGATTGCCATCTCTATCTCCTCCCATCCAAGAACTAAAACAAATCGGGGAAGCAACCAAAGGCAAGGATTGTCCAGTAAATTTCTTCAACTGCCTATCAAGCTCTTTAATAAACCCAGGTAGCGCCGGCCAAAGACTATTCTCAATCACGGCAAATCCCCATTTTGCTTCATCAATAGGGGTAGGTTTACGTCGACGAATTTCATCGGTTTGCCACACCGAGGTAACTTCACGGTACAATGATTCCTCTGTCTCCAGAAATTCTTCAGGGGTTAAACGTTTTTCATCGTAATCTCGGAGCAAGCGCCCAATTTTATCAAACTTTTGCATTAAAGTGCGCCGCATAACTTCTGTTGGATGAGCTGTCAACACTAAATCAATATTTAAATGTTCAACAGCAAGATACAATCTTTCGGGCGCGATATTTTTATCTTGAAATTCTTTGAAGGTTGCTTCAATAGAGCCTAACTGTGATACAGACTGATGATGTAATTGATGCCAACGCGCTCGCCTAATCCGATGTACATTTTCTGCAATGTTCGCTAAATTCAAAAAATGACTAAATGCACGCGCAACACCAAGCATTTCGTCTGAGGTAAGCCCCTGCAACAATGCATTAAGCGCTTTATCCGCTGCTACATCACCAAGGCATGCCTCTTTTGATAATTGCCGAATGGTTTCAATTTTTTGATATAATGCATCCCCCACTTGTGCCTTAAGTGTTTTACCTAATGTATCACCCAGTAACCGAACGTTACTTCGTAAAGGCGCATTGGGATCAGAGATACTCATGCTGCGACATTCCAAGTCGGATTCTTCCTTTTTAAGGATAGCATCCCTTAGTGCTTGAACCAGTTTGGTTTTAGGCTAGGCGTTAAGTACCTGAGCAACAGCAATGGTATAACATGATCTGCGAAGTATGCGCAGCCAAGAACGTCTACAGCCAAACTGGAAACTATTGTAGGTGGGTGTTATAGTGAAAATGCAACAATATGAAAATTAACATGAAAGGATGTTTCTATGCGGAAGGAATCTCGCTCCCTCAGCATCAATGATACCCTCATGGCCAAGGAATCATGGAAAGTTTTCCAGGTCATGGCAGAATTTGTAGAAGGCTATGAGCGTCTCGTTCATATCCCTCCCTCCGTAAGTATCTTTGGTTCAGCACGCTTAAAAGCCGGACATCCTTGGTATAATCTTACCTTGGAAATTGCAAAAGCTTTATCAGAGTCAGGCTACAGCGTTGTTAGCGGTGGTGGTCCTGGACTTATGGAAGCAGCTAACAAAGGTGCTAAAGAAGGCCCCTCATTAAGTGTGGGACTAAATATCGTATTACCTCATGAAGAAGTCATGAATGAATACCAAGATATCTCTTTGCGCTTTCGCCACTTTTTCACTCGCAAAGTGATGTTTGTTAAATATGCTTCAGCCTATGTTGTCATGCCCGGGGGGTTTGGCACCTTAGATGAACTCGCAGAAATTCTGGCTCTTGTCCAAACCGGAAAAACTCGTCGGATCCCAATTATTCTTGTGGTTGAAGAATTTTGGCGCGATCTGTTGAGCTGGTTTAAGTCAACGCTAGTCGCCAATGATACTATTCATGCTGACGATTTGAATTTGTACAAAGTGGTGAATACACCGGAAGAAGTGGTTGCAGCATTACATGATTTCTATCGTGATCGCAGCCCAAGCCCTTCACCTAAAGAACGCGAGATCATGTCTGATCTATAAAATAGCGGGTTGGCAATGTTCTTTTGCCAACCCCTTTTTTCGAACTAGCTTTTATTTCTTTTCTTCTATTTTAACTTCATCCCAAAATTGATCTAATTCTTCTAAAGTAAACATCTCCCAAGACTGGCCAGATTTATTTACCCTATTTTCAACGCCACTAAAACGCCGCTCAAATTTATCATTTGCCCGACGCAAAATCGTCTCAGCATCAGATTTAATGTGCCTGGCCAGGTTAGCACAAACGAATAAAATATCACCTAATTCTTCTTCAAGTGCCATCTTATCATTTTGCGTATAAGATTCTTCAAATTCTTTAATTTCTTCTTGAATTTTATCTAACACAAAACGAATATGCGGCCAATCAAATCCAACTCTAGCAGCTCTTGCCTGTAATTTCTGTGCTCGAACTAGTGCAGGCAAATTTTTAGGAATATCAGCCAAAACACCAGGTGTAGATTGTTGCTTCTTCTGGCGTTCCTTTTCTTTTAAAGCTTCCCATAAATTATGCTGCTCCTCCGCAGTATTATGCATTTTTTCGTCAGAAAAAATATGCGGATGACGGCGAATTAATTTTTCCTCTAATGCGCTGACAACATCATGAAAGTCAAACCAAGATTTTTCTTTGCCTATTTGGCAATAAAACAAGATTTGTAGTAACAAATCCCCCAGCTCAACTTTAATATCTTGAGGTTCAGCGCGTTCAATCGCGTCAATAACTTCATAAGTTTCTTCTAGCGTATGCGGGATGATAGATTCAAAAGTTTGTGACTTATCCCATGGACATCCTTGAACGGGATCTCGCAAGCGAGCCATAATATCAAGCAATTCTTGAATAGTGGTGTCTGCTTTATTCATTATTATTTTCGAGTATCTGAATGTGTTGAATGCAAACGCTGCACTTCTAAAACATTCGGTAACTGCCCTATTTTGTTTAATATATTAGTTAATGCGCCAAGATCAGATATTTCCAAGGTCAACACTAAATTCGCAATATTATCATCCTTGTTTGTCAAAGTGTTCACAGCAATCACGTTAATTTTTTCATTGCTTAATATAGAGGTAATATCGCGTAACAATCCCTGTCTGTCATACGCTTTAATATTGATATCGACAGGATATACATTTTTTCTTGTTTCACCCCAGTCAACCTGTATTAAACGCTGTTCTTCCTCTGGCTTATTCAGCACATTAATGCAATCCTGACGGTGGATGGTCACCCCTCTACCTAAGGTAATATATCCAACGATACGATCCCCCGGCAAAGGTTTGCAGCATCGTCCAAAATGGCACAATAAATTCCCTACGCCTTGGATAGTAATTTCCGATTGCTGCAAAGAAGAAGGGCGCGCCAGATGAGCTGTAATATCATCTTCAGCTGCTGATTCAAGGGTCTCTACCCGCTGTAAAGCGTTCACAATCTGGCTGGTGCGAAGATCTCCGCCCCCTAAGGCAGCGTATAAATCTTCTATACTTTTTACGCCTAATTTACTTAGAATTTTGCCTAAACCGCCGATCTCTAGCCCCATTCGCTTAAATTCTCTTTCAAGCATTTCTTTACCTTGGGCAACATTTTGATCGCGCGCTTGACGCTTAAACCAGTTATGAACTTTAGCCCTAGCACGTGCACTTCTTAAGTAGCCTAGATTTGGGTTTAACCAATCTCTGCTAGGAGTCCCACTTTTAACAGATAATATTTCAACTTGCTCACCAGAAGATAAAGGATAATTTAATGTCACAATCGATCCATTTACCTTAGCTCCGCGACAAGAATGACCTAAATCAGTATGGATATGGTAAGCAAAATCTAAAGGAGTTGCCCCCTGAGGCAGATCAACCACATCACCTTGTGGGGTAAAAATATAGACCCTATCTTCTAATAATTCCTGCAATAATAGCTCATTCACATCGCCATCTTGCGCTTGTTCGCTCCAATCTAAAATTTGCCGCAAAGCATTAAGTTTCTTTTGATAACCAGGATCAAGCTTACCACCTTCTTTATAAAGCCAATGCGCAGCAACACCCAATTCTGCTTCTTGATGCATCGAAAAGGTGCGAATTTGAATTTCTAGAGTACGACCTTCAGGTCCAATTACCGCAGTATGAAGTGAGCGGTAACCATTCTCTTTAGGCGTTGCAATATAATCATCAAATTCTTTAGGAATATGTTGCCATAATGAATGCACTATCCCTAACGCAGCATAGCAATCTCTTACCTCGGGAACTAATATTCGCACCGCACGCACATCATAAATATCAGAAAAATCCAAATTTTTTCTGTTCATTTTGCGCCAAATGCTATAAATATGTTTCACACGGCCAGTAATTTCAGCCTCAATATGTTCATTTGATAAAGCTTGCTTTAACTGTTCAATCACATTTTTAACATAAATTTCACGATCAAGGCGCTTTTCATCTAACAATTTTGCAATGTGCTTATAAGCCTCTGGCTCAAGATAACGAAATGCAAAATCTTCTAGTTCCCACTTAATTTGACCTATGCCCAAGCGATTTGCTAGTGGCGCATAAATATCTCTTGTTTCTAAGGCAAATTGATGTCGGGTTTCTTTGTCTAATACTGTCGCTGCTCGTAAAGATGTGATCCGCTCGGCTAATTTAATTAATACCACACGAACATCTTCAACAACAGCAAGTAGCATCTTACGTAAATTATCATGATAAGCGGTGGAACTTGTGCCTTTGGCCTGATGCGTGCGAGTCGTAATATGGATAACACCAGAAACTAAATTGGAAACTTCTGCACCCAATGTGTTTTTAATTTCTTCTAAACTCAGTTCACCATAATGTGCAGGAAAATAAACAATTGCAGCTAATAACGTTTCTATATCCGGTTCAAGTGTCCCTAAAGTTTCAGCTGTCATCAGTCCTTGACGCAAACATGACTCGTTGACGCAGGTAAGGTGATGTCCGCCATGCTCTAAGTTTAAAAGTGCAGCTTGTTTGAGCAATGTTTGTTCTTTTGCAGGACGATTTAATCCAATTCGTTCGACCCACTTTTGGATATCAATACTGCCATCACTTGTTTTGGGGAGATCGTCCCTTATCTTAACCATTCTTATCCCTTAGAAATCCTGCAAAATCAGCGCCCCACACAGTGGGGCTTGCCTCTTTTTATCACTGGCTAGGGTTTACGGAACAACCCCATCGTTTCAACGTGCGCGGTATGTGGAAACATATCCATGACGCCTACTTTTGCCAAACTAAACCCGTGTTGATGAACAAGTATAGCCGCATCTCGTGCAAAGGTAGCAGGATTGCATGAAATATATAAAATTTCTTTCACGTTAAACCGAGATATCTGATTAACTATTTCTTCTGCACCACAACGAGGCGGATCAAGTACTATCTTGGTATATTGCTTCTTAGCCCATGATTGTTCAGCAAAATCCTTACTCAGATCACAGGCATGAAACTCTATATTAGTTAGTTGATTATTTCGAGCGTTTTCTGTTGCTCGAGCGACCATTTGAGCCGTACCCTCCACCCCCACGACATCATGAGCCTTTTGCGCAAAGGGCAGACTAAAATTCCCTAATCCGCAAAATAAATCTAAGATAGAATCGTTTGAGGAAGGATTCAACAACGTAAGCGCTTGGTTCACCATTTGCTGATTGATTTCTTGATTAACCTGAGTGAAATCTAAAGGATGAAAATGATAGGTTAGCTGTTGATCTTTTAGCACATAACGCAACGCTAAGGACGAATTCACGGGCCATATTTTATGAACCGAATCCACTCCTTGAGGCTGCAAATAAAGTGAAAAATGAAACCTTTCACAAAAGGTGGTTAATGCGGCAATGTCCTGTTCACTTAATGGGGCAAGATGACGAAAAACTAAAGCCACTTCCTCTTCGCCAATGGCAATTTCAATTTGAGGAATATGCATTTTCCCTTCAAGGGAATTAATTAAATCACGCAGTTCTTTAATGCGAGATCCCACACGTGGATCTAATACTTCGCAGCCTTCAATAATCGCTATTTTGTTATTTCCTTGCTCTCTAAATCCAATTAATAGCGCATCTTTTTTTTCTACAAAACGTACCCCTAAGCGCGCTTTTTGTCGATAACCAAATGGAGTGGAGACTAAAGGAGGCAGCCATTCTTCTGGCGTGACTTTAGCTTGATTAACGAGTTGCTCTTCAAGCATTTTTTGTTTGTGTAAAATCTGGCTACTTGGTGCTAAATGTTGTAATTGGCAACCACCACATAATCCAAAATGTTCACACTTGGGTACGACACGAGTAGATGCTTGATTAATTACATCAACTGTTGTGGCTTCACTGTATCTTGAATGACAACGAGTAAATTTGGCGTTTACGGTTTCTCCCGGTAAAGCACCAAAAACAAACATCACTTTATTATCTTGCCGTGCTATCCCTCTTCCATCGTGGGATAAACCAGTAATTTCTACTTCAACAGGATTTTGGGGAATGGGTTTTCTTCGATGAGACATAGCACCTACTCTAATCAACTACCTTGACGTTATATTAACATTATCAACAATTCTCGGCGAATTTCCGAAACTACATTCTGATAAAACGATTGGGATAACTAAGGAGAAGAATCGACATTCTCCCCCCATAATTGCAAGCAAAAGTTCAGCTTTTGCGCAGCAAATTATCCAGCCTCAACGAAAATTACTAGCATCGTTTGCATTCCAAACCTCCAAAAATTCAAGGAGATGGGCGCTTTGCGATTGATTTAAAATATTTTTTGTCAGTTGAATTTCATTTTCGTACTGCTCGTGAGATAAAATACCACGGATTAATTGGAATCTAAGATAGATTAAATAGGTATTTAAGACGTCAGTTTCACAGTAATAACGAATATTATCGATATCGCCTTGTAAATAATGTTCCCATACCTGATTGCCAGACATCCCCATTTTGCCTGGGAACCCAAGCATCACCGCCATTTCATCTAAACGCACAAAGGCTTTTTGACTAAATGCTGCAAGTGTATCCATGAGATCGACGTGGCGGGTATGATACCTATTAAGGTAGTTATTATACTTAAAACTGGTATCTCGCTCGCCGGTCTCCCAGTATCGTTGTGCCGTGATCCCATGGTAAAGAGAGCGATAGTGTAAAACAGGTAAATCGAACTGCCCCCCATTCCAAGAAACTAAAGTGGGTAAAAACTTTTCGATCCCTGCATAAAAACGCTGGATAATTTCTGCTTCAGTCGATGTTGTCTCACCTAAGGACCATACTTTCAAACTGTTGCCTTGCCGAAAAACCGCAGAAATAGCAACAATTTTTTGTAAATGATGTTTCACAAATCCTTGACCGGTTGCTTCTTTGATGTGGCTCATCATTGCCGCCGCAACCGCCTCATCAGAAAGCCCCTCTAAACCTAACAGCCGCCGCCCAGTCACCACATCAGGTACCGTTTCGATATCAAACACAAATACGTTCATTATCTACCTTACTTATTTCTAAAATGTGAATTGCAGCTCTTTTGGTTTGATGGTATCGTCCAGCGCTGCAAAGTAATTTATACTCGAATCAGTGGTTCTAGGCGAGATGTAACCAACAATGCCTAAACGCAAAGTGGAAAGAGTATATCAAAATTTTGGGTCTACCCATTTTTATCATCATACAGTAAGTATGCTCAAACCAGGCCGATGACAATAAAGCATAAATTCAAAATGGGAAGAGTAAAAAGCAATGCTTGATAATCAAAACCAATCACCCCGCAGTCTATGGAGTTCACGTTTTGCATTCATAATGGTCACAGCAGGTGCTGCAGTAGGCTTAGGAAATATCTGGAAATTCCCCTACATGGCTGGCAATAATGGCGGCGGTGTTTTCGTTTTAGCCTATCTTTTCTTTATCATCGTGATCGGCATTCCTGCTATGATTGCAGAACTCCTTATTGGTAGACGCGGCCGACAAAACCCAGTAAATACCTTAGCAACACTGTCGATTGAAGCACGTAGTTCTCAAGCTTGGCAAGGATTAGGCTGGTTAGGTGCTATTACTTTAGTACTGGTATTGAGCTTTTATAGCGTCGTTGCTGGTTGGTCAATCGCATATCTTGTTTATGCTTTAAAAGGTGTTTTTGTCCAAGCAACGCCTGATGCCATTGTTTCTACTTGGCAAACACTACTTGCTTCTCCACTGGAATTAACACTATGGCATTCCATTTTCATGTTTTTGACAATGCTCGTTGTTGCGCTTGGCGTAAACGCAGGGATTGAGCGTGCTTCGCGTTGGATGATGCCCGGATTATTTTTAGTTTTAATTGTATTGGTTATTTATGCTGGATTCGAAGGTAATTTTAAACAAGGTTTTCAATTTTTATTTGCCTTTAGACCTCAAGATTTAACGCCGCGCGCAGTTATCGATGCTTTAGGGCAAGCTTTCTTTTCCTTAGCAACAGGTGCTGGTTGTATTTTAATTTACGGATCCTATCTTTCTAAAGAAACAGATTTAGTAAAAACAGTAATGATTATTTCCGTTTTGGATGTCCTCGTTGCCATTCTTTCTGGGTTAGCAATTTTCCCGATTGTTTTTTCGCATAATTTAACACCAGAAAGCGGCCCTGGACTCATGTTTCACGTATTGCCGATCGCGTTTAGCCACATGCCAGGATCTCAATTAATAGGTGTATTATTTTTTATCTTGCTTCTTTTTGCGGCCTGGTCCTCTTCAATTTCAATGGGAGAGCCCTTAGTCGCGTTATTAAAAGAGCGCTGGAACATTTCTCGCCCTCGCGGTTCTTTTTATGTGGGGATATTTGCATGGGTGTTAGGTTTGGCTTCTGTGTTCTCATTTAACATCTGGCAAGATATCAAAGTATTCGGACGCTGGGGGATCTTCCAGGTTTTAACCGATCTTCCCACCAATATTTTGCTTCCCATCGGTGCCTTCTTATTTTGTATTTTTGCTGGTTGGGTAATGAAAGAACCTGATGTGCGTGAAGAATTACATAGTGAATCTCCTTGGCTTTACGCTTCATGGAGAGCGACTATCCGTTATGTTGCTCCTATAGGCATATTAATTGTCTTTATTACCAATTTCTTTTAATCCCCCGTCTATGTCTCGCTTCAGTGCAGCAAGTGAGGAGTAACAGGAGTGTATGCCAAATACATGACTGTTGCGATGAGCGCTGCCAACAAAGCCTAAAGACAAAAGAAAGTACCCAAACCATTTTGTTTTTAGGCGAGGCGGCAAGCGAGGAGTAACAAGAGTGTATGCCAAATACATGACTGTTGCGATGAGCGCTGCCAAAGCCTAAAGACAAAAGGAAGTACCCAAACCATTTTGTTTTTAGGCGAGGCGGCAAGCGAGGAGTAACAGGAGTGTATGCCAAATACATGACTGTTGCGATGAGCGCTGCCAACAAAGCCTAAAGACAAAATGGGAAGGGTATATATCTCATTTTTGTTAACTATTGTTATACTTACTGAGATTATCCATTCTTTTTGCCAATTCAAATAAGGATCGTTATGAAAAAGAGCACATTAGCCACCCTTAGCTTGGTTTGCCTTATGTCTGCTTCCACTGTTTTTGCTGACAGCAAAGAAGGTAACCATCAAAGCATGGGAAATATGCAATTTGGCAATGCTGTACTTAGCAGTGCTGAGTTCAAAGACTTGCACCACTCAGGTAACTTACAATTAAATAATGTTAAAGTTGCTCATTCCTTAATTGTAAACGGTAAGCTTAACGCAAAAGAATCTATTCTACATGAGCTCACCATTAACGGTGATTCAAAGCTTAAAGATGTAACCTTAAGCGGACCCACAAGTATAAATGGTCATTTGGAAGCGCAAGACAGCAAATTTAATGGCCCAGTGACTATCCATGGTCATTTAAGTGCTAAAGGTTCCTCTTTCAAAGAACCTATTAAGGTAAGAAGCACAAATACTAATTTTGAAAATAGCACTTTGCATGATATTACCATCGAGAAAAGCCGCTCTGGTGAGAAAGAATACTTGAACCTAGAAGGCACAAAAATTGAAGGTAATGTTAAATTCGAATCAGGTACCGGCATTGTGCGTCTAGATGATAAATCTTCTATTACAGGAAAAGTTACTGGCGGAACTGTTGAGAAAAATAGTTAATAACATACCCCCCACTTATCGTTAACAAGTGGGGGGAAATATGGGCTTCTCTTGCCCTCGTCTTCTCAGCCCCCAACACTCTTGCCTCTTGCCCCCTTTTCCTTTTACGGGAGAGGGCTAGGACTTCTCTCGTCGTTGCTCTTAGCGAAGGGATGAGAATCTTAGTTACAAAGACTAGAAGTTCTCTTGTACCTCTGGTATCGGCGATAAATTATCAATAGCAGGCATATGCGTATTTCTTTCATCGTCTTCAGTTTTATGAGTATCATCTCCCTGATAATCTTCTGATTCTTTATTCAAGGTTGGCCTCGGAGGCGGCTCTAAGTACTGTGGCTGTTGTAAATATCCTGGTTGTTCTCGAGAACGAAAATCATCATTCCATTTACAACCTTGGATCCCTAGCATAGCAAAGGCAGTTAGCATGATTATTTTTTCTTTTTCCACCTTAGGCTCCTTGGGGGTGATAAAGATAATGTAAATAATTATTAGTTTAGCAACTAATATAACAACCGTCTAAGTTTAGTATCCAACAATTTATTTTCTAAAGGTTATTGCCAACCCCTAAAGCCAAAGGTATATACTCTTTGCATTCAAATTTAAGACGCCCCCAGCAAAAGCTTCGACGGGTCTTAATGGCTAGGTCCGCCTTAGGCATAGGCAGATTGTTGCCAAGCCCATCTCGCAACAGTCATGTATTTTGTATACACTCCTCTTGCTCAAGGGCTGACGCCTAGCCTAAAAATCGACTGCTATGAGTAAAAAACCAGAATGCCTAAATATCATACAATTTTGCTTTCCCTGTTTTTCGCTGCACTGCAGCTATGGCAGTCGCATGCCTTTGCCTGCTCAACAATTACGTTGGTATCCAGCAATAGTCATTTTGGCATGGTACATCGCATTGAGGCTTCTCTGTATTCACAACCCGAGCGCCAACCTAAATTGGTTCATATTATTGCAGAAAATATCCAAAACCCTCAGACCTTTGAACAATCAAAAGATAGCTGTCTCATTGTCACGATTGGTTCCGAGGCACTGAATAAAGTACTTAAATCACAAACCAAAGCACCCATATTGAGTGTCTTAACACGAAAAAATACTTTTCACTATCTCTTAAAGGAACATCATCGCCATTTAGATGATCCTCAATCTCCAATTTCTGTGATTTATTTAGATCAACCGCTAGAACGCCAATTAAATTTATTACAAAGTTTACTTCCTAAAGAAGGAAAACAAAATATTGGCATCCTATTGGGGCCTAGCTCTCTAACAGAACGCAGTATTTTACAAAAACTGGCTTCACAAAAAAATCTTATACTGACAACGGTTTATGTTAATAAATTTGAAAACCCAGTTGGGGTATTAGACGCCTTGCTTAACGACGCAGAAATTGTTTTAGCTATACCCGATAACAGAATCTATAACCCTAAAACTACCCGTGGCATGTTACTGACTGCATTTCATAAACGTGTTCCTTTAGTGGGCTACTCACGTACTTATGTCAATAATGGCGCCCTCGCTGCCATTTATTCAACGACAAAGCAACTTGCTGACCAAACTGCCAAGCAAATCTTGGCTATCATTCAAAATCCAAATAAAAAACCGAGTTTTGCGCATTATCCTGAAGAATTTTCTGTAGCAGTCAATTATCAAGTGGCACGCTCTTTGGGTCTGACAATTGAAAGCGAGTCACAGCTTAAATCAACTATTGAGAAATTGGAAAAGTAATCGATGGTTAACGAATGGGGCATTAAAAGTAGAGTACTATTCCTCACCCTAGTACCTACTATCACAATATCATTATTACTAAGCGCGTACTTCACGAGCACGCGAATTCAAGATTTAGAAAAAGCGCTTAGAGACAGAGGATACGCCATCGCATTGCAGCTCGCACCTGCTAGCGAATATGGAGTATTTTCAGGTAATACACATACCTTACAAAGACTTGCTAATGATGCCCTATCTGAACCAGAAGTACGCTCAGTTTCTATTTTTAACAAAGATGGAAGACTACTTGCTCATTCTGGACATGAGCACCAAACACCTACCAATATTCTCTCAGTAAGTGATCAGTCTCATGGCATCACCATGGCTGATACGGGAAATTCTTTATTATTTACCGTACCAGTCACTATTCGTGATGTTATTATAGAGGATTATGCCTATGCAGATTCTCCTTATGATCATGCAGAAAACCATGACAATGTACTTGGTTGGATTAGTATTGAATTGGGGAGAATGACAACAACTATTCGACAATATCAAGTATTGTTTGCCTGTAGTGTAATTGTTTTAATTGGATTAGGTATCAGCGGTATCTTTGCCTTTCGTATGGGACGCGACGTCACTCGTCCTATCTTGCAAATGGCTGCAGCAGTTGAAAAAATTAAGAATGGGAACTTTGATACGCGCGTTTATACGAATGCACGTAGCGAGCTACGCCATTTAGAAGCTGGGATCAACACCATGGCGGCTTCTTTAAAAGCAGCGCATGAAGAAATGCAGCAAAGCGTAGAGCAGGCCACAGCAGATTTAAGACAAACACTGGAAACCATTGAAATCCAAAATATCGAGCTAGAAATGGCAAGAAAAGAGGCTGAAACTGCAAGTCGGGTAAAATCTGAATTTCTTGCCAATATGAGTCATGAAATACGCACCCCTCTAAATGGGGTGATTGGTTTTATTAATTTGTTGATGAAAACCAAATTAGATCCAAGACAAAGCGATTATCTCTCAACCATTCATAAATCCGCTTTTAGTTTACTTTCCATCATCAATGATATTTTAGATTTCTCAAAAATCGAAGCAGGAAAGCTTTCTCTCGATCAGGTCCCGATGGATCTAAGAGAATGTGTTGAAGACGCCTTGATGTTAATGGCTCCGAATGCGCATGAAAAAGGTTTAGAGCTTGTTCCTATGATTTACTCGGACGTTCCTGAGCAAATTGTTGGCGATCATTTAAGGCTAAAACAAATTATTACTAATCTTGTCAACAATGCGATTAAATTTACCGAAGAAGGTAATGTTGTCGTCAGAATCATGCTAGAAAAGGAAATGGCCGATCAAATTGTCGTTTGCGTTAGTATTACAGATTCTGGTATAGGTTTGTCTATTGATGAACAAAAATCTTTATTCCAGGCATTTACTCAAGCAGATTCCACCACAACGAGACGATTTGGAGGAACCGGCCTTGGGCTTGTTATTTCAAAAAGATTAGTACAACAAATGGGTGGCGAGATTGGCGTTGAATCAGAAGCCGGCAAAGGCTCTACGTTTTGGTTTACCTTTGTTGCTAATAAAGTCCATGAAATACTACCTCCTAAACATAATGAAAAATTAAATGAATTTCGCATACTCATCTATGAAACACATCCAACTACTCGACTCAGTTTAAATCATCTTATCTCGTCATGGGGAGTTTGCGTCACAGAAGTAGATGATGCCGATAACATTCATGATACACTACAAAATGCACAAAATCTTGATAAACCCTATCATATGATTATCATTGGAGTTAATCGATTAGATCCGAACAGTACTTTTATTTCTGATTTAACGCACTTAGCCACTAGTAAATTTAATTGCCGCGTAGGTGTTCTTGTTAATACCACAGACCAAACAATTTATGAAGAACTGCAAAGTTCTGGTGCTGCTATTTGCTTAGCAAAACCTGTCCGTCGAACAAAATTGCATGATGCACTCGTAGAGGTATTAATCTCTTCTCCTGAAAAATTAGAGAACGAAATGAATCCTTCATTCGAAAGAAATGAATGTCCATTACAACAACAATCTTCAGAAAATGCGATTGCTGTATTAGCAGTTGACGATTATCCATCCAATCTAAAACTTGTGGCTGCTCTTTTAGAAAATTTAGGCGTAAAAGTTGATTGTGCCAATAACGGCTATGAAGCATTAAAATTCATTGAAAATAAAGAATATGATTTAATTTTTATGGATATTCAAATGCCTGGAATAGACGGTTTGGAAGTCACAAATCGCATCCGCTTAAATGAACTCCCCGGGCATCATATTCCTATTATTGCCCTTACGGCTCACGCCCTTGCAGCAGAAAGGGAGGCTGTGCTTAGAGCTGGCATGGATGATTATCTCACCAAACCTATTGATGAAAAAAGTTTATATCGAATTATCCAACAATGGACCAAAAAATTACTTGTTAAGGATGGACAATGCCAAAGTACAACTCATGCTACCACGTCAATGGAAAAACCTCGTATTCCGGTTGATTGGGAGCAAACTTTAAAACTCGCAGCTAATAAGACCACCTTAGCTAAAGACATGCTGATGGGTCTAGTAGAAAGCTTAAAATCAGCACAAACCAATATCAATCAATCTTTTACCAAGAAAGATTATAAAAATATGCGCGAACATGTACATCGCTTACATGGAGCCTGCTGCTACTGTGGTGTTCCTGCGCTTAAAGCCGCTGTCGCAACAGTTGAAACCGCATTAGCCAAAAAACAATTGGATAACATCAATTTTTTGATGGTGGAATTAAACAAAGAAATTAATCGCCTACAACAATATGTGAAAAATAATAAAGAATTGTTGGCTGTTACAAATTGATTTTTTTGTTCTAAGTTATTAGCTAAAAGAAAATCCGATTGACAAGACTCTTATATCTGAAGCAATCCAGTTCAAGATTGCTTCATTCGAGCGTTGCAAAAAACCTAAACCCTCACTGGTAGGGTTTAGGAGGGAATCCACTAGAACCACCATTATTATAATAGTGTGGTTGATAACCATGCTGAGGGCTCTGTGAAATGATATAAGGATTATGCGCTCCTGTAGGGTACACAGGATAACCCTGCCCCGGCGCCATAACATAATAACCTGTCATCGGTGCGTGATGATACCCCATAGACGGATGTGCAGTCGGATATCCATAGCCAGGATGCCCATATCCAGGACCAGGATACCCCGTCGAAGATGGAACCATTGGCTGGGCAGGCATAGATCTTCTTGCCATTTCATAACCATGCGTCATCACGGGGCTAGGTGCTTTCAAACAATCATCTTTCGCATCTTGCTGTGGAATTTGGGATAAAGCTTTTTCTCTCAAAATTTCAAATTCTTTCTCAATTTCTCGAATGTGTGAAAACCCGCTACTCGTTTCAAGTCTTTCTAAGAGCATTGCCGCTTCTTTGCAACCTAACCCTTTTAAGTTGCGGGCTACTTCAGCTTTTTTCTGCCTGAATTCTTGCTGTTTTCTTGTTGCCATTTCTTTTGCACTAGCTAAGATTTCTTCAATTTCTTTAAATTCCTTAGGGGCTGCTTTAGCAATTTTATCACTCTCTAAGCATTGATGAAGAGTATGATGATACCACCCAAGAGTTAAACTTTGTCGCTCTAAGTCCTTAGCCTCAGCGATAAATTTCTCCCGAATTTTCTTGATCTGAGCTGCTATTTTATTTTCAAGCTCTTCAACAGATAAACTGAGAGAATCAAGTTGCTTCTCAATTTTTTCGACCTGTTCTCCATCAATTGATATAGCATCAAGATTGTTCTCTAAGTTGCCTATCATATCATTCACTTTAGAATGTATCGCACTAAAGCTGGTTAAAACTCTCTTGCCAGGGTTATTATCTTTAAGGGTTCGCTCTAAACTTATTAGTTTATCTACTAAAGCTTGTTTTTCTTCCAGGATTAACCGATGATTTCTATCAGCCTCATCTCTTTTTTCAAATAACGCTGAACAGTCTTGTTTTTCTTGGTACTCTTTGATCTCTTTTTTAAGCGCTTCAGCACTCAATTTAAGTTCAGCAGCCTTAGTATTTAAAACTTTTTTTGCATGCTTGATCGTTTTTTTATTGGAAGGTTTTTTGCATAAGCCATCCAATGTTGAATCATTCACGAATTGATTCAATAAACGACTATCCTCTATTGTCATTTCCGTTTCCAAGCCAATAAGCTTTTGCAACTTAACTAAACTTTCTTTTCTTTCTTTTAGAGGAGCATCATATTCATCACTTTTCTTTTGTGCAATTTTCAATGCTTGTGCAACTTCCTCACAACGGAGCGAAGCAATTTCTGCTTGCGAGTCAAGTTCTTTGATTTGCGATTCCAAAGCCTCAATAGGAGCTTTGAGATCTCTCACAAAAGGGGCAAATTGTTCAATCAACTCTGCCATTTTGCTCACATCTTTATCAAAAGATTGCAAAACAGAAGCATCCTGGAGAGTGTTTTTCTTCTTTTCAAGAAGTTCGCTCTGCGTATTTTTAATCGCCAACTCAATCTCATTAAGCATTTCCAGAGTATCTTTGCAAATTTCTTCTTTAGGGAAAATAAAATCAGCCGTTTCTTTCAATGTCGACGTCTTTTCTGCTAATTGCTGTTGTTGTTTATCGAACCCATCTAATCTATTTGTATTTTTGCAAATATTTTCAAGAGCCTCTGTATGCGTTAATGATAAATTCTCTGTTCGCTGCTGTAAATTTTCCTTACTTTCTGCGAGATGCTGAAGATGCTTCTCCTGTGTCTTGTAATAAACAGGAAACACGACAAGATTTCTTAACTCTCGAGCAATTTTCTCTGCATGATATCCTTCAGCGTCACTGATTTCAAAATGCGGGTAACCCGTATTTCCAAAACAATAATCACGAAATTTAGTTTTTTGGTTAATCTTCGCCTGGGTTTTATCATAAAAAGGAAAACTATGAAATTTTATTCCATCTACCTGGATCGCTACGGTTACACCTGTCTGTGGGTGTAAAAACAAAATATCAGCCTCCATACCAAATTCTGTAATAGGATTGTCATATCTTATACATGCATTCCAGTTGATAGCAGGATATTGATCTTTTAGTTTTGGTAAAACCTGCTTGAATTCTTCTTCAATCTTTTTTTCAAAGCCTGAACCATGTGTCTCTTCTTCAAAACTAGGCAAGAATTTTTGCATTTCTTCCAGCAAGCCAGCAGGGAACTCCACTCGTGAATCATAATTCGCTGCATAAACTTGGAACAATTGCCGCGCAGCTATCTTATCCAGCTCAAAATCACCAGATCGAATTTTTGATTCAATGTTAACTAAAATTGATTTGACTGTGGACCATGAAAAATAAGATGTATACCCGCCATCTCTTAAACTATGGATGGCATTGGCCCATAACAAATTAATGTTTTCATAGGTTGGCCATGTGTGCGTTCTTTGATCATGTAAGGCTCTGTCAAAAATAGCCTTTAGTAAATCGTCTCTATTTCTTTTTAATTCTGGTGATGCTTCTAAGTCAATTGAGGCTAGATCAGCGAGTACCTGCGTATAACTTTTTGGCGAAATATTTAAGCGTCTATTGCTAAAAAAGTTATGTACTCTTTTACAAATAAGTCCCATTAGCTCAGAAAATTCATGCGTTGTTTCTTCATTATCAGCAAATTTAAAATCCATTGGTATTTGCAGCGTCTTAATCGCGCGAATGATATTTAGCTCATAACATGAAACTTCTCTTGATCTCGTGCCTGGGTAGAAGAGTACTGGTTGATCTCCTGAATCAGATATCAATTCACGATAAACCTGCTGGGTAACTTCACTGAGCAAACCGAAGTTAGGGCTTTTATCATATTTAATTTTTTCATCGTTTTTTGTTAAATGAAGATCATGGAAACACTTGCCGATTTGCTCTAGTCGCACTTTGCGGCTGGGTCCACTTACGGATTCTAATCCTGAATGAAGCTGTTTCAATACGCTAGATAAACTCATGTATATTCCCCTATCATTTAAATTTTATTTTCATTAATTTTTAGCATTATATTTATAATTTATTTAAATAACAAAGTCATTGGTCGAGAACAATAATAGACTGATTAATAAGGGATTATTTAAGATAAGTGGCCATTCATCACTTTATTATAGAGTTTGTCAACTGCTAAATGTTAGTTTGAAAGACTAGTAAAAAGAAATCTACTCGCATAAAATACCTTGCATCAGAAAAAGGCAGATCTTATCTGCGTAATGCTAAGGAAACACACATGCTTAACGCCTTCTCCTCAAGCTCCTCTACAACATTACCTCCAGAAATCATTAGGGCAGCCAAACAGGGGGCACTCACCACAATCGACCCAAAATACGTCGATCTTAAAGATGAGTTAGGCAGAACTTTAGCTTATCACGCATTGGACAATAACCATCTTGAATTGGCAAATATGCTCCTTCGCTTACAAACAGATATCACCATCACAACAGTCTCTGGTTGGTCGATTTTGCACCTTATTGCTAAAAAAAATGCGACAACACTTTTAAAAACCATTTGCACCGAAAAAGAAATCGAGACAAATTTTTTGTTGCTAGCAAACGCTAGCCAAGATACATGCTTATCAACGGCTGCTAAATGCGGTAATGTAGATGTTTTGGCTCAATTTCTTCTAATTTTTAAGCAAAAAGGAATAACAGATCCTAGCATTAAAGCAAAAGCAATGGTAATTGCAGCCAAGCAAGATCATGTAGCGTGTGTCATGGTACTATTAGAAGACGGTACAGATTTAAATTTATGTAACGAAGTTGAAAAAGAGAATTTTATCCATCTACTCATACGATGTAATGCTGTAAAAACATTAGAAGCCATTAAAGATAAAATCGGTCCTCATGAATTAATGGAATTATGGTACAAGCAAAAAAACCAATCTCAATTAACACCTTTAGAACTTGCTATTTCCTTAGGCCACTGGCAAGCAGCTAAAATTCTATTATCGTTGCGTGCCAAAGAAATAGATTCTTTACAATGGCTCACTTTATCAAAGGTGATTGAAGATAAACCACAGACACAAATCGCTTCTACGCATGGCGGTTTAAAGGAATATCTACCGATAGCTACCCAATATCAAGCAGATCAAAAAGAAGCAGCAGAAATGGGATTTAACGACGAAGATATCCCTGTAGAATACAATGATAATGATGAAATTACTCAAGATTTTGCAAAGTTTTCTTTAAATCACTAAAATTACTTTGCTTTACGCTTTGGCGTTACCTATACCCACAATTACTGCGAACGCCAAAGCGCACTCTTTTTCATCAGATAAACTAATCATGATCTCTTGAATATTTAAGCTGCTCGCAAACTGTTTTGATTTACCCTCAAATTTTACATAGGGTTTACCACCTGTTGCATTCAAAATGCTTATTTCGTTAAAAGTCACCGCGCCAATTCCCGTCCCTAAGGCTTTAGCAACCGCTTCTTTTGCAGCAAACCTTTTAGCCAAATATGCTGTCGGATCAGATATTAAGCTTATTACTTTGCGCTCTTCCTCAGATAAAATTCTTTCAATAAACCTCTGACCAAAACGTTTTAGTAAACGCGAGATCCTATTTTTATCGACGATGTCTGTGCCTATGCCAATAATATTCATATCTTATGAACATGCTGCATACGTGCTTCTACCATTAACGCTTTCATTTGTCTCACCGCTGTAGGGAAGCCTACCATAATGGCATGAGCAATAAGTGCATGACCTATATTTAATTCAACAAATTCTGGAATAGCCGCAATGTCTTGGACGTTGTGATAATGCAAACCATGCCCTGCATTAACCTGTAACCCCAACTGATGCGCAAACTGCGCTCCTTTTTGCAATTGAAGCAATTCTTTAGTTCTTTCTTTCTCGTTTTTAGCATCTGCATATTTCCCAGTATGCAGCTCAATAACAGTTGCGCCTGTTTTCTTGGCAGCTTCAATTTGTTTTTCATCACTGTCAATAAAAAGCGAGACTTCTATACCCTTTTCCATTAAAACTGAGCAAACATTGGTAATATGATTTATTTTAGAATGTACATCTAATCCGCCTTCTGTCGTCAATTCTTCCCTTTTTTCAGGAACTAAACAACAATAGGTAGGAAGGATCTCTAAAGCGAAATCACTCATCTCTTTAGTTGCAGCCATTTCAAGATTTAACCTTGTTTGGATAACTTCTTTTAATATGCGCACGTCTCTTGGTTGAATATGTCTTTTATCTTCACGAAGGTGCACTGTAATTCCATCAGCTCCGTGCTGTTCAGCAATAATCGCCGCGTGCACAGGATCAGGGTAGATAGCGCCTCGAGCCTGCCGAACGGTTGCGACATGATCAATATTTACCCCAAGCAAGATTCTATTATTCATTATTTGAACCACCTTTTATTTTCAATCATTCCACTAGTATTGAATCTACTTGCTAGGAGAACGACTAAATAGTCTTCGGCTTTGTATAGGCTTATCACCTAAATGATGCGCCAATACAAAACGCATTAATTTCTTCATTTCACGCAGTTGCGCTGAATCAAAATGTCCATTATGCAAGGCAATAATACTCGCGCCAGAGACAACAATCTGTTCTTTTGAAAGATTATCAGAATTTTCAATAATACCAATATTAGGATCATAAGTATAAAGCAATTCTGGTGCTAATTTTTCTTGTGTTTTAGCATCACACGTAAGATCTAATCCATACCCTAATTCTGCCAAAAGTTTTAACTCAAATTGACGAAGAATAAATTGTTGTTCATCACCATTTTGCAAAACAGAAATGGCATGAATAGTGGTATCGTAATCATGATATAATTGTGGATGTGGATCAAAACGCTGGAGCAAGCGCAACAATAATTCGTTTAAGTACAACCCCAGCAAGATATTAGTCCCTGTCAATTTAGGGGAGATTTTTTCTGCTTCAAGCTGAGTTAAGGTTTTTAATTCACCACGCCCAATCCATCCCATTTGCAATGGTATAAAAGGCTGCATCAAACCTCGCCATTGCGAACGAGGACGCTTTGCGCCACGAGCAACCAGCGATACTATCCCATGTTGATAGCTCAAGCAGTCTAATAGCGCGCTGGAATCCTTAAAGGGACGAATATGCAATATATAAGCAGGGTTTAGCTCAGTTGTCACTGTTGCCTCTTACTTAGGATGCTACATACCCTAAACTATGTAATGCATGCATATTGTCTGACCAGCTTTCATTTACTTTTACCCATAATTTTAAACACACTTTTTTTCCATAATAGCGCTCTAAATCTTCCCTCGCTTTAATACCAATTTCCCTGAGTTTACTTCCCTTTTCCCCAATCACAACCCGCTTTTGCCCTTCTCTTTCAACCCATATCAATGCATTCACATGAATAAGGTGTTTTTTATGCTCAAGCGTTTCCACTTGTACAGAGGTCGCATAAGGAATTTCTTTTTCTAATAGGCGCATTAATTTTTCACGAACAATTTCTGAAATATGAAATTGTTCACTATGATTAATGATTTGATCTTCAGGAAAATAAAATGGGCTGGCAGGCAAATAACTTCGACACAAATTCTCTAGCTCATTTACTTGGATCTGTTTTTTAACCGAAAGCGGCATGATTTGTGCAGTCGGTAGTAATTGTGAAATTTTTTCGATAAAAGATAAAAGAGCACCTTTATCTGGCACTAAATCAATTTTATTCAAAGCAACAATCAGCGGGCATTGCGTATTCTTCAATGTTTTGCAAATATGCTCATCTTCATCTGTCCATTTCAAAGCCTCTACCATAAAAACAACGGCATTGACATCAATCAATGCTTGATGAGCAATTTTATTCATTTGTCTATTTAGTGCTTTTTTAGCTCCCAAATGGATCCCTGGTGTGTCCACATAGACTGTTTGTATATTATCTTGTGTTTTAATCCCTAAAACTTGATAGCGTGTTGTTTGAGGTCTAAAGGAGGTAATACTCACCTTTTTACCTAAAATAGAATTAAGCAAAGAAGATTTGCCCACATTTGGACGGCCTACAATAGCAATGAAACCACATATCGTTTCGGGGTTGCTATCAGAACAGATCTCTTCTATTTCGATGGGTTTCATTATTTAATCAACTCCAAAATTTTTCGTGCAGCTTCTTGTTCAGCAAATCTTCGACTTGAGCCATACCCTTTTGTTATTTGAAGGATCCCATCCACTTCACAGCTCACAGTAAAAATTTGGCAATGTGGTTCTCCTGTGATAGAAACCACATGATATTTAGGTAAAGCTCTTTGATTCGCTTGTAACCATTCTTGCAAACGTGTTTTAGGGTCCTTTTCTTGCTCTTCTGGTTTAAGTTGAACTAAGCGGCTTGCGAACCATTGAGCCAAACAATCTTTACTTTGCTCAAATCCTGAATCTAAATAAATGGCCCCAACTATTGCCTCTAAGGTATCGGCCAAGATAGATTCTCGTCTAAATCCTCCGCTTCGTTGCTCACCTATGCCAAGATGTAAATAATCCCCAATAGAAAGCTCAACAGCAATTTCTGATAAGGTTGTTTTTTTAACTAAACTGGCTCGAGCTCGGGTTAATTCCCCTTCAGTTGCGTCAGAAAATTGCTGATATAAAAAATCAGCTATAACAAAATTAAGGATAGCGTCACCCAAAAATTCCAAACGCTCATTATTTCGATGATGCGCACTTTTGTGTGTCAGTGCCTGCTCTAGCAGCATTCTATTTTTGAATTCATATTGAATTCGCCGCTGTAAAACTTCCAGATCTTGAATTCTCACGGTAACTGCTCACTCTGAATCGAAAAAGAACATCTTTTTTTGGCCAATTTTGGACAAAAAATGCATTTCAAAATACTCATATACTGATATATGCTGCGCTTTTTCAACGCTTTTTTTATGAAAGCTTCGATCAAAACTGAATGTTCTGTTTTGTTGGTCAGGTTAGGGAGCAAGTAACTATTTTTCACTCAACCAATGCCTCTTCATTAAATTTTATAACAGCATCTATATTCGCAACCAGATGAACTCGAACTTCATAATTTAGCGTTAAAGCAGTTTTGCCATCCTTTTTGGTCACTTCAAGTTTGTCTGCAGGTATATTTGTAATGTAATTCACCTGAAGTTTCCTCAGAAACATATCTCTTAGCTTCGCTTTGGACATGCTCTTAAGTTCAGGATCCTTCGCCAAACTTTCCATTGCATCTTGCACAGCAAAATGATGAATATAAGGAGGCGCTAAATTAATGCCAAGCACAACAACAAAAACTAATAAAACGACCGTGATGAGCATCCCTAAAACAGTGATCCCACGCATTGATTTCATATATTTATTCATCATCATCCCTTATAGTTTGCTCATGCATTTTCGGGAATGTTGCCTTCGCCATCCCACAATCCTCATCTACCTTTATGCACACTCCCCATCCGCCCTTCACAAATGCTGCGACAGGTCAGATAATGGGGCTGCCTAGCTTTAAACGTAGGCGGGTTGCGTGGCTTGGTGTCTACCCGAAAACACATGTGCTGTGTCATAGATTAATCATTTATCACATGGCCAATCCGGTGCCAGCGAATATCTTTGGATGCCGAATCCCAACTCATCCAAATAAAAAATGCCTTTCCAAGTATAAGATCTTCAGGCACAAACCCCCAGCTCCGACTGTCTTCGCTATTATCCCGGTTATCGCCCATCACAAAATACATGCCTTTAGGTACAGTGATCTCATCCATAGACAGTGCAGGTCTTGAGGTATCGACATAGACTGAATGTGGGTGATCAGGCAATATTTCTTTATTATGTTTTAGAGCATAGCTATGACCAACAACATCTGTATCATAAACAGAACTTAAAAATTCCTGCTCTAGCGGCTTCCCATTCAAATACACGACTTTGTCTTTATAGCTGATTTTATCACCCGGAACCCCGATCACCCTTTTAATAAAATCAATTGAGGTGTCATTAGGGAAACGAAACACCAAAATATCTCCCCGCTTAGGCTCACCTACTTTGATGATTTTAGTACCAAAGACAGGCAGTCTGACCCCATAGGTAAATTTATTAACAAGAATAAAATCCCCTTCTAACAAGGTAGGTTTCATTGAGCCAGAAGGAATTCTGAAAGGCTCAGCAATAAAAGAACGCAAAACGCATACGATTAACAAAATAGGGAAAAATGAACGTGCATATTCAACTAGTTTAGGCTCGTGGATTTCTTCACCTTGCGGTGTTGCCCGAATACGTCGGGGTTTAAATACCGCACTATCAACCGCCCAAATCAGTCCACTGATAAGCGTTGCTCCAGCTAAGAGCGAAGAAAAATCGGTGTACATAGGCATTATTATTTCCTCTCCTTATCATCCACTTGTAAAATTGCGAGGAAAGCCTCTTGAGGAATTTCAACCCTACCTACCTGTTTCATCCTTTTTTTCCCGCGTTTTTGTTTCTCTAAAAGCTTACGTTTTCGAGAAACGTCACCACCATAACATTTTGCAGTCACATTTTTTCTCAATGCTTTGACACTTGTTCTTGCAATGATTTGTCCCCCAATGGCCGCCTGAATAGCGACATCAAACATCTGCCGAGGGATCAGTTCCTTCATCTTATTCGTGATATCTCGACCACGTTGATAAGATTTGTCTTTGTGTACAATCAGTGCAAGCGCATCAACCGGTTCGCTGTTGATTAGAATATCCATTTTGACTAGGGAAGCATTCTGAAACCGATTAAAACTATAATCCAAAGAAGCATAACCACGACTGACTGATTTCAATTTATCAAAAAAGTCTAATACCACTTCATTCATGGGAAGTTCATAGACTAGGGATACTTGTGATCCCAGGTATTGCATCTTGGTCTGAACACCGCGCTTGTCTATGCACAGGGTAATCACATTTCCTAAGTATTCTTGCGGAACCAAAATATGCGCCTCAACAATAGGCTCTCGCATTTCTAAAATACTGCTTGGATCAGGCAATTTCGCAGGGTTATCAATCAGTAGTGTTTCACCATTTTTAACAACAACTTCATATACCACAGTAGGCGCTGTTGTAATAAGATCCAGATCATATTCACGTTCCAGGCGTTCTTGCACAATTTCCATATGAAGCATGCCCAAAAAGCCGCAGCGAAAACCAAACCCTAGCGCTTGAGAGGTTTCAGGCTCATAAAATAAAGAAGCATCATTCAGGTTCAGCTTTGCTAAAGCCTCACGAAATGCTTCAAAATCTTCCGAATTGACAGGAAACAACCCTGCAAAAACCTTTGGCTGAACTTTACTAAACCCTGGTAATGCCGTGGCTGCAGGTTCTTTTACCAATGTAATGGTATCCCCTACTGGCGCACCATCAATTGCCTTGATCCCAGCCAGGATAAAACCAACTTCACCTGTTTTTAAAGATTCTTGATAAGCTTTCTTAGGTGTGAAAATGCCTAATTGATCGACTAAAAATTCTCGTCCACTGGACATCACACGAATCTTATCGCCTTTTTTCAACTCGCCATTTTTGATTCGAACTAAGGTTACGACGCCCAAATAGCTATCAAACCATGAATCAATAATAAGCGCTTGTAGTGGCGCATGAGGATCACCTTTAGGAGCAGGTACTTTTGCCACTATTTGTTCCAAAAGTTCATGAATACCAATGCCTGCTTTAGCGCTTACTTTCAATGCTTCATGCGCATCAATACCAATAATTTCTTCCACTTCGTGAATAATACGGTCAGGATCAGCCTGAGGCAGATCTATTTTATTAAGGACAGGGATCACTTCTAACCCCTGTTCAATTGCTGTATAACAATTAGCAACAGTTTGTGCTTCCACACCTTGGGCTGCATCTACAACAAGTAATGCACCTTCACAAGCAGCTAAAGAACGTGATACTTCATAGGAAAAATCAACATGCCCAGGGGTATCAATAAAGTTTAATTGGTATTCTTTATTATCTTTTGCCTTATATTTTAGAGTGACGCTTTGTGCTTTAATCGTAATGCCGCGTTCACGCTCGATATCCATCGAATCAAGCACTTGTTCAGACATTTCACGATCGGTTAAACCGCCACAAAAATGAATTAAGCGATCAGAAAGAGTCGACTTTCCATGATCAATGTGGGCTATGATTGAAAAATTACGTATGTGGTCCATATACGGTAGTAAACTAACCTTATTTGTGAAATACCAAGGTACCGTATTTTACGCGAACCCACCCGCTATGAGCTAGTAATTAAGATTGCTCTATCAAAACTAAGCAGTTATTTTAATATAAATAGTTATCTAGTAAAATAAAAAACCCCTTAAAAAGGGGTTTTAATAAGCAAAGAGAGCAAATGAAAGCTCTTTTTAGCCATCATTCATTTTGACTGCAAGGAATCGTTGAATATCCCCGGGTCTGGTAACCAAAACAGGAAGCGCATGCTCGCCACCTGATTTCTCCATTACATTATAAAATTCCTTAGCACTACGAACTGGCTTGTTATTCATCAGCATAATAATGTCACCACGACGCACCCCAGCCATTGCCCAAGTTTTGCCACGCACATTCATTACCATCACCCCACCTTGATCGGGACCTAAATTTGCTTTTTCAAATTCCTCTAAATCCCTCACGCTGATCTCTTGATGGAATTTATCCAATGGGTTTGAGATAAGTTCTTTCTTGGATAATACAGCCTCTTCTGGCTTGGTGTATTTACTCAATACCAAAGAAGTGCTTAATTCACGTTGTGAACGGATCACCTTGATAGGCACTTTACTATCAACAGGGAGCATACCTACGATAGGAGGTAAATCAGTTGCTTTAATGATTTCCTTTCCATTAAATTCAGTAATTACATCTCCTTCTTTAATGCCTGCTTTGGCCGCTGGGCTATCGGGGATCACTTTTGAAATCAATGCCCCCTTAGCAACCTTCAACCCAAATGAATCAGCTAAATTTCTATCTAAATCCTGAAAAGCCAAGCCCAACCAACCTCGAGAAACACTGCCATGCAGCTTTAACTGAGCAACAACAGTTTTTATAACATTCGCAGGAACTGCAAAGGAAAGTCCTGCAAAGCTGCCTGATTCAGTAATAATTTGAGAATTTATACCTATCATTTCTCCTTGCATATTTAAAAGAGGCCCACCACTGTTACCCGGATTAATAGCCGCATCTGTTTGGATAAAAGGCACATAGCGCTCATTACCTAAGCTTCTTCCTGTGGCACTTACCACGCCTACTGATACGGAATTTTCAAAGCCATAAGGGGAACCAATTGCCATTACCCATTCACCTACCTTGACCTGTCCACTATCTGCATAATTAATAAATGGCAGGTTATCTGCATTAATTTTAAGAAGTGCTAAATCTGTTCCTGCATCTTTACCAACCACAGAGGCGGTAAATTCTCTTCTATCTTGTAAACGAACATAAATTTCATCTGCCCCATCCACCACATGAGAATTTGTAACAATATACCCGTCTGATGAGATAATAGTTCCCGATCCTAAACCTGGCCCTTTACCAGATAAATTTTCGTCTAATTTGTCGCCAAACATTTGCTTTAACACTTCCATTAAAGGGGTTCCCTCTAAGTCATCACGCAAATCATCTGGAACAAGTTTTTTCGTCTCTTTATTAATGGTCGTGATGTTGACTACAGCTTTGCCCGCCCCACTGACAATTGGCGTAAAATCCGGTAATTCTCTCGCCATAATGGAGCCAATAAAGAAACCGTTTAAAAGGAGGATCAATAACCATAGCTTGAGTGTTTTCAATGGAAGGATGGTCTTCATTACTTTCTCCACCTACACCCTCAGGTGCAGTATGTTTTCGTTTTTATGGTGGATTCCATTCATTCCCATTTCGGGATTCCAAGACCTCATTATACCATCTGTTAATTAACTAACAAAATACTGCTTATACGCTGAGTACACCAAAAAATAGCCAAAAAACATGCTGTTCCGAGCAAGCATATACACTAAATGACAGAAAAATAAAAAATGGACTAAGCATTTACTACTTTTAGCCCCTCCCCCTACTATGCACGCTATGTCTTTTGCTTATAATTACTAGGGAGAATATCTCTTACTCTAAACTGCTTTGGTACATCTTGAAAATTTGCTAAGGACTGGAAGATGCCCTTTATTGCACTCAAGGACATTAAACTGTACTACGAAATGTATGGTGATAAGACGCACCTGAATACATTACTATTTATCCATGGACTTGGTGCTAGCGGTCGAGATTGGGAAAATCAGCTCAATTATTTTAAGGCACATTACCAGATCCTTGTCGTAGATCTACGTGGTCATGGCAAAAGCGATAAACCTAATTTGCCTTATTCAATCTCGTTATTTACTGACGATATTTCACAACTTTTACAGCAGCTTGCATTAAAAAAATTGCATGTAATCGGACATTCCTTGGGCGGCATGATAGCCTTCGAGCTGGCTCTCAGTCACCCCGATATTGTGCAATCACTGACAATTATCAACAGTGCACCTAAAGTTGAATTTCCTTCACTGGCATTTAAACTTAATTTTTACCTAAGATTTTTAAGTGTTAAATTATTTGGGATGAAAAAACTCAGTAAAACACTTGCAAATAGAGTATTTCCCAAGCCCGAACAATCTCAACTAAGAGAAATCTTTATTAGCCGTTGGCTGGAAAATGATCCGCAAGCTTATTTGAATGCCTTAAAAGCATTTCCAGGATGGGATGTCATGGAAAAATTGCCCTCATTGCTCTGCCCTACATTGATCATGACAGGAGATAGAGATTACACCTCAATTGCTTATAAACAATCATATATGAGACGGATCCCTAATGCATCAATGGTTATCATCCCCGATTCAGGTCATTTAACAATAGTGGATCAAAGTAGCGCCTGTAACCAAGCGCTAAAAGATTTTTTGATTAAAACTTCAAGGTCCTTGTAGCTTTGATTTCCGACTCTCTTGCTCTTGCGCTTTAGCTTTCAGCGCAGGAAGCGCTTTTTTCTCAACGAGACGCATATTTGCTTTAATAGAAACGCTCTGTTTTTCGTAATCATATAAACCAGATTCTTTTTTAAATTCTAACACAGCACCAAGTAATGCTTTTGCTTTTTTTCTTCTATCGTTATGCTGTTCATTTTCTACTTGAGTCGGATAATCAAAATTAAAATGATTACCTAAATGATACAAATGAATTTCCCAAGACGGGATTTCATCATGTTCTGGCGGAAAATGCATCACAGGATCAACATCCGGATAAATAGGATTGCATACTGTTAGCATAGCCCCCATTTTTCTGGTAAGGACATGCAAGAGATCTTGCCCTATATATGTGTCGTCCAATAGATCATAAAGATCATCGACACCAAATTCTTCACCTTCATCAGTAGCTAAAAGCATCGATCTTAATTCTTCTCTAAGTACTTGTCCCCACAGCAACTCTCTATCCCATGGATGACTAAATATCTTATTTAATAAAAGAAAATCTGTGAGATTTGGTTCACCTGCTAATTCATGGTATTGATAAAATCTTAGCATCAATCGATTAAAAATCGGATAGGTTTCAAATAGTTGACGTATTTTTTCCACAGGCAAAGAAAGCCATGTGTGTGCTATTGAGTGCAAACCACAATTATTGCGCATCCCACTGGCTATCGCATAAGTCGCAGTCAAATCGATTTGTCTGGGTGCACTTGTTGATGCGTCTTCTTTACTCGCTTTATCTGAAAATAACAACATGGAATGTCCCTCAAAATAGCTTTGAGAGGATGATAATATAAAATAGATAAAAGTGTTTAGTATAAACAGATAACCGTACTAACTAGCGCGATAAAGCATGTCATCTTCGCTTATAGCCGCGATGGTTTTCTTTGAAAATAAAGATAGATAGTCATGAACTTATGACCAAAAAGAATAGAATTTACCGATCAGCCCTGCTTTACATCCTTGATAGGTAATAAAGTAACAGGATGTGAAGTATTCATTACTATAGGCGTATCAAAACCTAATGCTCTAGATGAAAAATCCATTTTAGCTAATTCAGCTTTAACCCGCTTTGAAAGGGTATTTGCTTGCGAAAATATTAATTTTCCATTTTTCTTTTGCAGTACAGTTTTTATCACATGATAACGATACCAGGATTTTTGCAACTCCACATTGGTTTTAAGCTCATTAACCAGAGCTTCTTTCTCTGCTTCTGGCAATTCACCATCAATCATTGCACTCACTTGTGACTTCAGCCTTCGTAATCGTATCTTTTTTCCATCTAAAAGCATAACTCACCTTTTCCCTATTCATTATTGAGTAAGGGTTTTATCCGCCTCTCAATTGCCTCACGCGCGCGAAAAATTCTTGACCGAACCGTTCCTACAGGACAAGACATAATTCCTGCAATTTCTTCATAACTCATCCCTTCCAACTCCCTTAAAGTAATTGCAGTACGCAACTCCTTCGGCAAATGCTGAATAACTTCATTTACTGCGTTTTCTATTTCAACATCTAATAAAATCTTTTCAGGAGCAGAGTAATCTTTCAAATTCCCTTTAATCAGCGTTTGCTCCATATCAACTACTTCTACATCTGCCTCAATAATACGCCGACTCTGAGACACAATATGATTTTTAGCTGTATTAATTGCAATACGGTATAGCCATGTATAAAAAGCACTCTCACCTCTAAACTTATCGAGCGCACGATAGGCTTTAATAAAGGATTCTTGCGCAACATCCATGGCTTCAGAAGGATCATTCACATAACGATTAACCAATTTTAAAATTTTAAATTGGTATTTTTGTACAAGCACATCAAAAGCTTGCTTATCCCCAAGGCGCACTTGTTGAACAAGTTCGTTATCAATATTCGAGCGCTGTGGAGGATGTATCCTTTGCCGCATGATGCCTCTAACAAATTAAGAAATGTTACTGCGTCACCCCTTAATCGGCAAAAGGCTATGTGGCTAAAGCTGAAGATGTTCACAGGGATCTCATTTTCAGCTCACTTTATACAGTTCTATTTGAAAAAATTGCGCAAACTATGCCTCATTTGCAGCGCAAAATTGGGCAAACATTCGCCTTTATCTTTGCCATAGCTTTGCTAATAACTGATTATAGCTTTGCTTATCCAGCGCATCAAAAGCTAATGCAACTGTTATTTTCTGTTTATTTTGTTTCTGGTTAAATGTTATCACCGTTAACCAACGCGAGCGGTAATGACTAACTTTCTCTACTAAAATAGTTTTACCTGCACGGTTCACAAGACGCCATTGTTTGGGACTTATTTGCTGGCAGAATGTTATAGCTTGGGCGCTATTCATTAAGCAAGTACCAAAAATGCACTTAAATGCCTTCATGGTCAGTAAAAGGATTGCTAACCATAGAATAGGATAGTCAACAGATAAAATAAGAAGGCTTAAGCTACTCACGACATAGCTTATCGCTGCAAGCGTCGCTAAAAATTTAGAGGGGAGTATGCGGGCCTGAAAGCCTGTATTGGCGTATTTTGTTAACAATTAAGGCCACTTCCTCATTTTCAGGCGCATTATGTGCCATGAGCCATGAAAGTAGTTCTGGATCTGTTGCAGTTAATAATTCAGAAAAAACTTTTTTTTCAACTTCAGAAAGAGAAATATAACAATGCTCATAAAAGGGAACTAAAAATAAATCAAGCTCCAACATGCCTCGCCGACATGCCCAACGAATACGCTCTGCGGTTTTATTCTCTACCATATAAGTTTAACTACCTAAAAATTGCTATGCGGCAAGCTCAAAAATAATAATTCTTCTTGAGTGCTTTCGCGTTCTAAAATTTCATTCCGGTGGGGAAATCTACCAAAGTTTAAAATAATATCATAATGTCTTTTTGCAAAATCAAAACCTTGTTCCATTGTTTTCAGCCATTGAGGATGATCCTTTGCCGCTTCATCTACCAATTGCTTCATGAGAACCAAACAAAGCTTCTGATCATTTATTTCTTCTGAATGTTCTAAAGGCAGATAAAAGAATTGTCTTTGAATAAGGTTCAGTTCTTTATCTAGTTTGTGCTCACGCCCTTTAAAAGTAGCTGCCTTTGCTAAGGGATCTTGGGCAAATGCCAACGGCGTCCCTCTATACATGTTTCTAGAAAATTGATCTAACAATATGATATAAGCTAAACAACTTTGAGGCTGGTTAAGCCATACAGCTAATTCACCTTCAGCGGCCAGATGATGCACCTCACCAAAGCGCTTTCGTACCTCTTCATCAAATTGTGGATCAGTTTTCCACCATTTATCAGAGTGGCTTAAAAAGTTCTCTTTATCTGTTCCAAACCAAAAATGAAGAATTTCATTGACTTTTTCAAACACGATTTGTCAGCCAAAAAACTAATAGGACTATAAGAAATAATATATTTAAGGCTTGCGCTCAATGCGCTAAGGCCTCTACCATATCATCACCGTATCTAATTGACCAGCGATAGCCCATTATGCAGCAACAATGGCAAAGTTTTTTAAGCGCTCAGGGAGGTTTTTTTTCAGAGGGAAAACTAATCCATTTTGGCGATCTCGAGCACGAACTAAAGGCAATTGACAAACAAAATTGCATAACCTCACTAAGCAGCGAAATAGGTCTTTTACGCATTACAGGCCCCGATGCGAAATCCTTCTTGCAAGGACAAATAACCTGCAACGTCAGC
>MKTN01000071.1:181683-181941 GCA_001898235.1 Gammaproteobacteria bacterium 39-13
ATGCAAAGCTTGTTTAGTTTATTTGCAAACCCTGTTCAAGAACCGACAGATTTTTATCTTAAAATGCCGGCGGGCATGCTCACCTTTGCCACACAAAGTTTTAAGAAATTTGCTATTTTTTCAAAAGTTACTTTTGAAGATATGTCATCAAAGATGGTTGCCATTGGATTGTATGGGCCTGATGTCGACACAATTTTAACAGACACTTTCTCCGTTCCTGCATTAGATAATCATGAATGCCATTTTTTAACTTCCGAA